>UQVQ01000010.1 GCA_900544595.1 uncultured Bacillota bacterium | reverse complement strand
ATTTTTACGTTTTTCATGCTGCCCACAAGACTATCATCCCCAGGGAAGTACACCATCTTGAAGTTGCTCAATTTGCCGTAGGCCATGGGCTCTGATCTGTGGTCGCATCCCTCGACCAGTACCTCGCCGTAAGTGCCTATATATTTCATGTTGCCATTGCGGAGCACCTTGCTCTGGACTTCGTTCAGTCTTTCCAGCCTGTCATGCTTTACCTCGTCGGGTATCTGATCGGGCATTGTGGCAGCTGCGGTGCCTTTACGGGGAGAATACATGAAAGTATACGCCGCAGAGTAGCCAACCTGCTCCACGAGGCTCAACGTTTCTTTAAAGTCCGCTTCCGTTTCGCCCGGGAAGCCAACTATTATATCCGTGGTCAGTTCTATCTCCGGAACCTTTTCCCTGAGCTGCTGTACTTCTTCTATATATTTTTCCCTCGTATAGCAGCGGTTCATGAGCTTGAGTATCCTGCTGCTGCCGGACTGGACCGGAAGATGTATGTGCTTGCACACCCTTGGCAATTCCGCCATAGCGTCTATAAGCCCTGACGAAAGGTCCTTTGGGTGGGAGGTCATGAAGCGTATCCTCTTAAGCTCGGGAACCTGATCGTGTACCATGCGCAAAAGCGCCGGAAAGTCAGTAGTCTCGCCATCCCCCTTGTAGGAATTGACATTCTGGCCAAGGAGCGTCACTTCCTTAAATCCGGCCAAAGCAAGGCCCTTTACCTCGTTCACTATATCCGCAGAGTTTCTGGAGCGCTCACGTCCTCTTACATACGGCACTATGCAGTAAGAGCAAAAGTTGTTGCAGCCGTAGGTTATATTTGTGAAGGTGGAAAATGTGCTGTTCCTGCAAACCGGCAGCCCCTCCGCTATCTCGCCGTCCATGTCGCGAACCTGCAACGTGCGCTCTCCGTGATATGCTTCCTCAAATAGCAACGGGAACCGATGCAGTTCATTAGTGCCAAAGACTATATCCACAAATGGAAAGCGCTTGAAGAGCTTCCTGCCGGCGTCCTTTTGCTGCATCATGCAGCCGCATACGCCTATCATGAGCTGCGGATTCTCGTCCTTGCGCTTTTTCAGCGCGCCTATGTTGCCGTATACCCTCTGCTCAGCGTGCTCGCGAATGCAGCAGGTATTGAATATTATAAAGTCGGCCTTGGACTTGTCCTCAGCTTTGGCGTAACCCATTTCCTCCATCATGCCGGCTATTTTTTCCGAGTCGTGCTCGTTCATTTGGCAGCCGTAGGATTCTATATGGTAAGTAAGGCCGAGGTCATAAACTTCGTCTTTTACTCGCTTTGCCGCGGCCTTGGAAGCTGCTATCTCTGCCGGAGAAACAAATACTGGTTCTTTCATCAAAATACCTCTACATAACAAATCACATTAATTATATCTTTTTTAGGGTGTCAGTTCAAGCATATAACCCCTATCGGAACCTCAAAACAGATCATATATGGGTACTTTTATGGGCTTTGCCACAATATACATTATTTTTTAAAAAATATAGTTGACATTTACCACAAAATAAAGTATCATAATCAACGTCGTCGCGGTGCGAATTGAATCGGGGTGTAGCGCAGTTTGGTAGCGCATCTGGTTTGGGACCAGAGGGCCGCAGGTTCAAATCCTGTCACCCCGACCACTTGAATAACGGCCCCTTGGTCAAGCGGTTAAGACACCACCCTTTCACGGTGGTAACGGGAGTTCGATTCTCCCAGGGGTCACCATTAATAAGGGCCTTTAGCTCAGTTGGTCAGAGCGGTCGGCTCATAACCGATTGGTCCGGGGTTCGAGTCCCTGAAGGCCCACCATTTTCTTAGCAGCGAACTTTTGAAATTGTGGCCCGGTGGTGCAGTTGGTTAGCACGTCAGCCTGTCACGCTGAAGGTCAGGGGTTCGAGCCCCCTTCGGGTCGCCAAATTTTTGCCTCGGTAGCTCAGCTGGTAGAGCAAGGGACTGAAAATCCCTGTGTCGGTGGTTCGACTCCACTCTGAGGCACCATATGCCATTACAGTGTTTGCTGGTGTAGCTCAATTGGCAGAGCAGCTGATTTGTAATCAGCAGGTTGTTGGTTCGACTCCAATCACCAGCTCCATATGGTAGACATAACACTTAGTTAAAACTATATGTTGTGTCTACTTTTTTTGTTGGCAAAAATTTGGCTAAATTTGTGGTGTCAAAAGTGGTGTCAAAAACAAGGGTAAAGCCCTTTGTATAAATTAACTATGTCTTCCCTTAAAAAGCAAATAAACTCAATAAAACTTTAATATTTCAAAATAACACCTTTTTCGACAGAAGGTGTTATTTTTTTACATTCATATATTGCTAAACTCTTTTTTAGGAGGAAGCAAATGCAAATTAGAAACAGAATTTACAACAACACGCTTTATGTTGTTTTAAGCGGCGAACTTGACGAATATTCTGCAACAGAAGTTCGATTAACTCTTGACGAACTTTTTGAAAAAGAGGGATTCAATCAAGTTATTGTTGATCTTTCGGAACTTGAATTTATGGATTCAACGGGAGTTGGAGTTATGCTTGGAAGATATAAAAAACTTAAAGGCAAAAATGTTCCAATTTTTATTTGCAATCCGTCATCTCACGCAGAAAAAATTTTTAAAATGACAGGGCTCTATGAAATTATGCCCAAAATTTCTTAAAGGAGGAAATATGAACATTATCAATGAAATGACATTAACTTTTAAAGCACTTTCGGAAAATGAGGGGTTTGCTCGAAGCGCAGTTGCAGCTTTTTGCATTCAGCTTAATCCAACGCTTGACGAAATAACCGATATTAAAACTGCTGTTAGCGAAGCAGTTACAAATTGTGTTGTCCATGCATATCCAAAGGGGACTGGGAATGTTTCTATTAATGTTAAATTATCAAATTCAGGAGCAATTATAACAATTTCCGATAACGGAATTGGAATTCCAAACTTTAAACAAGCAACTCAACCGTTCTACACAACAAAACCAAAAGAAGAAAGATGTGGGATGGGGTTTACTGTTATGGAAAGTTTTATGGACAGCGTTGTTCTTTCTAAAAATGGTTTAAGCGGACTTACGGTTACAATGGAAAAGAAATTTGGTGAGGCGGAGCAAGAGTTTATAGGTGGCTAATGCTAGACCACGAAACAACATTAAATTTAATTAAAAAAGCGCAAAATGGGAACAGAAATGCAAAAGAAACTCTTATTGTTGAAAATTCGCCACTTATCAAAAGCATAATTAAACGCTATGTTGGCAAGGGAATTGAGTATGACGATTTGTTTCAACTTGGCGCAATGGGATTTGTTAAGGCAATAAATAATTTCAGCGAAGAGTTTAATGTTAAGTTTTCAACTTATGTTGTTCCAATGATAATTGGCGAAATTAAACGCTTTATGAGAGATGATGGAGCAGTTAAAGTTTCAAGAACAATTAAAGCGTTTAATCTTCAAATCAATAAATTTGTTGAGAAATTCCAAAAAGAAAATGGCGTTAAGCCATCAATTGAAGCAATTGCAAAAAACTTTGATGTTCCGCCCCAAGAAGTTGTTTTTGCAATGGACTCTGCAAAAATGCCAATCTCGCTTTACACGCCGTTTGATGATGACGAAAAAGGTCTTCTTTTTGTTGACCGTTTTCAAGAAGAGAATTCTGCCGAGGAACTTTTTAACAACATTTTTTTGCGCGATACGCTTAAAAATCTTGAAAACAGAGATAAAAAAATTATTTTAATGCGTTTTTTTCGTGATAAAACACAAAGCGAAATAGCAAAGGAACTTGGAATTTCACAAGTTCAAGTTTCGCGCCTTGAAACAAAAATCCTTCAAAAGATTAGGGAAAAGATTGCAAAATAAATCAAATTCAAAAAAAAGCAGCAAATTTTGCTGTTTTTTCTTTGTTATAGTATAACAATTGACAAAAGAATAAATAAGTGCTACAAGTATCATATTAGGAGGAATACATGAAAGACATTATCTTAACAGGAATTAAACCAACAGGGAAATTGCATTTTGGAAACTATTTTGGAGCAATTAAACCCGCGCTTGAACTTGCAAAAAATTCAAACACAGAAGCAATGTTTTTTATTGCAGACTATCATGCGCTTAATTTAATTAAAGATGCAAATCTCTTTAAACAAAATTCGCTTGAAGAGGCGGCAACATGGCTTGCTTGCGGGCTTGACGAAGCAAATGTTATTTTCTATCGCCAAAGCGACATCCCAGAGGTTTTTGAACTTAACTGGATTTTGTCGAACGTAACCCCAAAAGGGCTTATGAACAGAGCGCACGCATATAAAGCGGTTGTTGAGAAAAATCTTAATGACGAGAAAGACCCCGACGACGGAATTAACATGGGGCTTTATAACTATCCAATTTTAATGACTGCGGACATTTTGGCAATGAACTCAAAGTTTGTTCCAGTTGGGGAAGACCAAAAGCAACACGTTGAAATTGCGCGCGAAATTGCAAGAATTTTTAACAAAACTTTTGGCGAAACTTTTGTTGTTCCAGAAGAAAAAATAAGCAAAGGGGTTGGAACAATTCCAGGGCTTGACGGAAGGAAAATGAGCAAGAGTTATAACAACACAATTTCAATTTTCTGCGACGAAGCCGAGCTTAAAAAGAAAATCAATCGAATCGTTACCGACAGTTCCCTTCCAACCGATCCTAAATCAACCGATTGTTACATTTTCCAAATGTATAGCCTTTTTGCAAACGAAAAACAAATTGAGGAAATGAAAGAAAAATTTGCAAAAGGAATTTCATGGGGTGAAGTTAAAGCGGCAACTTTTGAAGTTGCAAATAACTACTTGAAAGATATGAGAGAAAAATATAATTTCTATATGTCACACCCAGAAGAAGTTGAAAGAATTTTGCAAGAGGGAAGCAAAAAAGCGCGAGAAATTGCGGCAAATATCTTGAAAAAAGTTAGAGAAAAAATTGGAAAATCAAGTTTTTAAAACTTTTTTATTAAAAAATAAAGGGTTTTTGAAATTTATGTCGAACTTATATATTATCTAACCATAAAAATTGTTACAAGAGGAAAAATTGCAAAAAAGATATTATCCGCCTGAATGGGTTAACGAACTTAGAAGTAAATTAGATATTGTTCAAGTTATTTCATCATATTTGCAAGTTAATAAAAGAGGGAACGTTCATTGGGCCCTCTGTCCTTTTCATCACGAAAAAACTCCGTCGTTTGCAATAAATGAAGATGATCAATTCTATCATTGTTTTGGTTGCGGCGAAGGGGGAGATGTTATTAAATTTGTTCAGCAAATTGAATCAATTTCCTATCCAGAAGCGCTTGAAAAGCTTGCGGAGCGCGCAGGGATGAAACTTCCAGAAGTTGAAGATGGCGAAAAAATTGAAAAAGCAAAACAAGAGAAAGACGAAATTCTTAAAGCACTTGACCTTGCAATGAAAGAATATGAAAAGAATTTGTATGAACCTTTTGCAAAACCTGCGCAAGAATATGTTAAACTTCGAAATTTCAAAAAAAGTGATTTAACAAAATTTCATATTGGCTATGCCAACGGAAACATGATAATTCCTTCGCTTGTTAAACAAGGAGTTAAAGTTGAAACCCTTGTTAAAGCGGGGATTGCGGGAAAAGACGAAGAAAGCGGAAAATATTACGACAAACTTTCAAGGCGTCTTATTTTCCCAGTTTTGAATTCATATGAACAATGCATTGCCTACAGCGGAAGAATTCTTGAAAAAAGTGATTTTAAAGCAAAATATAAAAACACAGAGCAAACTCCTGTTTTTGATAAGGGTTCAAGCGTTTATGCAATTGACCTTTTGAAACAAGCAAAGAGAAACGGAACGCTTAAATACATAATCTTGGTTGAAGGGCAAATTGATGTTATTATGATGCATTCCAACGGGTTTAACACCGCTGTTGCATCGCTTGGAACAGCTTTCACAGAAAAACACGCAGCTAAGCTTAAAAGATTTTCAACCGACATTGTTGTTTGTTATGATGGCGACGGGGCGGGACAAAAAGCAACAATGCGTGCAATTGGAATTTTGGAAAAAGAAGGTTTTACTGTTAAAGTTGCGCGCCTTCCAAAAGGGAAAGACCCAGACGAATTTTTAAAAGAATTTGGCAAAGATGCAATGCAAAAACTTTTAGACAACGCAAAAACTCCAATTGAATATAGGTTGGATTTGCTTAAAGAAAAGTTTGATGTTTCAAAGCCAGAAGGGAAAGCGTTATATCTTAAAGAGGCGTTTGAAATTTTGCAAGCAGTTGAAACATTAAGCGAAAAAGACGTCTATCTTAAAATCATAAGTCAAGTTTCAAATGTTCCAATCGACATTTTGCGACGAGATGCGCAAAGCGGAAAGAAAATGGTTGAAACAAGCGAAGAGAAAAATGTTTTAAGAACAATTGAAGATGGGAATATTAAAGCAGTTAAGTTTGCGCTTAAAGCAATAATTAACCGCGAAACCTATTCGAAATTGGATTTTGACCTTGAAAAATATCTAATAAATCCAATCTACATTTCAATTTTGAAAAAAGTTAAAGAAACAAACTCAAAAGAAGAGTTTTTTGAAAAACTTGATGAAAATGAAAAAGACATTGTTGAAAAGATTTTGGAATTGCAATCGTTTGGCGAAGGAAAAGAATACTTTAACCAGTGCGTTTGGAAAATTGTTGAAAACAACTTGAAAACAAAACAGCAAATGTTAAACGAGCAATATAAAGCCGCAACTTCTTACGATGAGCGAAAAGAAATTGCCGAAAAACTTAATGAAATAATTAAAAAACTTAGCGAAAGAAAATTATAGGAGAGAAAATGGACGAAAAATTTAAAGTTGAACTTAACAGATTTTTGGAAGTTGGGCGAAAAAAGGGGAATGTTAACGAGGAAGACATTTATTTCCGTCTTATGAAATATGACGCAAGCCGCGACGACATTAACGAATTTGTTGACGAAATTGAGAAGAATGGAATTCGTGTTATTCGCGCAAGCGAGGAAGATTTAAGCAAAGAAAGTTTAGACGACATAATTGTTCAAGTTAATGTTGACGACCCTGTTAAAATGTATCTTAAAGACATTGGAAAAGTTCCTCTTCTTTCAAGCGACGAAGAAATTGACCTTGCAAAAAGAATGGCAGAAGGCGACCAAGCGGCAAAAGCAAAACTTTCGGAATCCAACCTTCGCTTGGTTGTTTCAATTGCAAAAAGATATGTTTCCCGCTCAAATATGCAATTTTTGGATTTAATTCAAGAGGGAAATATTGGACTTTTGAAAGCTGTTGAAAAATTTGATTTCACAAAAGGTTTCCGTTTTTCAACATATGCAACTTGGTGGATTCGTCAATCAATAACAAGAGCAATTGCCGACCAAGCAAGAACAATTCGTGTTCCTGTTCATATGGTTGAAACAATCAATAAATTAACAAGAGTTACAAGAACTTTAATTCAAAAACTTGGTCGCGACCCAACAACAAGTGAAATTGCAGCCGCAATGGGCGTTTCCGAAGAAAGAGTTATGGAAATTCAAAGAATTGCAATGGACCCAATTTCTCTTGAAACAACAATTGGCGACGAGGAGGACAGCAAGATAAGCGACTTCATTGAAGATGAAACCGCTCAATCTCCTTTGGAAGCCGCTGCTCAAAAACTTCTTCGCGAACAACTTCTTTCCGTAATTGAAACCTTAACCCCACGCGAACAAAAAGTTATTCGTATGCGTTATGGCCTTGATAATTCCCACCCAAGAACTTTGGAAGAAGTTGGAAAAGAATTTAACGTAACGCGTGAACGTATTCGTCAAATTGAGGCAAAAGCCCTTCGCAAACTTCGCCACCCAAATCGCTCAAAAAAACTTGTTGACTATCGCTCATAGTTTGAAATGATAAAAAATCAACCATTAACCCTCGGTTGATTTTTTTGTTAAATTAAAACAAAAATGAAGAAATTGATGAAAGAAAAAAGTTTTAAAAAAGAACTTGCTCTTTTTGAGGGTTTTATTGTATAATGGGAGATATAAAAGGGGACAACAAAGAATGGACTTTAAAAATGTTTTGGAATATCAAAAAAAAGACGGGGAACTCATTAAAATTGAAAGAGAACTTAATTCTCATCAAAGCAGAAAAATTTCTTCGGAAATGATTAGCGTTGTTAAAAAAGCGCAAGAAAGATCGGCTCAACTTGAAAACCATGCGGGCGCTCTTTCAAAAGATTTTGAGGCTCTTCAAAAAGCATACAATGAGAATGTTGCGCAAATTGAGAAATTTGTTTCAAAAGACCTTGAAGCTCTTTCCCAAAAAGATTTGGAAAGCATTTCGGAAGCTTGCAATGCAATTTTAAACAATATGAATATCTTGGAAAAGAAACTTTTTTCGGCTGCGGAAAATCTTAACATAACTCTTAATGAGTTTGAAAAAACAAAAAAACAATATGGAGCAGCGCGCGCTAAGTATGGCGAGCATAAACAAATTTATGATGCCCTTTTTAAACAAAAAGAGCCAGAAATTAAAACAATCAAAGCAGAACTTGCAAAACTTGAAGGGGGAATTGAACCAAAACTTCTTGCAAAATATAAGCAACTTCGCGCGGACAAACTCTTCCCAGCGTTTGTTAGATTAAACGATAAATCTTGCGGCGGATGCAGAATGGAACTTTCGGCGGCGGAAATTGAAAAGGTTAAAACAAACGGATATATGGAATGTGACAATTGCCACAGAATAATTATTTCACAATAAAACAAAAATTAAAGGTGGGGTTCCCATCTTTTTTTGTGTCTTAAAAATAAATTAAAGTTTGACAGTGTGCGCAGTTAAGTGATAATATATAAATTATGAAAAACGATTTAAAACTACAAAATTTGAAAGGCACAGTTGACTACTTGCCAAAAGAACAAATCCTTAGGGAACAAATTTTTTCAACGCTTAAAGGTGTTTTTGAAAAATATGGGTTCTTGCCTCTCGACACGGCAATTCTTTGCCCATTCGAACTTCTTTCGTCAAAATATGCCGGCGGGGCAGAAATTTTGAAAGAGGTCTATCGTCTTAAAGACCAAGGCGAAAGAGATTTGGGGCTTAGATATGACTTAACGGTTCCTTTCTCGAAAACAATTGCGGCAAACCAAAACATCTCTTTGCCATTTAGGCGTTACGAAATTGGAAAAGTTTTTAGAAACGGGCCTGTTAAACTTGGAAGAATGCGCGAATTCTATCAATGCGATGTTGATGTTTGCGGCATTGAGGGAAGATTTATTGAAGTTGAGTTTTTCCAAATGGCTTTGGAAGGATATAATGCTCTTGGGCTTGATGTTGAAGTTAAATGGAACAACAGAAAATATCTTTCGGGGCTTATTGAAGAATCGGGAATTTCAACAGAGATAACTTCGAAATCAATTCTTGCGCTTGATAAACTTGAAAAAGTTGGCGAAAAGGAAGTTGAAAAAGAACTTTTGGAACTTGGGTGCTCAAAAGAATCGGCTCAAAAACTTTTCAGTCTTCTTTCCCTTCCTTTAAATGAAGTTGAAAAAGTTGCAACTTCAAATCTTCTTAAAGAGGGAATTTTCGAAGTTCAAGAAGTTCAAAAACTTATTAGCGAACTTAATCTTAAAGATTGTGTTTTCTCGTCAACTCTTGCTCGTGGACTTGAAATTTACACGGGAACAGTTTGGGAAATTTTCGATAAAACTGGAAAAGTTAAGTCAAGCCTTGGCGGCGGCGGAAGATATGACAAAATAATTGGA
This sequence comes from uncultured Bacillota bacterium, assembly GCA_900544595.1. Taxonomy (GTDB): domain Bacteria; phylum Bacillota; class Clostridia; order Christensenellales; family UBA1242; genus UMGS687. The sequence continues at coordinate 2,715 of UQVQ01000010.1, read as the reverse complement.
AAATTCATCGACAACGGCTTGGAATATCCAGCGCTTGGAATGAGTTTTGGAATTGAACCAATTTATGTTTTATTGGAAGAAAAACAGCCAGAATTTAATAGAGTTGATCTGCTTATTTATGCTTTCGATCTTAACTCGAAGATTTTGGAAATTGCCTCGGCTCTTCGAAAAGAAGGGGTTAATGTTATTGTTGACTATAAAAACAAAAAACTTAAAAAAGCTCTTGAACAAGCAAACTCGCTTAAAATTCCTTTTGTTGCGATAATTGGCGAGGATGAAATTAAAGAAAACAAAATTGCGCTTAAAAATATGAAAGATGGAACGCAAGTTTCTCTTTCAATTTTGGAAGCGGCAAAACTTATTATTAAGGAAAGAAAAAATGGATAATCAAAAACTTGCAAATTTACTTTTCCCAGACGCAAAAGATGTTTCCTATTGGGAAAACAAATTTCCAAGAAGAAATTTGGTTAAAACACAAGAAGTTACAAGATATGCGCCAAGCCCAACGGGGTTTATGCATCTTGGAAACTTTTTTCAAATGTTTATTTCATATAACCTTGCAAAAAACTCAAACGGAATTTTCATAAAACGCCTTGAAGACACCGATGCCAAGCGCGAAAAAGAAAATGCATTTGAAGTTATTAAACAAGTTATGGATAAATTTGGAATTTTTCCAGATGAATATCAAGAAAAAGGGCAGGAGCCTGTTGGGAATTATGGCCCATACATCCAAACTCTTCGAAAGGACATTTATGTTTCCTATGCAAAGGACCTTGTTAGGAAAGGAAAAGCATTTCCGTGTTTTTGTCGTGCAAAAGACGGGAAAGAGGAAATTTTTAAGGAAAGAGAAGAAAAATTTGCCGTCAACGACGAATTTGAATATGATCCTTGCCGCAGTTTAACTTTGCAGGAAATTGAAGATAAAATTAAAAATGGCGAAAAATTTGCAATTCGTTTTAAAACAAACGGAACAGGGAAAGAAAGAATTAAGTTCCTTGATTTAATTAAGGGCGAAATTGAGGCGGCGGCAAACGCAAAAGATGTTATTTTAATTAAGCAAGACGGAATTCCTCCATATCTTTTTGCACATATAATTGACGACCATTTGATGGGAGTAACAACAATTGTTCGCGGGGAAGAGTATATTTCTTCAACTCCAGTTCATTTGGAAGTTATCGACGCGCTTGGATTCAACAGATTCAAATATTGCCATAACCCTTTAATTTGCAAAATTCCAGAAAACGGGAACAAACGCAAAATTTCAAAGCGCTATGATCCAGAAGCTGATATGCGTTTCTATTTTGAAAAAGGCTATCCAATTCAAGCCGTTTTTGAATATCTTTTGAACCTTATTTCGTCTTCTTTTGAGCCATGGCGCGCAAAAAATCCAGACCTTCCTTGGACGGATTTTAAGTTTGGAATCAACGATATAACAGCTGTTTCTCCTGTTTTGGATATGGCAAAATTTAACGATATTTCAAAAAATATTATTGCAAAAATGACAGCCGAAGAAGTGTTTGAAAAAGCGGTTGAATGGGCAAAAGATTACGACGAAGAGTTTGCAAAATATTTGGAAACAAATAAGGATTATGTTATTAAAGTTTTGGGAATTGACCGTTACACGCCAAAACCAAGAAAAGATATTGCTGCTTTTGGCGAAATCAAACAAGTTTTTTCATATATGTTCGACCCATATTTTAAGCATTCAAACATAGCAGACTTTGAAATTGACCCTCAAAATTTTAAGAAAGCAAAAGAAGTTGTTTCAGCTTATGCAAAAATTGTATCCGCCAAAGATGAAAAAGATGTTTGGTTTGCAAAAATAAAAGAACTTGCTTCTTCTCTTGGCTATGCAACGGATAATAAAGCATATAAGGCAAACCCAGAAAACTTTAAAGGAAATGTTGCGCAAGTTTGTGAGTTTATTCGCGTTGCTTTAACTGGAAGAAAAAATTCACCAGATTTATTCGAAATAATTTCAATTCTTGGACAAGATAAGACCGAAGTTCGCCTTCAAGAATTTGCAAAAAAATTATGAAAAAAGTTGAAAATATCAATTTTTATACGCAAAACGCAGTTGTTTTAGCGCAAAAACTGCTTGGAAAATATCTTTGCCTTAAAAAGGGTGAAGATATTTTTAAAGCAAAAATAACCGAAACTGAAGCCTATCTTGGCAAAACCGATTCCGCAAGCCACGCCTATAAAGGAAAGACAAATCGAAACTCTGTTATGTTTCAAAAGGGCGGAGTTTGTTATGTCTACCTTTGCTATGGAATCCACAATTTGCTAAATATAGTTTCAGGCGAGGGAAATGACCCGCAAGCAGTGTTAATTCGTTCTGTTGAAGGTTTAAATGGACCTGGAAAAGTTACGAAAGAACTTGGAATTGACCGAACTTTTAACGGCAAATCTCTTCTTGAAAATGAAATTTGGATTGAAGACGGGGAAGAGCCAAAACAAATTGAAAAACTTCCTCGCGTTGGAATTGGCTATGCAAGACAAGAAGATCAAGAAAAACTTTGGCGTTTTCGAATTTAAACAAAAAATCTTTTAAAAATGCTTGACAAAAGATTTGTTATATACTAAAATACAAACTGCATTTAAAAGATGCCTCCTTAGCTCAGCGGTGGAGCACTCGGCTGTTAACCGATAGGTCGTAAGTTCGAATCTTACAGGAGGCGCCAAAACAAACTTGGGAACTAACCCAAGTTTTTT
>UQVQ01000009.1 GCA_900544595.1 uncultured Bacillota bacterium | reverse complement strand
CGTTTGATTGGACCTTTATATTCTTCATAGCCACTGAAAACAGATGCCATAATTCCTTCGCCGCGAGTGTCGGTTAAGAATTCCGACTTAAACCCAAAAAGTCCGCGTTCTGGAATTTTGAATTCCATTTTCATTCTTGAATTATGGTCGTTCATTTGAATCAATTCGCCTTTTCTTGTTCCCATTTTGTTCATAATTGTTCCAACGCAATCGGCAGGAACGTCAATTGTTAAAAGGTCCATTGGTTCAAGTTTCTTCCCGTTTTCTTCCAAGAACAAAACTCTTGGCATTGAAACTTGGAATTCATATCCGTCGCGTCGCATATTTTCAATTAAAATTGAAAGATGCATTTCGCCTCGGCCGCAAACTGTGAATGCTTCGGTTGAAGAAGTGTCGGAAACGCGAAGAGAAAGGTCTTTAACGGCTTCTTTATAAAGTCTTTCGCGAAGGTGACGGCTTGTTACAAATTTTCCTTCTTTCCCTGCAAAAGGACTGTTGTTAACCATAAAAGTCATTTCAACGGTTGGTTTGTCAATTTGGACGAACTCAATTGGGGTTGTGTCGAGAGGGGAGCAAACAGTGTCGCCAATTTGTGCTTGTTCAATTCCAGCAATGCAAACAATGTCGCCTGCTTTTCCAAGTTCCAAAGGAACGCGTTTAAGTCCAACAAATTCAAAAAGTTGAACAATTTTCCCTTTAATGTTTCTTTCTTCGTGATAGTTTGTTACAACAACACTGTCGCCAACTTTTGCTGTTCCTTGCGCAATTTTACCAATAACAAGACGCCCAACAAAGTCGTTGTGTTCGGCGGAAGAAATAAGCATTTTGAAAGGTTTCGATTCGTCGCCGCTTGGAGCTGGAATGTGGGAAATGATTGTTTCAAAAAGTGGTTTCATGTCGGTTCCAAACTTGTTTGGGTCTAAACTTGCGTGGCCTTGGCGAGCGGAGCAATAAACAAATGGACTGTTAAGTTGGTCTTCATTTGCGTCAAGGTCTAAGAAAAGTTCCAAAATTTCGTCTTGAACTTCGGAAATTCTTGCGTCTGGCTTGTCGATTTTGTTAATAACAACAATAACTTTTAAGTTAAGAGCAAGCGCTTTTTCCAAAACGAAACGTGTTTGAGGCATTGAACCTTCAAAAGCATCAACAACAAGCAAAACGCCGTCAACCATTTTTAAAACACGTTCAACTTCGCCGCCGAAATCCGCGTGTCCTGGGGTGTCGACAACATTAATTTTAATTCCTTTATACATGCAACTTGCGTTCTTTGAAAGGATTGTGATTCCGCGTTCGCGCTCCAAAGCGTTTGAATCCATAACTCGGTCTTCAACAACTTGGTTTTCATGAAAAACATTCCCTTGTTTCAAAAGCTCGTTAACAAGAGAGGTTTTGCCGTGGTCAACGTGGGCAATTATTGCAATGTTTCTAATTTTTTCGTTTGTCATATATTGTTTTCCTTCGTTAATTTTAACCTAATTTATTATTTATATAATTAAGACTTATCGAGTATAACACTTGAAAGGGCGGCTTGCAAGTGAAAAAGCAAAAAAGTTTGAAAAAAGTTTGATTTTTTATTGACAAACACGTTAAAACAATATAGAATATTTCACGCTAAGGGGTGTAGCCAAGCGGTAAGGCACCAGACTTTGACTCTGGCATGCGTAGGTTCAAATCCTGCCACCCCTGCCAAAAAAAGCCCAAATGGGCTTTTTTTATTTAAACTAAATTTTATTTCGTAAAAAAATTTTAAACGATTAAAAAAGAAAAAACTAAGGAATTTTATTAAAAAAGAAAGCCAAGGGGCTTTCTTTAATTTTGTGGGGTGGAAGATGAGATTCGAACTCACGACCTCTGGTGCCACAAACCAGCGCTCTAACCAGCTGAGCTACATCCACCATAACTTTGTGAAATCTTTTAAGAGTATATCGTTTAAAAGGGCGATTGTCAACAATTTTTGAACAAAATATTTTTCTTTAAATAAAATTTATATTTGGAAAAGGAAAATAATTGTGGTAAAATCAAAACGATGAAAAAACCACTTGTTGCAATTGTTGGAAGACCTAACACAGGGAAGAGCACTTTTTTCAACAGAATTTGCGGGCAAAGAATTAGCATAACAAATGATATGCCGGGCGTTACGCGCGACAGAATTTATGCTGACGCAACTTGGGTTGGGAAGGTTTTCACGCTTGTTGACACGGGCGGGCTCGACAGCAAAAGCGACGATGTTTTTCAAAAAACAATTCGCTCGCAAGCGCAAATTGCAATTGACCTTGCCGATGTTATAATTTTTATGGTTGACGGCAAAGACGGGCTTACGCAAGCAGACGAAGAAGTTGCAAATCTTCTTAGAAAAACAAAGAAAAAAGTTATTCTTGTTGTTAATAAACTTGACAGGTTTGAAGTTGAAAACACCTATGATTTCTATTCTCTTGGGCTTGGACATCCTTTCCCAATTTCTTGCGAACAAGGGAAAGGGCTTGGCGAAGTTTTAGACGAAATTGTTGCGTCGCCTTGCTTTAAAAATTCCGCGCTTGAAGGCGAGGAAGATGAGAGAATTAAAATTGCTGTTGTTGGGCGACCAAACGCCGGGAAAAGCTCAATTGTTAACCGTCTTCTTGGGGAAGAAAGGGTTGTTGTTTCAAACGTTGCTGGAACAACGCGCGACGCAATTGACACGCCTTTTAAATATAACGGGAAAGAGTATGTTTTAATCGACACGGCGGGAATTCGACGCCAAAGAAGCGTTGAACGCGAAAGTGTTGAGGGATATTCTGTTATTCGCGCAATGGAAGCAATTAAGCGCGCAGATGTTGTTTTGATTGTTTTTGATGCAAGCCAAGAAATAAGCGAGCAAGATGTTAGAATTGCGGGATATGTTCATGAAGAAGGAAAGCCAAGTTTGGTTGTTATGAACAAATGGGATTTAGTTTCGAAAGACGAAGGGACGATTTTGTCATACACAAAAATGCTTGAAGAAAAACTTTCTTTTATGAGTTATTTTAAACCGCTTTTTGTTTCGGCTTTAAACGGAAAGCGTCTTGAAAGAATTATGCCAAGCATAATTGAAGTTAAAGAAAACAATTCAAGGAGAATTACAACGGGAACGCTCAACGAGGTTATTCAAAAAGCACTTCTTGCGCAAGAACCTCCAACAAAGGCGGGGCGCAGGCTTAAAATTTTGTATGGAACGCAAGCGGAAATTTGTCCTCCAACTTTTGTCATTTTTGTTAATGACGCAAGTTTGGTTCATTTTTCATATCAAAGATTTTTGGAAAATCGTCTTCGAGATGCAATCAATTTCGAGGGGACTCCAATTAAACTTATTTTCAAAAACAGGAAAGAAAAGGAGCAATAGACAATGGAATGGTGGAGATACGTTATTGTTATTGTTGTTTCCTATTTCCTTGGGAACATTAACTTTGCGCGTATTCTTTCAAAAAAAGTTTTGAAAGACGACATAACAAAGCAGGGAAGCGGAAATCCGGGAACAATGAATATGCTTCGTTCGTTTGGGTTTAAAGCGGGAATTTTAACGTTGTTTTTAGACGCGCTTAAAGGTTCGGCGGCGGCTCTTTTAGGGTTCTTCCTTTTCAAAGGATATGAAGGAGCATATGTTGACATTTGGGGCTTGCATTCTTCGGCGGAAGCAATGATGGGGCTTTATATTGGCGGTCTTAGTGTTATGATTGGCCATAATTTCCCTGTTGTTTATAAGTTTAAAGGTGGAAAGGGCGTTGCTTGTATGCTTGGAGTTTACGCAGTTTCCTCGCCAATTTGGGTTGCAATTTGCTTTGTTTTTGGGTTTATTTACCTATATATTTTCGAATATGCAGCGGTTACATCTTTTCTTTTCATCTCAATTGTAACTTTCATTGAAGCGCTTAAATATACAGGCGCAAATGCTAACTTACCTGTTACAATTTTGCTTTTTGTTATGTATTGCTTAACTTGGTTTATGCACAGGCAAAACATTTTTCGTTTGCTTGTTGGAACGGAAAACAAGGCGAATTTGAAAGCGTCGCTTAAAAAGATGTATTCCAAGAAAGAAATTAAGCAAGAGAAAAAAGAAATTAAACAAGAGAAAAAAGAAGACAAGAAAAAGGAAATTGGCTGATTGGATATTAAAAACCTTAAACAAAAGAAGCTTAAAGAAAACTTAAGGAAAAAACAGAGCGATATGGCTCGTGTTTTTGTTGACGAAAACAACCCTTCAATTTATAGAGATACTCAAAAATGTATTAAATGCGGTCGCTGTAAAGAAATTTGTGAAAAAACAACGGGGCTTAGCGAATTTTATGGTGTTAACAAAGAAGGAGCACCAAATGTTTGTGTTAACTGCGGGCAATGCACAATTGCTTGCGGCGCGAATGCGCTTTTTGAAAAGGAAAGTTATTCAAGAGTTTTTAAGGAACTTGAAAACTACGATAAACTTCTTGTTGTTTCAACCGCGCCCGCTGTTCGTGTTGCTCTTGCCGAGGAATTTGGATTTGCGCCAGGGCAATTTGACGAAGGAAGAATGATAACCGCGCTTCGAATGCTTGGGTTCGACTATGTTTTTGATGTCACTTTTGGGGCAGACTTAACGGTTGTTGAAGAGGCACGCGAACTTATTGAAAGAATAACAAAGAAAACAAAACCTCTTCCAATGTTTTCAAGTTGCTGTCCGTCGTGGGTTAGATTTGTTGAACTTTTTGAGCCAGAGTTAATTCCAAACCTTTCAACAACAAAAAGTCCAATTTCAATTCAGGGAGCAATTGTTAAAACATACTTTGCCCGAATGAAGAAAGTTAAACCCGAAAATGTTGTTCATGTTGTTATTGCGCCTTGCACGGCAAAAAAATATGAAATATCACGCGAGGAACTTTCAATTTCCGATGATTTTGGATATATGCCGGGAATTCACGACGTTGACTATGTTTTAACAACTCGAGAACTTGCGCATATGATTCGAAAGCAAAACATTCCATATGGGAATTTGTATGAAGGAACTTTCGATAAAATTTGTTCAAGAGGCTCGGGAAGCGGCTTAATTTTTGGAGCAAGCGGCGGTGTTACAGAGGCTGTTTTGCGCGAAGCAAACTATATGTTAACCGGAAAAGAGCCAGACGAAAAACTTTTAAAACTTGAAAAAGTTCGTGGGCTTGCAGGAGTTAAAGAAGACGAAGTTAACATTGGCGGGGCAATTGTTAAGGTTGCAGCGGTTTCGGGGCTTCGAAACATCCATTCGCTTTTGCAAAAAGTTAGAGAAGGGAAAGCCGATTACGATTTTGTTGAAGTTATGGCTTGCGCGGCGGGGTGCGCAGGCGGCGGCGGACAGCCTAAAAAAGTTGATGATTTTATTAGGCAAAACAGAGTTGATGTGTTATACTTAAAAGACGAAGAAACTGAAATTCGTTCGGCTCATAATAACCCAGAAATTAAACAAATTTATTCCGAATTTTTGGGTGAGCCGCTTGGAGAAACAAGCGAAATGCTTCTTCACACAACATATTTCAATCGCTCTTCGGAAATTTTAAAATAGAAAGGAGAAAAATTATGGAACTTAAAGGATCTAAAACAGAAAAAAATTTAATGGAAGCGTTTGCGGGCGAAAGCCAAGCAAGAAATAAGTATACATACTATGCTTCAAAAGCAAGAAAAGACGGATATGAAGAGATTGCAAACATTTTTGAAGAAACAGCAGGAAACGAAAAAGAACACGCAAAAATGTGGTTTAAAGCGCTTCATGGCGGCACGGTTCCAATGACCCTTGAAAACTTGCTTGATGCAGCAGCAGGCGAGCATGGGGAATGGACAGAAATGTATGCAAGAATGGCAAAGGAAGCAAAAGAAGAAGGGTTCGACCGTCTTGCATATCAATTTGAAGCAGTTGCAGCAATTGAAAAACATCATGAGGAGCGTTATCAAAAACTTGTTGAAGAAATTAGAAACGGCTCAACATTCAAAAAAGATGAAGTTGTTGCATGGAAATGTTTAAACTGCGGACACATTCATTTTGGGAAAGAACCACCAAAAGTTTGCCCAGTTTGCGACCACCCACAAAGCTACTTTACAACAAGAGTTTAAAAAATGCCGAATAATTCGGCTTTTTTATTAATTTGGCAGCAAATATTTATTTTTTTAATTTCTGTTTCTATAATTTTCATATTATATGGAGGGATAAAAATGGGAGCAGGAGGAGTGCCAAATAGAACTTGCGAAATTATTGATGGAAGGCCAGGCGATTTACCAATATGTGGAGCAAAGCCAAATTCCAGATATGATTTATATGTAAAAGGAAAAAGATATCAGAGTCGATGGTATGACTCTGAAGGAAGGGTTGTTCGTAATAGAGATTATCAGCATCAAGATAATAACAATTCGCATTATTTCCCACATGACCATGTGTGGAATTGGATTCAAGATAGGGCGATAAGGGATAAAAATTTTGTTTTACCTGACTATGTAAAATTTAAATAAGGAGATTGTTCATGACAAAAGTTTTAAGCGAATATGAAAAAGATAAGCAAGAGAAAAAACAATTACTTGTTAGAAATGAATTCCTATATTTTGAAAAGTCAAGCGGGAAATATGAGTTTCCAATTATAAAAAAACAAAATATTAACATAAATGATATTAAGTTTTTAAGTTATAACGATGCAAAACTTAATGATTTGGAAAATTTAGATAAAACTATACATTTCTTTACTTACGATTGGAAATTTGAAAAAGTTTATGAAAATCCGAAAGTTGAACTTGAGAAACTTAAACAATATAAGTATGTTTTAAGCCCAGATTTTAGCATTTTCACTAATATGCCAATTGCGCTTCAAATTGAGAGTGTGTTTAAAAATCGTTGGTGCGGTGCGTTTTGGCAAAAAAATGGGATTAAAGTTATTCCAACTGTAAGTTGGGGAGATGAAAGAAGTTTCGATTTTTGTTTCGACGGAATTGAACAAGGTTCAGTTGTTGCCGTTTGCACTTATTATCGAGAAAATTGTGAAGAAGAGTTTATGCTTGGATATAACGAAATGCTTAAACGAATTAAACCAAGTTTTGTTATTTGCTATGACGATCCGTTCCCAAGCATGAAAGGAAATTTTAAAAGTTTTCTTCCAACAACTTATCAGTGGACAAAAAACTTGGGATGGAAAGATTTAATTCAGTTTAAGTGGGAAAAACAAAATTTAAATGTTTCAGGATTAAATAAGGAAGATTTTAAATTTTTCGATTATGACGACCCCTATGTTAAAGACCAAATTGTTAAGTGTTCAATTTGCGGGAAACTTGCAGTTCAGGATCAATATGGAAACGGGGAGTGTCCAAACTGCGGCTGGAAGTTTAGCAAAGACGAAAAAGGACTTGAAAAAGATTTGGGAATAAGTTATCCAATGCTTGTTTCGCCAACAACGGCAAGAAAACAATATACTCTTGGAAAACCTTTTAAAGCAACATTTGAAGAATTTGTTAATGGATTAAAATTTTATAGTGAAATGACTTTTAAATTCAAAAACAAAAACTATGGCGTGTTTTTTTACAGTGTCAATTTAAACAAAGTTAAAACCGCAAAAGAATTGGACGGCGTTGTTGAGTTTTTTCAAGATAAAAAGCCAGAAAGCACTCAAACCTTTCCAACAATTAAAAGTTTCATGGAAAATGCAACAATTGAGGGCAGGCGTCTTAAAGAACTTTGGGACGAAGTTTCTTTTGCGGGATTTATGTATTGCGGAGAGGGAATATAAAAGACCGAACAAATTCGGTCTTTTTTTTATTTAAAATTCAACGTCTTCAACAAATTCGTCAATCGTTATTTTGAAGATTTTGCACATTTTCATGATATAGACGATGCTTGGAACATACGCGTCTTTTTCCCATTTTCCAACTGCAGTGTAAAAAATTCCAAGTTTTTGGGCGAGGTTTCTTTGCGATAGTCCGTTTAAATTCCTGTAATACTTAATTTTTTCTCCAATAGTCATATAATTATATTACCCTAATTGGGGACAAAACGCAAACAAGATTTAATTGTTTTGCTCTTAAAGGGTGCAAATTTTTTATAGGATTTATATCAAAGATTTATCTTTACGCGACCTTAAAAAGAGTTTGAATTTATCAAAAAACATATTCAAAATTTTATTCAAAAAAATTTTTAAAAAAGTGGCACAAAATGCTTGACTTTCATTTTTTGCAGAGGTATAATGTGCTAGCACTTGAAAGAAGAGAGTGCTAGCAATAAATTTAATCTTATTGCATACAATTATAAAGTCGAGGGAAAGAAGTTGAAACTTAGCGAAAGGAAAAAAGAAATTCTTCTTGCAACAATTGAGGACTATATTAAAGATGCAAGCCCAATAACAAGCAATTGTGTTAAAGAAAGACATCTTCCAAACATAAGTTCGGCAACTTTGCGTTTTGAGCTTAACGCGCTTGAAGCTATGGGGTTTTTGAAACAACTTCACACTTCTGGCGGGCGAATTCCAACAACGCAGGGTTACAGATTTTATGTTGAAAATTTGCTTGGCGATTTTAAATTTGAACCTTCAAAAATTGATAAAGTTGGCGAAATTTTAAGCGAAAGAACAAAATCTGTTAATGAAATTGTTTCTGAACTTGCAAATTTAATTAGCGAAGCAACAAACTATCCAACCGTTGTTATGATGGATGGATATGACAATTTGGTTATTGAAGAAATTAAAATTGTTTCTTTGCTTAATGAAACGGCGCTTATCTTACTTGGAACACGAAACGGAATTGTTAGTTTTTCAATTAAGTCGAAAGCAAGCCAAAAATCTTGCGACGATGCGGCAAAACTTTTAACAAAAAAATTTCGTGGCGAAACAATTGGGTTTATGACAGAAAACATTAACTTTGTTGAAAAGGAAATTAACAAAGAAGTTGGCGACTATAAGTTCATTGCGCAAAGCCTTTTAAACGAACTTAAAAAACTTTCTCAAAGCAAATATGTTGGAGTTAAAAACAAAGGTTCGTTCAAACTTTTGGAAAGCGGGGAAGAGAGAACAGTTGTTGGAACAAAGCGAACTCTTCAACTTTTGGAAGATGAAGATGAACTTGAAAATTTGCTTTTAACCGATGAAAAAGAACTTAGCGTTGACCTTTCCGACGACGATGAAGCCCTTGGCGGAGTTGCAATTGTTAAAGCCCCGTTGGTTGTTTCGGGAAGATATGTTGGAACAATTGGCGTGTTTGGGCCTCAAAGAATGGATTATATGTCAATTGCGTCGGCGCTTAAATTCCTGACAAATGAAATGGAAAATCTCGACAGATTGGAGGATAAAAAATGAGCAAAAGAGAGAAAGAAAAAGAAAAGAAAGAATGTTGCTGTGAAAACGAATGCTGCAATGAGCATAAGTGCGATTGCGAATGTTCTTGTGAGCCCGAAAAGAATGAATATCTTGAAATGGCGCAACGAATTCAAGCAGAATTTGACAACTATCGCAAACGGTCGAATGACATTGTTAAGGTTTCAAGGCAAGATGGAATTATTGACGCGGTTTTAAGGTTTTTGCCTGCAATTGATGCAATTGGAAAAGCAAAACAAATGATAACCGACCCGAAGACATTGGAGGGGATTAACCTCATTGAGAAAGAACTTAAAAATTCTTTAAAAGCCCTTAACATTGAAGAAATTGAAGCACAAGGAAAAGTTTTTGATCCAAAATTTCACAATGTTATTGCAGTTAAATATGATAATTCGCTTGGCGATTCTGTTATAACAGATGTTTACCAAGCTGGTTATAAAATTGGCGACCGAGTTTTACGATATTCCCAAGTTATCGTTAACAAGGTCAAAGAAAATAATTAAAAAAGGAGATATACAAATATGAGTAAAATTATTGGGATTGATTTAGGAACAACGAACTCTTGCGTTGCAGTTATGGAAGGCGGACAACCAACCGTTATTCCAAATGCAGAAGGAGGAAGAACAACACCATCGGTTGTTGCAATTAACAAGGATGGCGAAAGACTTGTTGGACAAGTTGCAAAACGTCAAGCAGTTGCAAACCACGAAAACACTGTTGTTTCAATTAAAAGAGAAATGGGAACAGACCATAAAGTTACATTGGGAGGAAAGCAATATACTGCGCCAGAAATTTCGGCAATGATTTTGGCAAAACTTAAACAAGACGCAGAAAGTTACCTTGGCGAAAAAGTTACACAAGCAGTTATAACTGTTCCTGCATACTTTAACGACAGCCAACGTCAAGCAACGAAAGATGCTGGTAAAATTGCTGGGCTTGAAGTTTTAAGAATTATCAACGAACCAACCGCAGCATCGCTTGCATATGGTCTTGACAAGGGCGAAAACAAGAACCAAAAAATCTTAGTTTACGATCTTGGCGGCGGAACATTCGATGTTTCAATTCTTGAAATTGGTGATGGCGTTTTTGAAGTTCTTTCAACAAACGGAGACACTCGTCTTGGCGGCGATGACTTTGATAACAGAATTATCAATCTTCTTGTTGATGAATTCAAAACTAAGGAAGGAATTGACCTTTCAAAAGACAAACTTGCAATGCAAAGACTTAAAGAAGCAGCTGAAAAAGCAAAAATTGACCTTTCTGCTTCAACAAAAACAACAATCAGCCTTCCATTCATAACCGCTGATGCAACAGGCCCTAAACACCTTGAATATGATTTAACACGTGCTAAATTCGATAGCATAACTTCCGACCTTGTTGATAAAACAATTGTTTGCACGAAGAAAGCTATGGCAGATGCTAAACTTTCATATTCCGACATTGATAAGGTTATTTTAGTTGGTGGCTCAACAAGAATTCCAGCAGTTTATGAAGCTGTTAAAGAACAAACAGGAAAAGAACCATACAAAGGAATTAACCCAGATGAATGTGTTGCAATTGGCGCGGCAATTCAAGCCGGAGTTTTAGGGGGAGATGTTAAAGATGTTCTTCTTCTTGATGTAACCCCACTTTCACTTGGAATTGAAACCCTTGGCGGTGTTTTCACAAAACTTATTAACAGAAACACAACAATTCCAACAAGAAAATCGCAAATTTTCTCAACCGCAACCGATAATCAACCAGGCGTTGACATTCATGTTTTGCAAGGTGAAAGAGAATTTGCAGCACAAAATAAATCACTTGGAAGATTCCAACTTACCGACATTCCACCAGCACCACGTGGCGTTCCACAAATTGAGGTTACTTTCGATATTGATGCTAACGGAATTGTTAATGTTTCGGCAAAAGACCTTGGAACAAACAAGGAACAAAAAATTACAATAACTGCTTCTTCAAACCTTTCGGAAGAAGAAATTAACAAAGCAATTAAAGAAGCAGAAGCGCATGCCGAAGAAGATAAAAAACACAAAGAGTTTGTTGACACTAAAAACCAAGCAGACCAAATGATTTATCAACTTGAAAAGATGCTTAAAGAAAGCGGCGACAAACTTGCAGAAGAAGATAAACAAAAACTTCAAGCTGCAATTGAAAAAGGCAAAAAAGATTTTGAAACAACCGATCTTGAAGAACTTAAAAAAGGACTTGAAGAGTTAACAAAAGTTTCAAACGAAGTTTTCACAAAGATGTATCAAAACGCAAGCAATGCTCAAAACACAGATCCTAACGGAAACAATGATAACAACGGCTCGAACGGAAGCGACGGCGAAGAAGAAGTTATCATCGACTAAAATAAGGATAATATGAAAGATTTAATTGTTGTTGATATGCAAAAGGGGTTTATTAACGAAAAAAACAAGTTTTTAATTGAAAAAATCAACTCGCTTTTGAAAAATAACCGATTTAATTGTGTTTACTACACTCGTTTTCGAAATCACAGCGAATGTCCGTTTAAAACACTTTTAAACTATGACGGAATGATGGGGAAAGACGCGCAAGAAATTATTGTTTCAAGAAAAAACAATTCTTGCGTTCTCCATAAAAGTTCCTATGGTTTAGATCCAAACGACATTGAACTTCTTAAAGCAAAAGATGTTAAAGAAATTTATCTTTGCGGAACAGATGTTGATGCGTGCATTTTGGCAATTGCATTCCAACTTTTCGACAGCGGAATTAAACCAATTCTTGTTTGGGATGCAGTTGGGAGCAGTTCGAAAACCGATTTTAAAGAAAGTTTGAAACCTCTTTTTCAAAGAAACTTTGGAAACGACAGCATAATTGAACATATTTAGGAGATTTATGGCAAACAAAGATTACTATGAAACTTTGGGTGTTAAGAAAGACGCAAGCGCCGACGAAATTAAGTCGGCGTATCGTCGTCTTGCAAAGAAATACCACCCAGATTTGAATAAAGACAATAAAGATGCCGCAGAAAAGTTTAAAGATGTTAACGAGGCGTATGAAGTCCTTGGCGACGAGAAAAAGCGCGCGAACTACGACCAATTTGGAAACGCGGAAGGACAACCAAACTTTGGCGACTATTTCAGCAGCGGAAATGGCGCAAACTTTTCTGGAAACTTTTCGGAAGGATTTGGAGGATTTGGCGATTTCTTTGGCGACCTTTTTGGAGCATTTGGCGGGGGCAGGGGAAGAACTGTTGAACGCGGGGAAGACATTGAACTTCAAATGACATTGTCTTTTGAAGAGGCGGCCTTTGGAGTTAAAAAAGAAATTAACATTCCAAAAATTGAAAAATGTTCGTCTTGCAGCGGGACGGGCGCAAAAAATGGAAAAGAGTTTTCAACTTGCCAAACTTGCCGTGGAACAGGGCGTGTTCGCTATTCCCAACAAACAATTTTTGGAACAACAATTCAAGAAGGACCTTGCAAGGCCTGCAACGGAACAGGAAAACTTGTTAAAGAGAAATGCACCGATTGCGGCGGAAAAGGTTATAAAAAGATTACTAAAACTGTTAAAATCAATGTTCCAGCCGGAATTGATAACGGTCAAACAATAACTTTAAGAGGCGAGGGCAATGCACCAGTTCGCGATGGAGTTCCTGGCGATCTTCGAATTCACATTCGTGTTTCGCCACATAAAGTTCTTGTTAGAAACGGGAACGACTTGCTTTTGGAACTTTATGTTCCATTCACAACCGCGCTTCTTGGCGGAAAAGTTACAATTCCAACCCTTAAAGGAACCTATGACCTTGAAATTAAAGAGTTAACACAAAGCGGAACAATAATGCGACTTAAAGGAAAAGGCGTTAAAATCTTGAACCGCGAAGCCTATGGCGATTTGATTGTTACAGTTAAAACCGAAGCACCAAAATCAATCGACCGCAAAACAAAAGAACTCTTAAAACAAGTTTCAGAGCAAATTCCTCAAAGCAGCTACTCAAAATATGAAAACTATCTTAAAAAAATTCGCTAACCCCCTTAGCGAATTTTTTTATGCTTAAAACCATATTCAAACTAACAACCATATTTAAGCTAACAAAATTTTAAATCGCTCGCTTAAAATCAAACCGTCAAAACATGCCAATAAACCCAATAAAAAACAACCACATAACGTGGTTGTTTTTTATTGGGTTTGTTATCAGAAATCTTAGTTCTTCTTTCCGCCTGAGCGATTAATTGTCAAATCACCATGGATTGTTACTTTAACTTCCATATATGCTTTCATGGAGACTGTTGATTTACACAAAAGACGTCCAGATTTGTTTGTTGTGTCACAGGTTGCTGAATTAACATCTCCCCACTTGTTCCACGAATCAATTGTTGCGTTGCCAGAAATTGACCAGTTGATGTATGCCGAGTTAAATGCATATCCCCAACAGTGCATCGAAATTGTGAATTGAGTCCCTGCTTCAAGGCGTATTGTTCCGCTATCAGCTCCGTTAACATTAAATGAACCATTGCTTCCGCTGGAACCAGTAATTGTAATCGTATACATAGTCTTTTTCAATTGCAAAGTGCAATTTCTATATGACGACGTTATGCTTGTAATTCTTGTATTTCTGTTAGAATCTGTAGATTTATACCAAGAATGATCGGTTTGTGATGGTAAAGTTATAGAAGTTCCGCTCCTTATAGATTTTGGAGTAACAATAGTCGTAATTCCAGTTGGTAGCATTTCATAAACATTTGTCACCTTTGACATATCAAAGTTTGAAAGATTAAGGGTGACAACGGAAGCATTTCTAAACATTCCTTCCATATTAGTTACATTTGCGGTGTTGTAAGTTGGCTTAACAGTTTCTCCTTGATAATTATTCGGCCCCTGAGAATTAGCTTTATCCACATCAATTCCCAAGAACATACATGTATCAAACATATGTGACATATTAGTTACTTTCGCTGTGTTTAATGTGAACAAGGAAGGATGGTAAGATAGTAATGAATTGAAGGCAAACATATAAGACATATTCGTTACATTGCTTGTATTAAAATTATCTAAATCCATTTTATAGATACCTTGTGATTGAAATAGACTGCTAGAGTTTATAGGTGCGTAAATTGTTACAGGGCTGTAGAATGTAACTTCAAAATAAGTATCTTTGGTTGAGGATGGATCCTTACGGACATAAGCTATTATATCTGACACACCATAAGTGGTTGAGAAGGCTGTTGTTCCAGCAGTTGTTGTTGACCCAACAGAAATTGTAGTGTAGGCGGAGCTTGTTGGTTGTGTTTTAGTGAAGTTGACTGTTGAAAAGCTATCAATTGTTTTTGAACTAGCAGATTTTATTACCGTAGCCCAATCTTTTCGTAGGTATGAATTGTTAAGAGTCCAAGAAGCGTAAAGAGTTAGAGTTCTGTTAGTGATTGAATAGTCGCCGTCGTCCCATTGCCATGGACCGCTCCAGCCAGTCCAACCATTGTCTCTCATTCCGTCGGAATATTTTTCTCTCCAACCAGCAAAAGTGTAGCCAACTCGCGTGTAGGCGTTTTCTGAAATTGTAATATTTTCACCGAACTTAACAGTTGTGTTGCTCATTGTTCCGCTTCCGCCATTTGCATTATACTTAACTGTGTAGGTGTTTGGTGACCATTGTGCATACATGATCACATCATAAGCATATGCCCATGTCCAAGCTCTTCCAACCCAACCGTTCCAGTTGGAACCATCGTCTCCAATCCAGTGGCTAAACGAATGTCCTTTTTTGGTGAAACCAATGTGGGAATCGGTGTTGTCCAAGCAAACGAATGGTTGACCGTATTTAATTTCAACAGTGTAATCATTTCCAGTTCCGCCATTGGCAGAGTAAGTTACTTTATATGTGTTAGCTGTCCATTGCGCTGTTGCTGCTGAATTGTATGCTGGGAAAGTGAATGAGGATGGCTTTGTTAATGTTGCAGAATTAACAATTGTGACATAGTCAATTGTGCCTTTAAAGTATCCGTCTACTGGAGTAGTTGTGTTGGATCCCGCTTCGGCTCCAACAAAAATTCCGTTCGAAGCGTGGTATCCAATTTTACCTGATGTGTATTTTTCAGATGTGCCAACTAAAATCCCGTCAACATAAACGCGAGCATAGGATCCATCAAATGATCCCGCAAATGTGTGATAACCTGATGCCAAATCTGCCCATTTTATGTTTGATTTTGCAACTTTATAGCCAACTCCCGAATCGTAACAAGCAAATTGAATATATTCACCATTTGGTTCAAAGTTCCAGCCTCCGCCCTCTGTGCAAGAAACTAAGCGCATATTGCCTGTTTTGTATTCTGCCCATGATGTCATGCTTGCGCGAACTGAAACATAAATTTGGTCGGTATACATATATGTTCTGCCAAGTTTTATGACAGTTGATGAGCCGTTGAAACTTGTTGATTCGTTAATAAGGTTGTGTCCGATGCTCCAGCCATTGAAGGTATAGCCAGTGCGTGAAGGTGTTTTAAAGGTGTAAGAAGAATTGTAATCTTGCGTTATCGTCTGTTTGTTTGAAGAACCGTTGTATGTTCCACCATTTGGCTCTATATCTAAAGAATACTTATTAGCCGTCCAATGCGCGTAGATAGTGTGGTTGGATGCGGTTTTAACTGTTGTTGACGACTCAACTTTTGATCCGTCAGTTTGAGCTGTGAACCAGCCATTAAATGTGTATCCGGTTCTTGTTGGGGTTGGAAGAGTTCCGTAGGTTGAATCGTAGGTTACTTGTTTAGTTGCGGTTGCGCCGCCGCTTGCAACTGTCCAACCGCTTGTTGTTGGGATTGTTCCGCCATTTGCATTTGCAGTTACTGTGTAGGAGTTGGCAGTTTGTGTCCAATGGGCGTAAATTGTTTGATTTGAAGTTATTGCAACTTTTGTATCCGATTTAATTTGTGTTCCGCCAGAAGCAGAAGTCCACCAACCAGCAAATGTGACAGTGTAGCCAGCAACTGTTTTTGTTGGAGTTGGAAGAGTTCCATAGGTTGAATCGTAGGTTACTTGTTTAGTTGCGGTTGCGC
>UQVQ01000008.1 GCA_900544595.1 uncultured Bacillota bacterium | reverse complement strand
CGTTAAGAAAAACAACGCAGTGTCGTTGTTTTTTAGCGCCGGCGTGAAAGCGAGCGAAAAGATGGTTAATTAAAATAATTTGTTAGATTAGTAAAATAATTTATTGAAAGTAATTTTTAACGCGAAGCGGAGCGAATCCCTTCTGGCGCACCAATAAAACTTCCCAAGGTTGGGAAGTTTTTTTTGCGCCAGTGCGCTGGAAGCGCAATGCGAAGCAAAAAGGATTCGAACTAAGCGTTAAGAAAAAGTTGCCTAAGTTGGATATTGAATAATAAACAAATTTCACTTTAAATATCATTTTCGTGCTAAAAAAGAAAAAAGGTGGCGCGCCACCCGGCGTGAAAGCAAGCGAAACTCAAATTAAGGTATATTAGTTTTGCTTTTGAGGTTTTGTATGTTAAACTTATTTTGAAATGGAGCAAAATAGCATGGTTTTTTAAGTGCTATAAAAAAAGAAGGATAAATCCTTCTTTAATCGCCGCCAATGCGCTGTGATTAGAATACATTTATTTGAACTCGTTATGTTATTTTGTATACATTATCATTATACAACAAATGAAAAGGAGTGTCAACAAAAAAATGGAAGAAATTTATCTTGGTTTGGACATTGGGACAAACAGTTGCGGCTATGCGGTTACAGATGGGAATTATAATCTTGTTCGAATTGGAGGGAAGGACGCGTGGGGCGTTCGGCTTTTTGAAAAAGCGGAAACTGCGCAAGAGCGAAGAGCAAAAAGAACAGCGCGAAGACGAGTTGTTAGGAAAAAACTTCAAAATTTGTGGCTTCAACAACTTTTTGAAAAGGAAATTGAAAAAATTGACCCAAGTTTTTTCACAAGACTTAAATATAGCAATTTGCATTTGGAAGATAAAATTCTTTCCGATAAAAATTTAACAAGCAAATATTCGCTTTTTAACGACACTGTTAAACAGGTTTTCACAGATAAAGAATATTATGAGAAATATAAAACGGTTTATCATTTAAGGGAAGAACTTTTAAAAAAACCAGCCGAGGACGTTCGCCTTTTATATCTTGCAATTCACAGCATTTTAACTCATAGAGGTCATTTCCTTTCGGAAACAGATTTTTCATCTAATGTTCCAATTGAAGATTCTTTTAATAATTTATTAGATAAATTGAGTGCATATAGCGTTGAGTTTAATGATGGCAAAAACGTTTTAACAATAAAACCAGACAAAATTTCTGGGATATTTTTGCTTTTGGAAGATTTTTCGCAAGGTCTTTCCTATAGACAAGTTAAAGAAAATTTTGAGAAAAATTTGGATGTTAAAACAAAATTAGATAAAACCGTTGCATCAATTTTGCTTTCGGGAAAGTTTAAAACGACTGATGTTTTTGCAGTTGAAAAGGAAGACGCTGTTAAGGTTGATTTTAATGACGAAAAATTTGAAGAAGTTTATGGAACTCTTTCAAGCCAACTTAGCGAAACAGAACTTGCAATTTTGAATTTATTTAAAGATTTATATTCAAGCATACAACTTAAAAAACTTTTAGGAAAAAATGATTACATATGTGAGGCTATGGTTGAGCGTTATGATAAACATAATGAGCAACTTAAAGAATTGAAAACATTTGTTAAAACATATTTCCCTTCAAAGAAAAATTTGGTTTTTAATGCGCAAAAAACTTCGAAAAAGAAAAAAGAAGAAAAATCAGGAAAGATTGCAAACTATGCTGCATATTGCTATTCCGATTTGAAAGACGGGAAAAAGCAAATTATTGACGGCGTTGCAAGCAGGGAAGATTTTTATAAATTCATTAAAAATGAACTTCTTGAATGCTCGCCAGAAGTTGAAACAGATTTAATTAAATTTGAAGAGCAAAAACAAAAAATTTTGAATTCAATTGAGAAAAATGACTATCTTTTAAAAATAAGAAGCCATGATAATATTGTTCTTCCAAATTCATTATATAAGGTTGAATTGCAACAAATTTTAAAAATAAATGAGAAAAAATTTAAATTTTTAAGCGAAAAAGACGAGAAAGGCAAAACAATAAGCGAAAAAATTATTGATATAATTTGCTTTAGAATTCCATATTTCGTTGGCCCAATTGGACAATCGGAAAGGGGTTGGATAAGAAAAGATAAGAACTTAGATTTTAAGCCATGGACACTAAACGAAATAATAAATTTTGACGAGGCGGAAGATAAGTTTATTCAAAACATGACAAGCAAATGCACTTATCTTCCAACAGAAGATGTTTTGCCAAAAGATTCTCTATTATATTCGAAATTTCGCGTTTTAAACGAACTTAATAATTTGAAAGTTAATGGAAATGATATCACTGTTGAAACAAAGCAAAGAATTTTCAAAGGACTTTTTGAAAAATATAAAAAGATTTCAAAAAACAAACTGATTGAATTCTTAAAACAAGAAAATATCTATCCTAAAAACGAGAGCATTGTTATAACAGGAATCGACAATGAGTTTGCAAATAACTATTCAAGTTATGTGACTTTGGCAAATAAGTTTGGTGAAGAATTTGTTAATAAAAACTATGATGTTTTTGAAAAAATAATTAAATATCACACAATAATTTCAGATAAATTGCGCTTGGAAAAAAGAATTAAAAGAGAGTTTAAGATTTTTTCAAACGAAGATGTTAAATTTTTAAAATCGTTAAATTACAGCGGCTGGGGAAAACTTTCGGGAAAATTCTTAAATGGAATTAAATTTGCGGATAAGAAATCTAACAGCCCAGAATTTGAATCGAAAACAATAATTTCCGCAATGTGGGAAACAAATAAAAATTTGCAGGAAGTTATTTTCTGCAAGGATTATAATCTTTTGGAAAAATTGGAAGCAAACATTGAAAAAATCCAAAGAGATTTAGTTTATGAAGATGTTCAAAATATGTACACTTCTCCTTCTGTTAAAAGAGGAACTTGGCAAGCGATTAGCATAATTAACGAATTAAAATCGAAGCTTGGGAAATATCCAGACAAGATTTTTATTGAGGTTACAAGAAACGACCAAGAAAAAGGGGACAAAGGAAGAAAGGATTCAAGATTTGGCGCGGTTGTTAAAAAATATAAAGATAAGGTATTAAAAGAAGATTGCCTCAAAGAAGCAATTAACTATAACAATCTTTTAGATGAACTTAACAAGAGAAATAACTCACATTTAAGAAGCGAAAAACTTTTCTTGTATTTCATGCAACTTGGGAAAGACGCCTATACTGGCGAGCCAATTGATATTTCGGAGCTTGGAAACGACAATGCATATAATGTTGACCATATTATTCCACGAAGCAAAGTTAAAGACGACAGTTTAGATAACAAAGTTCTTGTTAGCGCGGCGGCAAACCTAGCCAAAGGCGATGAATATCCTCTTAAAAGAAAGATTCAGTTTGCTCAAAAAGATTTTTGGAGAATGTTAAACAAGAATGGACTTATGTCGGATAAGAAACTTGCACGTTTGGAAAGAACTGAGGAATTTACCGATAAAGATGCCGATGATTTCACAAATCAACAACTTGTTTCAACAAACCAAGAATCGAAAGCAGTTATAGATTTATTATCCAAAGTTTATGATAACAGAAGAAACATTGTCTTTTCAAAAGCAATGTTTGTTACGGAATTTAGAAACAGATATAACATCTTTAAATCGCGCGATGTAAACGACTTGCACCATGCAAAAGATGCCTTTTTAAATGTTGTTGTTGGAAATGTTTTGTTTAACAGATTCACGCAAGGCTATTGGAAAAAAGACAAAAACATAAAAATCTTAGAAGATAAAAACAGGGTTGATGCTGACGAAGATAAAAACGAAAAAGTAACAAGCGTTGTGGATAAGGTTTTTGGCAGATATGTTTGGTCGAATCAAACAGGTGAGGTTGTTTGGAAAGGCTGGAAAGATGTTGAAAGAATTCAAAAAATATGCTATCAAAACAGCCCTGTTATAAGTATAATGCCATATGTGAACAGGAACGGTGCTTTCTATGATGAAACAATATATAAAAAGAAAAACGACGGCGAAAAATTTAAGGCTGCCTTTGCTTTAAAAGAAAAAGGACCAATGTCGTCAATTGAAAAATATGGTGGCTTTAACAGTGTAAACAACGCATATTTTATGGTTGTTGAAAGTGTTGATAACAAAGGAAGAATTAAGAAGACAATTGAATGTGTTCCAATAATAGTTGAATATAAATATCGAAATGACCCAGATAAAAAGCAAAAGATAATTAAATTTATCGAAGAAACAAACAACATTAAAATAACAAGAGTTATTAAAGACGAATTAAAATTCCGTTCTGTTTTAAAAATAAATGGCGGGTTATATATGCTAACGGCAAAAACCAGCGATTCATTTAAAGTTTTAAAACTTAACCAATGGTATATTTCTAACAGTGACACAGGCTATATCAAGATTTTGGAAAAATATAAAAATATGCCTCAGGTTGCTAAGGAATGTTTAAAAGAAGACGGGGAAAGACTTATTGTTTCTCCTGCTGTTAAAGAAAATTCAAGACCACAAATTATAACAAGAACGCAAAACGTAGAGTTGTATGATTTAATAATTAACCAGCTAAGCAAGAAAATTTATGATTTAAGTTCAATAAAAGCAATAGTAAGCAACTTAAAAGATAAGAGAGATTTGTTTATTGCATTGTCAATTCCAAATCAGACAGAGGTTTTACTAAATCTTGTTAAATATGTTGGCGGCGGCTATTTGGCAGATTTAAAATTGCTTGGCGGAACAGAGCATATGGGGACAACAAGAATTTCAAAGGATATCACAGACTTAAACATCTACCTGATTGAACAATCCGTAACAGGACTTTATTCAAAAGGAACGAAATTATAATGAGTTTTAGAACTGTTGTTATAAAAAATCGATCTAAGTTGGATTTACATATGAACTATTTGGTTTGCCGAAATAATGAGGAAACAAGGGTTTACATTCCAGAAATTTCAGTTTTAATATTAGAATCAACTGCAATTTCATTAACAACAGCATTATTAAGTGAACTTGTTAAGAACAATGTTAAAATAATATTTTGCGATGAAAGGCATAATCCCGAAAGCGAGGTTATGCCTTTTTATGGTTCATATAACTCTCTTGATTCAATCAATAAACAGATTAAATGGAAAAAAGATAACAAGGAAAAAGTTTGGACATATATTATCCATCAAAAGATTAAAAAGCAAAAAGAGTTTTTGCTTGACCTTGGCAAAATTCAAGAAGCAAATTTGCTTGCTTCTTACATAGAGGATATTGAACTAAATGATTCAACAAACAGGGAAGGACATGCAGCAAAGGTGTATTTCAATGCAATTTGGGGGCTGGATTTCACGCGAAGAAATGACGATTTTGTTAATGGCGCGTTAAACTATGGCTATGCAATTTTGCTTGCCTGTTTTAATCGTGTTTTAACTTCAAAAGGGTATTTAACACAACTTGGGATTTGGCATAAAAATGAATTTAATGAGTTTAATTTAGCCTGCGACTTAATGGAGCCATTCAGAATTTTGATTGATCGAATTGTTTTTCAGATTAACAAAGATGATCAAAATTTTAAGAGCAAAATACTTGAAATTTTTGAACTTAAAGTTAAAATTGCAGGAAAAGAGCAATATTTTGAAAATGCAATTTCAATTTATGTTCAATCTGTTCTCGACGCTCTTGAAAACGGAGGAATAAATCGGATTAAGATTTATGAATAGATTTATGAGAATGATAATTTTGTTTGATTTACCAACTTTAACCTATAACGATATGGTTAGTTATAGGCGTTTTAGGAAGTTTTTAATTAAAAATGGCTTTATTATGATGCAGGAATCCATCTATTCTAAACTTATCATAAACAGAAATTCGCTTGCTCTAATTAAAAAAAGAGTTGTTGATAATCTTCCATCAAATGGAAATGTTCAGCTCCTTGAAATAACCGAAAAACAATTCGCCAGCATTGAATATCTTTGCGGAAAACCGCAAAAACGCGTTATTGATTCCGAAAAAAGGGTGGTTGAAATATGAAAATAATTAACAATCGTTATAAACAAGTTATCGATTTTGATTTTTTTAATAATTATGTTTTAGCAATTGAAAATTCAAATGAATATTTGAAAGTGCTTCAAGAAATTTTTAATGAAACAAATGGAATTGAAAACAGTGAGTTTGTTTTGTCGGATAACGGGGAAACACTAAAATTTTCTAAGGCAGCAATTTTTATTTATGATTATCTAAACTTAGACATAAATAATCGGAAAATAATAAATGAAATCAATGCGCAAGTTTTGGAGTTGTTGAAAAATCACGATAATACGGAAGATTTTTTTAAGATCAATCAAATTTTTATTGACATTAACGATAAATTACTTAACGAATTTGATTTTAAACTCAACTACGACAGCGATCTTACTTTTGAGAAATTTATAAAACTTTCCAACTATCACATAGATTTAGAGGCAAATTTGGCAGATAGAATTGTAAGTTATATAAAAATTTATTCATGCTTAAAAGATATTAAATTAGTTATTTTTACGGGTCTTTTTGAAATATTTTCCAAAGAAGAAGTTGAAAAAATTGTTAAACAAATTGAATATTTTGATTTAAAGTGTTTGCTGATTGAACCCTATATAAAATATGATTTTAAGTCTTTTGGAAGAATTGTTGTTGATGCAGATTTGTGTGAAATTTAATTGACTTTAAACCAAAAATAAATTAAAATTGTGTGAAAAGTGTATACAAAATAAAACGTGGACAGCGTAAATAATTCTTTAATTTGAGGTTTGAGAGTTATGTTATTTTGTATATAACTTACACGTTCAAAATTAGATTTAATTAAATCTAGGGGTTTGAGAGTTATGTTATTTTGTATATAACTTACACCTTTCTTGCGTTATTCTTGGGTTTTGTCTTGTTTGAGAGTTATGTTATTTTGTATATAACTTACACTAAGATTTGCGGATGATGGGCAAGAATGGCGTTTGAGAGTTATGTTATTTTGTATATAACTTACACAATGTATGCACTTAAAAGAATTAACTATTAGTTTGAGAGTTATGTTATTTTGTATATAACTTACACGAACGGGAGTCCGTTTTGGTTCGGATAATTGTTTGAGAGTTATGTTATTTTGTATATAACTTACACTTTCGTTGAGGTTGCAAAACGCCCGTTTTTGTTTGAGAGTTATGTTATTTTGTATATAACTTACACCACATCTTGTCTGTATTAGGACCTGTGTAAGTTTGAGAGTTATGTTATTTTGTATATAACTTACACTCGCTTAGCTCTCTTAATCGACTTTGAATTGTTTGAGAGTTATGTTATTTTGTATATAACTTACACGAAAGCACAACACAACGCACGCACCAACGCGTTTGAGAGTTATGTTATTTTGTATATAACTTACACTAAATCCAAATTTTAAGAGATTATATGGCGGTTTGAGAGTTATGTTATTTTGTATATAACTTACACGTTATAAAACTGTTCTACTCTTTCCATGTGGTTTGAGAGTTATGTTATTTTGTATATAACTTACACACAATCGAAGCTTCAACAACAGCGACAAATGTTTGAGAGTTATGTTATTTTGTATATAACTTACACACAAAAAACAACAAAAATTTACATTATTTAGTTTGAGAGTTATGTTATTTTGTATATAACTTACACTTTTACTTGAGCATTAGAGATAGTAGCCTTGTTTGAGAGTTATGTTATTTTGTATATAACTTACACTAAAACAAATGTTATTGCCAAAATCAACATGTTTGAGAGTTATGTTATTTTGTATATAACTTACACTTAAGGAGGCATAATATGGAATTCTATTCAGTTTGAGAGTTATGTTATTTTGTATATAACTTACACTTGCACCAGTTTGATTGACTACACGGAATTGTTTGAGAGTTATGTTATTTTGTATATAACTTACACAAATGGAAGGGAAATATTATACTCTTTTAAGTTTGAGAGTTATGTTATTTTGTATATAACTTACACTTGCTCTATATTGCTTGCAGGCATGAGATAGTTTGAGAGTTATGTTATTTTGTATATAACTTACACTTACAAATGTTACGCAGTTGCCTATGGGGTGTTTGAGAGTTATGTTATTTTGTATATAACTTACACGATTTCGCAGCCAGCCAACAATTATTTTGTGTTTGAGAGTTATGTTATTTTGTATATAACTTACACATATAATGGAATTAAATATCTACTCAATCAGTTTGAGAGTTATGTTATTTTGTATATAACTTACACACTGGCAAAACTGAAACGTTTAACTATAAGGTTTGAGAGTTATGTTATTTTGTATATAACTTACACTTCATTGTCGCTTTTAGGTTACACATACACGTTTGAGAGTTATGTTATTTTGTATATAACTTACACCCAATTATTTGAAACAATTTGACAAGGAGGGTTTGAGAGTTATGTTATTTTGTATATAACTTACACATAAAATTCTCAATACCAGCAGCTAAAAGGTTGGAGAGTTGGTAATTTGTATGCAACTAAAACTAGCAAGAACTTCGTAATGGTCTCAACATTAAATAATTAAAGTTTTTAATTAAACAATTGTTAATTATTGAAATTTTTTTTGGAGTTTTTCAGCCTTGTGTTTGTTTTATTCGAATTTTGAAGATAGTATTATACTTACGGGTTTTGAAAAAACAAGGGAGCAGGTGAGTTTATTTAACTTAAGTCTGTATACAAGGAGAACATTAAAAAGCAACCGTAAAGGTTGCTTTGTGAGAGGTCTGCACCAAAATTTGCCAAATGCTCCTCTCTGTCCACTCGTTATATAACAGTGGCTTCCCCCTACGGGGACTTGGTTAGGCAAAATAAATATAGCATACGGAAACAAATGTGTCAAATGATAATTAAAGCTTAAATAATATATGCGTTTAGGATGTTTATGCTATAAACACTTAGATTAGTATTAATTTTGTTTTCAAAAGATAAAGCTTAAGCCTAAATATTTTAAATAAATAGTTTTTAATTAATTTTTCTTAAACACTCTTTTATTTGACTTTACCCTTTTCTTTTGATAACATATAAATTATAAAAAGGAGATTTACTATGACAGCAGAAGAATTCGCAGAAATGTTTGTTGAAGATATTCCCGAGATTTTGAAGGACAACAAAACACATGAATTATTTTTTGATGCTAACACTCTTAAAGATGACCCAGAACTTAAAATTTTAAGGAATAGGGTTGAACAAGCAGGTTACAAATTAATTCCAGAAAAAGACCCAAGCCAAGTTAAGTTTCAAAATTGGCTCCTAGTTAAAGAAAATTAACTTAACTTTGTTGTTGAATCAATTAATTTATAAAAATGCTTGACATTATGCTATTTATTTTGTATCATGGTTGTCGAACGTTGAGCGAAAAGGGTTTTAACCTCACAAGTTTTGTAATAACGACTAATGCAATTTGTATTACTTCAATGTAATACCTCGGTGCTAGTGCCGCGTCTTGGCTTGCCAAGTTGGGTGAAAAGAGCATGGTTCTCCAATCCGTAATCGCGACCAATCAGTTGTTTCGTTCTTATCGGCTTCAATTCATTTGAATTGAAGCTGATTTTTTATTTATCTTTAAGCGAAAATTTTGTTTTGCTCGTTTTTCAAAAGATAAAAATCTCATATTTTATAAGGCTTGTTATTTTACATTTATACTATTTTGTTTTTAAAATATTGATTTATTTTCTTAATTTGGCGCTAAAATTAAGGTTAAAAACAACAAAAAAGACATCGGCACAAGTATATTAATTTTTTGAAAAAGTGTTGACAAAGCAATTTCGATTTGTTATATTCTAAATGGATGAATTGCTCTGGCCTCATATTGAGAGGTATGAACTTCGGGTTCGAATTGCAGTTCATTTTTTTATTCTTTTTTAGTTGTTTTTGCTATACTGTTTTTACCTTTTAGTTTGAGGTATAGTAAATAATTGAAACGATCCTTCGGGAAATGTAGAGATTAATAAGGTTTGACAGTTGTTATATTATCTATTAAAATTAAAACATGGAGTATCACTTAAACCGCCTGCTGGGTTTGAAAGTTAAGTTGCTTTGTATATAGTTAAAACGATATTTAAGCCCTTGTTCGTGATAAACTTTTTTGAGTGTTATGAAATTTTGTATATAACTAAAACAATTGGCGGATTTGCACTCTATTGGTTTGCGTTTGAGAGTTATGTTAATTTGTATACAAATAAAACGAACAAGTTCGGCAATTATAAATGTTAGCCGTTTGAGAGTTAAGTTATTTATGTATAAAGGCGAAATGGAAATATAGCAAAAATAATAAAAAATAGCATAAAAAAAGAATTTCAATTCGGCCCTTTCGACCATTCCTTAAAAATTAAGGTCAATGAAATTCTTGACTTGAGAATAGCAAATCAAAAATGATTTGTCAACACTTTTTCAAAAAAAATGAGAAGGTTGTTTGAAATTTAATTTATTTTGTATATTATTAAAGCAACAATTTTTAAATAAAGATGGTGAATACTGTTTGAGAGTTATGTTTTTTTGCTGCTTAAAAAGATTTGCGGCGGTGGAGTTAAGAGAATTTGTGCGCAAATGGATTTCCTCGTTAATATAATGAAAGTAAGAATGAAAAAAGGAGGAAATTATTTTGATTAGAAGATGTTGTTGTGATGATTATAGCGAAAACAGAGGGATTCAAACTGTTATTTATGGAAAACCTGGTCCAACAGGTCCAACCGGACCAACCGGACCAACGGGTCCAACAGGTCCAACAGGACCAACAGGGCCAACAGGGCCAACCGGACCAACCGGACCAACGGGGCCAACCGGAACTTTGATTAGCGACAGCGCAACTATTTATAATGGTAACGAGCAAACTGCAACGAATGGAACACCTCTTACTTTGCCAACAATTTTAACTGATAACGAACTTACGATAGGGAACGATTCGATAACGGTTTTGGATACGGCGACCTATTTAGTTTCATATTCGGTTAATAAAATTACGGGCGGAAATGGAAACGAGTATGTGAGCCTTAAAACAAATGGAAACGAAATTCAAGCAACAAGATTATTGCTTTCTTCAACGGCGGGGGTTAGCGGAAGTTATGTCTTAAATTTAAATGCTGACGACGAAATCACAATTGTTCCATCAGCAACAGGAAATGTTCAAATTGTTGCAACACCAGGACCAAGTGCAACGCTTTCAGTTGCAAGAATTTCATAAAAATTTGCGATAAATCAGTTAAAAACATTAAAAAATCTCTCAATTTGAGAGATTTTTTAATATTTTAGTCTTCTTCAATCATTTTTTTGCTTCTAAGTGACCGATGGAATGTTATTGCAAAACGATGGGCTTCATCACGAATATTTTGAAGAAGGCGAAGCGAAAGCGAACCTTCTGGAAGTCTAATTGGAATTTTTGAATACGGGGTGTAGACTTCTTCAAATCGTTTTGCAAGCGAAATTATTGGAACATTTTTAAAGGTTGTTTTTTCAAGTTCTTCAACAACTGAGGAGAGTTGACCTTTGCCTCCGTCGATTACAAGAAGGTCGGGTTCCTTTTTAAACGACAAATCTTTTTTCTTATTAAATTCCTCGTTGCGTCTTCTTAAAACTTCTTGAAGGCAAGCAAAATCGTCGTTCCCTTCAACTGTTTTAATCTTAAATTTGCGATAGTCGCTTTTAAGAGGTTTTCCAAACGAAAAAACAACCATTGAACCAACTTTGTTTGTCCCAGAAATGTGGGAAATGTCGTAACATTCCATTCTGTTTGGAAGTTTTTCAAGACCAAGAGCAACTTTAAGTTCTTTAACCATTTCAAGAAAAACTTCATCGCCACCTTTTGAAATTTCTTTTTGCAGGGTGTTGTTTGCGTTTTTAAGTGACATATCAACAAGTTTTTTCTTAATTCCCTTTTGTGGAATCGCAACTTCAACATTTGAGCCTTTCAAAAGAGAAAGTGCGTTTGAAACGAGTTCGAAATCCAAAGGAATGTTTGTTAAAATTGTTTTTGGAACAAGTTTGTTAGAGTAGTATTGCAAAATGTATGAGGCAAGGCTTTCTTCAAGCGAAGGCAAACCTTGAGTGAAATTTGTGTTTTGACTTGAAAGAATTTTTCCAGTTCGAATTATTGTTGTGTTAAGAGCGGCAAAATTCCCGTCACTTTCAATGCAAAACAAGTCTATTTCTTCATTTTTAGCAAGGTCAACAATTGTTTTGTTTGAAAGTTCATTTATCATGGCAATTCGATTTCGAAGCGTTATTGCAAGTTCAAAGTTTTCGCTTTCGCTTGCTTTTTCCATTTTTTCTTTCAAAATTTCTTTAATTTCTTTTTCATTTCCGTTAAGAAATTGCATTGCTTTTCCAACAAGAATTTTATAGTCTTCTTTGGAAATAAGCCCGCAACAAGGAGCGCTGCAAAGCCCAAGAGAATGGTTAAGGCAAGGGCGAGTTTGCTTTTTCATTGAAAAAGATTTGTTGCAGTTTCGAAGAGGGAAGGCCGTGCGAATTGTTTCAAGAAGTTCATAGGCATTAAGTTTTCCAAAGTATGGCCCAAAATATTTTGCACCGTCGCGTTTAACTTTTCTAACAACCGAAAATTTTGGGAAATCATCGTGAGGGTTAACTTTAATATATGGATATTGTTTCCCGTCCTTTAAGAGAATGTTGAAAAAAGGTTTATGTTTTTTAATTAAGGTGTTTTCCAAAATAAACGCGTCAAGTTCGGTTGGAGTCATAACATATTCGAAATCGGCAATGTTGTTGACCATTGTTTGAACTTTAATTTGTTTTTGAGAGTTTTGGAAATATTGGGAAACGCGATTTTTAAGAACCTTTGCTTTCCCAACATAAATTATTTCTCCCTTATCGTTTTTCATGATGTAAACACCGCTTGAGCGGGGGAGATTTTTAACTTTTTCCCTAATTATTTCGTTCATTTTTTTCCTTTGATAAAATCTTTTTTAAATACATACCGGTGTAACTTGTTTCGCACTTTGCAACTTTTTCTGGGTTACCTTGCGCAACAATTTGACCGCCGCCGTCGCCGCCTTCTGGCCCAAGGTCGATGATGTAATCGGCAACTTTAATAACATCAAGATTGTGCTCAATAACAACAACGGAATTTCCTTTTTCAACAAACTTTTGCAAAATTGAAATAAGTTTTTTAACGTCATACATATGAAGTCCGGTTGTTGGCTCGTCGAGAATATAAAGGGTTTGTCCGGTGCTTCTTTTTGCAAGTTCTGTTGCAAGCTTAACTCTTTGCGCTTCGCCGCCGCTTAGAGTTGTTGAAGATTGACCAAGTTTAATATATCCAAGACCAACATCATAAAGTGCTTGAAGTTTTGTTCGAATTGAAGGAATGTTTCCAAAGAATTTAAGCGCGTTTTCAACTGTCATATCCAAAACCTCGCTAATGTTTTTGCCTTTATATGTTATTGAAAGAGTTTCTTGATTATATCGTTTTCCGTCGCAAACTTCGCATGGAACTTCAATATCTGGCAAGAAATACATTTCAATTCGTTTAATTCCGTCGCCTTCACAACGTTCGCAGCGTCCGCCCGGAACATTAAAACTGAAACGTGATGCATTATATCCTTTAACTTTTGCGGCTTGTGTTGATGCAAAAAGTTCACGAATTGGAGTGAAAACTCCGGTGTAGGTTGCAGGATTGCTTCGTGGGGTTCGCCCAATTGGCGATTGGTCGATGTTAATTACCTTATCGAAAAGTTCAAGCCCTTGAACCTTTCCGTGCTTTCCTTCTTCTCGATTTGTTTTGTTAACATAGTTTGCCAAAGTTGGATAAAGCGTTCTTGAAACAAGCGAACTTTTCCCGCTTCCGCTAACACCTGTTACGCATGTGAAACAGCCAACAGGGAATTTAGCCTCAATTTTTTTAAGGTTATTTTCTTCGCAGTTTGAAATTTTTAAGAAGCCTTTTGGGCGTCGTCTTTTTGAAGGGATTTCAATTTTTTCCTTTCCTGAAAGAAATTTTCCCGTTATTGAACGAGGGCAGTTCATAATGTCTTGTGGAGTTCCTGTTGCAACAATTTCGCCGCCGTGTTCTCCTGCAAAAACACCAACATCAACAACATAGTCGGCATATAAAATTGTTTCTTCGTCGTGCTCAACAACAATAAGCGTGTTTCCAAGATTTCGAAGAGAAAAGAGTGTGTTCAAAAGTTTTTCGTTGTCAACTTGGTGAAGCCCAATGCTTGGCTCGTCAAGAATATATAAAACACCAGTAAGCCCGCTTCCAATTTGCGTTGCAAGGCGAATTCTTTGTGCTTCGCCGCCGCTGAGTGTTGATGCTTCGCGCGAAAGTGTTAAATAGGAAAGCCCAACGTTTTTAAGGAAGGTTAACCTTGAAACAATTTCTTTTAAAATTGAGCCAGAAACTTTTTTGTCATATTCGCTTATTTCAAGATTTTCAAAAAGTTTTAAGAGTTTATCAACCGACATATCCGACATTTCGGCAATGTCGAGCCCAACAATTTTAACCGAAAGAGCCGTTTCTTTAAGGCGTTTTCCATGGCAAACGGAACATTTTTGATTTGTCATAAGTTTTTGAATTTCGTTTCGCATAAATTCGCTGTCGGTTTCTTTAAAACGTCGTTTAAGATTGTTTATAATTCCTTCAAAAGGAGAACTGAAAGATTTTGTTGTTCCATTAGTTGCTTTAAAACTTATGTCCAAAACATCGTCGCCTGTTCCATAAAGAAAAAGGTTAAGTTTTTCGCGAGAGAGGTCTTTAATTGGCGTGTTTAAATCAACATCATATCTTTTTGCAATTGCATCGAAATATCCCTTTGTCATTCCGCCATAGGTATATTTCCAGCCCGAAACATTGAACGCACCGCCTTTAACGGAAAGATTTTTGTTTTTAAGCAAAATACTTTCGTCAATGTCCATTGTGTATCCAAGCCCAAGGCAATTAGGGCAAGCACCAAAAGGGCTGTTAAAACTGAAAAGTCTTGGAGTTATTTCGTCAAGGCAATAGCCGCATTCTGGGCAAGAGTGCCTTGTTGAAAATTTCTCGTGGCGATTGTTTTCAAAGTATACATCCAAAATTCCGTGGCTTAACATCAAACCTTGTTCAACGCTGTCGGAAAGTCGTTCTTTGCTATCTTCTTTCATAACAATTCGGTCGACAATTGCCGAAATTGAATGTCGAAGATTTTTTTCAAGTTCAATTTCTTCGTCAAGTTTATGAATTTTCCCGTCAACAATAACTCTTGAAAAACCCTTTTTTGAAAGAGAGGAAAGAATGTCTTGATGGGTTCCTTTCTTTCCCGAAATTATTGGGGCAGTTATTAAAATTTTCGAGCCAAGAGGTGTTTCCATAAGCCTGTCGATAATTTGGTCAACAGTTTGTGTTGAAATTTCTCGGTTGCAATGTGGGCAATATGGCTTTCCAATTTTTGCATAAAGAAGGCGCATATAGTCGTAGATTTCAGTTATTGTTCCAACGGTTGAACGTGGGTTATGGTTTGTTGACTTTTGGTCGATTGAAATTGCGGGGGAAAGACCTTCAATGCTGTCAACATCTGGCTTTGAACTTTGCCCAAGAAATTGACGTGCATAGGAAGAAAGAGAGTCCATATATCTTCTTTGACCCTCGGCAAAAATTGTGTCGAACGCAAGCGTGCTTTTTCCGCTTCCGCTAACTCCTGTGAAAACAATAAGTTTGTTTCTTGGAAGTTCAAGATTAACATTTTTTAAATTGTTTTCGCGTGCACCTTTAATGATAATTTTATCACTTTCCATTTTGTAACCTCTTTTTCAATTTGCTAATTTCTTCGCGATATTCAATTGCAAGTTCAAAATCTAAGTTTGCAGAAGCAACTTTCATAAGTCCTTTAAGGCGTTCAATTTCTTTTGCAGCGTCAACTTTTGAAAGGTTGTTTCTTGCTTTCTTTGTTATTTCAATTGTGTTTTTAACTTCTTTAATGATTGTTTTTGGAATAATTCCGTGTTGTTTATTATATTCGTCTTGAATTTGACGACGTCTGTTTGTTTCGTCAATTGCGTGTTTCATCGCGTCGGTAATTCGGTCGGCAAACATAATAACATGTCCTTCGCTGTTTCGTGCTGCGCGTCCAATTGTTTGAATCAACGCGCCTTCGCTTCGAAGGAATCCTTCCTTATCTGCGTCCAAAATTGCAACAAGCATAACTTCTGGAAGGTCAAGCCCTTCCCTAAGAAGGTTAATTCCAACAAGAACATCAAATTCGCCTGTTCGAAGGTCGTTTAAAAGGTCAATTCTGTCCATCGTGTCGATGTCGGAATGAAGATATCTTGCTTTAATTCCATGTTCGGAAAGATAGACGGTTAAATCTTCCGCCATCTTTTTTGTTAAAGTTGTAACAAGAACTCTTGCGTTTTTCTCAATTGTTTCCTTAATTTTTTCAAGCAAAACTTGAACTTGACCCTGGGTTTTAATAACTTCAATTGAAGGGTCTAAAAGCCCGGTTGGACGAATTAACTGTTCTGTTACTTTTCCCGACACTTCAAGTTCATATTTTCCTGGAGTTGCCGAAACGAAAATTGTTTGTCCAACTTTTTCCTTAAATTCCTCAAAGTTAAGAGGACGGTTGTCGTATGCCGATTGAAGACGGAACCCATAGTTAATTAGGTTGTCTTTTCTTGCGCGGTCGCCATTATACATTGCGCGAATTTGAGGGATTGTCATATGGCTTTCGTCAATGAGAGTTAAGAAACCTTTTGGAAAATAATCTAAAAGCGTGTATGGTGCTTCGCCTGGTTTTCGTCCGTCGAAATAGCGAGAATAGTTCTCAATTCCGCTGCAATAGCCAACTTCTTTCATCATTTCGATGTCGTAGTTAACTTTTTCTTTAAGCCTTTGCGCTTCAACAAATTTTTGCTTATTTTCAAAGCGTTTAACTTCAATTTCTGCATCTTTTTCAATTTGCGAAATTGCGGAAAGAAGACGAGGACGCGAAATTGCATAGTGGGTTGCTGGGAAGAATGTGTAGGATTTAAGTTCTGCAATTTTTTCGCCTGTTAGGTGGTTAAATTGATAAATTCTTTCAATTTCATCGCCAAAAAACTCAATTCGAACGGCAATTTCGCTGCTGTTTGCTGGGAAAATGTCTAAGGTGTCGCCCTTAACTCTAAATGTGCTGCGTTTGAAATCGGTGTCATTTCGCGTGTATTGAATTTCAACAAGACGGCGCATAATTGAGTTTCTGTTAACTTCGTCGCCTTCGCGAACATTAACTTGAAGTCCGTTATATTCTTCTGGGTCGCCAAGACCATAAATGCAAGAAACTGATGCAACAATAATTGTGTCGCTGCGTTCAAAAAGTGAGGCAGTTGCGGCGTTTCGAAGTTTTTCAATTTCGTCGTTAATTGCCATATCTTTTTCAATGTATGTGTCGGTTGAAACTATGTATGCTTCTGGTTGATAGTAGTCGTAGTAGGAAACGAAATATTCAACGCGGTTGTTTGGGAAAAATTCTCTAAACTCGTTGCAAAGTTGAGCAGCAAGAGTTTTGTTGTGTGCTATAACAAGAGTTGGGCGGTTTTGGTTTGCAATTATGTTTGCCATCGTGAAGGTTTTGCCGCTTCCCGTAACGCCAAGAAGAACCTGATTTTTAATTCCATCGTTTAAACCCGCGGTTAAACTGTTAATCGCGTTTTGTTGGTCTATAGAAGGTGTGAATTTTGAATTTAGTTGAAAGTTCTTCTTCTCCATACTATCTATTATAACCTATTTCATAAAGAAATAAAGTGATTTTGCAATAATAATTCAAAAAAAATAAGAGAAGGCGACCAAATTCGAACAGAGGTTCCCGAACGAAAAGCAGAAAAAAAGAACCCGAAAGGGTTCTTTTTTGGAGCGGGTGAAGGGAAACGCGCCAAGCGCCGACCGAATAGGGAGGAAGGAAGCGAAGGCAAGTTTCTGAGAGAAAGGGAGAATTTTGCGCGTAAGCGAAAAGGCGACCAAATTCGAACAGAGGTTCCCGAACGAAAAGCAGAAAAAAAGAACCC
>UQVQ01000007.1 GCA_900544595.1 uncultured Bacillota bacterium | reverse complement strand
AAGGCGACCAAATTCGAACAGAGGTTCCCGAACGAAAAGCAGAAAAAAAGAACCCGAAAGGGTTCTTTTTTGGAGCGGGTGAAGGGAATCGAACCCTCGTGGCCAGCTTGGGAAGCTGAAGTTCTGCCATTGAACTACACCCGCATATTTAACTTTTGCAATGATTTTTTATCACATTTAAAAATAAATGTCAAATAAAAATAAAATTTTGCTGTTTTTCTTTGAATTTTTTTTGTTTAAGTTTAAAATCTCTTTGTATGAAATGTGAATTATGCCCAAGAAAATGTGGAGTTAACAGGGAAGAAAATGCGGGTTTTTGCGGTGTCAAAACGCTTAAAGTTGCTCGCGTTATGCTTCATATGTGGGAAGAGCCAATAATCTCAGTTGGAAAAGGAAGCGGGGCAATTTTCTTTTCGGGTTGCAATCTTAAATGCTTGTATTGTCAAAATTTTGAGATAAGCCATCAAGCAAAAGGGAACGAAATTTCGCCTAAAGGTCTTGCTGAAATTTTTAAGGATTTGGAAAGGCGGGGAGCGGCAAACATAAATCTTGTAACACCAACGCATTTTGCCTATGAAATTGTTGAAGCACTGAAAATTTATCGCCCAAAAATTCCAATTGTTTGGAACACGAGCGGCTATGAAGAAGTTGAAACAATTAAGAAAATTTCAAAATATGTTGACGTGTATTTAACGGATTTAAAATATTTCAGCAACGAACTTTCAAAAAACTTTTCGAATGCAGAAAACTATTTCGAAAAAGCCTCAAAAGCAATTTTGGAAATGAGAAAGGCACAGCCAAAAGATGTTGTTGAAAATGGGGTTATGAAAAAAGGACTTATCGTTCGCCATTTAGTTTTGCCGGGGTGCGTTAAGGACAGCATAAAAGTTTTGGATTGGATTAAGGAAAACCTTGGAAGCGAAACATATTTAAGTCTTATGAACCAATATACGCCATGTTATAAGGCGAGCGAAAATGAACTTCTTAAAAGAAAAATTAAACCACTTGAATATAAGGTGGCGCAGGCTCATGCATTGAAACTTGGATTTGAAAATGGATTCTTTCAAGAACCTCAAAGTGCATCGAAAAAATATATCCCTAAATTTTAAAATCGGTGTTGACATTGCGCCGATTTTTTAATAAAATATTAGTATGAAATTTGAAAAAATTGACGAGTATAAAACATTCTTAAAAGATAGACTTTCCGACCTTTCAAAGCAAGGTGAATTCGACATTTATGTGCACTTTGTTGATGTTTTTGCGCGCGAAACAAATGGAAAACCAAAAGACGAAATCTTAAGCGACAAAACAATGTCAATTTTTGCAAATGGGTTATATTTAAATAATTCATCGTTTTTTTCCGTTCCTTACACTTCAATTAACGGAACTTCAAAATATCTTGGAAATTCAAACACTTTGAATGTTGACGACATTATTTCTTATTCATATAACAACGACAAAACCAATGACCGCGTTGTTGTTCTTCTTGCTGTTCCAAAGAAAATTGTTTATAAAGGAAACGAAATTGATTTTTCGTCTGTTGACGGAGTTCATGAAATTTTTGACGAGAAATTTAAAAATACTGTCGAATTTCAAGAAGCGTTTAAAGATTGCAACGATTTGAGATTCACAAAACTTAGCCTTCTTGATTGCACGCTTGGAAGTTCTGTTCCAAAAGAATATGTCCTTGCTGCTCAAAAAATTTCTCCTTTAGAGAATAAAGCAAGTTTTATTGAAAACAAAAAACATTTAAGCAATTTGGAAGAGATTGAAAAAACGGATTTTAACAAAAAATTGGAAAACAAACTTGAAAACATTGGGCTTAAAGATGACGCATCAAATGCTTTTGACATTATGGCGAAAAAAAGTCAAATGGATAACAAATACTACACGCAAAGAATGCTTGAAGAATTTTAGTTTAATTTTTATTGACAAAAATTTAAAGAAGTATTAAAATAACTTCGGTTTTTGAAAGAAAGCCGAATATGGTTCGCTAGCTCAGTTGGTAGAGCAACAGACTCTTAATCTGTGGGTCCGGGGTTCGAGCCCCCGGCGAATCACCAAGAAAAAAAATAAAAACCCCTAAATTTTAGGGATTTTTTGATATCTTTTAACTTTTTAAAAATAACCTATGTGCATATTTTCATCTATACAAAAAGGTCTTTCTATCTTTACCTTTTGGATTGGTATATCCACAGCCAGAAAAGTATTTTGTTTTTAATATACTCATACTTGGATTATATCATAAAACTTTTGTTTTGAACTTGTAAATTAGAAAATATGTTTTTGTTGTCAAATAAAAGTAGTGTTAAACGCTAGCACTACTTTTAATAAAATATTGTGATTATAACTCTACAATGTTATTTCCATCATAACAATATAATTTTCCATTTCCATTTGACTGGCTTGGATAATCATTTTTATATGAAATTGCTGTTTGAATAAAGTATATTTTATTATTTACTGCAATCAATCCATCTGCACAGTTTTCACTTAACTTTGTTGAAGTGCCTGTTGATATGTTTAATTTATAGAAACCTTTTGTTGAAGATTTTGTTGAAGAATAATATAAATAGCCATCACAGTAAACCATATTGTTTATATCGACATTTTGAGCAAGCACTTGAGAATTGTTTGTTGATAAATTATAAGCATAAAGTTTATTATCATCAATATTTCCATAATACAAAATACCATTATTTTGTGTTATAACTTTTGCTCTCAAATTTAAGTTTTCAACTTGACTTGTTGACAAATCATATCTATAGGCATACTTATTAACAGGTGAAGGATTTATTATGAAATATAAGTAATTGTCTGCTTTTTCAAAGCTAGCAACCCAAAGATTTTTATCTTTATATAAAATCGTAGGATTTTCACCATTTAGACCCATTTTCATTATGTAATTATTATAGGCAGAACCAACTTGTATATAGTAAATTGTATTGCCATCAAAAATTAAATTATCACATCTTTTAGACGATATTTTTACGCTTTCATTTGTTTGTAAATTCATTTTCCACAAAGCGTAATTTGTAGAAATATAAGTAGAGTAATACATAAATCCATTATAGAAATATACATTTGAAACACTATTTGATAGAACCTTATAATGTGATTTTGTATAAATATTGTATTTATATAAACATCCATTATCTAAAGGATTTGTGTAATATATTTCTCCATTATATTCTGCTAATTTAGCATAACCTGTTGGAGTTATTGTTTCTTCTGGTAATTCAAAATTAGCCATAACATCAGTTTCAGTATTGGTATTTAAGTCATAAGAATAAATGTGTTTATCATTTAACTTATAATAATATAAGTAATTGCCACTTGATGCCAATGATGAGAAACCATTATCTTCTGCCGAAATAATTTTGTATCCCGGCAAACTGTTATCACTATCTCTTAATACACTAATTCTATATATTCCATCACCAAATAAATTGCTTGTAATCTTATCTTTGTTGATATAGTAAATATAACTTCCAATTTTAGTTAAATATTTTCCATTATCAGTTGAAAGTTTTATGCAATCGCCACTTGAAATAACATATTTTCTAATTGCACTTGCAACAGGTAATCCCAATTCAGTTTTTGTTGAGTTAAAATAAATAATTCCATTATCAATTAAAATATCACTTACTTTTTCATCATATAGCAAATTGCCTGTTTCTTGATTATCAGCATTTACTGATATAGAGTAAAGTTTTCTTCCATCACTAACATTTGAATAATAAATGTTGTTATCATAATATGTTAAATATTCGGATTTGTCTTGAACAAGACGGGTTGCATCTTCACTGCCATCAAGTTTAATTTTGTAAATACCATTTTGGTCTGTGTGTAAAACTAAATTATTTATAGCATAGTAAAGATATGTTCCATCACAAGCCAAGTATTCACCATTAACATCTAACAATACACTTGCTGTAGTTCCATTAAAACTCTTGATAACTTTTGAGAATAAACTTGAACTATAGTAATAAACTTGATTTCCATTTATAGTAAAATATTCAGCTTTATCGTTATTAACTTTTTTGACATTTGTTC
Source organism: uncultured Bacillota bacterium (assembly GCA_900544595.1). Lineage (GTDB taxonomy): Bacteria > Bacillota > Clostridia > Christensenellales > UBA1242 > UMGS687. Next base: position 21,187 of record UQVQ01000007.1, on the reverse strand, counting down.
CATCATAAACATATAGTTTGTTATTGTCTAAATTGTTTTGAAAATATAGTTTGTTATTAAATACAACAGAATATAACAATTCTTCTGTTGAAGTTATTTTTAATGTCGCTGTATCTTCATAAGTATTGTAATTTACATTTGTAATAACTAACTTGACAGTATATGTTCCAACTTCAGAAACCCCATCAACTTCAATATCATTATATGTAATTTTAACAGTTGAATTTGCTGGTATATTTCCTACACATTCTAATGAATGTTTTTGAGTATCATATTCATAATTTCTACTTGCAAATGTTATTCCAGTTATATCTGCTTTGTTAATTATCCAATTAAGATTTGCAAAAGTTGGCTCATTGTAATTAACTGTATCGTAATTAAACTCAACACTTGCAGTATAATTGCCTGCATTTGTTTTTGCATTATTTGTATATTGTTTTACTGTTACACCTTGTGGAAGTCCTTCAACTATGACAGATTGTTCATTGCCATCATATGTATAGGCATTTTCATAATTCCAATGAGCACCAGACATATCATAATTTAGCTTATTGATAGTTAGTTTTGCAGTTAATTCAAGTGTTTTATATCCTTCAAGTGTTAAAGTTGCTTTTGCATTATAAACACCAGCATTTGTTCCTTTATTGTTTTCATAAACAATTGAAACACCATCTGGCAATTCTCCGCTAACAACAATTTGATGCTCCTCACCATCATAATCAACTGTTTGATTTGCAAAAACAACATTTGTAAATGTATTTAGATTACTCTCATTATCACCACAAGCAGATAGCATAAATGCAAATGGTAAAATCAACATAATCATTGCAATAATTTTAATACTTAATTTCATTCTTTTCATATAAATCTCCTAATTATTAAATGTCTTCTGTTAATTCTGGATTACTGTAACTTTTTATTAAGGCAAATGGATATGTAATTACACTTAATGGCATACAAATGACTAGTGCAAGTAAAACAGCAGCAAGTCCTAATGCGAAACTTAATACCCAAAATAGTATTTTCATACCAATAAGCCAAGCAAAACCACCTAAGTCAAATGAGAATATAAGTCCCGGAAATTTTACAAATCCCCACGAAGCAATTGTTATAAATGTGTCTCCAATAAAGTTATTCTTTAAGAACATACAAGAAACAAATGTATATATAAGTATTGGCAAAATTATAACAAGTGCTATCATTCCACCATCAACTTTTTGTATGGCCGCATATATTATGCCAGATATCAAAATAATGGTCGCAATAATTGAAGAGTATATGTAAGATTTCTTTCTTTGGGCTATACCATAATCAATCGCATCTTTTTTTTCCTTTGCTTTAATCTTTTTGTCACAATCAGTGCAAATATAATGCGTTGTTGACGAACTTCTTCCATGATGTCGTGTTTGTGTGACAATTTCTTCACTTTCGTAAATTGGGCGTTTACAATTTTCACAAATAGTTAAAACAGGTTTGCCTTGTTCAACAACAACTTTTTCTTTTACTTCCGTTACAATTTCTGGTTTTGGTTTTTTATCAGGTCCACCAATTATTTCATCAGTTGTCACTTCAAATATACTTGCTATTTCACTTATAGTATCAATTGATGGTTCAACATCACCTTTTTCCCATCTTGACACTGCTTGAGATGTCACATGGAGCAGATCAGCAAGTTCTTTTTGAGTTAGACCTTTTTGCATTCTTAATGCTTTTATGTTTTGAGATAACGTTTTACACCTCCTTTCAACAATTCAATTCTACCACAAAATCAACAGTTTGTTTCAAAAATCAGCTCAACAGTTTGTTGTATTCTTATAAATTTTGTTTCATTTTACTGTATTTTTCTTATTGTAACATAAATATTGAATATCTCATACTGTTTGTAAAACATTTATTATTTCTTTTATTATTTCTTTTTCCCATGTTTCCATAACCGCTCCTAAAAGGGGTAGGAAATGGCAAAGCACTTTCTTCTACCTATTAAAAATTTAATTTTTTATAACAAATTTATTTTAACATAGCGGAAATTGACAATTGCAAGAAAGAGTGACAAAAATTTGATTTTAATTAAAAATTTATTCAATAGGGTTAACGCCTAGTGTTTTTAGTTCAAGTCTCAAAAGTGGAAATAAATAAAAAAACTATGTGTTAACATAGTTAGTTTACTTGGTGCGGATAAAGGGACTTGCTCCGCTTCGCTCAGATATTTAACTTATTGAATATAAATAGATTAAACAAAGGGAATTTAATAGGTTAAGATTTAGCTCGCTTTCACGCCGGCGCTAAAAAACAACGACACTGCGTTGTTTTTCTTAACGCTTAGTTCAAGTCCCAAAAGTGAAAACAAATAAAAAAACTATGTGTTAACATAGTCCTTTAAATCTGGTGCGGATAAAGGGACTTGAACCCCCACGGTTTCCCACTAGATCCTAAGTCTAGCGCGTCTGCCAATTCCGCCATATCCGCATTTACTGCGTTATATTAACACAAGTTAAAATTTTTGTCAAATTGAAAATGTGTGCTTTTGGGGCAGAATAAAATAAAAGTTTTTGTATAAAAAAGGCTTTGAATTGAAAGAATTATTCTAAGGAGGGAAGGAAGATGGCGTTAATTATCATTAACATAATAAGTTTTATTATTGTTTTGATTGGAGCGGTTAACTGGGGGCTTATTGGAATTTTCGACTGGAACTTGGTTACTGCAATTTTCGGCGGGTTTAACGTTGGCGCAAGAATTATCTATTGTCTTGTTTTTGCAGCGGCGCTTTGGCTGATTTTCTATGCAATCTATTCAATGGGTTTAATTGATATGCGCGCGGGACGCAAAAACAGAGAAAACAATCAACAATAAAACCAAAAAAAATTTGCCAGTCTTCCCAAAAGATTGGCAATTTTATTTTTGTTATGATATAATGTTTTTTGTGAAAAGATATTACAAAATTTTAGGGCTTCCGCTATCCGCTTCGAAAGAAGAAGTTAAGAACGCAAGAAATAATTTGCTTAAAAAATATCATCCCGATCGTTATCAAGGCAGCATAAGTTTTGCCGAAGAAAAGAGCGCGGAAATTAACGAGGCATTTGAAAAAATTTCGGAATTTTTAGATAAGCAAGAAAGTCAAGACGCAAAACAAAATGTTAAACAAACTTCTCCAAAAGAGGAGCATTTTGAAAGCGCAAAAAGTTCAACCGTTTCAAGCGAAGACGAGCAACTTGAAAAAGAAAGAGCCGAAAGAATTAGAGCGGAAATTCGCCGCAAACGCGAAGAAAAGGCGCGAAGGCTTCGTCAAAAAAGAGAGAAAAAACAAGAAAGAGAACTTAAAAAACAGCAAAGACAAGAAAAACGCAAAAACCGAAAAACACTTGAAGAAAGATATGAAGAGGTTTTGGAAGAAAACGAGAGAATAACGCGACTAACAAAGGATAAACCAACAATTGATAACACATTGATTGAGGACGAACGCAATCCAGAAAAAACCGAAAAAACTCTTCTAGATTTCTTGATTTACGGGCTGATTGGAATGTTAGTTTTATTAGTTATTTTATATTTCACTGGAGTTTTAAAATGAAATCCAAACTTGAAAGAATGGAAGAACTTGTTAAAGAGCTTAATATCCACGTTCATAATTATTATGTTCTTGACAAGCCAACAATTTCCGATTTTGAATATGACAGAATGTATGATGAACTTGTTTCGCTTGAAAAGGAAACAGGAACAGTTTTGCCATCTTCGCCAACTCAAAGAGTTGGGGGCGAAATTCTGGCTGGGTTTAAGAAATTTGTTCATGAAGTTCCATTATACAGCCTTGATAAAGTTCAAAATTACACGGGGCTTGAAAACTGGGTTGAGGGAATTAAAAAAGAGTTTCCAAACTCAACCTTTTCGGTTGAATATAAGTTCGACGGTCTTTCAATTGTTGTTGAATATGAAAACGGTAATCTTGTTAAAGCGGGAACAAGGGGAAACGGAAAGGTTGGGGAAGATGTTACAGCCCAAGTTAAAACAATTAAATCTGTTCCGCTTTCAATTCCTTTCCAAAACAAACTTATTGTTCAAGGCGAAGGAATGATAACTTTGCCAAACCTTGAAAAATATAACAAAATTGCAACCGAACCGCTTAAAAATGCAAGAAACGCAGTTGCGGGCGCAATTCGAAACCTTAACCCAAAAGAAACTGCAAAACGTAATTTAGACTTGTTTGCATATTCAGTTAACTATATTGAAGGAAAAAGTTTTCTAACACAAAAAGAGGCAAACGATTTCTTAATTGAAAATGGATTTAAAACCGCTTCATTTTTCAAAATTTGCAAAACAAGCGATGAAATTATCGGTGAAATCAAAAAAATTGGCGAAATTAAAAACTCGCTTGATATTCTTATGGACGGAGTTGTTGTTAAACTTAACGAAATTCAAAATCGCGAAGAACTTGGCTACACAAGTAAGTTCCCAAAATGGGCAATTGCGTTTAAGTTTGAGCCAGAAGAACTTTCAACAGTTTTAAAAGATGTTGTTTGGCAGGTTGGAAGAACGGGGAAATTAACACCAATTGCGCAAATTGAACCCGTAACTCTTGCGGGCGCAACTGTTAGCCGTGCAACGCTAAATAATATGGGCGACATAAAGCGAAAAGGGGTTAAAAAAGGCGCACGTGTTTTTGTTCGAAGAAGCAACGAAGTTATCCCAGAAATTCTTGGAATTGCCGAAGATTTGCCAGGGTCAGAGGAAATTGAAGAGCCAAAAACTTGCCCATCTTGTGGCGGAGTTGTTAGCGAAATTGGGGCAAACTTGTTTTGCACGAACATTGATTGTCCAGAGCAAATTAAAGACTCTTTAACACATTTTTGCAGCCGAGAAGCAATGGATATTGACGGGCTTAGCGAAAAAACCATTAACCAATTCTATCTTGAACTTGGGCTTCGAAAACTTTCGGACATTTACGATTTAACATATGAACAACTCATTAAACTTGACAAGTTTAAAGATAAAAAGGTTGAAAACTTGCTTTCATCAATTGAAAAAAGCAAAAATGTTTCGCTTTCGGCGTTTATCTATGCGCTTGGAATTAAAAATGTTGGAACAAAAACAGCAAAAGATTTAGTTCAAAATTTTAAAACTTTTGACGGAATTCGAAACGCATCATACGAGGATCTTGTTGCAATACGCGATGTTGGCGAAACTGTTGCGCAAAGTATTTTTGATTACTTTAATAACGAAGAAAACAAAGAAGAAATTGAGCGTTTGTTTAAAAAGGGGATAAAGCCTAAAGCCGTTGAAACAAATGAAAACCTTAAACTTGCCGGAAAGAGAGTTGTTTTAACAGGCTCGCTTTCAATTTCGCGCTTGAAGGCAACAAAGCTTCTTGAAGAAAACGGAGCAGTTGTTCTTTCGTCGGTTGGGAAGGAAACAAATCTTGTTGTTGCGGGCGAAAACGCAGGAAGCAAACTTGAAAAAGCACGAGCGCTTGGAATTGAAATAATTGGCGAACAAGAATTTTTCAACTTAATTAAAAAATAATTTACAAAACAAAAAATGTGTGATATAATACGCAAAGATTTAAAGGAGAGATTTGGCTTATGATGATTGAACCACCAATTGACGAACTTGTTAAAAGAACAGGCGGGAACAAATATAAACTTTCGGTTATTATGGCAAAACGCGCAAAAGAACTTGAAAAAAGAATTCCAGCAGAAATTGAAAAAAGCGACAAGAAAGCAATAAGTCTTGCAGCCGACGAAATTTACAGCGGAAAAATCGTTGCCGACAGTTAATTGAATAATCTTAAAAAAGGAACAATTCCACTTTGAGAATTGTTCTTTTTTTGTTAAAATATTCTTTGATGATTGCAGAAGTTATTATTGAAGTTAGCAGCAGCGAAGTTGACAAGGTTTTCGACTATGAAATCCCTTCTTCTTTTATGCAAGAAAAACTTGTTGGAAGAAGAGCAATTGTTCCTTTTGGCCCAAGAAAAATTGAAGGTTACATTTTAAAAACAAAAGAAACTTCAAATCTTCCTTCCTCAAAACTTAAAAAAATAATTTCCCTTTTAGACAGCGAGCCAATTATTTTGCCAGAAATGATTGAACTTGCTTCGTTTATGAAATATAAATTCCACCTTAAAATGGTGGATTGCCTTCGCCTTTTCATTCCTTCCCAAATGCGCGGCGAAAGGGTTAAACCTGTTTTTGTTAAAAGTTATGTTTTATGCGAAAATTTCAATGAAAACGCAAAAAAACTTAACAAAAATGCAAAAAAACAACAAGAAATTATTGATTTCTTGTTAAAAAACAAAATAATTGAACCAAAAGATGTTAAAAATTTTTCGCCCTCCGCGCTTAAAAATCTTGAAAAACAAGGCATAGTTATTACAAAAGAAATTCAAGAATTTAGAAAGCCAATGAAAAATTTGGAGATTTCCTCGTCAATTAAGCATATATTAAATTCTGCTCAAAAAAATGCGCTTGAAAGAATTAAAGGAAACAAAACTTTTCTCTTACACGGCGTTACTGGAAGCGGCAAAACCGAAGTTTATATGAATGTTATCGAACGTGAAATTGCAAACGGGAAAACTGCAATTATGCTTGTTCCAGAAATTTCGTTAACTCCGCAAGTTTTAAGGAATTTTAAAGAGCGCTTTGGGAACACTGTTGCAATTTTGCATAGCGGACTTTCCGCTGGGGAAAGATTTGACGAATGGAACAGACTCCTTTCGGGAGATGCGAAAATTGCAATTGGAGCAAGAAGCGCAATTTTTGCGCCCCTTAAAAACCTTGGAGTTATAATTATCGACGAAGAGCACGACGGCTCGTATGTTAGCGAATCGAATCCAAGATATAACACCTTCGATATTGCAACTTTCCGCGCAAAATATAATGAATGCAGCCTTGTTTTGGGAAGCGCAACGCCAAGCATTGAAACATATTACTTGGCAAAAGAGGGGGAAATTGAGATTATTGAACTTCCTGTTCGAGTTAACGGAAAAGAGATGCCAGCAATTGAAATTGTTGATATGCTTGGAGAGATTAGAGCGGGAAATAATGGCGTTTTTTCAAGGCGGCTTTTAGGCGAACTTGAAGAGTGTTTCAAACAAAAGAAACAAGCAATTTTGTTTCTTAACAGGCGCGGTTATGTTTCGTTTTTGCGATGTAGGGAATGCGGATATGTTGCGAAATGCAGCGATTGCGATGTTTCGCTTGTGTATCATAAATCGGAAAACAAACTTGTTTGCCACTATTGCGGAAAAAAATTCAAGGTTTTAACGGCGTGCCCAGAATGCGGAAGCACACATATTCGCGAGGGGGCAATTGGAACGGAAAATGTTGTTGCACAATTTAAACAACTTTTCCCAGATGTTCCCGTTTTAAGAATGGATAACGACACAACACGAACGAAAGATGCGCATCAAAAAATTCTTTCTGCTTTTTCAAAACAAAAGCCGGGAGTTTTGATTGGAACGCAAATGATTGCAAAAGGGCACGATTTCCCAGATGTTACGGTTGTTGGAATTTTGGATGCCGACCAAGGCTTGTTCCAAAGTCACTATAAAAGCGCAGAGCGAACTTTTGCGCTTATAACGCAAGTTGCGGGGCGCGCAGGAAGAAGCGAAAGCGAAGGAAAAGTTGTTCTTCAAACCTATTGCCCAAAGAAATATGTTTATAATCTTGCGGCAAACTACGATTATAAAGGTTTTTATAAACGCGAAATTAACCTTCGACAAACAACGCTTTTCCCTCCTTTTTCAACAATTCTTCGCGTTATGTTTAACGGAGATAATGAAGAGGAAGTTAAAAACAGCGCAAAGGCGTGCTACGAAGAAATTTTGGAAATGAAAAAAAGCGAACCAAACAACTTCATATATCTTAATGCAATGAAATCGCCAGTTTCAAAAATTAAACAAAAATTCCGCTATCAAATTCTTGTTCGATTGAAAGGCAAAAATATTGATAATTTAATTCAAAAAGTGTATAATGCATGCGACAGAGCAAAAACTCCAAGGGTTTTATGTTTCGTTGAAATAAACCCTCAAAGTTTAAGTTAAGGAGAAAAAATGGCAATAAGAAATATTGTGACAAATGAAAGTGATGTTGAATTTTTAAGAAAGAAGAGCAAGCCGGTTGTTGATTTCGACGAAAAACTTTGGCAACTTCTTGATGATATGAAAGAAACAATGCATCAAAACAATGGCGTTGGAATTGCCGCTGTTCAAGTTGGTGTTTTAAAACGAGTTGTTATTGTTGAGCCAAACAATATGTTTTTGGAACTCATCAATCCACAAATTGTTTTCGAAGACGGGCAAGAAATTGACGAAGAAGGATGTTTAAGCGTTTGCAAAACTCGTGGATATGTTGCAAGACCAAAAATTGTTAAGGTTAAGGCGCAAGACCGCTATGGCTATGATTTTGAAATTTCCGGCGAGCATTATCTTGCGCGTGTTTTGTGCCACGAAATTGACCACCTTGACGGAGTTCTTTTTATCGACAAAATGTTGGAGGAGTGTGAAGACTAAATGAGAATTGTTTTTCTTGGAGGAAGCGAGTTTTCCGTTCCATCTTTTGAACGACTTATTGCCGACGGTCACGAGATTTTGGCGGCAGTTTGCCAGCCAGATCGTCCAAATTCGCGCGGAAATAAAATTGAATTTTGTCCCCTTAAAAAAAGCGCAATTGAACACGGCGTTAAGGTTTTGCAGTTCCAAAAAATTCGAATTGAAGGAACGGAAGAAATTAAAAAACTTAATCCCGACCTTATGGTTGTTGTTTCATATGGACAGATTTTGCCAGAAGAACTGATTAACATTCCAAAACTTGGAACAATCAATGTCCATGGCTCTCTTTTGCCAAAATATCGCGGAGCATCGCCAATTGTTTCGGCAATTTTAAATGGTGAACAAAAAACGGGAATAACAATTATGCGAATTGCCAAGGAAGTTGATGCGGGAAACATTCTTTTTAAAGCGGAAACAGATATTGGCGAAAATGAAACAGGCGGAGAACTTTCAAAAAAACTTTCAATTCTCGGTGCAAATTTGCTTTCCGAGGCAGTTATTCAACTTGAAAAAGGGAATGTTTTTGAGGAAGTTCAAGATTCATCAAAGGCAACGTTTACGAAGATGATTCGAAAGGAAGACGGCGAAATTGATTTTTCAAAATCTATGAACGAAATTGTTAATAAAATTCGCGCATTCAATCCAACAAATGTTGCATACACGACTAGAAATGGCGAAAAAATTAAAATATATGAAGCAAAAAAAGAACCAGACATTGAAAGTAATTTGATTTCTGGCGATGTTATTGTTTCAAGCGCAAAAGAAGGGCTTGTTATAAAATGCGGGAACGGAGCAGTTAGGATTTTGCGTTTGCAAGCTCCAAACGGGAAAATTCTTGATGCAAAAAGCTTTTTAAATGGAAGAAAATTTTGAAAACAAGTTTATTAGATTTAAGTTTTGATGAAGTTAAAGAAATTGTTGAAAAGGAAGGTCAACAAAGTTTCCGTGCGAAACAAATCTTTGAATTTGCTTTTTCGGGCGTTTCAATTGACGAAATGAGTTCGCTTCCAAAAAGTTTTCGAAGCAGTCTTTCCAAAAATTATGTTGCAAATCCTGTTTCAATTTATAAAAAACTTGTGAGCCAAGACAAAACGGCAAAATATATTTATAAACTTCAAGATGGGAACATTATTGAAGGCGTTTTAATGCGCTATAAATATGGGAACACGATTTGTGTTTCAACACAAGTTGGCTGTCGAATGGGATGCAAGTTTTGCGCAAGCGGGCTTAACGGGCTTGTTAGAAACCTTAATGCAAGCGAAATTTTGGGGCAAGTTTTGGCGGTTAACAGAGAACTTGGCGGAACGCGCGAAAACAGAAAAATAACAAACATTGTTTTAATGGGAAGCGGCGAACCTTTGGATAACTATGAGCAGGTTACAAAATTTTTAAAACTTGTTAATGCGTCATATTCGCTTAACATAAGCCAAAGAAACATATCGCTTTCAACTTGCGGGCTTGCCAACAAAATTAAACAACTTGCAAACGACGGCTTTTCAATCACATTAACAATTTCGCTTCATAGTCCAACCGACGAAAAGCGAAAAACAATAATGCCAATTGCAAATGCATATTCTCTTAAAGAGGTTGCGGAAGCGGCAAAATACTATTTCGATAAAACTGGCAGACGCGTTGTTTTTGAATATGCGCTTATCGACGGAGTTAACGACAGTTTTGAGGACGCACAGGAACTTCGAAATTTGCTTAAAGGTTTTCCAACACACATAAATTTAATCCCTCTTAACCCAGTTGCCGAGCGCGGTCTTAATGGAACGCCAAAACATCAAGTTTATGCTTTTCAAAAGAAACTTGAAGAACTTGGAATGAGCGCAACTGTTCGAAGGACAATGGGCGAGGATATTGAAGGAGCTTGCGGGCAGCTTCGAAATAAAATCTTAAATCAAGAAAATAGAACATAAAATTTGTTTTATTTTTTTTTGTTTAATGTTAAAATAATCGTATGAAAAATCAATATGTTTCCGTTTCAACCGACCCTGTTAAAAGCGAAAATCAATGTGAAAGTGTTCTTAATTATGCAAAAGAAGTTATGAGTGCTGGCGCAGATTTTTTACATTGCGATGTTATGGACGGAAAATTTGTTCCTCAAAAAACAATCGACGAAAGAGTTGTTGAATTTGTTAATTTAAATTGCTTAATTCCGCTTGATGTCCACCTTATGACAGCAAACCCACAAAGAACAATCTTAAAATATAAAAGAGCAGGTGCAAATATTTTAACTGTCCATTTTGAAGCATTCAAATGTAAACTTAAACTAAAGGCCGCTCTTAAAAAAATTCGAAAGCTTAAAATGCTTTCGGGGCTTAGCATTAAACCTCAAACAGAAGTTAGCGAAATTGAAAATTTGCTTCCTCTTTGCGACCTTGTTCTTGTTATGAGCGTTGAACCGGGGGAAAGCGGACAAAAATTTTTGGAAAATGCAAACGAAAAAATTGAACAACTAAATTTAATTCGAAAGCAAAAAAATCTTAATTTTAAAATTGAGGTTGATGGAGGAATTAACGCCGAAATTGCAAAAAAAATTGCTTCAAAAGGAGCAGACATCATTGTTAGCGGAAGTTATATTTTTAATGCTGAAAATAAAAAAGAAGCAATCAATTCATTAAAATAATTTAATTATTTATAATTATTTTTAATTAAAATAAAAAAATTTAAATAATAAAATAAATAAATAATTAAAAATAAATAATTAAAAATAATAAAGTAAATAATAAAAAATATAAATAATTAAGAAATATATCATATTTTTGATGTATTTTTTATTTAAACTTTAAAAAATGCTTTGCAGGTTAATTCCAACAACATGCTCATAGCCATCTAAATAGAAAAAAATTAAATTAAGACTTTCAATGAATGCCTCGCGATTGTTTTGCTTAACTGCTGTTTGAAGTTTATTGATTTCAATTCCAACATCTTCAATTTCTTTATGATTAACAAATGTGCAAATAATGCTTTCTTTTGCTTGCCAGTAGGATTCAAGTTCTTTTGCCTTTTCCTCGAAAAGAGGGGTGTTAATTTCTTCGTTGTTTTCGGCATAGAATTGAAGCGAAGAAACTAAGTCGATTGTTTTTCTAAAATACATTTTTGTTATAATTTGCTCTGTAACACACGCCGCAATAATAAACAAAATTATGATTGAAATATGAATTGCTTTTTTCATATAACCACCTTACTGTATGGATAGGTGAAAGTTTGATAGTTGCCTTTTTTTGCCTGAAAATATACTTTTCCGTTTCCATCAATTGTTAAAATTAAAACATTCTTAATATTTTTTGTTTTTGTTTTTTCAAGAATTTTTTTGATGTCGGTTTCCTCAAGCGATGCTGCTTTAAGATTGTTTTTGTTAATTTTTCCTTCGGCAATTAGAGTTATTGGAATTGTTGGCGCGTCAATTTCGGAAATGTTTTTAAGTTTGAAACTGTTGCCGTTTGAAATTTCTTTAAGGTTCCCAAGAGTTACGGGCGAGAAATCGTTTTTTGAAAGAACGTTAATTGTTCCGTTTGTTTCAACAATTGCATATTGAATTTCGTCAAGAGAAAAAAAACCGTTGCCTCGAATTGCCTCAAACAAATCGTCAACGGAAATGTTAAGGCTTTTAATTGCGTTATAGTCAACTCCTTTCGGGTTTATAACGATTATTGGTTTTCCGCTTATAAAACGATTTAAAACATCGCTTTTCTTTGTTATGATTGTTAAAAAATAGTGGACAGTTACAAGAGTTAAAAGTGGGATTACGCCATGCAAAATTGGAACAGAACTTTCTGCCATTGGAATTGTTGCAAGGTCGGCAATAATTAGTGTTAAAACAAGCTCGAAAGGTTGCATTTGACCAAGTTGTCTTTTCCCCATAAGCCTGAAAACAATTAAAACAATTGTGTAAACCAAAACTGCGCGAACAAAAAGTGTGAACATATCTTTATATTGTTCAAAAAAATTTTTTTTATTTAAAAAATAATCAAAAATAAAAAAAGCCCAAATTTTGGGCAATTTTTATTTTTTTAAATTTTTAATGAAGCATCTTCGTCTTTTATGGTTGATATTTGGAAAATTTTTCCAAGAGTTTTGAATTAAAGCATTATTTTCAAGATTTAAATTTGTTTCAACATATTTTAAATTTTGCGTGCAAAGAGCATTCATCATAAATTGCAAAACAACTGCGTTAACTCCTTTTGCACGATATTCTGGCAAAACACCAATTAGGGCGAGGTCGAGAATTTTTGGTTTTCTAACTGCTTTAAAAATTCCAAGAATCTTTGGGTGGATAATTCTTCCTTTTGTTTTTTGAATAACTTTTGAAACCGAAGGAATTGCAAATCCAAAAGCAACAACTTTTTCATTTTCGTCGCAAACAACGCAAAAATATTTTTTGTTAAGGAAAAGTTTGAATTGCGAAACAATTTGGTCGCGAACCTTATCGGTGTATGGAACAACGCCATACAGCGGAGCATAAACTTCGTCGATAACATTAAAAATTCCGTCTTTATATTTATTAACAAATTGACTCATATTTTTCGCAGTTCCAAGGTGAAGATTATTCCTTTTTAAAACTGCGTTTGCAATTCTATCAATTCTTTCATCGCGTTTTGCAAGTGGAAAAATTTTATACTCAACATAGTCAATTTCTTTTCCATAACCCGCGCCTTCAATAAGTTTTTGATAGTAGTCGTAGTTATATTGTTCTTCGAAAGTTTGGGGTTGGTCGAATCCTTCAATTAAGAGCCCTTCGCGTTCTAAATCGTTAAATCCAAGCGGGCCATGGATAATTTCCATTCCCGCTTCTTTTGCGTAGTTTTCAACTGCGTTAAAAAGCGCGTTTGCAACTTCTTGGTCGTTAATTGAATCGAATCTTGAAAAACGGAGGCGTTTTTCGCCGGTTTTATTGTTAAATAAATGTTGAATAATTCCTGCAATTCTTCCAACAACTTTTTTATCTTTATATGCAAGAAAATATTTTGCTTCGCTGTCTTCATATGAAACATTTTTTTTTGGATTAAACAAATTCATTTCGTCAACGCGAAGGCATGGAACAAAATAGGGGTTGTTTTTATAAAGCTTAATTGGAAAATCAACAAATGCCTTTTTTTGTTTGTATGTTAAAACTTCTTTAATTTCAATCATTTTTGTATTCCTTTGTTTAAATCATCTTTTCGAATTGTTGCAACGCCTTCATACTTTTGAGGATTGGCTTCAATGTCGCTTGCAAGTTGGTCATAGTCTTCAAACATTTGAATTGAAACATTAAGCCCTTCAATTGCGTTGTTAACAGAATCTTTCAAAAGATTGGCTGCAAAATTAAAATCTTTCCTTAAAAGTAATTTGTAACCTGGTCTTCTAAAAGTTTTAAAAACTTTGTTTTTGAAAGGCGAAAGATCGTTTAAAACATTTGCAATTTCTTTGCAACATTCGCTTTTTTTTGAAACTTCACGCGAAAATTCATCTTGTGTTTGCGCAATTTTCATATAAGCTCTGTATAAAATTCGTTGATGCTCAACAAGGAAATCTTTTGTTATTCCTCGAACTTTTAAATAGGTTATTTCCGAAATTAAATCTGGGGTTAGTCCCTTATATTCTAAAACTTGGTTATGGTCTTTTGATTGATTTTCCATTGTTTTTCCTTTTTAACGATATTAAGTATAACATCATTTTTTAAAAAATCAAATAAATATTCTTTGACCAACAAAAAGCAAATTAGAGTTGCAACTTTTTTTTAGGTTTGAAACGGGAATTTGAAACTTTTTTGAAATTGTTTCAAATGTTTCAAGCGGGGCAACAACATGGCAAAATTGTTCGCTTTGCGGAATTATCAAAACATCGCCTTGCCTTAAAGAACTTGCGTTTGGATTAAGAAAATCGAAATCTTCTTTTTTAATGTTGAAACGCGAAATAAATTTTTCAATTGAAACATCTTCGTCGCTTTTTTTAACGCGATAGAACCAGTTTTGAAAATTGTTGTGAATTTTTATCTCCATAATTTCATCTCCTTTGAAATAATATATTCAAGTTTTTTCATAAATTTTCCAATTTTCCAATATACATAAAATCAGGAGAAAAACTTTGAAATCTCTTTTTAAAACTGTTTTCACAATAACCGCTTTCACGATTATAACCCGCGTTTTGGGCTTTATTTTTCGAATTTATCTTTCAAGAGTTCTTGGAACAGAGGAACTTGGAATCTATCAAGTTTCGCTTTCTGTTTTCATGGTTCTTTTAACAATTGTTGCAAGCGGATTGCCGCTTATAATTTCAAAACTTTCCGCGAAATATTTTGCAAAAAAAGATGGCGAAAAAGAAGGCAAACTTGTTTCTGCTTCGCTCATTATTGCGGCAATAACCTCGGTTATTTTAATTGTTATTGTTCTTGTTTTCAAAAGACTTTTCTCGTTTTTGTTCACGGACGAAAGATGTTATTTAATCTTAGTTGCAATGCTTCCTGCGGTTCTGTTTTCGGGAATTTATAACGTTTTTCGTGGGGCAATGTGGGGAAGGTCGAACTATTTTTGCTTTTGCATAACCGAACTTTTTGAACAAATTGTTCGAATAACAATTTGTGTTGTTCTCTTGTCGTTTGGGATTGGCTCTCTTTCGCCTTCAATTGGCGCGGCTCTTTCGCTTTCAATCGCATGTTTTCTTTCAATGGCACTTTCTGTTGTTTTATATTTCGTTTATGGCGGGAAACTTCGAAAGCCAGGCGGAGTTTATAAGGAAGTTTTAAAGTCGTCAACGCCAATAACCGCCGTCCGCTTTCTTTCAAGTTTAGTCCAGCCAATAATTGCCTTAATAATTCCGGCAAGACTTATTGCCGCGGGCTACACAAGTTCTCAATCGCTTTCAATCTATGGAGTTGCAATTGGAATGACAATGCCTCTTTTGTTCATTCCAATAACAATTGTTGGCTCGCTTTCAACCGCGCTAATTCCCGATCTTTCTGCCGCTGTTGAAAGCGAAGATTCTTCCCACATTAAAAATCGAATAACAACTTCGCTTATCATAACAATGTTCATCGCGTTTTTAATGATTCCCTTATTCATTGGCGCGGGGGAAAACATAGGCCTGTTCTTCTTTAACAACATAACAAGCGGGGTTCTTCTTTCTGGAGCGGCTTGGATGACGCTTCCGCTTGCTCTAACAAACATAACTTCTTCAATTCTTAATGCGCTTGGAATGGAAGTTAAATCGTTTATAAACTATCTCATTGGCTCAATTTTTCTCTTCCTTGGAATTTGCCTTTTGCCGGGCGTGATTGGAATTCGCGCGCTAATTGTTGGAATGGGGGTGTGTGTTAGCGTAACATCGCTTTTGAATTTGATAATGATTAAGCGTAAAACAAAAATTAAACTTGGAATTCTAAAACCAATGCTTCTTATGGCGTGTTTTTGTTTGCCTTCCGCCGCTTTAACATTCTTTGTAACAAGCCTTCTTAATGGGGTTGTGCCGCTGTTTTTCAACCTTGCAATTTCGTGTTCGCTTGGCGGGGCAATGTTTGTTCTTCTTTGCGCAATCTTTAAAATCATCAACATTAAAACCTTTTTTGCAAGCGTTAAGAAGAGCGGATTTAGGAGAAAACAGCGTCAATAATTTCGGCTTATTTAACTAAAATTGCATTAAATTTTAAAAATTGATGCAATTTTTTCAAATTTTATAAATAATTTAACCCTCTATATATAAATAAATTTGTTTTTTAGTATTGACATATTTTCTCTAAAGTTGTAAACTCTAAAACGAGGTGAAAATGGAAAAAAGAGTTTACTTAGACAATGCTGCAACAACCTATGTTGCAACCGAAGTCTTAAATGAAATGATGCCATGCTATAACATATTCTATGGAAACCCAAACAGCATCCACACTTTTGGCCGCGAAGCCCAAGGGTTGGTTGACAGGGCAAGAGATAGAATTGCTAAGGCAATTAATGCGCATTCAAACGAAATTTATTTTACTTCTGGCGGAACAGAAGCAGATAACTGGGCAATCAAAGGAATTGCTCATGCTTACGCTAAAAAAGGTAAGCACATCATAACAAGTCAAATTGAACATCCTGCTGTTCTTGGAGCTTGCAAAGCGCTTGAAAAAGAAGGCTTTGAAGTAACGTATCTTCCAGTTGACAAAAACGGTCTTGTTGGACTTGCCGATCTTATGCACGCAATAAGAAAAGACACAACCTTAATTTCAATTATGGCTGTTAACAACGAAGTTGGAACAATTCAAAACCTTAAAGCAATTGGAAAAACAGCAAAAGAAAATAATATTATTTTCCACACCGATGCTGTTCAAGCGTTTGGCTCGCTTAAACTTGATGTTGTTGATATGGAAATTGACGCAATGAGCATCAGTTCCCATAAAATTTATGGGCCAAAAGGCGTTGGCGCTCTTTATGTCCGCAACGGGGTTAGAATTGATAACCTTATTGACGGAGGACACCAAGAAAGAAATAAACGCGGCGGAACAACAAACGTTCCTGGCGTTGTTGGGTTCGGTAAAGCGGCTGAAATAACAGTTAGAGATATGCCTTTGTTTAACCAAAAAATCAAATCATTGAGAGATTATTTCGTTAAACAAGTAACCGAAAAAATTCCATATGTTATTGTTAACGGACACCCACACCAAAAAGTTAATAACATTGTTAACATTTCTTTCGAACTTATCGAAGGCGAATCAATCCTTTTAATGTTAGATTTCGAAGGAATTGCCGTTTCAACAGGCTCTGCTTGCACATCTGGCTCTTTGGAACCTTCCCATGTTCTTAAAGCAATGGGCATTGATTCCGAAATAGCACAAGGCTCAATAAGATTTTCTTTTGGACGTTCAACAAGCAAGCAAGACATCGACTATACAGTTGAAAAACTTGTTCCAATAATTGAAAGATTGAGGAAAATGTCACCTCAAACAAAAGCAGGAAGAAAAGGAGAATAGGGAGCATATGTATAACGCAAAAGTTTTGGAAATTTTTAAAAACCCAAAGAATGTTGGAAGTCTTAAAGGCGCAAACGGAATTGGGAAAGTTGGAAACGCAGCTTGCGGCGACATTATGAAAATATATCTTAAAATTTCTGATGACGGGATTATTGAAGATGCAAAATTCAAAACCTTTGGTTGCGCAGCAGCAATAACAACAACATCTGTTGCAACAGAACTTATCAAAGGCAAAACAATTGAAGAAGCTCTTCAAGTTAAAAACAGTCAAATTGTTGAGATTCTTGGCGGTCTTCCAGCGCAAAAAATCCATTGCTCAATTTTGGCAGAAGAAGCAATTAAAGCAGCTGTAGACGACTACTATAAACGCAAAGAAAAAGCCGAGAAAAAAGCAGCAAATGAAACAGCAGCCGAAGACGAATCCGACGACGAAGAATAATTTTCTTAAAGCCAACAAAAGGCAACATAAAGAAACTAACAAATAATAAAAAAGAACGCGGCTGCGTTCTTTTTTTTGTTTTGTTATTAGAAATTTTATTTCGAAGCACTAAAATAGAACGATATTGTAATATCAGATTTAAAGTTCGATGCAGTTGCAGTTCGACTTGCCGTTCCTTTTGAAACAGGGGCGGTGTTGCTTCCAAAGTTGCTGCGGGTGCATGTCCCGCTAATTGAAACGCTTCCGGTTTTGTGCCAAATTAAGCCGGCAGGACTTTGAATCCAGAAACTACATTGTATAGAATTTGTTGCTTCAACTCTAAATGTGCGAGTTCCGCTTTGAGTTCCGCCTTGAGATGATGAAACTTGAACAGAACCATTCCATTGTGCGTTAAAGTTCCAGTCTCCATTTCCATTAGAGTCGCTTCCCCAAGTTATAGTAACATTTCGCATTACAACTCTCAAATTCAAAGTTGAACTTGTGTTGCTTGAAGAAATTGTTGTGTAAGGCGTATATCTATTAGAGTCGGTAGACTTATACCAAGCATAATCAGTCTTTGATGGTAAAGCAATAGAAGTTCCGCTCTTCATTGTCTTTGGAGTGTAAATTGTTGTTAAAGCAGAGCAGTTTTTAAACATATCTGTTGTGTTTGTAACCTTTGACATATCAAAGGAAGAAAGATTAAGCGAGGTTAATTTAGAGCAGTTTTGGAACATAGCATACACATCTGTAACATTGCCTGTGTTAAAGTTTGAAACATTAAGCGAGGTTAATTTAGAGCAGCTAGAGAACATATATCCCATATTTGTAACATTGCTTGTGTTAAAACTTGAAACATTAAGCGAGGTTAAAGAGGAACAGTTGGCAAACATATAAAACATATCTGTAACCTTGCTTGTGTTGAAGTTTAAAAGATTAAGCGAGGTTAAGGAAGAGCAAACATGGAACATACCACTCATAACTGTAACATTGCTTGTGTCAAAACTTGAAAGGTTAAGCGAGGTTAAGGAAGAGCATTTATTGAACATATCTGACATAGTTGTAACCTTGCTTGTGTTGAAGTTTGAAACATTAAGCGAGGTTAACTTGGAGCAGTTGTAGAACATATATGACATATCTGTAACATTGCTTGTATTGAAACTTGAAACATTAAGCGAGGTTAAGGAAGAGCAGCCCCAGAACATATCATCCATATTTGTAACATTGCTTGTGTCAAAACTTGAAAGGTTAAGCGAGGTTAAGGAAGAGCAGTCCCTGAACATATATGACATATCTGTAACATTACTTGTGTTAAAGTTCCCAAAATTTATTGAGCTTAGAGCTGTTAACTCTAAAAACAAAGAACTTGAATCAATTGGGGCAAAAATTGTTACAGGACTGTAGAAGATTACGTCATATTTCGTGCTGTCGCTCGAATTTGCTTTAACATAGGCAATTATGTCGGAAACTCCGGCTGTTCCGGCAACAAAGGCGGTTGTTCCCGCGCTTGTTGTTGCTCCAACGGAAACTTGGGTGTAGCCCGAGCCGTCTGGAATAGCGTTAACAAACTGAATTGTTTTAATGTTTTCTTTTTTAAAGTTTGCGTTGTTGTTCTTAAGCGCAGTTTTCCAATTTTCTCGCAAGTATGATTCATTAAGAGTCCAAGAAGCAAAGAGAGTTCTGTTAAAAGGTTCGTTAACCGTTGAGCTTGCTAACACGTAATTTGTTGAAGAAACATAAGGTGTTTTTGAGTTGTTCGCGTTTTGCTCAATCATAATGTCTTTAACAACAATTTTGTTCATTTGCATTGTTGTTATGTTAACTTGGATAACATAAGACCCATCTGGAAGAGAGGATACGTCATAATAGAAGCAAGAATCAATCTTATTTCCATTATATTTAAACCGCAACTGAGTTATTGAACTGTTTTTAGTAAACACAAACGAATGAACACCAGTTGAAGTTGCGGAAATGAGGCCTTGAATATGAGAAGTGTCGTTCCAAGATTGAATTTGAAAAGACAAACTTGAACTGTTTTGAGAACCAGTGTCAAAAGTGAAAATCTCGCCATTTCTTGTGCAAGTTGAGGTATATCCATATGTTAAAGTTGGGTTAAAGAAATTTTTGCTCCAACCATTAAATGTGTAGCCAGTTCTTGTTGGGGTTGGAAGAGTTCCATAGGTTGAATTAAAGGTTGCAAGTTTGGCAACTTTAATATTTTTAATTGAAAGAGTTTGACCAGTCCAGCCTGTTGAATAGAACGTTAAAGCCTTGTATGTTGAAGAAGCATTATATGTTACATCAACAAAGAATTCCTGATAATCTGTTGTTAATGAAATCGCCTTGCTCCCGCCCGCCTCAAAATATGCAGTAAGTGAAATTGCGGTTGTTGCTTTAGCGGTGAAATATATTCTATATTTTTCGCCGTTTGACATAAACGAATAAAGGTTAGTTAAATATGGTCCGCCGTTGCTTGTTGTTGAAACAGTTTTAAATGAATATTCTCCATTCGAAACAGTCCATGTTCCGCCGTTGTTATATTCTCCTGTTCCAATTGGGATATAGCTGTTTAAGAAGGTTTCAGCATAAGTGTTGGCGGTCCACTCGGCAACCAAAGTGCAAGCAACAGTTCCTTGCGTGAAAACTCCTGTTTTTGTTGATGAGTTAAACGAGAAAGTTGCCCCGCCAACGTCGGTTGTGCTTCCAGTTGCCGTGTTTTTAAGAGTGTATCCAGTTAATGTGTAACCAGATTTTCTTCTTTCGCTAATTGATTCTCCAGAGTTGTATTCCTTCGTTACAGTTATAACTGCGGTTGAGTTGTCGGAAACACGATAGCCCCCATTTGGATCAATTGAAAGAGTGTAGGTGTTAATTGTCCAATGCGCGTAGATAGTGTGGTTGGATGCGGTTTTAACTGTTGTTGAGGACTCAACTTTTGATCCGTCAGTTTGAGCTGTGAACCAACCTTGGAAATCGTATCCGGTTCTTGTTGGGGTTGGAAGAGTTCCATAGGTTGAATCGTAGGTTACTTGTTTAGTTGCGGTTGCGCCGCCGCTTGCAACTGTCCAACCGGTTGTTGCTGGGATTGTTCCGCCATTTGCGTTTGCGGTTACGGTGTAGGTGTTAGCTGTCCAGTGCGCGTAGATGGTGTGGTTGGACGCGGTTTTAACTGTTGTTGAGGACTCAACTTTTGACCCGCCAGTTTGAGCAGAGAACCAACCCGCAAATGTGTATCCGTTTCTTGTTGGGGTTGGAAGAGTTCCATAAGTTGAATCGTAGGTTACTTGTTTAGTTGCGGTTGCGC
>UQVQ01000006.1 GCA_900544595.1 uncultured Bacillota bacterium | reverse complement strand
CCTACACAATAACTTTTAATCCAAACGGCGGTAGCGTTTCTCCAACAACGAAAAATGTAACATACAACTCAACATATGGAGGCCTTCCAACTCCAACAAAAACTGGCTACACATTTAATGGCTGGATAGGCAAAAACTTGTTCAACAAAGATATAACGCCATACAAGAGCAACCACTATCTTCGTGGAGCTGACGGCGTTGAAGTAAGCTACGAAGCTTACCATATCTATCAAATTGTTGTAACTCCTGGTTTAACATTAACAATTAAAAACTCTGGACAATCAAACGCTCCTGGGTTTGCATACTACACGGCAAACGGAACATACATTTCTGGACAAAACTATGCCACTAATTCAACAGTAACAACAACCGTTCCTGCAAATGCCTCCTTCCTTCGTTTCTCTGTTAACCATGGTGAAAGTTATCGTCTTGATTTACATTACTTCCAAATTGAGCTTGGTTCAAGTGCAACCTCTTATGAAGCATATCAAGTTATAACTTACTCAACGAAAGTTACAAGAACTTCAAACCACACGCTTCTTGCTTCTTGGACTCTTAATGAATCATACTTGCTAAAAGATTGGCAAACTGCACTCATCAATAACAACGCAAACTTTACTGCGGCAAACATTAAAACAATTCAATTTGTTAACACTGTTCCAAGCGGCTCGGGCTACACCCAAGTTTCCGTTGGCGCAACAACAAGCGCGGGAACAACCGCTTGGATAGATTCTTCTGGGGTATATAATGTAACCGCTTATGTTAAAGCAAATGGTTCCTTATATGACATAATTTTCTACAGCCCTGTAACAATCTACGCACCAGTTGATGCAAGTTATTTGTTTAGTAATTCAACTTACGATTCATCATATTCAAATAAATTAAAGAACTTGGTTTCAATTTCTTTTGGAAACTTCAACACAAGCAAGGTTACAAATATGTCAAATATGTTCTTTAACTGCTCTTCTTTAACCTCTCTTAATCTTTCAAACTTTGACACAAGCAAGGTTACGAATATGAGATATATGTTCAATATCTGCTCTTCCTTAACCTCGCTTAACCTTTCCGACTTTAACACAAGCAATGTAACAAATATGTCCGGAATGTTCGATTACTGCCCTTCCTTAACCTCGCTTAATGTTTCAAACTTTAATACAAGCAATGTTACAAATATGTCATATATGTTCGATGGCTGCTCTTCCTTAACCTCGCTTAATGTTTCAAGTTTCAATACAAGCAATGTTACAGATATGTCATATATGTTCTATAACTGCTCAAAATTAACCTCGCTTAATCTTTCTTTATTCGATATGTCAAAAGTTACAGACACGGGTTATATGCTTGACGGTTGCTCTGGTTTAACCGAAATTAAAACTCCAAAGGCAATTGGAAGCGCGGCGGTTGACTTACCAACAATAGATAAGCGCCTTTGGGTTGACAATTCAAATGTTTTAAATATTTACACACAAATTACTACTTCATGCACCAATAAAACCTTAAATTTAGTTAATGCTCCAATGGTAACTCTTAACTCTAACGCCCAAGGAATTTTGAAAGATTTAGATGAAACAAACGGAACTCAAATAACAAGCAATAATAATTTAAACATTATCTACACTCCAGAAAAGCATATATATAAACTTAGTAACACAGCTTCAAGCGATCCTTACGCAACAATTGGTCAAGTTATGTATTTAACCGCTGGAAAGAAATATATTATGCATGCTGAAATATACAGCAACAGCGGAGAGCCAATAACTTCTGGCAGCATTCAAGTTTTCTATGCAATTAACAAGGGATACAACGAAGCAAATAGTAAACGCTTTAGTGGGCTTTCAAGCTATGAAACATTCACAGTTTCAACAACAGGAACCTACAACATTCGCTTTGATAACGACTACGGGGAAACGATTTGGGTTAAAAACTTCTATGTTGTTGAAGAAACTCAACTTACAAGCTACGTTTCAAACAACGGAACATATGGAACGCTTCCAACTCCAACAAGAGAATACTACACTTTCAGCGGCTGGTACACTGCTCCAACCGGCGGAACAAATGTTACGGAAACAACAAAAATAAGCTCGCTTAACAATGTAACACTTTATGCTCATTGGACAGAGGCAACTTACACAATAACAATTGACCACAACAACGGAACGGGTTCAACATCAACAATTCACGTTCCTCAAGACCCTAAAAAGCAACGCGATTATATTGCTAGTTTACCTTCAATAAGTTACAGCGGATATCAATTTTATGGGTTATCGGATAGTAACACCGCTTATAATGCAAGTCAAAATTTAATTAGCAATTTGGCTTTTTCTGAATCAGGCCTTATGCTTTGTCCAATACTTAGAAATGCCACACTATATGGCGTTTGGGTTCCATCTTCAACCTCATATGAGGCAATGTTCTCGCTTTATCAAAAGCTAAATGAAAACGACCAAGATTATTGGACCTTCCAAACATATTTAGGAACATTTGATAGTCTTATACATATTATAACTCATTCAATAACATATTCAGGCTTTAGGTGCACACTTGGAATTTTAAAAGACATAACTTTATCGGATGGTTATACCATAACAAATATACCTAGTTTGCAAATTATTGCTTGTTTCGGCTCAAGAACAATAACCTTCTCTGAAAATAATAAATACTTCATATTCAACGGAAGTTACGACATTAAATTTGGAGGAAACGGAAGAAACTTAACAATAACTAATTCTGGCGACGACCCTGTTTGTTCAATTTCAACAATGGAAAGCATGGAAAGCAAATTATATACTCAAAGATTTGTTCTTGCATCTGGTGCTTATATTAATTATGGAATAACTGGGTTATCATTGGAAAGTTCGTCAGGAAACCCATCGCCTTATGGTTATAATGTCTTAGATTCTTTTGGCGGAACCCTAAACCATTACACCATAGTAAGCCCTTTACACAGAAGCGTTAATATCTTCGGCGGAACAGTTAAAAAAATTGCAAGCATAACAGGCGGCATCTATTTCCATAATAACCCAGACGGAAATATTCAAATTGATGCTGGTGAAAACTCCCTTAACGCATCAAACAGTTTAACTTTCTTCCATACTAAAATATCGTATTATAATGTTTATATCGACCGATTAAACACAGATGGTAAAGGTTTCTCATCCAAAACTAAGGTTGCAATTGCCGCTGACCCAACATATTTTAATGGACAAGTTAAATCTTCTAAACAATACATTATTTACGAAGATAAAGTTGCATATGTATATCCATATCCTGTTGTTTTAGACAAAAATGGGGGCTCTGGAACAATGCCAACCGTTTCGGTCAACAGCGGCGATAAAACAAAATTTACAATTTCAACTTCAAAAACAGGACCTTTATTAACAAAGAACGGAAAGCAACTATACTACTGGAGCACTGTTTCAACCGACACTGAAGCCTCTCAAACAGGTGTTAGATATGACGCAGGCTACTCTTACACTTATGGCGGAGGAATTCACCCAACAGTTCTTTACGCAACATATCTCACTCCTTCAGCAGACAGTTATTTCACGTTCACAGAATCGGGAAGCGGATATATTGTTAACTACACAAACAAATCTACAAGTTTAACAAATTGCGTTGTTCCTCAATACCATAACAGTAAACCAGTTATTGGGCTTGCAGACAGCTGTTTCAATGCAGCTTCAATACATGGAATTCTAACCCTCCCTTCGTCGTTAACTTCTCTTGGCTATGCATCAACAGGTTGGATGAGAGGTATAACAAAAATATATTTCCCAAGTAATATAACTTCAATGGGCAGATGCAACTTTGTTGCATGTTCGACAATGCAAGATATTATAATTAATCAAGCAGCAAACTTTGCAACATATGAGGGAGTTCTATACTCCGCAGACTATTCAAGACTGTATGCTGTTCCATGCGCTAAACCGATAGGGTTCACCTGGAAGAATTTCACAACAGCCAGTTATCTTTCTCTTTGCGATTCAAGCGCTTACGAAACTTTAAGTCTTCCTTCATCGTTAAAGACAATGGAAGAAATAGTATTCTCATACAACAGCGTTAAGTTAATTAGAATACAATCAAGTTCATTAACAATTAACTCTGGAGAATTCTCAAACTGCAACAATCTTAATTATATCCTTTGCACAAATAAATCTGTTGCAGTTTATTTGGAAGGTCAATCTGCTAATAAGAAAGGTAAGTTCTTCTATAAGACTTCAACATATGCCTCAAACATTTCTTGGACATTACTTGCAAATAACTACTATATTTCATCTGATGGAATTTATGCTAAAGACCCAGACGGAAACATATATCGTAAGTATGAAACGCCAACTGGCTATTTGGACATTCGAAACAATGTGGTTTATGGATTCCTTTCAACTGTTGATGCAACCAAGTATGCAGAAATTGATATTCCAGCAGGTGTAACAGCAATTAATGCATCCGCATTCCAAGGAAAGACAACATTACAAACTGTTAACTTTGCAGATAAGTCTCTTAAAACAATTGGTAACTATGCCTTTGACGGATGCACAAGTTTAAAAACACTTAATGGTTATAACCGTTCAACGCAAGTAACATCAATTGGAAGTTACGCCTTCAGAGGAACAAAAATTGAACGAGTAATAATTCCTTCAACTATAACCTCAATTGGAGCTGGTGCTTTTGCAAATAGTAGTGCTATTATTGCCGAAGTTTATTGCTCATATGCAACTTTTGGTTCCGACCTGTTCAGTGGAACTGGTCTCAAAATTATATATGGAGCAAGTTCGTCTTCTGGAATGTATTCTAACTTGGCAGCAAATTTGGGGATAACAAAGCTTGAATATGCATTCTTTAGTGATTCAAACACAAATGAAGCAGGTAGTTCACTTAGAGGTAAGGCAACTAATTCTTATTATAGTGGGACAACAAATCCAAAAGGACTTGATTACACAGAAAAAACTGATTCAACGCCTGTTCCTGGTTATCTTGAAAGAGTTAGAAGAGGAATTACTCTATTAAATTTAAGATATAGTTATGCCAAACTTTACCTCTCATTTGGGACTTACTACTTCTCAGCATAGCAACAAAAAAGCCACTGAAAGTCCAGTGGCTTTTTTATGTCATTTAGTTTAACAGTTCTTTTTAATTGCATTTGTTTCAAATTTTCTTTCTAGCACTTATAATTATTTGCTTGACGAAAAAAAACATATCCCCCCAACCTAATTATGGGTTAAGGTTTTTCTTTTGTTTTTGGAAAAGATGTGGTAGAATATGATTATGTTTATTGACATTCATTCACACATTTCGGACATTAAATTTGACGGCGAAGTTGACGCCGTTATTTTGCGAGCAAAGGACGCTGGAGTTGGAAAGATTGTTTGCGTTGGGTGCGACATGGAAACCTCGAAAAAAGCGCTTGCCTTTGCGGAAAAATTTGAAAACGTTTACGCGGCAATTGGGTTTCATCCTAACAATGTTTTCGAGTTTGACAAGGCGGCAGAAGAACTTTTGCTTGGAGCGAAGAACAACAAAAAAGTTGTTGCAATTGGCGAAATTGGGCTTGATTACTATGATTTTGAGCATCAAATTTCCGAAGTTAAAGAAAAATTCCCTGCCCTTTCGAATTTAACGAAGGAAGAATTTATTGAAAAACAAAAAAATATTTTTGTAAGGCAACTTGAAATTGCGAAAGAAATTTCTCTTCCAATTATGATCCACATGCGCGACGCAACAAGCGACACTCTTAAAATTCTTGAAGAAAACAAGAGTTATGTTTCAAACGGCGGGCTTATGCATTGTTTTAGCGGAAGTTTTGAAACGACAATGCGCGTTATTAACCTTGGGTTGTATTTTTCAATTGGCGGCTCAATAACGTTTAAAAATTCAAGAATTATGCCAGAAGTTTTAAGCGAAATTGGAATTTCACGAATAACATTTGAAACCGATTGTCCATACCTTAGTCCAGAGCCATTTCGTGGGCAACGCAACGAACCTAAGAACATTCCGCTTATTGCAAAACGAGTTAGCGAGATAACAAACATACCCCTTTCAGACGTTGAACGGGTTTCAACCGAAAACGCATACAAAGTTTTTCCGAGGTTGAAATAGTATGAAAAATTTTAAATTTAAAAAAGAATTTGGTCAAAATTTCATTTTCGACGGAAATCTTCTTTCGGCAATTGTTTCGGATTCCGAAATTACGGAAGAAGACGAGGTTTTGGAAATTGGCGCTGGCGCGGGAACTTTAACTCAAAAACTTTGCGAAAAAGCAAAGAAAGTTGTTTCATATGAAATTGACAAAAATTTAACTGAGCATCTTCGCGAACTTGAGGGAAAGAATAATAATCTCAAAGTTATTATTGCCGACGCGCTTAAAACACCGATTCAAGAAATTGAATCTAATTTTTCTGGGAACTACAAAATTGTTGCGAATTTGCCATACTACATAACCTCGCCAATGATTTTTAAATTTTTGGAGCAAACAAAGCGAGTTCTTTCGCTAACAGTTATGGTTCAAAAAGAAGTTGCCGAAAGGTTTGGCGCAAAAGAAAACACAAAAGACTATGGCGTTTCAACAATTATGATTAACTATCAGGCAGATGTTAAATATCTTCGAACAGTTGGAAGAAAGATGTTTACGCCTCCCCCAAATGTTGATTCAGCGCTAATTAAAATAACGCCCAATGAAAAAAAAGAAAAGGCGAAAGATGAAGCGTTTTTTGTTAAACTTGTTAAGGCAAGTTTCTCGATGCGACGCAAAACTTTGCAAAATAATTTGCTTTCAATTTCAATTCCAAAAGAAAAAACAATTGATGCTTTAAAAATGCTTTCGAAACCAGAAACAACAAGAGCGGAAGAACTTTCAATTTCTGAATTTATTTCTCTTTCAAATTTACTCAATTAAAAAGTTGCAAGAAACAACAAAAAAGCGATTTATTCGCTTTTTTTTGCGTCCAATTGAATCTGTTTTCTCATATATAATATATGTGTTAGGAGAAAATCATGGACGGCAAAACAATAATTCTTTCTGGAATTAACGGAAACGAACAAAAAGCAGTTTTAAATTTTGAAAAAAGAGTTGAAGGATATGGCGGCAACTTGCGTTTATATAACTTTAAAGAAGAGCCAAGCGGAATTTTAACACTTGCTTTCCTTGTTAACAAGGAAGTTGTTAAAGCGGCGCTTTCCCCTTCGGGCAAAAGTTTATATTCATTTGTTTTCGAATTTGAAGGCGACATTCAATCTTTTTCTTGCGCGCTTGTTTCAATTTCACAAGGCAACGCAACCCCTCTTTTGCTTGGATCAACCGAAGGCAAACTAAACGATTTTGACAACGCTTTTTCAAAGAATTTTAACCTTCTTGACAAAACGGATTTAAGTTATGACGAAGCAGAGGCGGCTCTTGATAAGGCCGGAATAGACTATGCCGACGAAGAAAAAAAAGAAATTGAAAAAGCAATTGAAAGCAATATGTCAAATGCCGACAAATGTGCCTCATGCAGCTATCGCAATGCTTTTTACGGATGTAATTGCCAAGAAGAAAATTGCAAACAAGAAGATATGTTTGAAGAGCCAGAACTTCCAAAAATTAACACTGCTAAATCAACTTTTTATGACGAAATTAAAGGGCAACTTTCTCTTCTTTTTGAACGCTATCCCGAAGAAACTTTCCTTAACGAAATAATTCCAAACAGCAAATGGGTTAAAGTTGACTATGAAAACAACGGACAATATTTCGTTATTGGGCTTATGTATGAAGACAACGAGATTGCATATGTTTGCTATGGAATGCCAGGAGAATATAGCGTAACTCCTCCAAGAGAATTTGCAGGGTTAAGCCAGTGGCTTCCTCTTGACCCCGAAAAACCAAACGAACTTGGCTATTGGATTATGTATCAGGACGCGCAAACAGGCGAAAACGTTGAAATTAAAATAAGTTAAAAAAATCAAGGGTGATTAATCCTTGATTTTTTATTTTTCGCTTTTCTTACGACGTTTTTTAACAGGTTCGTATGCTCTGTTTTTTGAATTTCCCCAAAGTTTTTCAAGGTTATAATATTTTCTTGATTCCTCAGTGAAAATTTCAATTAAAATTTCGCCAAGGTCAAGAATAACCCATTCCCCGGGAAACTCACCTTCAATTTTAGCGTCAATTCCTTTTTCTTCAAATTCCTTTTGAAGTTCAACGGCAACTTGGCGCGAATATTTTTCATTTGGAGATGTTGCCAAGATTATATATTTAACAAGTTCGCTTTTAAATTTCAAATCAAAAGCGTCAACGTTTTTTAATTTTTTGCTTTCAAGAAGAGCGGCAATTTCCTTAACTGTTTCATTTTCCATAAATTAATTTTATTAAAAATATATTTTTTTGTCAAATATATTTAATATTTTATGATAAAGCAACAAAATTTATAAGTAAATTGATTATATAACTCTTTTTAGTTAATAATTAAAATGTGATTTTAAAATTTTTTAATTTATTATTTCGAATTATTTTAATTTTTTTAATATGTTTTGTTTGGGCAAGATATTTCGTTTCCGATCTTACTCTTGCTCTTGTTTACACTGCTATTTTAACAGCGGCAATTGAACTTTTGTTTCATATTTTTACTCAAAAAAAAGAAAGAAAATTTAGCCTTAAAAAAGAAGAACAAAAACTTTCGGAAAAAATTTCGTCAAACTTCATTCTTTCGCCCGAAAGTGCTGTTGAATTTTTCTTTGAACTTGGAAAAATAAACTACCACGCAACAAAGCACACCAAATTTGTTGTTCTTGAAAGAAAAGAAGAGGAAAGCAAAACAAACCAAAATGAAAAAGAAAGAACTGTTATCTATCCCCTATATTCTTTTTCTCCCCTTTCCGCACAAAATCTTATTGAAATTCTTAAAGCCGTTAGAAAAATAAATGCAACTAAAATTGTTGTTTGTGCAAACAAAGTTTCAAGCGAGGCAATTTCTGCAACAAAGAAAATTCCGAACGTAAAGTTTATATTACTCGACTCCAACGGGGTTTTTCTTAAACTTATTAAGAAAAACAATTTCTATCCAAAAGGCCTTAAAGAAATTAACGTTGAGGCAAAACCAAGTTTTAAAGATTTTGTTAAAGCGGCATTTTCAAAAAAGCGCGCAAAAGGCTATCTTCTTGCTTCTTTTGTTATGCTTTTTTCAAGTTTTATTGTTCGAACAAACATCTACTATGTTGTTTTTTCATCGATCCTTTTAATTTTTTCTTTTGTTTCGTTTTTCCTCTCTCCAAGAAATATTAAATACGAGGAAGAAATTATTTAATTTGGTTTGATATGAAAGCAATTTGTGATAAAATCAACGTGCAAAGGAGAAAAAGTATGAAGAAAATTAAAAAATTTTTTAGCGACTTTAAAACGTTCATAAGCCGCGGCAATGTTCTTGACATGGCGGTTGGTGTTATCATTGCAGGCGCGTTCAGCGCAATTGTTACAGCATTAACAAACAGAATAATTCAACCACTTATCAACCTTATTGTCTACGCTTGCACAGGCGGAAACAATTTCACCCTTATAACAGTTTTAAACGGCGAACCATATTTATTGCCAGACGGAAGCATTAACGGCGCATGCATTTTCATCGACTGGGGAAATTTCATTATGGCAGTTTTGGATTTCTTCATCATCGCATTTGTTTTGTTCCTTGTTTTAAAAGCATTTATGAAAGCAAACAGCGTTTTCAAACAATCTGTTGAAGCAGCAACAAACAAAGAGTTAAAGAAAGAAAGACGCGAAGTTCGTAAACTTGCAAAACAACAACACCGCAGTTTCCGCGAAGTTTGGAAAGAACACGAAGAAGAAAAAGCACGCCTTAAAGCCGAGCAAGAAAAAATTGAAGCCGAAGAAAAAGCAAAACAAGAAGAGGCAGAAAGACTTGCCCACCCAACAACCGAAATGCTTTTGGCAGACATTTTGAAAGAACTTAAAGCGCAAAACGCAGAAAAGAAAGAAAATGAATAACAAAAAACACCGAAACTTCGGTGTTTTTTTATATCCTTTTTCTAATAACCCATTTCGTATGTTTGTTCCATGGAAACAGATTTGTAATATACTGGAAGATTGTCTTTAAAATCGCTTGAACAAACTAAGCCAAAGTCGCTCATTTCGTTTTCGCCAACTTTTGTGAAACCTTGATTTTGATAGAACGCTTCAAGTTTGTTTTGCGTGTTATTTTCGGAAGAAACATCAAATGCACTTGCGTTAAGAACAATTCCAGAAATTTGCTCTGCTTCGCAAAGAGAAGGAAGAAGTTTTGTTAACGCATGTTTGTAAAGCCCCTTTCCTTGGTCAAAACTTTCCGCTTCCTCAACGAAACAACGCTTTTTAATTTGTCTTTCAGTTTTAACGGCTTCAACATCAAAACTCATTTTAAAAGCTGCGTCTTCTTCAAGCGAGCCGTCTTCAAGAACCTTATGGGCAGTTATTGTGTTCGACTTGTCGAGAGTTGTTTCAAGTTTTGAAGTTTGTTTTTTGCTTTTTGAAAAATGTTGAGCAATTTCTTGCGCCGACAAATCATTGCTAAACTTTTTCAGCATTAAATCTGTAATCGATTCGATTGCATCGTTGTTTTTCGCAAACATTGTGCAAAAAGCGTCAACTGCATTACCTTTGGTTTGGGCAAATGCAAGGAAATCTTTAATTTCTTTCTTGCTTAAAACTCCGCTTTCGCTTGGCTCGTTGCAAAGGAAAACATAAAAATCTTTAACTTCGTCGCCTTTAACATAAGGAAATACATTTACGTGGTTTTTTGGAAAATCTGGATTTTCTTTAAAAAATTTATTTAAAATCGCTTCTTTTGTCATACTTATATTATCAAACAAAAAAGCGCTTTTGTCAAGCGCTTAATCGTAATTTAAAAATCAAAATCGTCAAATCCTGTGCTGCTTTTCATAACCTTTCTGTTTCTTATGTTAATGTCGTAATAAATCTTGTCTTCGTTAAGAGAGCGAGAAGGAGCATATTCTTCTGGGGCTTGACGCTTATCAAACTGTGGAGTTGCATAGAAAGGTGTCATTGGGGTTTTAATTGGATTTTCCTTGAAAATTTTAACAACAACATTAAATTTGTCAAGTTGACCAAGTTCATATGGATAGATAAGAGGTCTTGTTTGACGTTGGGCTTGACGAGTTTTATTTGTTCCGCCTCCGCCTTCTCCCCCGTCATTCTTGCTTGTTGAAGTTGTTTCGGTTTCAATTGAAACATCCCCACACATTTTTGAAAATTCCTCTCTGGTTTTTTGGTCTTCTGTTCCAATAAAGATTTGAATGTTGCAGTTTGAACGAATTGTTTCCGACGCTTCTTTCCCATATTTATTGTCAAGTTGACTGTAGGATTGAACAACAAGCGAAAAGAAAATTCCTCTTGAGCGGCCAACCGTAACCATACTGTCCATTTTCTCAATCTTTGGTAAGTTGGCAAACTCGTCAAGCATAAAATAAACGTTTCTTGGAAGACGAAGTTTCTCGGTTTCGCTTGCGCGTTCAACAAGTTTCTTATAAAGTTGGGAAATACACATCGTTGCAATGCAGTGACGACTTTCTTTTTCGTCTGGAACTTTAATAAAAAATGCAGTTGGTTGGTCGGTGAAATCGTCGAATGAAAGGTCGCTGAAACTTGTTGCATAGCAAATTCCGGCGTCTTGGAAAATTGAAATTCGGCTCATAAGAACACCCATATAGGAACGGGTTGTGTTTGGAGCGTTGTTAATTGCGGTTGATGTTAATGCTCCAACTTTCGAAAATTTATCACGATAACTGCAATAGTTTCGAAGAGTTCCAAATGGATTATCTGGGTCGCTATCCTTGTAGGTTGCAATTTTTGCCATGTTATAGAAGTTATATTTTTCTCTTGTCATTCCAAGTTCTGGGTCAAGGCTGTCTTCAAGCATAGCAAGCATAATTCCATATATGAAATCTTGCGCACCTCTTTCCCATGAAGCATCTGTTTTGCTTTCAATTGGAACAATTGCAGATGCAATTTCACGAAGTTCGTTTTCGGCATTATCGCGAAGTTCTTGCGCGCGGGCTTCAAGGTCGCCTCGAAGTTGCTCTTTAAAGCTATACGCCGTGCGGTTGAATTCATACCATTCTTCGCCATATTCTTTTGGGCTTGATGCCATTTTAAGTTTATAGTTTTTTGGCGAATCGCCGCGGTGAACTTTAACCTCTTTAATCATATTTCTTGCGCGGTGATATTGAACAAATGCGTTGTCCATTGGATTCCAACGCGTTGACGCATATGGATTTCTTAAATCGAGAACAGAAATTCGATAGCCCGCATCTTTAAGTTGAAGCGCGTTATCGCGATAGACTTCCCCTTTTGGGTCGGTTATAACTAAACAAGGTTTTGAACCAATTTGTGAGAGAATTCGAATTGAAGGGTTAATGTAGGTTTGAGTTTTACCAGACCCCGTTGTTCCAATAATCATTGTGTGGATTGGGTCGTAAAGATTGATTAAAAGTTTTCCGTTTTTTTCGCGGCTTCGAATAACAATTCCGTCTTTTTTAACATTTTTTAATGTTGACCATGTGCAAGGATTGAATCTTGGCTCGGAAAGAAGTTCGCTTTCTTTAATGAAGCGAGCGTCGTAGTATTGCGAAATTTTTTCGCCCGAAGCGGTTGTTCCCATTCCGCTTGCTTTTGAAGAACTGTCTGGTTTTAAAACTTTTGAAAGCCAATAGAGCAAAACAAGCGCGCCGCCCCCAACGCCAATGGCAATTCCAATTGTTCCGTTAACCATTAAGCCGACAACAGTTCCAACAACTCCAATGATAACAATTAAGATAAGTGGCCAATATTTTTTCATATTTTAACATTTCTCTCCCTATATAACTTTATTATATATAATTTTCTATGTTTTGCAAACAAAAAAACCGTTTGGAAAACAAAAAAACTTGAACTGAATGTTCAAGTTTTTTATTTAAGTGTTTAATTAAATAGTGATTGTGAAGGTTTTGAAGAAGCCCCACCGCCAGATGTTCCTCCTGATGTGCCTCCCCCAGTTGTTCCGCCCGTTGTTTGCTTTCCAACTGTTCCGTCTGGGTTTATGTTAAGCATTGATTTCATAATTGTTGGGAACAAGAACAAGAAGAACATCATAACAACAACTAAAACCACAATTCCAACAATAAGACCAATAAGTCTCTTCTTACATTCTTCACGTCTATCTGTTGAATCTGCCCTTGCCATTTGAACCCCAAGAACAATTGCCCAAATAACTCCCGCCGCTGCAACAATTGCTAGAACAGGAACTAAAATTGTTTTAATGGCTTCAACAATTTGTCTAACCCAACCAAACTCGGCCTCAATTTCTTGAATTTTTGCGTCGGTCATTTCTTTTCCATACCAATTTCTCCAAAATTCCCGCATTCCGTCTGTTAACGTAACCGCCGCAAGTAAATTCCCGCTTAAAAAATTGATGCAAAATCTTGAGATATTAAACATCATCATAATTTCCTCCCCTTTGCAAATTTTGTTAGAATTCTTATATTTTCTCTTTTTATTGTAAGAATTAATATATATCCTGATGCGATTTTGTAAGAATTCTTACATTTTTCATTTTATATTAAATAAATAAAAAAATCAACTAAAATGAAATAAAAAATTTTTTATTTTTTTGTTTAATTTTTTAAAAATAAAAAACCCGGAATTTTCCGGGTTTTTATTCTTTAATTTATATTTTTTATTCGAATGTAATTAAAGATTGAAGAATTACTGGGAACAATGTTGTGAAGAAGAGAATTAAAACAACAAGGATTGCAATTCCAACAACCAAACCGATAAGTCTTTTCTTAACTTCTTCGCGTTTGTCGGAAGAATCTGCTCTTGCCATTTGGACTCCAAGAACGATTGCCCAAACGATGCCTGCTGCCGCAACAATTGCAAGAATTGGAACAAGAATTGTCATAATTGAACTATAAACTGTTTCAACCCATCCAAATTGCGTTTCAAGTTTGTTAATTTTATCTGCATCTGCATTTGGGTACCATTTTTTCCAGAAGGCTTCACTCCCCATAAATCTCATAAACATACTTGCTATTTGAAACATTTTTCACCTCCAAGTTAACTTTATCTTAGGATATACAATAATTTTTTTTATATACTTTCCCCAAGCTTTGTTACTTACAAGAAAAGAATAACATATATTTTTTTATTTTCAAAACAAATTTACATAATTTTTTTAATTATTTTTATTTTATTGTTAATTAAAATTTATAATTTTTTCGATAGCCTCTTCTTGAATTTCCTTTAACCTTAACAATAACAATTGTTGTTATTAGCGCTGCAAGAACTGGAATTCCAACAATCAATGTTATGCCCCACCAAGGAAGCCCGCTTTTTTCTTCTGGAATTTTTTCGAAACGCGCTTCAATTAAAGTTTCTTCGGTTAACACGAATTCGTAGATTGTTTCTTTTGACAACTCTTCTTCGCCATTAAACCAGCCAACAAACTGCATTCCTTCGCTTGGGACAGCTTCAAGGTTGATTGTTGTTCCGTTAATTATTCTTTCGCTTATTGAGGAAATTTCTTCCCCAGAATTAAGTTTGATTTGACCTTCCCCTTTAATTGAAACCGAAAGAGGAAATGTGTTGTTTGAGAAATAGGCAACAACAGAAGCAACAAGCCCGCTTGAGGTTGAAACAACTGTTGGATAGAATCTTGAACTTGAAGATTTTTCGCCATTATTAAGTTCAACAATGATTGTTTTGTTAATTGTTTTTTGAGATGTTAAATTTCCGTCTGTCCAATTGTTTGCAAAAATATATTCCAAATTTTCGCTTGAATCGGCAGTTAAGGTTATTGCCTCTTTGCTTAAATATTCATCAACAACAAACGAGAAATCTTCAACAAACGTTTCAACGTTATTTCCAATTTTTTTGGTGATTCGACCAATATTTTCCTGTTTTGCATTTGTTTCGGCATTTCTGAAACTTACATTAACAGTTACAGGATTTCCTTTAATTTTAACATCATAGTTTCCTTCGGTTTGGGAAGACGCAATAAAGGAAATTGTTGTTCTTCCATTTTGAGGGTCTAATGTAACATTATATCCATCTTGCGAAGTGCTTTCGCCGTCATAGTTTAAAGCGGCAACCGACGATTTTCCAAAAAGCCAATTTGTGAATTTGAAATAGTTTTTGAAATCGCGAAGAGGGTTTCCCGCCTCGTTATAGAAAGTTGCAATAATTCTAACTTCTTGCCCTGCTGTGTATTGATAGGATTTTCCCGTTATTCCGTCAAGTTGCAACGTGTAATATCCGCTTAAATAGGTGTTTGAAATTGTGTAGGCAACTTCTTTGCTTCCGGTTATTGTTATGGTGAACGAAGCAAATTTTTGGAGCGCTGGGAAATAATAACCCATTGAAGTTATGATTGAGGTATTAACTTTCCAAATGTCTTCGCTCCAAGGGCGGAACTCGTCCCAAGCCCCTGGCTTGAAGAACATTGTTTGAGTTGGGACTGCGTTTGTTGCGCTAACGCTTGAATTAAGAGAATAGCCAACTTCCGCGCCATTTCCAATTCCGCTTGAGAAACTCATAATATTTGCCTGCGCATTTGCAATGCTTAAATATTTTCCATACATAACTTGGCGAGGCCAATCCGAACTGTTTGTTGAAATTTGACCAATAATTCCGCCGCGAGTTAATTTTGCTTTTGAAAGAGATGCAAGAACGGAAGAGAAGAGCGTGTTTCGAACAGTTAATTCACCTTCAGTTGCAAGGCCAACAATTCCGCCAAAAGTTACTGCGCTTGACGCGTCTTTGCTTGTGTTAATAACAATTGGTGCGTCTTTTGCGTCAACTGCTTGAAGGTTTCCGTTTTTTGAAGAAATAACAGAAACAGGAGCGTCGGTTGGAGCAACATAAACATTTTCAACTGTTCCGCCTTTTGCCCAGCCAACAATTCCGCCAAAGAACGAAGAAACCGTGTTTGTTCCGTCTTGATAGATTATAAGCGAAGGAACGGAATAGGAATTTGAAATTGTTGAGCCAACTGCTTTTCCAACAACTGCTCCAACAGTTAATTCGCCCATGTAGGAATATGTTTCATATTCGTAGGTTATTTGCTCGTCTTCCTCAACAAGTTCGCTTCCTTCAATTTTGGTGTAGAACTCAAGGGCGCGAGATTCTGGCATCCTTGTTATTCTTGAAGCTTGAAAATTAAATTTGGAATACGATGCAAAAATTTCTGAGTTAACGGCAATTCCAGCAAATCCTCCAACAATTTTTTGAGAATTTGGAGTTATAACGCCTTCGTT
The DNA here is from genome assembly GCA_900544595.1 of uncultured Bacillota bacterium. Classification (GTDB taxonomy): domain Bacteria; phylum Bacillota; class Clostridia; order Christensenellales; family UBA1242; genus UMGS687. The sequence continues at coordinate 29,252 of UQVQ01000006.1, read as the reverse complement.
ATTTTCTTCCGAAAGAACAACATTAACGCTTATCCCAAGGTTTGAAATTCTCGCGTTTTCCAAATTTCCAAAAAGCCCAAGAGAATTTCCGTCTTTAAGGTTGATGTTGTCAATTGTTTTTCCGTTTCCTTCGAAAGTTCCTTTAAACGCATTCCCATTTCCAATTGGAATCCAACTTTCAATGTCTTTAAGATTAAGGCTTTTTTCAAGTTTAAAGAAACCGTTAATATATGCCGGATTTCCTGTGTTAACCTCATTTCGGAAAAGTTCCAAGTTGGAAACGCTTGAAATTAAATATGGATTTTCGCTTGTTCCCGCGCCCTCCAAAGTTCCTTCTTCCGCAAAAACTTGGCCATAATTTGAAAAGGTTGCAAAGAGCGCAGCCGAAAAAACGAAAATTAAACATAAAAATGAAGTTACAAAAACCTTTTTAAAACTTTTCATTTGTTACCTCTTATAAGTTAATATATATCATAATTTAAAAAATAAACAAAATCATTTGATATAAAAGAAATTTTAAAGAATGGGCTTATCAATAAATTGACATTAAATTTTTAGTGTGGTATATTTTAAATCGCAAAAAGAACTAAATCTTTAAAGCAAAAAATAGCTTTGGGGTGTCGCCAAGCGGTAAGGCACGGGACTCTGACTCCCGCATTCCTAGGTTCGAATCCTAGCACCCCAGCCAATTAAATAATCATTTTAAAGGTTGCAAAGCAATTAAACCTTGTGAAAGTTGTTTAAAACAGAGTTTCTTAAGGTTAAATTTAAGCAAAAAAAAGGAACTTCAAAATTGAAATTCCTTTTTTTACTAAACCAATTATTCTGTTCTTAAGGCAACAACAGGATCTTTTTTGGAGGCAATTTGAGCTGGGATAAGCCCAGAAACAAGCGAAAGAACAACACTTATTCCAGTTAAGATTAAAACGTGAGTTAATTTCAGAACGGAAATTGTTCCAAGCCCTTCAACAAGCGCCCCAACAATTGCGTTAATTGGGAAGGTTAAGATGAAGGAAATAACTCCTCCAATTATTCCAGCGAAAAGCCCAATTATGAAAGTTTCGGAGTTAAACACGTTAACAATGTCAATTTTTCTTGCCCCAAGACTTCGAAGAACCCCAATTTCTTTTGTTCTTTCAATAACTGAAACATATGTTATGATTCCAATCATAATTGAGGAAACAACAAGGCTTATTGCGGCAAACGCAATTAAAACATAGGAAATTGTGTTAACCAAACTTGAAAGCATCGAGAACATTGCGTCGGAATTATCGCTGTAAACAATTTCATGAGCCTCGGAGTCGACGGTTTTGTTATAGTCTTGAATCATTTGTTTAACTTCGTTTTTCCCGTCAAAACTGTTTGTGTAGAACGAAATACTTTGAGGAATGCTGCTTATTCCAATTTGCTGCATCGCAAGATTATATGCTTCTTCTTTTGAAATTGAAGTGCTGAAAGATTTCTCAAGGAAACTTACAATAACCGCTGTTGTTGGAAAGCTTTCTGGGATCATTGGCATTCCTTTAAACTCGGTTATGTCAATTTTTAAAGGTGCATAGAACGAGAAAGATTCTTGACCTTCTTGTGAATTTTTAAGTTCCTTTTGCTTTGTTGCAATCAAACTGTTTTCGCAATTTTCTCGATATTCTTTTGCAAGTTCGCTTGAATACATAACGCCGCTTGAAAGAATTTGTGCATTTGCTTCTTCCTTAACGCGCAAAACTCGTGTTATTTTAAGAGTTTTAACTCTTTCGCTGTTATAAAGCTCGTCAAGCGCGGCTTGATTTGATTCGTCGATTATGGAAAATTTATCGTTCGCGCTGTCGTAGGTGTAGTAGTCGTTGTTATAAACAAGTTTAAATTCCTTGCCGCAAACATCTTCAAAAGAAAGGTTTTCATAGTTCCCGTCTGCTTTAACAACAGGGGTTATCCCAAGGTCACTTAAAATTCCTGTTGTAAGTTTGTTCCCCTTGTCAACAACAAGAGTTAGTCCATAGATGTCGGAAGCAGAATAGTTTTCCGCTTGATAGATAACATCATATTGACTCATCATAAACTCTTCGTCGGAAAGAGATTCATAGAACGTTCCTTTTCCTGTTCCCGAAAGAATTGAAAGACTGTTTTTATTAACTGTTAATTTGAGAGAATTGTCTTTTTGTTTAACCAAAATTTTAATTGGTGTGTAGTAGTTATATTGAACAAGACTAATTTTCTTGTTCTCTTCTCTTTCAATGTCTTTTTGCTCAAACGCCTTAACATAATCAACAAAATTTTGGCTTATGTAGTTATAATGTCCATATTTAACATATTTTTGGAACGACCCTTCATAAATAGTTATGTAATTATTGTCGCCCCCTTCGCTGCTTTCATTTTCAACTTCGAAAGATGCAAGTTTTGTGTAGTCGATTGTTGCGGTTGAAACAGTTATTGGATTCCCGCCAAGCGCATCGGATTGAAGCTGGTTAATATAAGAGGTGAACCCCGTTGAAATTGAAAGAACAAGAGCAATTCCAATAATTCCAATGCTTCCCGCAAAAGATGTTAAAATCGTTCTGCCACGTTTTGAAAAAAGGTTTTTAAAGGAAAGGCTTAGCGCCGTTGTGAATTTCATTGCGCTTCGTTTTTTCTTCTTTTTCTTTCCGCCCTGCTCGATTTCTTTTATAACTTCTTGTTGCTTAGTTTTTTCTAATTCGATTTTTTCTTCTTCGCTTGAAAATGGCATACTGTCGCCAATAACTTCGCCATCGAGAAGATTGATTATTCTTGTGCTATATTTTTGCGCAAGTTCGCCGTTATGGGTGACCATGATTACAAGGCGCTCTTTTGAAATTTCTTTAATAAGTTCCATAACTTCAATGCTTGTTTTAATGTCGAGCGCGCCTGTTGGCTCATCGGCAAGCAAAATTTCCGGATTGTTAACAAGCGCACGTGCAATTGCAACACGTTGCATTTGTCCGCCCGAAAGTTGATTAGGTCTTTTCTTAATTTCATTTTCAAGGCCAACGCGTTTAAGAGCCGCAATTGCTCTTTCTTTTCTTTCTTTTTTCCCAACGCCAGAAATTGTTAACGCAAGTTCAACGTTCCCCAAAATTGTTAAGTGTGGAATTAAATTATATGATTGAAAAACAAAGCCAATTTTCTTGTTGCGATAGTTATCCCAATCTCTATCTTTAAAATCCTTTGTTGATTTCCCGTCGATAACAAGATCGCCGCTTGAATAGCGATCGAGCCCTCCAATTATGTTAAGCATTGTTGTTTTTCCGCAGCCCGAAGGACCAAGAATTGAAACAAATTCGTTTTTCCTAAACCCTAAACTTATTCCTTTAAGAGCATCAACGGTGTATGAGTCTGTTTTATACTGTTTATGAATATCGCTAAGTCTTAACATTTTCTCCTCCAAATATAGCATATTATAGCACAAAATCTTTTTGTGCTACAATTTTTTACATTTTTCGGGGAAAAATCTTAAAAAAAGAAAAGACCGATTAAGGGCTAGCACTTTTGAAACTAGCAAAAAAAAGAACTCAACTATTTTAGTTGGGTTCTTGTCTTCTATGTTGCGCCAAAGAAGAATAACACGAACCTTGAAAACAACTCAAAGTTCGTGTTATTTTTTAGTAAAGATTGGTTTGGAATTAAAATAATATATAAATGAAAAGAAGGTATAAATAAAATTTACCTTTAAAATTTAATTTGAAAGTTGTTTAATGTAATCTTCGTATGAGATACCTTTCTTCTTTAAGGCTTCTTGTAAAACATTAAATAGTGTATTGCTATAAATGTTTTCATCTATTAATTCACCATATCCATTTACTTTAACACCTAACATTTTAGATAATTCATCTAATGTTATTTTTTTTATTGCTTTGTTATCGTCTTCAATATGGTGGTCACAAGACAAATCTCTTTCTCCGTATTCATCATTGTTGACAAAATAATCACATTCCGACACTTTACATATGTAATTATATCCATTTTTAAATATTTCTTTTATAAGGGCAATTCTTAATTCATAATCAGTTTCTTTTATCATATCTGAAATACAAATTGCTTTCCAAGAAAATCTATCAGGATACTTTTCTGCAATATTTTTTAAATCTCTTGAGAATTTTCTTTTTAATGCTTTTTCACTTAACTCGTGCTTATCTCCATTTCTTTTGCTTTTATCACATAATTCCAACAAATCGCTCAAAGTTATACTTAACTTATTACAAATTTCTTTGGTAATTAACATTGAAATCTCGGCATCATCACAACTTTTATGTTCTTGTAAGTTTGAAATATCAATTCCTAAATCGTTTACAATATTATCAAGACTTCTAGTTTTATATTTTTTATTCAATTGATAATAAAAATCTTGTGTATCATATACTTCTAAATCAATATTGTCGCAACCATATCTTTCACAAGCAATTTTTAGATATTGTATGTCTGCTGTAATACTATGTCCTAAAAGTATTTGATTTGAACGAGTTAATAAATTTTTTATATCTTCATAATAATACTTAAATGTTTTCTGTTTTCGAAATGTGTTTTCTGTATATGCTAAATTTATCCTTGGGTCAAATCCATCACGCCCAAGTTTAAATCTCCATTGTGGGTTTATTACTATATCTTTCTTTTCTAAAATGTTAAAGTTCTCATCTGTAACAACATAACCAAAAGAACATATATGTTTACCATCACAACATTCTATATCAAAATATAAATAGTCCATTTTTCTCCTTAGTTACATACAAATGGTTTACCATAATATGGTGCACTTAATGAAAAACTAATATAATCTGTTTCAACAATCAAATTATCATTCTTATCGTATTGATGAACTTTGTAAAAATACTTCCCAAATGCTAAATCAGTTATAGATTTATAATACATTCCATCTTCGACTTTAAAAATACCCATCAATTGTTTATCATTATCAAATAAAGAAATTTTTGTTAATGCTACATTATTATTTGCATTAGCAAATTTAATAGTTATCAGATTTGTTCCGCAAGAATGTTTTACATTTAATTTTTGAAGGAGTTCAATCTTTTCATCTATTATAGGTGCCTTATATAATTCAGTTTTAACTTCAATAATAAGCGGTTCGACCATATCATAGTTAAAATGAATCTCAAGTTTTTTTATCTCATTTTTAAAATCAAAATCAATAACACAAACATCAACATTTTTAAATATTGATTTATGAGTATCAAACTCTTTTTGCCCATTATTAAAATAAACAATGATTTTTTCAACACCTTTTAACAAAGGGACAAGACAAGCTACTTCTTGATTTTTGCTTTGATTTATAACAATTTTATCATCATCTATTGATAAATAGGATACTCCATCAATAAATTTCCAAAATTTACCCAAACTTCCTAGTTCAGCAACCAAGACATCATCAATTTTTTCATTTTTATAATCATAACTACAATGATTAGTTATCGCTTCTTTAAAATGATATGGAAATATTGCAAAACCATAATCATTTCCTAGCATTGTTTTTTGTTCATCTGTCATTTTATTTATCTCCTAAAATATCTTTAATTTTTTGTTTTAATACTTCTGTTCCAATTTCGTCAATTTCATCTCTATTAACCATATAACCCCAGCCATCATCTTCAGTCCAAGTTTTATGAAGTTTTGCTCCAAAGTTAAGAAGAATATTTATCGCCTTAAAATTATTAGGTGCAACTTTTGTTAATGCATCATCAAGTTCTTGTTGATTTGCCGTTTTGCATGCTTTTTCAATAAATCTAATATCTTTATCTAGAACTTCTAATAAGAAAATATAATTTTTAGACAAATCAAAAATTTCAGCAGGAAATGATGTTACTTTTCGCAATTTAAATGGATAATGAGGTGGCCACAAACCAATTTTTGTATATTCAGTTTTGTTAATATATTTATCCAAATATCTTTTATTTATTTCATCTTTATTTCCTTTATCAAAGACATAAAAAGCAAAATCACTTTCAATTTTTTCTATTTCTTTTCTTTGTAGATCATTAATAATATAATTAATATTATTTAAATTTGCAAATTGAAATAGTGCTTTATAATTTTTATTTTTTATATCATAATATATTTCTTCACATTCACATATTGGATATTTTTTAATTGTTTTTTCATACAAATCGAAATCATTTAATGAAATTAATTCATCCAAACAAACAACTCCATTATGAATGCAATGTAATAATTGTTTTTCTTTATCGCTTAATTTTTTGTTTTTTGAAATTTTTGCTTGTTCAAAGACATCTTCATCAATTTTATCCTTAACTAATTCATTTAGTTGATGAGCCATTTCATAGTCTTCGCAATCAATAGCATACAAAACTGTTTTAGGTAAAATATTAACAAATAGATATTTTTCATTTAGTGCTCTTTTTTGATAATCAATCCAAGTAAATTCGTTTTTGCCTTCTTTATTTATTTGTTCAATTTTTTCTCTGTATTGCTTATTAGAATTTATTATTTTTTCTAATAGTTTTGTTAATAGCTTTTTATTATATCTATAAGCATAATCAACAAAATATGGATATGCATAAGACCAACAAGTTTGTTTGCAAATCATAGTTGTATTATCTAAATCAAAATAATATATTTGTTGCGATTTCTCTAATTTATCATAATTTTCTAAAAGATACTTAAATATCTCTTTGTAACCATTTGATATGTCGTCCTTATTGTTTCCGTCTTCCCAAATCGAGTTACTTGAAAAATTATTTAAATATACTCTAATATCAGGAGTTCTACTTGCAATATTTTTCATTACAATCTGTTCTCTATTTATTTTTATCAACAATAATAATTCTGGCAAATCAAACTCGTTTTTTGGAAATAAAGACATATAATGTGTTTGATGTGAACAATTATCAACAAGTGCTTTTAATACTTTTAAACTATTATATTTTTTCACATAATACAATAACGTATTTCCATCTTCATCTTTTGTATGTGCAGATGAATATGAAAAGTCTTTTAAAATATTGGGGTCATCTTTTTTAGCACACAATTCCAATTTACTCATAGTTATAATTTTTTCTTCTACTTCTTTGCCAGTCATCAAATAATCTAGTGTTACCCCGAATAATTCAGCTAGTGCAGGCAGAAATTCAATACTAGGGTCTCCTTTGTTTGATTCCCATTTTGAAATTGCTTTGTCACTTACCTGTAATTTATCAGCAAGTTCATTTTGAGTCCAACCCTTTTCCTTTCTTAATTTTGCGATTGTGTCACCAATCTTGTGTTTCTTTTGAAATAACATAAACTCCTCCTTATCACATCAAAATTTTAACATTTTTTGTTTCAAAAAGTAAACCTACTTATTGTTAACTACGATTCGTAGATGTTTTCACATACAAACATTTTATCTACGCTTCGTAGATATTATATCATAAAAATAAAGAGTTTGTATTAAAATAATGAATTTTTATGATAAATAATTTTATAATGGCATTTAAACGTGTGCTTGTCTTGATACAAGTCGGTGTCGCTACGCTCCACCGAAGACAAGCACACACTTATAAACTAAATTAAAGCAGACAAAAAGCGAAAGTGTTGGTGAATATAACACACTTTCGCTTTTTGCTGTTATTCTTTTCTCTTTTTTATTATGGTAAACAAATATTCTTTGTTGTCAAGATTAAAGTGTATGTCGCTATTTGCGACAATCCTTGACAACGTCAGTAATATTTGTTTCTTTTTCGGTTAAGAGAGTAAAAAAACACCTTAATCTTTTGTAGATTAAAGTGCTTATATTTTGCTAGTTTCAAACAGCATTGACTAAAACGGTCTTTTTTAAAGTTCACTATCTAAAAGTTTTTTCTTTCTTTCCTCAAATTCTTCTTCTGTTATGAAACCTTTTTCTTTAAGAGTTTTGAGTTTTTCAAGTTTTTGTTCAATGTCGGGCTCTTGTTTTGTTTCCTGTGCAGGCTCTGCTCTATCAATTCTTTCAAAGTTTCGGTTAAATCTGTTAAGACGAATTTGCCTTTCTTCCTCCTCTTTATTAAGTTGCGCAATTGCTTCCTCAGTTTCAAGATATGTTGGTTCTTTAAAAACATAGGAATATAGAATGTAAACAACAAGAACAACACCAAGAACATAGTTTGAAATTGTTAAAGTAAGTTCGGAGCCTTTAATTTCAAAAACTGTTAAGAGAACCATAACTCCGCTTAAAAGCCAAAAAGCCGCAAGGATAAGTTCCATAAACGCGTTTGTTCTTTTTTCTTTAAAGCCAAAAACCGCAACAACAATTTTCCAAATAACAAAAATTGCTGCAAAAACAAAAATAATATATCTCAAGTCCATTGCTGCGTCTTGAAGGAAAACATAAATTAACGCAGTTGTTGCAATTAAAAGTGTTAAGCAAAGATTGGAAATTCCATCGGCGCAAAGATATTTATTTTTGCTTTTATAGTCGAAGAAAACGCGGATTTGGACTATGCTGAAAAGAACACTCATAATTCCAAGGAGAACGCACGAGCCAACAAGCGAAATGCGAAGTTTGTTTTCTTTTGCAAGAAGCGAAACAACAACCAAAACAATGAGCGCAAGAGCCATAAAAACACTTGCAACAACAGAAAGAATTCTTGTTTCTCTCTTAAGAAATTTGCGTTTGCTTTCCATTATTTTTTACCCCCAATTTTAATTAAAGAAAGGACTGCGCTAAGCCCGAAATAGATTGCTTCAAAAACGGATTCAAAGGCTTTAACATAATTATATCTTTTCCAAGCTGAATATATTTTTTTAATATATTTTTCTTCTTCTGGAGCAATAATTTGCATATCAACAAGCATATTTTCACCTTCTTGATATGACTTATTTAAGGTTCTTATTGCCGTAAGCGAAAAAACAAGAGAAATGATTGTTAAAGCAAGGCCAACGCAAGAAAAAATTAACGTGTAAATATATGTTCCCGCTCCAACTGCCGCAAAATCAACTATAAGTCCAACAACAACAAGTGGAATAAAAAGTGCTGGCAACCAAGAAAGCCATCGGTCAAGCTCAATTGCTTTAAGACCTTTTGTTTTTTCTTCGCTGTGGAATTTTGCAAGCGCAACAAGAGATGCAACCCTTGCAAGATTTGTCACATTCGATTTTTTAGCAACCCAAGGCGAAAGCCGAATTGTTTTTGTTTTAAGTTTGTATGTGTTTCCAACAAACATACTCGAAAAAAAGCCACATTGAACAACTTGAACATCTTCAAGCCCATTTTCATCAAGCAAAACTCGAGCATAATCCATCATCGACCTGTCGATTTCAAGTTTATTAAAACTAAATTTTGTTGAAATTCTTGTTGAATGGTCTTTTATCATTCGTGCAACAAGCGAAACGATAAAAATCACACTCAAAACAATGATAAGAGCTAATAAAATTGGATCCATTAAAAATTCCCCCTTTAATTACACAAATATTTTAACACATTGAAAACTATTCTCAAAATATTTTAAATATTATATTTATAACTCAAATAATTTGAAAAAATTGTGAACTTAGGATATAATTTTATTATGGAAACAAAAACAGAAAAAGAAATTGCAATTCTTTTTGGAATGAGTTTGAACGGCGAAGACGGAACTGTTAGTTTGAAGGAACTTGAACGTCTTGCAGAAACAGCAAATGTTGAAGTTGTTGGAACTCTTTTTCAACGTGCAAAAGAAATCACACCCGCAACATTTATTGGAAGCGGAAAAGTTGTTGAACTTAAAGAACTTGTTGAGCAAACTGGCGCAAACCTTGCAATTTGCGACAACGAGCTTTCTGGCTCGCAAATCAACAACATTTCAAATGAAATTGGAATTAAGGTTGTTGACAGAACAACGCTGATCCTAGACATTTTTGCAAAGCGCGCCCTTTCAAACGAAGGAAAACTTCAAGTTGAACTTGCAATGCTTAAATACTATCTCCCTCGCCTTTCGGGAATTTCTGGAACAAGCGGACGTTTTGGAAGCGGCGGCGTTGGAATGCGAGGGCCGGGCGAAACAAAACTTGAACTTGACAAAAGAAAAGTTCGCGACCAAATTCAAAAACTTGAAACTCAAATTAAAAAATTCAAAGATGAGCGCGAGCTTAGAAGAAAAAACCGCAACGCATCGTCTGTTAAACGCGTTTCAATCGTTGGCTACACAAATGCTGGGAAATCAACACTTATGAATTTAATAACAAAGGCGGGAATTTATGCCGATGACAAACTTTTTGCAACTCTCGACACAACAACTCGCCTGCTTTGGCTTGCTCATGGGAAACAAATTGTTTTAACCGACACCGTTGGTTTCATAAGCAATCTTCCCCCTGCTTTCGAGCCTGCGTTCAGCGCAACGCTTGAAGAAGTTTTGGAAAGCGATTTAATTTTGCATTTAATTGATATAACCGACAATCACCATGGAATGCAAGAAGAAATTGTTAAAGCCGAGCTTAAAAAAATTGGTGCAAGCGAAATTCCTGTTTTAAAAATTTATAATAAAATTGATAAGCTTGAAAAAAGCGAACTTGAAAAAATTAAAGAAACCGAAAAAGATGCTCTTTATATTTCCGCGAAAAAAAGCGAAAACATTGAACTTCTAAAAGAAAAAATTATGGAAATGCTTTGGAAGGAATAATAAAAACACAAAAAATCGATTTAGTTAAAACACTTGCAAAAAAATTTGGATTATGATAATATTCATATTGCAAAAAAATTGCAGTGCTTTGCCGAAGTGCTGGAATGGTAGACGGAGCGGACTCAAAATCCGCCGAGGGCAACCTCATGGGGGTTCGAGTCCCCCCTTCGGCACCAGTAAAACAAGGTCTAAAGCCTTTTTTTATTTAAGATATATAATTGGGAAAATATTTAAATTTTGCAAAACAAATAGTTTGTAATGCCGGCGAAATAAGGAAGAATATCAAATGTGTTTTAAAAAATCTGTAATAAAAATTGAAGAAATTGTTAGCAATCGTCGATTCTTCATTGAAGAAAGCAACAAAACTGCATATTTTTACGCAACTTCTTTCGATTTTTCAAAAATCTTTTGCATTGGCTGGCTTGCCAACTATTGCAAAGCCCCACTTTGCGTTGACATTAAATCTATGAACAAAGGAAAACCCGCAAGAATGTTTGAATCGGCTTGCAGCATTCCAAACGGAATTAAACCAGTTAAAAATTTTGAATTCGAATGGCTTGACGAAACTTCATTTGCAATTAAGGCCGACGGCGAAACAATTGCAGTTGTTGCCAACGCATTTTCAAATGAAATTAAAGTCCTTTCAAAATTTTTAACACAAGAAACCTGCTGGGGAATTCCAATGAAAATTTAATTTAAAAAAATAAAATAAATAATAAAAGAATAAAATAAATAGTAAAATAAATAGTAAAATATTAAAAATATTATAAAAACCCCGCTAATTTTAGTGGGATTTTTGTCTTTATATAATTATATATATATTTAAGGAAAGAATAACATTATAAATAAATAATGCAAAAATTCTTATTTAAATTATGTAATTATTTTTTTAAATAACTTTTTTATTAAAAATCAATAAATGTTGAAAGAATTGCTCCGGCATAAAGTCGAATCATAAAATCGTTTGGGTGGTTTGTGTAGTTTGCAGAAATGTCTATGTATTGATATCGTTTGTCATTTGTGTTGTTTGCAGTTTTCTTTGCAAGAATTCCGGTTGAGATGTCATACATATTAACAAAGGTGCAGCCGCTTTTATTTTCGTATATGTCGTCGATGTCGTTAAAGTTGTTTGCGATTTCTTGCAAGCCCAACATATATGTTGAATGAACGCCGTTAAAGGTTGAATATGGATTTGGAGTGAATGTTCCAACAACGATAAAATCCGCATTTGGCGATTGCGAACGAATTTGAGAAAGAATTGTTACGACATTTGATTTGAAAAGAGAGGCGTCATTGCCAAGCGAACCATCGTTCATTCCAAATGCAATGATAACTAGGTCGTAGTTGGTTTTATCAAACGACCCCATTGTTGCTTGTTGAACCCCCCACGGGCTTGATTTCCCGCCAACGCTTGGATTAACTAGCGTTATTTTGCTTGTGTCGCCATTATAATATCTCATTGCCAAATAATTCTTAATTTGATTAAAATAAGTTGGAATCTTTGGTTCGAAACCCATAAGTTCAGAGGCGCTTGCTCCAAAACTTATGCTATCGCCAAAAACAAGAATTTTAACAGGTTCGGCATTGTTAAGTTTTTTAAGAAGATTTGGAAAGTTTTGAGTTTGAAGCGTTGGAGGTGTGAAACCAAGGCTTTGCTCGGCACTGTTATATTTATAAGTTATGCAAAGGAAATTCGTTCGAGTTAAAGCATTCTCGGCAATAACGTGTTTCCCGTTGTTTGTTCCCCCATTATCATTGTATGTTGTTTCAATAAGCCCGTCTTGATATTGCGAAGGAACATCTTTGTTATCAAGCCAAGATTCTTGCATATATGGAAGCCCGTTTCCATATGGAAAAGAAATTTGGTTTCCAGAAATTGTATACTTGGAAGAATCATATTCTGTTGTTAAGGAATAGTTTTTAACAGAGATAATTTCGGAAGGTGTGTAGGTTAAAAATCCAACTGCGTTTGCGCTGTTTCCATAACGTATTGGGGTTACAATTTCGTTATATATTATTGTTTCGTTTCCGCTTACGTTTTTCCAATATGGAATTGAAAGCTGTTGGATTGTCATCGCGCTCGACCACGACCCGCGCGCAGGAGAATACCACAAGCCCGAAAACCCAAGCAAAAGGGCAAGCATTGCTGAAAGCGCCGATGCAAATATTAGTGATGCAATTTTTCTATGTCTTGTCATTTTTCCTCCTTTCCTATTCAACATACGTCCAAGTTGCTCTTTCAATTGCGCCTGCTTCGTTAGTGTCGGTTTCCGTTTTATTGATTCCGCTAAGTGCATTTGAAGTTGCTCCAGCCGAATTCGAAATTTCAATGCTTGCAAACAAAGTTTTGGACGCATTTGCATTTCCTGTTAATTTTCCATAAAGTTGCCCAACATACCCAGAAGACGATGACGGAGAAAGAACTAGTTTACACATTCTGTTTTCTTTAAGTTGAACCATATTTTCTGCTTCACCAACAAGACCACCAACATTAAGAGCAGAAAGCGTTGAAGTTGAAGCGCCCCATCTGGTGTTAACGGTGTTATTGTTCAACGTTGAACCATTCGCCTTCCCAACAAGCGCACCAACAGAAGTTGTTGCGGAAAGAGATCCTCCAAGAAGAACGTTAACCCCAATTATGCTTGAAGAGTTTGCAATTCCAACTGCCCCTCCAAGATAGGACGCGCCGCTTGCGTTTGAATGTGAAACAGAAACGCTTTTAATCTTTGAATTAACAATTGTTCCTGCAATTCCTCCAACAATTGGAGCATTTAATGTGTTAACGCCAACAGAAAGGTTGTGGATTATTCCATTTTCAAGAATTCCAACAATGCTTCCTGCATTTTGCGTTGCGGAAACTGAAATGCTAAGTGTTTGACAGTTGAAAAATTCAACGTTTGTTGCTTTTCCAACAAGCCCGCCGTTTTCGCCCGAAACATTAACTCCCGAGGCGGACGAGTTTTTAACATTCCCTTTTTCAATGTTCCCTGCAAGCGCTCCGGAATTTCCCGCCGAGGAAATTGAGCCAGAACTTACCGAAACATTTTCAAATTTTAAGTTTGTTCCTTTTCCAACAATTGCCCCCGCATCAATTGCCGAAGATGTTTCAATTAAGGGATTGATAATGTTTAAATTTTTGATTGTTGCATCTTTAACATAGCCAAAAAGCCCAACAGCAGATGTGCTTTCTCCGCTGAATTTTAGACCAGAAATGTTTTTGTTGTTGCCGTCGAAAACACCTGTGAATGGGTTTGCCTCTGTTCCAAGCCCAACCCAATTTGAAGAAGAAAGTTCAATGTTCTTTTGGACTTTGAAATACAAAACTTTTCCTGGATTTGCATTAACAAGATCCATAACTTCAAGCAAGGTTTTTTCATCAAAAATGATGTATGGATTTTGTTCTGTTCCCTTGCCAAGTATTTTTTCGTTAATTTCAAACGCATTAACAACGCGACGCAAAACTGGCGCGCCTGTTACTGCGGAACTTTCCGAAGGCATTCCCCAAATTTCAATAAAATCATATTCTTCAAAAGACGATGCCTGATTAAATTCTGTTGTTGAAAGAGGTTTCGCCGCTGCGCTTGCATTGTTTTTTCCAATTCCTTCAAGTGAGTTATTGTTCCAATAGTAAACATTAACAAGGCTTTCGCTGCTATTAACCCCAGCAAAGTTCCCCGCTGTTGTTGTTAAATCGGTTGAGATTGTTCCAAACATAAAACTGTTTTCAATTTTTGCCGCCGCCGATATGATTCCAGCATATCCCCCAACTTCTGGGTTATCGCGCCCGTTATAATCGGTTGTCACAAAAACTCTTGTGTATGTGTTTTTGATTGTTGTGTTGTCTGCCTCGGCAACGAATCCGCCAATAAGGCGAGAGCCAGCAACCGAGCCGTCGCTGTAACATTCTTCAATCACACTTCCGCCTGTTGCCTTCCCAACGAATCCGCCAAGGTTTGAAACCGAAGTTCCATTTGAAACAATCGATGTAACATTGTTCGTTGAATAAGAAAATTTAACAGTTCCGCCGCTAAGAAGACCAATTAAGCTTCCAGCGTTAACATTAACATTAAGGAATCCATGATCGGCAAAGCACGAAACAATTAACGAACTTTCCGCTTTTCCAACAAGAGCACCAGAATAATAACTTTCCGAAGCCAAACTTGTTAAATTAAAGTTTCGAACTCCAAGATTCTTAATTGTTGCGTTAATTGCGTTATTGAAAAGCCCAAGATTTGAGCTTGAAGAATTGAGTTGGAAATTTGAAATTATATGATTTCTGCCGTCAAAAACACCTTTAAAGTTGTTAATTCCGTTAATTTTCTGATTGTTAAGATCAAGGTTTTTATAAAGAGCAAAATGCGTTCCTTCCCCAAAGCCATCAAATTTGTTTAACTTGTCAAATTCATCTAAAATTGAAATTATGTATGGATCGTTTTCCGTTCCGCTTCCGCTTGTGAACCATTTTTCTGTTTGAAGATAATAAACCTGATTTGCAGACGAAATTGTTACTTCAAACATTTCAATGTTAAACGAAGCATATGAAGAAACAGTTGAAGAATCGAGGACTTTTTGCCCATTACGAATAACATAAACTTGATATGTCCCAAGAGGTATTCTCGAAACATAGCAAACTCCACTTGAAGACGAAGTGAGTTGTTTTATAAGTGTTGCCCCATTGTAAACCTGGATAATTGAGTTTCCGTCGGTTTTAACGCGAAGGTTCCAAGTTTCCTGTGTTTGAGCAAGTGATTTCTTTGGAATTGGCATTCCAAAAGGCATTTCAGCAGTTGAACTCATCGTCCAAACATTTGAGAAATCCCAACCGCTGAATGTTGATTGAATTTTAAGTTCGCTTTCGCTTTTTTCTGTTGCCCCTGCGCCGCCCGAAGCGTTGTAGTTTTGTCCGCTAAGGCAGTAGTTATTGCTAAAAGTTCCGTTCCCAGTGTTATGTCCAAACCCTTTAGTGCTTTTTGAATTTTGAACTCCGCTGTTTCTCTTTATTGTAACTCGCGCGTAGCAGTTTGTTATTGAAACGCTTGAAGATGTGTTAACACCAACAAATCCACCAATTGTTTCTCTATTTTCTTTGAGAGTTACTACAAGTCTTCTATTACACCAAATTGAACCATAGGAAAAACTGTTGTCAATCGTTGTGAAACCTTCCGTTTTTCCAACGAATCCACCCATAAAGAGCAAACCCCAAACCGAACTGCCATTTTTTCCGCCGTTTGTGTCGGAATGCATATAATATGACGAAGATATGTTTGCATTATTTGCCCAGCCAACAAATCCGCCCGTTGGCGCTCCAAAACTTGTTGTGTCTTGATAGTCTTGCCCGTGTTTAACTTGAACGTTAACAACCCGACAACCTTCAACTTTTCCATTTCCATCTCTTCCGGTTATTGCAATTGCTCCAGCAAAACCGCCAATATTATTGAGCCCTTCAACATATCCGGTTTGAACATAGCAATTGACAATTTTTGCTCCGTGGCTAATAAGCCCAGCAAAAGCCCCCACAGAAGAGTTGTTGGAATTATTTGTGCTCTTAACTGTGCAGTTAATAATTCCAAATTCGGTTATTTCTGCCGTGCCTTGAATAACTCCAAAGAAACCAACATTTTCGGAATTATTGCTTGAAATTGTTATATTTGAAGCAAAATGGCCGTTTCCATAAAGTTTTCCAGAAAATTCACTTTTAACAGCATAAGTTGTGTTGCTATAGTTAACATCGGTTGTTAGATTAAACCAGCCGTCGCCCGGATAGCTTATTCCATTGTATGTTGAGCAAATTGCGTTAAACTTTTCAAAAGAATCAACTTCGTGGAATCCTTCGTTGTTAACTTTCATTGCCGTTGTGTGATGATATTCTTCTTTGTTATTTTTAATTTGTGGGAACTGATATGCAACGCCGTCACGGCCAAGATATGCCCAGTCGAATTCCCAAACATCCAATCCAAAAAGATTTATTATGTTCGATGCGCCGCCAATTGCGGTTTGCCCTGCTAATTGATTTGCGTTAATTGCAAGGCTTGTGTTTCCGTTATATTGGTCTTTCGTTGACATTCCAGAAAGATAGTATGTGTTTGAAACATTGGAATAAAGCGTTCCAATTCCAAAGTATGATTTTCCCGCATTATAGCAATTTTTAATTGTGCTTCCAGACATCGCATTGCAAACAAGCCCGCCTTCCCAAGTTTGTTCGCCGGTTATAACAAGTGCTGCCGAAATTTCGCCAGAGTTATATGAATTTGAAAGAACGCCGCCTTCGTTTATGATAACAGCAATTCCGCCGGATTGTCCGCCGCGAATTCTTCCGCTGTTATAGCATTTGTCGATAACTCCGCTGCTGTTTGCCGCAATTCCCGCAACAAATGAAGTTCCGCCAGAAACCGTGTTTGGCAAAGTAACATCGAAATCCCCAAGGTTTGCGCAAGAAACAATTCTTCCTTTGTTTGTTGACACAATTCCTGCAATGTTTGTTGTGTTAATCTGATTTTCATTTAAAGAATGAGTTAAGTTGTTTGAGTTGACGCAATTTTCAATTGTTCCATTATTTTCACTTGCAATTCCTGCATAAACGAAAATTGAAGGGGCTTGAATGTTAAAAACGAAATTTCGAATTTCAATTCCGCTAACCTTTGCGCCGTTTCCAATGTTTAAGAAAAGAGCCATATTAAGCGATGTGCTTTCATATTCAATTCCTTCAATAATTGCACATCTTGAACCTGAAGAACTTCCGGAATATGTTCCAGAAAATGAATTTGCTCCCGCTGGCAAGTTTTCGCCAATTGAAGAAAAGTTTCCAGTGAGTTCAAAGTTTGTGTCAACTCCGCGGAAGTTGATGTCAACCGATTGGGCATAATTTGCATCCATCCCAAACGCAAGTTTATAAAGTGCGCTTAGTTCAATTTCTTTTCCAATAAGACTGAAAACTTGCGGTGAAGTTACAAGAAAAGGATTTAAAACCGTTCCGTCGCCTTTAAGAACAAACGATTCGTCTTGTGCTTTCGACCAAATTTGAGGATAAACATAGGACGAAGTTGAATTATAGAAATAACTTGGCATTTCCAAGGAGTTTGATTTATTTAAAAGTTCAGTTATTAAAACATCGGTTCCAGCAACAGAAATTTTTTCGCCTGCCGCAAGTTGATTTGATGTTACGCTTTTGATATATGTTTCGTCGGCAGTTCCAGAATATATTGCAGAAGACGCCGTTGTTGAAAGATAGGCAAGGTTTGAAATTTCGCCCGAGGTTTGCGTGTGAATAACGCCGCCTTTTTCTGTTCCAAGAGTTCCAATGTTATAACATCCCGAAATCGCGCCCGCGTTATTTCCAACAATTCCCCCTGTTTTTGTTCCAGAAACATTTCCGCTGTTATATGAGTTTTTAATCGTTCCTTCATTCCTTCCAACAAGGCCTCCAACGAAAGATGCTGTTGAAAAAACCTCGCTTGAAGAGAAAGACTGTTCAAGAAGCCCCGCGTTAAGCCCAACAATTGCTCCAGTGTTGAGCGAAGCGCTTGAAACAACTGTTGAGTTAACAAGCGCAATTCGATATATTTTTGCGCTTGAGGAGGTTGCCCCAAAAAGCCCAACACTCTCATTCGAGGAATGAATGTTAACATTTGTTATTTTAAAAGACTTTCCTTCATAAATCCCAGGAAAAGGCTTTTCTGCTGTTCCAATTGGCTCAAAATTTCCATCAGCCTCTCCGTTAAAATCCGAAAGAGCAAGGTTAACATCGTCAATTTGAAGAAAGTAATTTGGTTTTGTTTCGTCAAATTGTCCGTTTAAATCTCTGTGATAGAAAAAGTGTCGAACATTATTAAGGTGGTAGGCATTGGCAATTAAATATGGATTTTCTTCTGTTCCGTCGCCGCCGGCAAAAGGCTTTTCGGCGGTTGAAACCCCACCCGATGCTTCCGCATTTTGATTTAAAGCCGAAGAAACACTTAACACAAGAATAATTCCTGTGAAACAAAGAGCTATTGCAATTCCAAGAATGAATGCCAGTGTTTTAACGACTTTTGATTTCAATTTATGCGCTCACCTCAACTTTTAATGTGAAATTTGATTTTTTAACGGTTGCCAAATCCCAAAGGCTGATGTCGTCAAGCACGCTGAAAACAATGTAGGTTGATTTTGTTTCGCCAAGCGCAAGCCGTCCGCTGCTTTCGCAACTTGTTAAAACAAAATCGTCCCCAGAAGATTGCATAAACAAAGTTTCAACTTGCGAAGAAAAAACAAAAGGTTTTCCGTCTTTATCAAAAAAATTTAATGTGTAGGCAAGTTCAACATCTTCCGAGAGATTCGTTATTTGAACTTCCATTATGTAGTAGCGATAGTAATTTGTGTAGCTGAATTCAACATTTCGGTCTAGCAATTCTTTTTTGCTGTCTTCCTCTTTGCTTTTTTCAAGGATTGGTTCGAAAGCTGGCTTAGAAGTAAGCTCCGTAAATTTTGAATTATTTGAAGGTCCAACAAAATCGGAAACGATAACATGACTTTTTGCTTGCCCCTTATCGGAAATTAAAATTTGGGTGTGGACATCAACTGCTTGGGTTTTAATTGCAAAAACGCTTATGCCAAAAGTTGCAAGCATAACAAAAATCATAACACTTAAAATTATAATTTTTGACTTTGCTTTTTTCATTGCCACCCCCGAGACACTATTATCTATAATATTTATTATCTTATTCTTGATATATTTTAATTTTTTATTTAGTATGTTGTCAAATTTTTTTGGCACTTTTTGGAATAAAAAAAGGTAAAATGCAAATAAAAATTAAGAAAAAAAGAAATTTTTTTGAAAAAATGCTTAATTTTGCTTTGTTTTTGAAAAAACTTTTGGTAAAGTTAGTTTGAGTAAAAGGGGGGAATTTATGGAAAAAGATGAATCAAGATTAAAGAAAAAACGCATTGTTCTTATAATTTTGAGTATGCTTATGTGTATGATGCTTATTGGAATTTCTGTTTACGCAGCAACATCTCAAACATTAACTGTTAAAAACACCGTAACAATCAATTCATCAGAGCAAGTTCGTATTGACATTGGCGTTAGCTATGCCCACGGAGCAAGCGAAGATGCAAGAACGTTGTTTAATAACAGTGAAGCTGCTGTAACTGCTGCTAAGGCATTAACTTTCACAGAAATTGGCAAGAAAGTTTCAACGGAAGACGAAAAAGAATTAACTGGACCAAACATCGTTTTCTCGTATGACAACAAATACACCTACACAGTTTACAAAGTTGTTTTCGATAACACAGCTGCTTCCGACGTTACTTATAACATCGAATTCCAAACAACAGAAAAAGCTACTTACACATTTAACAGTCAAGTTACTGTTTATAATGGAACAAGCGAAAGCACAACTTTAACCGAAGGAACAGCAATTTCTGGCGATATTCTTGTTGGCGAAAGCGCAACTGTTTACATTGTTGTTGCAATGAACACAGAACTTATCGACGCAGTTCCTGCTTCAGTAGAAGCTTTCAACATGGTTATAACAGCAAGCCAAAAAGCTGGCGCATAATTTAAAAAATAAAAAGGAGAAACAAAATGGAAAAAGCAAAAATGTTAAGAAGAAAAATTTTAATTTCTGCATTCAGTGTTCTTGTTTGTGTTCTTGTTATTGGTGTTTCAGTTTATGCTGCTCTTTCACAAAGCGTTAACCTCACCAACTACATCACAATCACAACCGGAGGTCAAACAAAAGTTGGCGTTGTTGTTTCGGAATACATTAACCAAGGAACCGAAGCAGTTGTTGCATCTCCATCTGGCGAAGTTGCTTGGACACAAAAACTTTCAAAAGACTCTAACACCGACACTGCAACTCAAGCATTAACACCAGCAGATTTCAACTACACTGTTGGACAAAAC
This sequence comes from uncultured Bacillota bacterium, assembly GCA_900544595.1. Lineage (GTDB taxonomy): Bacteria > Bacillota > Clostridia > Christensenellales > UBA1242 > UMGS687. The sequence continues at coordinate 8,777 of UQVQ01000006.1, read as the reverse complement.
TACTATGCTTGGAAAATTGACTTCACAAACACTGATGCATCTGCTGCTTATGCACACATTACTGCAAGCGCAGTTGATAACGACCAAGTTACAGTTTATGCTGGAGCAACTTGGGGCTCACTTGAAGCAGTTGCAAAAAACACAGAAGCAAAAGGCGAAGTTACCCTTGCAAAAAGCGCAACCGCAACCTACTACATTGTTGTTGTTGCAAACACTGCTCTCGAAAGCCTTGTTGAAGTTGAAGGACAACTTCCATTCAACATCGACATCACAATTGACCAAACAGCAGGTGTTTAATTTAAAAGAAAAACAAGGAAAACGGCTGAATTATCAGCCGTTTTTTTGTGCTTTTCATTTGGCTTTTTAACTTAACTTTGCTAAAATAAAACATATGAAAAAAGTCGAAAAACAAATCTCGCAAAAAAAAGAAGAGAAAATTCAAGAAGAAAGTCAAAAAATTGATGCCAAAAAAAACAATCTTGAACCCTCTTCCAAAGTTGATCCTTCCAAAAATTTAAGCAAGAAAAAAGAAAAATGGACGCCAAAGCGAATTTTAAATTTGGTTTTGGACATTGTCCTTTTCCCAATTTTAATTTTTGCAACCTGTTTTTCTCTTTCACTTATCATAACAAAAATAACTAAAGGCGTTCCAATGGTTTTTGGGTATGCGATGATAACAGTTGTTTCGGGAAGTATGCGTGACGCCGGTTTTGAGGTTGGCGATAAAGCATTTATCAAGCAAACCGAAGCAAACGAACTTGCTGTTGGCGACTACATTGCTTTTTTCGACTATGTTGACCCTGCCCACCCTCGTCCAGCAACAATTGCAAACGGCGAGAAACCAACATCAAATCCACGCAAAAACAGAATTGTTTTCCACGAAATTATTAAAATTGAAACCGACGCAAACGGCGATCTATGGTTTAGAACAAAAGGAACAAACAACGCATCGGCAGACTATAATGTGATTTATCAAGACTATGTTATTGGAAAACATGTTGACGACGGGAAAGGAATTGTTAAATTTTTTAAATTTGTTAACTCAACAACTGGAATTGTTCTTTTAGTTGTCGTTCCTTGCACAATAATTCTTTTCCGCGATTGCTATGAACTTATGACAATGGTTTTTGAATATAGCGACGAAAAGAAGAAAATCAAAAGAGAAAAAGAAATTGAAACTCTTAAAGCCGCAAGGGACGAAGACGATTTGGAAAACCCTGAAGAAAAGGCAAAACCAATTGACAAAAATGAAAAAAGCGAATAAAACTATAAATGCCTTTAACAAACTTTTCGAGGAGAAAACAAATGAATAAGAAATTCTACATCACAACCCCAATCTACTATCCAAGCAATAAACTTACAATTGGAAATTCCTACACAACTGTTGTTTGTGACGCAATTGCCAGATTTCATCGTATGCTTGGTTATGATGTTTTCTTTTTAACTGGAACCGATGAGCACGGTCAAAAAATTGCAAAAGTTGCCAAGGAAAAAGGTGTTAGCGAAATGGAACACCTTAATTCAATTGTTGCCGACACAAAAAATCTTTGGAAAAGTCTTAACATTTCTTATGATCGTTTCATTCGAACAACCGACCCAGACCATGTTTCTTCAGTTAAAAAAATATTCAATAAACTTTATGAAAAAGGCGAAATATATAAAACTCGCTACACTGGGAAATATTGCGTTCCTTGCGAATCTTTTTGGAGCGACGGACAACTTGTTAACGGGAAATGCCCAGATTGCGGACGCGATGTTATCGACAGCGATGAAGAGTGCTACAACTTTAGACTAAGCAAATATACGGAAAAAATTAACGAGCTTTATGCAAAAAATCCTTCTTTCCTTCAGCCTCAAAATCGTGTTAACGAAATGGTTAACAACTTCCTTAGCGAAGGGCTTAAAGACCTTTGCGTTTCAAGAAAAAGCGTTAAATGGGGAATTCCTGTTGATTTTGACCCCGACCACACAATTTATGTTTGGATTGACGCTCTTTCAAACTATATAACCGCCCTTGGCTATATGAGCGATGACGATTCATTATTTAAAAAATTTTGGCCAGCAGATGTTCATGTTGTTGGCAAGGAGATTGTTCGCTTCCACGCAATTATCTGGCCTGCAATTTTAATGGCTCTCGACTTACCTTTGCCAAAAGAAATTTTTGGCCATGGCTGGCTCCTTTTCAATAACGACAAACTTTCAAAGAGCAAAGAAACGGGCAAAAAGGAAGTTATCGATCCAAGAATTTTAATTGAAAACTATGGAAGCGATTCAATTCGCAACTTCTTAATTGGCGAAATTAACTTTGGAAATGACGGGCCATACTCACAAGAAAGTTTCCTTCTTTCTTTTAACACAAATCTTGCAAACACAATTGGAAACGTTGCATCAAGAACTCTTGGAATGCTTGAAAAATACACTGACGGAATTATTCCTGCAATAAACTCCCTTTCCAACATCGACAGCGAATTTAAAGAAAAAGTTGTTGATTTAAAGAAGAAATGCATCGATGAAATGATTGCCCTTCACCCAACACAAAGTTATAAAGCAGCTCTTGAAATTTTGGAAAGTTGCAACAGATATATTGACGACACAAAACCTTGGGAACTTGCAAAAGAAGGAAAAACCGCTGAAGTTGAAACATTCTTAAATCTTCTTGCAAATGCGCAACTTGAAGCTTATGTTCTCCTCCTTCCTTTCCTTCCAGAAAAACTCCCTCTTGTTTTTGAAAAATTTGGAACTAATATTCCAAAAAACATTGATGAAAATAATTCATTTAATTTATTAAAAGCAGGAATTAAAGTTGAAAAAGGTGAAAATTTATTTAACCGCTTGGACATTAAAAAAGAACTTGAAAAATTAAATTCAATTGCAAATTCATAATTGTTTAAAAATTGCTAAAAAGCCCTAGAATAGGGCTTTTTATTTTTTTATTTATTTTTAAAAATATTTTTTATTTAATTTATTATTTAATTTTATTTAAATTATAATTTTAATTTTTATTTTTTTATTTTTTAATATTTAATTTTTATTTTAATTTAAATTAAATTATATATTTTTTATTAAAAAGCATTATTTAATTTAATAAATAATGCTTTAATTTTATTGTTTTTTCTACCAGCGTCCGCCGCCGCCCCCTCCAAAGCCGCCGCCGCTGAATCCTCCGCCTTTTCCTCCAAAAATTTTGCCAATCTTTGAAGCGGTTTTGGCGGAATTGAATGAATAACAACTGAGTTCATTGAATTCATTGACGAAAGAATTCGCGCAGTGATATAAACATCAACTATGTTATTATTGGAAACATACCAATCTGGCGATTGAACATCAATTGTCTTAAACTTTTCAATCCAAACGTTGCTTATCCCAAGAACATAGGCATATGGTAGAACATCAAAAAAGAGTTCTGGATTTTCTTCTGCAAGCATTTTAAGCCTGTCTTGCTCGGTTACCAAGATAAAGGTTCGAAGACCAAAAACGCGTCCAACTTCTTTGTTTTTGCCCTCTTTGCGTGTGTTTAAGTTCATTATTAGCAAAACAGAAAGCAGCCCAAAAACAGGAACAAAAATTGATGTTAAAAGCGGATCGGTGTATATGTCGAAAAGGAATATTACACATGGAATGTAAATTCCAATAAGAATTAAGAAAAGAGGAACTTGATACCAAAAATATTTCTTTTTGCTTAGCGTTAATTTTTGATCCTTAATTGTCATAAGCCCCAAAACAACTGCGGCGCAAATAATTGCAATTGAAGTGCAAACAATTGATGATATATAGGTGTCTGTTATGTTTGAAACAACTTTAAGTCCAACTCCAATTAAAATCATAAAAGCAGCGGCAAAGAAACTCTTAATGCTTAAAACAGTTTTATTAAAAAATTTGGAATTCTCTTCTTTAACACTTTTTCTTGCTCCAGAAATTGCTTTTGCTGTTGCAGAATTAACTTGCGAAATTATAAACCCCTCATCTCCAACAAACATTGAGTTAAAGATGTTTTTTTCATATTCCTTAAAAGTGTCATCAGCATCTTTAAGCTTTGTTAAAACAGTTGTTCCTGTTGATTCGTCAATTTTAACAAATCCCTTGCTTGCCCAATAGACAACAAGCGCCGAGACGTCGCCATTATTAACCTTTGCGTCGATTATATATCCCGCGTCGGAAGGAGTTATGTTTTCCGGGGCTGTGAATTCAACAATTGGAACAATTCTATTTTTGTTTTTATTTATAATATAAATTACTAACGCCAAAACAAACAATCCAACAGCACAAGACAAAAGTGCTATGTTTGGAACGAGCGATTTCTTTTCGGTTTTAAAATATCCCTCGCTTAACGATGCCCTTGCCGTAATGCCTTGGAATGGTTTAATACGATTGGAATATGCGAATGAAACAGAACTGTTTTCAATTGTTTTTGTGTAAATTTCATCTTCGCCATCTGTTCCAACGTAGAATGTTATTGGTCTGTCTTCAATTGGTTTTTCAAATTGAATGTTAATGTTAACGTTTGAAATTGTAGTGTCCCAACCTGTTCCAATAAAGTTGTAGTAAAGTTGGTCGAAATCCTTTATTTTATCGTCGCCAAGTTTGATTAAATAGTTAATATGAAAAGTTGAATTTTCGGCTGCATAGCTATATTGGTCGCCAATTTGCATTATATAATTACTTCCGCTAAGATAAAAATCACATTTATCGGAAATATTTTTGTTAAAAATAACCTCAACTTTATAGTTCTTTTTATACGTTTTCCCATCTTGTTCAAACATAACCGTTTGATAAAGTGGAATATAGCGATATATTCCGTGGCTTGAATAATTAAAGTGAACGTCAATAACTTCGTCAATTAAAAGCGAATTATCTTCGCGAACTGTTGCGTTAATCGTGTAATCTGTAACCTTATATTCGTTTTCATGCGAAACTTTATCGCTTGGAAAAAATGCGCTAACTATTCCAATAATCAGCGCTATAACAAAAAAAGGCAATAAGGTTAAAATGCCTTTTTTAATCATAGTTAAAACTCAACTTTAACGTTTTTTCTTTCTTCCGCAGAATCAACTTCATAAAGTGGTTTTTTGTCAAAATTAAACATCTTGGCAATCAAATTGCTTGGAAAAACCTCGCGTTTTGTATTGTATTGTTTAACAACGCCATTATAGTATTTTCTTGAAGATGCAATTTCGTTTTCAAGATTTTTCAAAGTGTTTTGAAGTTCAATGAAATTTTTGTCTGCTTTAAGCTCTGGATATTTTTCAATAACAACAGAAAGTTGTTTTAAAACAGAAGTTAATCTTGCTTCATTTTCCATCTTGTCTTCTGTGCTTCCAGCAGTTGCACAAGCATTTCTTGCTGCAATAACCTTCTCCAAGGTTTCCTTTTCGTGTTTTGCATATCCTTTAACTGTTTCAACAAAGTTTGGAACAAGGTCATATCTCTTTTTAAGATAAACATCCATTGTTGAGAATGCTTCTTCGATTGCATTCTTTAATCTAACAAAATTGTTATATGTTGTAACAAGCCAAATGATAAAAATTATAAGCAAAAGCCCAACAACGCCGCCAATAACGCCGCCAACAATTGCTCCAACTCCTCCAATAAAGTTCATATTTCTCTCCTTTTATAATATATTTACATACGTATAATACAATTTTTATGAAAATAAGTCAAATTTTAGAAATAAATATGTTAAAATAATTTTGAGGTTAAAATGGAAAGAAAAGAAGTTCTTGTTGTTGATTTAAACGACAACCCAATTAAAAAAGTTGAAAAGCTATCCGCGCATAAGAAGCCCATTCTCCATCGCGCTTTTTCCGTTTTTCTTATCGACGGAAGTAAAATTTTAATTCAAAAACGGGCAAAAACGAAATATCACAGTCCTTCGCTCTGGGCAAATGCTTGTTGCAGCCACCCTCTCACAGCTGACATTTCTTTTGAAGCAAATTTAAGGCTTAAAGAAGAACTTGGAATCTCAAAGACAATTCCTTTAGAAGAACTTTTTTCTTTTGTCTATTTTGCAAATCTTGGAGCAATTTTTGAGTATGAACTAGACCATGTTCTTCTTGGAAATTACAGCGGAAAAATTAAAATGAATCCCGAAGAAGCAGAAAAATTTGAGTGGATTGAAATTTCAAAACTTGAAAAACAACTTGAAACAAATCCAAAAAAATTTGCTCCGTGGTTCTTAATTTGTGCGCCAAAAGTGATAAAAATAATAAAAAATCGCCAAATTTAGCGATTTTTTTGTTATTTTTACCTTATTTTCTTAATTTTTTTTATTCCATATAACTTTGAATTGGTGAAAAATAGTCTTGAAAAGTTGTAACCTGTTTTTGAAGTGTTGAGAAAAAAGAATCTAGATCATTATGATTTTCAAATTTTTCTAAGAACCTTTTTTTATTTGCTTTTGAAATTGCTTCGCATTCCCCTTCTGAATGGATTGTCATTTGGTCAAAAGTGATTAAACTGTAATATTCCTTTCTGATGTCCTTTTCGCCAACCTCAACTCCAAGTTCCGAACAAAGTTTTGAGAAAAACTCATAAACACTTTTCGCCTTAATATTCATATTAAAGTCGTTATCGTCAATTGTTGCAGAATATTTTCCTTTAACTTGCCCATTTTCATCTTTAATAAATGAAATTTCAACATTTTCTGGAACTAATAAAAAAACATTAAATTTTTCAAACATTTTTCCCTCGATTCTATAAATTCATTCCATCAACATTTCTTTCAAAAACTCTTTTTTCTTTTTTTGTTGGATTTGTTTTAAGGAAATCATTTTTAATTTCGTTTTGCTTCTGATTTATATAAATTTGCTTTTCAAAAGTGTATTGCTCAAATTCTTGTTCCAACTTTTTGCGCCATAAATCTCTAAGCCCTGGAAAAACAACAGCCTTTCCGCTTTTCAATTCAACTGTTTTAACTTCAAAGTCGGAAAGCGAAATTTCATAATCTTTCCCTGTGAAATCGTAATATGCGTTAAATTTTAAGGCATATTCGCCGTTTAAACCAGGTTGTTGCTTAATTTCTTCAACATTTTCAAATTCGCATTCTTCCAAAAAATCTTTTGCGATTTCATTGCCGGCAATTTTTGAGTATTTGTTTGTATAAATTTTTCTTTCCATTTTCTCTCCCTATTGTAGTTAAATTTAACATAAGAAACGCCAAAAGTCAATAGTCAAAAAACGCAAGGTTTCCCTTGCGCCGTTTCTTTTTTTGCCTACATTTCAAAATCGGTGTATGCTGCTTTGCCAAGCAAGTCTAAATCATGTTGGCGCTCTTCTTGTCTGCAAGCAAATGCTACTTTGCAGGTAACTTTCCAAAAATCGTTGCAAAAGTATATAAATCGGAGTTCTGTCTGTTTTCATTAACATAAATAACCTGTTTATTCTCATCTTCAATCTTTGCAACCTTAGATAAATCAAGCACAATCTCTTCTTCAAGATTTGTAAAAAAAACATTATTAACATGGAATTCTAAGAAACCTTCTTTTCTTGAAACCCCAAAGTCGCGCCATATATCAAGATAAACCATCTTGGCGTCACAAACTTCTTTCAAATGCTCAAATTCCTTTGTGTAGTCTGGAATTTTTTCATCTTGCAAAGCTTTATCTAAATTATCCCTATCTGTTTTTTCTTCTCTACTTAAAATCTCATAAAAATTAGCCATATGTCTTCATCCCTTATAATATATATACTATTTAATTTAATAAAAGTCAATATCTACGTGTTAAAAACTGTATTTTTCATAAAGCAATTTTTCACGCAACAAATATACTTAAAATTTTAGGACATAAACTTTTTTTTAATAACTGCATTAACAACATTTTTGAGAGCGAGCGGTTAAAATCTTGCTTGGGCAAATGAAATTTTAGCGAAGCGAAGTGTGTTATTGACAATCTGCAGAAAGCAAGCAGAGCTTGCGTTGCCTTTTTTAAACAAAAAGGCAACAGATATAACATTGTTTAAGCAACAAAAAAAACACCCTTTCGGGTGTTTTATTTAGGTGCGCTGGCAATGTTCTTGAGAGCGAGCGGTCAAAATTTTGCTTGGGTAAGCGAAATTTTAGCGAAGCGAAGTGCGTTATTGACGGACTCCGGAAAGCAAGCAGAGCTTGCGTTGCCTTTTTAAACAAAAAGGCAACAGATAGAACATTGTTTAAGCAACAAAAAAACACCCTTTCGGGTGTTTTATTTAGGTGCGCTGGCAATGTTCTATCTTTCCGGACCGTCTCCAGTCAAGTATTTTCGACGATGAGAAGCTTAACTTCTGTGTTCGAGATGAGAACAGGTGGGACCTTCTCTCTATTGTCACCAGCACTGGTATAATAAACAACATAAAGTTGTGAATTATCGAACTTTGTTTTTGACAATTGAATTGTATAACATTTTTCAAATATTTCATAACGATTTAACTTAAGATTTCATATTAGTTTGCTTGAAATCACTTACGTGTGATCAAGCCCTCGACCTATTAGTATCGGTCAGCTCAATGCATTACTGCACTTACACCTCCGACCTATCAACCTTGTAGTCTTCAAGGGGTCTTACTAACTTATGTTATGGGATATCTAATCTTGTGGCAGGTTTCACGCTTAGATGCTTTCAGCATTTATCCTTTCCATACATCGCTACCCAGCTATGCCACTGGCGTGACAACTGATGCACCATTGGTATGTCCATCCCGGTCCTCTCGTACTAGGGACAGCTCCACTCAAATATCCTACGCCCACGATAGATAGGGACCGAACTGTCTCACGACGTTCTGAACCCAGCTCGCGTGCCACTTTA
>UQVQ01000005.1 GCA_900544595.1 uncultured Bacillota bacterium | reverse complement strand
AGGAGATTTGGTGTTTCAATTCCTTTCAAGGCCTTCTCTTACGAGAAGTTGGTGCATTGAGACGGAATCTTAACCCTCCCTTTCAGGAGATTTGGTGTTTCAATTCCTTTCAAGGCCTTCTCTTACGAGAAGTTGGTGCATTGAGACGGAATCTTAACCCTCCCTTTCAGGAGATTTGGTGTTTCAATTCCTTTCAAGGCCTTCTCTTACGAGAAGTTGGTGCCTTGAGGCGGAATCGAACCACCGACACAGGGATTTTCAGTCCCTTGCTCTACCGACTGAGCTATCAAGGCAAACTGGCGACTCGGATGGGGGTCGAACCCACGACCTCTAGCGTGACAGGCTAGCGTTCTAACCAACTGAACTACCGAGCCACAATTTAATTGGTGGACCTTCTAGGACTCGAACCTAGGACCGACCGGTTATGAGCCGGTTGCTCTAACCAACTGAGCTAAAGGTCCGCGCAATTAATGCGTGCTATTGTGCTTTATTATGGTCGGGGTGAAGAGACTCGAACTCCCGGCCCCATGGTCCCAAACCACGTGCGCTACCAACTGCGCTACACCCCGTAACACAATAGCAAATGTAATATTACACTATTTTTTGGAAACTGTCAACAATTTTTAAAAACTTTTCAATCGATTTTTTCAATTAGTTCCATGGCAATCAATTTAATTTGTTCATAAGTTAATCCGCCTTGGAAATATGCAATGAACGGAGGTTTAACCGGGCCGTCGCACGAAAGTTCAATTGACGCCCCCGAAACAAATGTTCCTGCTGCCATAATAACTGGGTCGTTATACCCCGGCATATCCCATGGCATTGGCAAAACAAAACTGTCAACCGGCGAAAATTTTTGAACTTTTTGAACAAAAGAAATCATATCTTGTTCGCTGCCAAATTTAATTGATTTAATTATGTCGCCCGCTTTCGACGCGGAGTTTGGCAAAACTTCAAAGCCTTTTTCTTCCATAACCGCGCCAATTAAATATGCACCTTTTAAGGCTTCCTTAACGACGTGTGGCGCAAGAAAAAGCCCTTGAAAGAACTCTCGATAGCCTCTTTCATATGAGCCAACTTCCGTTCCAAGTGAAGGTGAAGTTAAGCGCGAGCTAACAAGTTCAACTGCTTCGTTTGTTCCGGCAAGATAGCCGCCGCACGACGCAAGCCCGCCCCCTGGATTTTTGATTAAAGAACCAACAATAAGATCCGCTCCAACTTCGGTTGGTTCAAGTTTTTCAATAAATTCGCCATAGCAATTATCAACAACAACATAACTTTTTGGGCTAAGTTTCTTTGAAAGATCAACAATCTTTTTAATGTCGGAAATGAAAAGCGCATCGCGCCAAGCATATCCCCTTGAACGTTGAATGTAAACCATTTTTGGCTTTAAAGAAGAAATTTGCTTTTCAATTTCTTCAAAATCTAATTTGTCATTTTTAAAGTCAACTTGTTTAAACTTAACGCCAAAATCTTTAAGGCTTCCGTTATCCTTTCCTTCAACTCCAAAAATCGTGTCGTCAAGAGTGTCGTAAGGTTTGCCAGTTACAGAAAGCATAACATCGCCAGGGCGCAAAATCCCGAAAAGCGCAATTGTTAAAGCATGGGACCCACAAGTTATTTGAGGCGAAACAATTGCATTTTCCGCCCCAAATACATTTGCGAAAACTTTTCCAAGTTTTTCGCGACCTTTGTCGTCATAGCCATATCCTGTTGTTCCATAAAAATCGGTTGCGCTAATTCTGTTTTCTTGAAAAGCACGAAGAACCTTTGCTTGATTAAAAAGAGAAACATCTTCCAAATTTTTAAAAATGTTTTCAAGTTTCTTCTCGTAAACTTCAATTTTATTTTCCATTAAGTTCCTCCAAAATTTCATTTGTTGCATTTTTTGCATCAACCCAAATTAAGCCCGGAATTCCTCGCATAAAAGTAAGTTGCCTTTTTGCATAATTTCTTGTTTTCCGCTGAACAAGTTCAATAATTTCATCGCGACTTAAATTTTGCTCGCGTCCTTGAATTATTTCTTTATATCCAATTCCTTGCATACTTTGGTTGTTTAATGTAAGTCCAAGAGCAAGCAAACTGTCAACTTCTTTTTCAAGTCCTTCATCAAACATTTTTTCTGCGCGCCTATTTATATTGTCGTAAATTTGTTCTCTTGGCAAATTTAATCCAAAAATAATATATTTATAATTATTTTTTATTTCTTTTTTTTCAATATTTTTATTTTCGATTTTTTCAAGCGCGCGAATTATTTTTTTCGTATCATTTGGGTGAATTTTTTCTGCAATTTCGGAATTTTTTTCTTTTAAAATATTAAATAAATAATTATTTCCATATTTTTCTAATATTTTTTGATATTTTTCACGGATTTTTTCATCTTTTTTCGCATTCCCAAAATCATATTGGTTAATCAATGCATTTATATAAAGCCCTGTTCCGCCAGCAATTATTGGTTGCTTCCCTTTTTTAAAAATCTCATCAATTTTTTCGGTTGCAAGTTCAACATATTTCCCAACGCTAAACTCCTCCCAAGGCTGAGCAACATCTAAAAGATAGTGTGGAACACCCTGCATTTCTTCTTTGGTTACTTTTGCAGTTCCTTTGTCCATTTTTGAAAAAACCTGCATACTGTCGCATGAAATAATTTCGCCGTTAAGTTCTTTCGCAAGTTGAACGGCGGTTTTTGTTTTGCCAACTCCTGTTGGCCCAAAAATCACAATAACAGTGTTTTCCAAAATTTCTCCTTAAACAATTCGTTTGAACCATTTTTCAATTTCTGTTTTCTTAAAAACAACAACAATAGGGCGCCCATGAGGGCAAAGAAGAACGTTTTTGTTTTCCTTGAATGATTTTAAGAGAACGTCAATTTCACCCTCAGAAAGCTTATTACCAGCCTTAACAGCCGAGCGGCAAGCGTGACGTGCAATTTTGTTTTTAAGCGCTTCATTTGTTTTTCTTGAAAGCCCTGTTGTTTCTTCCAAAATTGAACTAAAGAATTCTTTCAAATTCATTTGTGAAAGAATTGATGGAACAGCGGAAACTTTGAATGTGTTTTCCCCAAAAGGAATTATTTCAATTCCGCTTGAATTTAAAGCATCCAAGTTGTTTTCCAAAAATTCTGTTTCCTTTAAGTTTGCAGAAAAAACATATGGAACAAGAAGTGATTGAAGAGTTAATCCCCCTTCCTCAATTTCTTTCGAGAACCTATCAAAAAGTTGACGTTCATGGGCAGCATGCTGGTCGATTATATAGAACAAATCGTCTTGTTCAATTAAAATGTATGTTTCAAAAAGAACTCCAATAATTTTATATTTTTCAAAAAATTCTGGAATAATATTTTGTTGAATTATTTCCTTATTTTTTTCTGGAATTATTGGCGAAATTTCAACTTCTTCCAATTTTATTTGATTTAAATCAATTTTTTCTTCATTTTTATTTAAATTATTATTTAAATTTTCTGCAAGAATTTTTGAAAGCGTTGAATCCGAACTTTTTAAAGTTGTTCCCTCGTTAAATTTTGCTGCGTGCTCTTGCAAAAGTTTTGCAAGTTCAAAACTTGAATTAGTTTTTGAATTTTCAGGTTCGTTTGCCGATTTAACGGGCTCTTCAAAAATTGTTGTTTCTTGAATATAGTTCGCGTTTGAAACGGCTTTATAAATTGCGGAGTTAACAATTCCATAAATTTTTCCAGGGTTTTCAAACTTAACTTCTTGCTTTGAAGGATGGACATTAACATCAACTTGCTCGAAAGGAATTGAAATGTTAAGAGCGAAAAGAGGAAATTTTCCTTTCATAATATACGCATCAACAGCATCTTGAACAGCCGATGAAATCATATAGTTTGAAACAACGCGGCCGTTAACAAAGAGCGTTTGATAGGTTCTGTTTGGTTTTGCGAAAGTTGGGCGCGCGATAAATCCGTTAACTGAAATTTCGTCGCGATTATATGAAACCTCCAAAAGGTTGTCGTAGGTTTCTTTGCCATAAATTATATACATCGCTTCGGCAAGTCCATTTCCAAAAGTGTTATAAACAATTCGGTTGTCAACAATATAGCGAATTGAAAGGGTTGGGTTTGCCAAAATGATTTTTGCAATAAGCGAAGTTATTTCGCTTTCTTCCGATTTTGGTTTTTTAAGGAATTTAAGGCGCGCCGGCGTGTTAAAAAACAAATTTGAAACGCTTATTCTTGTTCCCTTTTCAAATCCAACTTCGCTTTTTGATTCTGGAACTCCCCCGTTTATTTTAAATGAAATTCCATAGTCATTATTTTCTGTTTTAGAAACTAACTCAACTTGGCTGACTGCTGCAATTGATGCAAGAGCTTCTCCACGAAAACCAAGCGAAGCAATTGAGAAAAGGTCGGTTTCGCTTGAAATTTTGCTTGTTGCGTGTGGCAAAAAAGCCTTTTCAACATCTTCTGGCTCAATTCCAGTTCCGTTATCGGAAACAATAATTTTTTTAATTCCGCCTTCAAAAATTTCAACGGTAATTTTTGTTGCACCGCCGTCGATACTGTTTTCAACAAGTTCTTTAACAACACTTGCTGGTCTTTCAACAACTTCACCCGCTGAAATTTTGTTGTATATTTCGCTTGGTAGAATGTTAATTCCCATATTTTTCTCCTAAATTATTTCCATTATTTAACTTTTTCAATTAAATCTGCCAAAATTTCAAATGCGCTTAATGGCGTTACTTTATTTATATCCAAATCCTTTAAAATTCCAACAACATTTGCGCCAAGATTTCGATTTTCGCTTATTGCTGCTTCCGATTTTTCGTTCCCTTCTGCTATATGTCTGTTTAAATCGGAATTTTCCAAGTTTTTGCTTATTTCTTTTGCTCTTGAAATAACTTCACCTGGAAGCCCCGCAAGTTTTGCAACAGCAATTCCAAAGCTCTTGTTTGCCCCGCCACGAACAATTTTTCTAAGGAAAATAACTTCATCGTTAAATTCCTTAACTGTAATTCGATAGTTCTTAACGCCTTCCAAAACGCCTTCAAGTTCTGTAAGTTCGTGATAGTGGGTTGAAAAAAGCGTTTTCATATTCATATTGTTGCTGATATGCTCCATAACCGCCCATGCGATGCTAAGACCGTCGAAAGTTGAAGTTCCGCGCCCAATTTCATCAAGAAGCGCAAGACTTTTGTTTGTTGCATTTTTTAAAATGTTTGCAACTTCAACCATTTCAACCATAAATGTGCTTTGACCAAATGCAACATCATCGCTTGCTCCAATACGCGTGAAAATCTTGTCGGTTATGCAAATTTCCGCGCTTGTTGCAGGAACAAATAAACCAACGTGCGCCATTAAAACAATTAACGCAACTTGCCTCATATATGTGCTTTTCCCCGCCATATTTGGCCCGGTTATTATCATTGTTTTGTCGGCGTCGTCGTTAATAAATGTGTCGTTTGGAACAAAAATTTCAGTTTTATTAACTGCTTCAACAACAGGGTGACGCCCTGCTTGAATTTTTATGTGATGAATTTTGTTTGAGACTTTTGGTTTGCAATAGTTGTTTTTAATTGCAACAATTGCTCCGCTTAAAAGGCAATCGAGTTCGGCAAGAATTTTTGAAGTTTTTTGAATTCTTTTTAAGTTATCCAAAAGAATTCCGCGAACTTGCGTGAAAATTTCAACTTCAAGTTTCGATGCTTTTTCGCTTGCATTTTCAACTTTTTCCTCAATAATTTTTAAATCTTCGGTTATATAACGTTCATTGTTCGCAACGGTTTGCTTGCGCTGATAGCGATATGGAACGTTTGCAATTTGACTTTTGTTAACCTCAATGAAATAGCCAAAAACCTTGTTATATGAAATTCGAAGGTTTTTAATTCCAGTAAGTTCTCTTTCTTTTGCTTCCAACTCAGCAAGCCAGCCAGCCGCAAGTTCTTTCGCGTTTTTGCATTCGTCAAGTTCTTTGTTAAACCCTGCTTTAATAACATTTCCCTCGCGAAGAAGCGCAGGAGCGTTATCGGAAATTGTTTTATCAAGAAGGTCGTAAACATCGTTTAATGAATCGAATTCCTCGAAAAATCCTTTAAGTTTTTTTGAATTGAATTTTGAAAGAAGTTCTTTAAGCTCTGGAAGTTGCGCAGCCGTTTGTTTAAGCGAAAGCGCATCTTTTGGGTTAAAGTTTCCATAGGCAATTCGTCCAGCAATTCTTTCAATGTCCGAAACTTTTGTTAAAAGTCTTTTCATATCCTCGCGAACAATTATGTTTGAAATAATCTCTTCTGTTGCGTCAAGACGCTTGTTAATTTCGCTGTCGCTTTGAAGAGGGCTTGAAAGCCAAAGACGAAACAACCTTCCGCCCATACAAGTTGATGTGTTGTCCAAAACGGAAAGAAGCGAGCCTCGTTTTTTATGGTCGCGAATGGTTTCGGTAAGTTCAAGATTTCTTCGTGTTGTGCTGTCGAGATACATAACATCTTTTTCGCTTGAAAAAACAATTTCGTTAACATGGTCGAGCCCGCGTTTTTGAGTTTCTTTTAAATAGGAAACAAGAGATGCGCAGGCAACTCCAACAGGGCTTTTAGGCTTAACAGAAACAACTCCAAATTGCGATTGCAAAATCGCTTCAACGCTTTCTTTTGGATAGGTTTCGGTTGAATATTGCCCAATTCTTCCAATATTTCTTGTTTTAAGAGCGTTAAGGTGCTTTAAAAACTCAATTTGTTCGGTGTTACAAAAGATTTCGGAAGGCGCAATTCTGTTGATTGTTCCGTCAAGTTCGTCAAGGGCGCGCAAGGTTTCGTTTTCAATTTCCTCGGCAACAAATTCACCTGTTGAAAGGTCGCAATATGCAACACCAATTGAAAGTTCGTTTTCAAGGGATTTAATGTTGATTGAAGCAATGTAGTTATTCTTGTCTTTTTCAAGCATTGTTTCGTCCATAACTGTTCCAGGAGTTACAACGCGAACAACATCGCGAACAACAAGTTCACCTTTTTTAGGGTCGGAAAGTTGCTCGCAAATTGCAACTTTATATCCATTTTCAACAAGTTTTGCAATGTATGTGTCGGCAGCATGAAAAGGAACGCCACACATTGGTGCGCGCTCTTCAAGCCCACAATCTCGTCCGGTTAATGTTAAGTCCAAAATTTTTGACGCTTCAACAGCATCTTCAAAAAACATTTCATAAAAATCACCAAGACGATAAAAAATTATGCAATCTGGATATTTTTCTTTAACACTTAAATAGTGCCGCATCATGTTGCTAAGTCCAGCCATATTTTCTCCTTTGTTAATTTTTTTCGTTAAAAACACGTTTTTTATGCTTTTTTTGCTTTAATTTCTTTTTCTAGGTTTAAAAGTTCGTTAACTCGTCGGTTTTTAATTTCGTGCGGAATTTGATTTTCCATCTTTTCGGCAACTGTTCCAGGGCGAGGCGAGAACATAAACGCAAAAATGCCATCGTAGCCAACTTGTTTAACAAGGTTGCAAGTTTGAATAAAATCCTCCTCTGTTTCGCCTGGGAACCCAACAATTATGTCGGTGGTAAGTCTTATGTTTGGAACAAGCGATTTAAGTTTGTTAACTTTTTCAAGGTAACTTTCAATTGTATATTTTCTGTTCATTGCTTTAAGAATTTTGTTAGAGCCCGATTGAACTGGCAAATGAAGTTCTTTCTTAATTTTTTCTTCCATAGCCAAAGTTTCAATAACATCGTCGGTTATGTCTTTTGGATGGGAAGTCATGAAAGTAAGTTCAAAATCGCCTTCCAATTTGCAAATATCTTTTAAAAGAGAGGCAAAGCCATAGTTTTCATATTTATCTTTTCCATAGGAATTAACATTTTGCCCAAGCAAAGTTATTGTTATATGTTTTCCTTTGTTATCTTCAATTATTTGTTTAATTTCTTTTAAAATTTCTTCTTTATCTCGGCTTCTTTCACGCCCGCGAACATAAGGAACAATGCAATATGAGCAAAAATTGTTGCAGCCATAAATTATGTTAACCCAAAAATTATCGCCGCTTGAACGCGAAATTGGAAGATTTTCCAAAACCGTGTCCTCATCTTCAATTTGAACAATTCTTTGCTTTTTGTTTTCGCTTTTTGCCTTTAAAACCTCTTTGATAAATCCTTCAAATTTATCCATGTTTTTTGTTCCAAAAATAATATCAACAAAAGGAAAAACTTTTTTAATTCTTTCGCTAACATCTTTTTGTTGCGTCATACAACCGCAAACCGCAATAATTTTGTTTGGGTTTTCTCGTTTAAGTCTTTTAAGGGCGCCAACATTCCCAAGCGCGCGAGCTTCTGCACCCTCGCGAATTGCGCAAGTGTTAAAGACAATTACGTCTGCATCTTCAAGTTTATTGCATGGCAAATAGCCAAGGTTTTCCAAAACCCCAGCAAGTTTTTCCGATTCGTGGACATTCATTTGGCATCCGAAAGTTGTAATATAGTAAAACATAACTTAATTATACATTTTTTGACAAAAAAAATAAAGAGAATTTTTTAATTCTCTTTATTATTTTGTTTAAACCTATTTGTTTGTTTCAACTGGCATAACATTTCTATATCGTTTAAGACCAGTTCCTGCTGGAATAAGTTTACCAATGATAACATTTTCTTTAAGGCCTTGCAATGTGTCAACCTTGCTCTTAAGCGCAGCATCTGTTAAAACTCTTGAGGTTTCTTGGAAGGATGCAGCCGAAAGGAAAGATTCTGTTGAAAGAGCGGCTTTTGTTATTCCAAGAAGCATTCTCTTTGCTGTTGCAGGAACTCCACCTTCGCCAAGCGCTTTTAAGTTCTCTTCTTCATAGCGAGAAACATCAACAACTTCGCCTGGAAGAAGTTCAGTTGTTCCAGCATCTTCAATCTTAACCTTTTTAAGCATTTGACGAATGATAACTTCAATGTGTTTATCATTGATCTTAACTTCTTGCGAACGATAAACAGAGATAACTTCGGAAAGAAGATAGTCTTGAACGCCTTTAAGTCCTTTTGTTCTAAGAAGGTCTGTTGGGTTGATTGAACCTTCCATAAGAGCGGTTCCAGCTTCAATCTTATCGCCCGATTTAACTTTAAGATATGCAGGTTTCTTAATTTCGTATTCTACTTCGTTATCTGCTCCACGAACAGTAACAACAAAGCGCTTTGGTTCTTCCTTAACTGTAACAGTTCCGGAAATTTCTGTGATTTGTGCTTCACCTTTAGGTTTTCTTGCTTCAAAGATTTCTTCAACACGTGGAAGACCTTTCGTGATATCGGAAGCAACAACAGCTCCAGAGAAGTGCTTATTGTTCATGGTAAGCTGTGTTCCAGGTTCACCAATTGATTGAGCAGCGATAATACCAACTGCTTCGCCAATGTTAACAGTGTCTTTTCCTGCCATATTGCGTCCATAGCATTTAGCACAAACGCCGTGTTTGCTCTTGCAGGTTAAAAGAGTTCTGATTGTTACTTCTTTAATTCCAGCATCTGCAATTTCTTTTGCTTTTTGCTCGCTAATCATTGTGTTTGCAGGAACAATAACTTCTTTTGTTTGTGGGTTAATAACAGCATCAACTGTATATCTTCCGGCAATTCTGTCTTCAATTGGCTCAATAACAACTCCATCAAGGACAATTGGAGTTACTTTCATTCCCTTAACTTTCTCGCCAAGGTTTTCGAAGCAATCGTCTTCTGTTACAACAACGTTGTGGGAAATGTCAACAAGACGTCTTGTTAAGTAACCAGAATCGGCTGTTTTAAGAGCGGTGTCTGTTAAACCTTTACGTCCACCACGAGATGAAAGGAAATATTCAATTGGAGTTAATCCATCGCGAAGGTTGGAACGAATTGGAACATCAACTTTTTGACCTGATGCACCAGCCATAATACCACGCATTCCGCAAAGAGAGTTAACTTGAACGTTGGACCCACGAGCTCCGGAAACAACCATCATTTTAAGAGGGTTGAAGTCGCTTAAGTTTGAAATTAAGGCGTCTTGAACTTTCTTTGTTGCGTCTGCCCAAATTGCGATGTTTGCGTTAAGTTTTTCGTCTTCTGTGATAAGACCTCTTGCAAGGAATTTATCGTTTTCCAAAACTTTCTTATCTGCTTCGGCAATGATTTCATCTTTTTCGGAAGGAACAGTCATGTCGTAAACATTGATTGTTAAGCAGCCAAGTGTTGAATATTTAAACCCTGTTGCTTTAATTTTATCAATCATTTTTGAAGTTTCGGTTGTTCCAAGATTGTTAAAAGCCATATTAACGATTTTGCTAAGGTCACCCTTCTTAACAACTTGGTTAATTTCAAGCGCGTTATAGTTTTCACGTTTTGTTCTGTCGATCCAGCCCAAGTTTTGTGGGATTGCCCAGTTGAAGATGATTCGTCCAACAGATGTTGTTATTCTATCGGTATATTTAACCCCTTCAACTTCAGTTGATCTTCTAACTTGAATTTGTGCTTGAATGTCGAGGTTTCCTGTTTGATATGCCATAATTGCTTCATTGCAGGAAGAATAGATGTTGTTTTCGCCAAGTGCGCCTGGGCGAATCATTGTTAAATAGTAGCAGCCAAGAACGATATCTTGCGCAGGACTACAAATTGGTTTTCCGTCGGAAAGTTTCAAGATGTTGTTCGATGCAAGCATAAGAGTTCTTGCTTCGGTTCTAGCATCAATTGAAAGTGGAACGTGAACTGGCATTTGGTCACCATCGAAGTCCGCGTTGAACCCAGGGCAAACTGATGGGTGAAGTTTAATTGCTCTTCCCTCAACCAAAACTGGTTCGAAAGCTTGAATTCCAAGACGGTGAAGCGTTGGAGCACGGTTTAAAAGAACTGGGTGATCTTTAATAACCTCGTCCAAAACGTCCCAAACAATTGGTTTTTCGCGTTCAATAAGACGTTTTGCGCTCTTAATGTTATTTGATTGATTAAGTTCAACAAGGCGTTTAATGATGAATGGTTTGAAAAGTTCAAGAGCCATTTCTTTTGGCAAGCCGCATTGATACATTTTAAGTTCTGGGCCAACAACAATAACTGAACGGCCGGAATAGTCAACACGTTTTCCAAGCAAGTTTTGACGGAAACGACCTTGTTTTCCAGTTAACATTGCTGTTAAAGATTTCAAATCTCTTGCTTTTGCGCCTTGAATTGCTTTTCCGCGTTTTCCGTTTTCAATTAAAGCGTCAACTGCTTCTTGGAGCATACGTTTTTCGTTTCTAACAATAACGTCTGGCGCGCCAAGTTCCAAAAGTTTTTTAAGACGGTTATTTCTGTTGATAACTCTTCTATATAAATCGTTAAGGTCGGTTGTTGCAAATCTTCCGCCGTCAAGTTGAACCATTGGTCGAAGTTCTGGAGGAAGAACTGGAATAACGTCCATAACCATCCATTGTGGTTTATTTCCGCTCTTTAAGAACGAATCAACAATTTCAAGTTTTTTAATTGCTTTTAATCTCTTTTGTCCTTTTGCAGTTTGCAAAATTTGTTTAAGTTCTTTGTCTTCTTTTTCAAGATCAACTTCGCTTAAAAGTTTTTTAACCGCTTCAGCGCCCATTCCAACTGTGAAACCATCTGGTCCATATGTTTCAAGAGCCTCGCGATATTCTTTATCGGAAATAACTTGTTTATAAGTGAAATGAGTTGCTTTAGGATCAAGAACGATGTAGCTAACATAATAAACAACTTGTTCCAAAAGTTTTGGAGAAATGTCCAAAATTGTTCCAATTCTTGATGGAACAGAACGGAAAAACCAAATGTGGGTAACAGGGGCAGCAAGTTCAATATGCCCCATTCTCTCTCTTCTAACTTTTGAGCTTGTTACTTCAACGCCGCATTTATCGCAAACAACGCCTTTATAGCGAATGCGTTTATATTTTCCGCAGTGGCACTCCCAATCTTTTTTAGGTCCGAAAATTCTTTCGCAGAAAAGACCATCTTTTTCTGGTTTTTGCGTGCGATAGTTAATGGTTTCTGGTTTTGTTACTTCCCCGTGCGACCATTCTCTAATTTTTTCCGGCGATGCGATTCCAATTTTAATGGAATCAAAATTTGATAACTCAAACATAGTTTTTTCTCCTAAACTAAACTGTTTTAATCTATTTTTTTGTTAAATTCTAGTCGTCCATATCTTCCAAAAGTCCGCTAGCATCAAATTCGGAAGATGTTGCTGTTGTGTCTTTTTCAATTTCTCCAAGCAAATCGGATGTTGCGTCATCGGTTGGAGTGTCGAAATCAAGGTTAATTTCTTTAAGTTCGTCTTCAACCTCTCTTGTTAATGGCGAAATGTCGTCTTGTGTCATTTCTCCAATTGAAATTTCTTGGTTGTTTTCTGTTAAAATTTTAATGTCAAGGCCAAGAGCTTGAAGTTCCTTAACAAGAACTTTAAACGATTCTGGAATTCCAGGTTCTGCAATTGGTTGCCCCTTAACAATTGCTTCATAAGTCTTAACTCTTCCAACAACATCGTCGGATTTAACTGTTAAGATTTCTTGAAGAACATTTGACGCACCATATGCTTCAAGAGCCCAAACTTCCATTTCTCCAAATCTTTGTCCGCCAAACATCGCTTTTCCTCCAAGAGGTTGTTGGGTAACAAGGGAATATGGACCAATTGAACGAGCGTGCATCTTGCTGTCGACCATGTGGTCAAGTTTTAACATATATTTATAACCAACAGTTGCAGGAGCAGCAAATGGCTCGCCTGTTCTGCCGTCATAAAGTTGAATTTTTCCGTTTGATGGGAAATTATTTGCGACAAGAAGTTCTTGAATGTCTTTTGCTGTTGCTCCATCGAAAACTGGGGTTGCAACTTTCCAGCCTAAACTTTGTGCAACAAGTCCAAGGTGAACTTCCAAAAGCTGTCCAACGTTCATACGAGATGGAATTCCAAGAGGGTTAAGAACGATGTCCAAAGGTTGTCCGTTTGCCATATATGGCATATCGCAAACTGGAAGGATTCTTGAAACAACACCTTTGTTTCCGTGACGTCCAGCCATTTTATCCCCAACTGAAAGTTTACGTCTTTGAGCAACATAAACTTTAACCATCATGTTAACGCCTGGTTCAAGTTCGTCTTTGTTCTTTCTTGAGAAGATTTGAACATCAACAACAACGCCGCCACGTCCGTGTTGAACACGAAGCGATGTGTCGCGAACCTCGCGTGCTTTTTCGCCGAAAATTGCGCGAAGCAATCTTTCTTCTGGTGTTAATTCTGTTTCGCCTTTTGGTGTTACTTTCCCAACAAGGATGTCGCCAGGAACAACCTCTGCCCCAATTCTAACAATTCCGTTTTCGTCGAGGTTTCTAAGCGCTTCTTCGCCAAGGTTTGGAATGTCTCTTGTGATTTCTTCGTCGCCAAGTTTTGTTGTTCTGCACTTAATTTCTTCTGCTTTAAGAGTTATTGAAGTGTAAACATCTTCTTTAACCATTCTTTCACTAACCAAGATAGCATCTTCGTAGTTATATCCTTCCCAGTTCATATAACCAACAAGAACGTTCTTACCAAGAGCAAGTTCTCCGTTTTGAGTTGAGTAGCCATCTGCCAAAATGTCGCCGGCTTTAACTTTTTCGCCGTGTTTAACAAGTGGTTTTTGGTTAATGCATGTGTCTTGGTTTGTTTTGCTGAATTTAATAAGGTCGTAAACTTCTTCGCCGTCTTTTGTCATAAGTTTAATTTGCGAAGAGCTTACATAGGTTACAATTCCGTCATTTTTTGCAATTACCATTGCGCCGCAATCGTATGCGATTTTTGCTTCCATTCCAGTTCCAACAATTGGAGATTCTGGGCGCAAAACAGGAACAGCTTGACGTTGCATGTTTGCTCCCATAAGAGCACGCATACTATCGTCGCTGTTAAGGAAAGGAATCAATGCTGTTGCTGCCGAGATGAATTGTCTTGGCGAAACGTCAACATAGTCAACCATTTTTCTTGGAACTTCAACAATTGTATTTTTATGGCGGCAAACAATTCTGTCTTTCAAGAAACGGCCGTCTTCTGTTAATGGTTCAATTGATTGAGCAATGTATGCCGTGTCTTCAATATCTGCCATTTTATATTCGCTAACTTTTGAAACAATTCCTGTTTCTTTGTCAACTTTTCTATATGGTGTTTCCAAGAACCCATATTCATTGATTTTTGCATATGAAGCAAGAGTGCTGATAAGACCAATGCTTTGACCTTCTGGAGTTTCAATAACGCAGATTCTGCCAAAGTGGGTGTAGTGGATATCACGAACTTCGTCACTTGCTCTTTCTTTCTTAATTCCGCCAGGGCCAACAGCCGAAATTCTTCTTTTTTGTGTTAAAGAAGAAAGTGGGTTTGCTTGATCCATAAGTTGCGAAAGTTGAGATGAAGCAATGAAATCTTTAAGAGCCTTGTTAATTGGACGAGGGTTAATGATTTGAGAAGGAGTTACCTCGCTTAAATCTTTCCCTTGAAGGCTTTCTTTCATGCTTACGCAAAGTTTGTTAACGCCCGAACGGAATGCGTTTCTAATAAGTTCCCCAACAGATTGAATTCTTCTGTTTGAAAGGTGGTCGATGTTATCAAATTGACCAATCCCTGCCAAGATGTCTAAATAGTAGCTGATGCTTGCAAGAATATCATCAATTGTTAATGTTGTTATGATAAGTTGTTTTGCATTTTCTTTAATTGCTTTAAGACGTTTTTCTTTTGTTTTGTTGTCTTTAAGAATTTGCATTAAGGTTGGATAGTAAACTTCTTCGTTAATTCCAAGTTCTTCTTCGTTGCATGGGAAAACGCTTGAAAGACGAACTCTGTTATTCCCACGAACAAGATGACGATTTCCGTGAAGCAAAAGCCAAACTTCGTTAATTCCTGCGTCTTGAATTCTTCTTGCAACCTCTCTTTCAATTTTTTCGCCAGCTTTAACAACAACTTCGTCGTCAATAACAATGTTGTCGGCTGAAAATTGGTTTTCAATTCTTGTTGCAATTGAAAGTTTTTTGTTGAATTTATATCTTCCAACTCTGCTTAAATTATAGTATTGGTCAGAGAAGAAGAATAAGTTAAGATAACTTCTTGTTGATTCGGCAGATGGAACTTCTGTTGGTCTTGTTTTTCTGCTGAATTCAATTAACGCCTCTTCTTGAGTTGTTTGAGGTTCTTTTTCCAAAACATTTTTAACATATTTATTGTTGCCAAAAAGGTTTAAGATTTCGTCGTTAGTGTAGCCAAAACATTTAAGGAAAACGCCAAGAGTAACTTTGCTTCCTCTGTCGATAACAACTTTAATAATGTCGTTTGCGCCTTGTTCAAATTCAAGCCACATTCCACGAGTTGGAATCATTTGCCCTTTAACTGTTTGAAGGTTGTCTAGCTCGTCTTGAGTGAAATATACACTTGGAGAACGAACAATTTGAGAAACAACAACTCTTTCAATTCCATTAAAGATGAAAGACGCTTCGTCTGTCATAAGAGGAATATCCCCCATGAAAACTTCTTGCTCAACGCCTGCTTCGTTTTCATCGGTTACGAATCTTGCCTTAACTTTTAAAGGAGTTGTGTAAGAAATCCCGCGGCGTTTACATTCTGCGCGAGAAACTTTTGGAGTTTTTTCAACAGAAGACGAAAGGAAGTATAATTTCCCTTTTCCGCTGTAGTCAACAACAGGCGAAAATTCTTGAAGAACTTCGTCAATTCCGGTTTCAAGGAATTTCTTATATGCATCCCTTTGAATTTCAAGAAGATTTGGAGTTGGACAATATTCTTCAACTTTACCAAAAGAATATCTTTCTCCTCTTCCGCTTTTAATTTTTTTAACCATTGTTTCTATCATATGTTCTCCTTATAGCAAAAAAAAGAGTGGCAAAAAAAGCACATTTTTGCCTTAAAAAATATAAATCAACTAAAAAATGCCCAATATTTGTCCACTTTAGCCTATACAAAAACAGATTTTAGCACCAAAAATGGAATATGTCAACAACTTTTTAACAATTTACTTACATTATTGACTTTTATTGTCGTTTCAAAACTTTTTACTTTCATATTTAAAATTTGAGATTTTAAATATCTAATAATAAAAAATCAAGCACATCTCTGTGCTTGAAATTTTATTATTTTGCTTTGGTTTGAGTTTCTCCGTTTTCTTGATAACTTTTAATTAATGGAACATAACAAGTTAAATCGCCATTCGCAATTTCATATTCGCTAAGTTTTTCGCTAGGTGCTTCGCTAGGTGTTTCGCTAGATGCTGCTGAGAACAACGCTCTCTTATAGTTTGAATCTTCTGTTACAATAACACCATACCAAACTTCTGCAAAAGATGTTGCATAGCAGGTTATGTTAACCTTTCTTGTGTATTCCCCGCTTTCAAGTTTTGCTTTAACTTCACTAACAAATTCTGCCGTGTTGGCAATTCGAATTTTTCCGTCTGTTGGATATTCCTCATCTTGCTTATATTGTATAGCATTTTCAGTGTAGTTATTAACAAATCCAATTAAAGTTCCAACTGTAACAATTTCGGAAGATGAATTTGAGTTGATCGTTCCGCTGTTGATGCAGTTGTGAATTTTAACAATTTTTGCATCGCGAACTTGTCCAATAACACCGCCAATTCGGTTTCCGCCTGTTATGTCGCCAAGAATTTTAATGTTATTAAGTTCGCCCGCGGAAAGCAATCCAACAGCACCGCCAAGCGATTCAACGCCCGCTTGTGCTTTGATTTTTGTTGTTACAACTGCGTCTTTAATTAACCCGTTCGACATGATTCCAACAATGTTTCCAAGAGCTGTTGGGACATAGTTGCTTGAATCGAAGAAACCGTTATAAGAAGGATCGTCAAGACCAATTATTTTAATGTCTTCCAAACTTCCATAGTTATGAGCCGCAATAACGCCGCCATAGATGTCCGCTTTAATTGTTTGATTGATTGAAGCCTTTGCTGTTAATGTTGTTGCATTAACATCTTTCCCAACGTAACCAAACATAAGCGATGCGTTTTCGCCAACTGAAACATTATTTCCTCCAACTTCGATGTAAACAATTTTTCCATATCCGCCAGCAATTCCTGCAATAAGCCCTGCATAAGAAACTTTTGAAATGTCAACTTTTTGATATTCTCCAATGGTGTGACCATTAAGCGCCGCGCGATAGGTTGAGTTAACAGAAATGTTTGCGGTTATGTTGTTAAGGTTATAGGAACCTTCTGCAATTCCAACAACTCCCCCAACTGCGTTCTTGCCAATTATGGTAAGCCCGCCAATTTCCGAAGCGTAAGACGTTCCGTCGATGTTAATATTAACAAGAGTTCCGCCAAAGAGCGAACCCGCAACAGCCCCAACAGAGTTGCAATTAGTTAAGCTCATATATCTTGGCGCAAAAGTTAAGTTTTTGATGCTTCCGCCGTGATTCGATGCTGTTCCAATTGATGCAAAGAACCCGCCGTTATCCATTTTAACTGAGCTGTCGAGAACGTAGTTCCCAATTGTGTAGGAGTTTCCTTCAAGGTTTCCAAGGAAAGCATATTGGAAAAGCCCGCTTGATGCTGTTGAAGTTTCATAAATGATATCTCCAACCAAACGGCAATAAATGTCTTTAATTATGTTTCCATTCGTGAATCCCGATTGTTTTGAAACGAGATATTCCAAATCTGCTTGGCTTGCGATGATGTATGGATTATATTTTGTTCCCTCATCTTCGCCATTTGCCCATTCATAGTTGTAAAGAGTTGTTTCGGTTTCATTGTCGTAAACAACATCAACCAAAGTTCTAACCGCCGAAGCAATTAAGTTTGGTGAAACAAGTTGAGGAGCTTCGTTTGAGAAATCCATTTGGATTCCATTTCTTAAAAACTCTGCTTCTGTTCCCGCATTTGCCCAGAACCAAACCCCGTCGGTTTTGTTTGCCGTGCTTGAGAACGCAAACTTACTGAATTTAGTTTTATTTTTGAAGTCGTCCTTTTCAAGTTTTGTTACAACGCCTTCGTTGCTTGCAAGCCCAGAGTTAACTTTTGCTTCTCCAACTTCGCTTTTTTCTTCCCAGGCAAAGCAACCAATTATTGCGCCGGAGTTCAAAATTGGGTTTTCGTCTTGAACAACACCAGTTAAAACTCCAACAAACGCGCCGTTTCTTGCCGAGCTTTCAAGCCCAGAAGTTGAATAGCAGTTTATAATTTTCCCGCTTGTTTGGTTTTGATAAACAAATCCGCTTGCCCCTTCGTTTGTTCGAACTGGAATGTTTGAATAGCAGTTTGAAATTTCGCCAGAGTTGAAATAAACAAATCCGCTTGCGCTTGCTGTTGAATAAACAATTTCTGTTGAAGCGCGAAGTTTTGTAATATCTGGGAATGTGTTTTCTCCGCTTGTGTAGCACGCGAAGATTTTTCCACCAACAGTATTTTGTGTAACAAGCCCGCCAGTTATTGCCGAAACAGAGCCAGCAGTGTTGTTTTCAATTCTTGCTTTAACATAACTTGAAGAGATTGTTCCAGGGCCGTTGTTAATTGAAACAAGTCCGCCAAGGTTTGCAGGAAGGAATCCAACAAGCGCGCTCTTAACCGAGTTAATTGAAATTCCAACTTCAACGCGGCTGTTTGTTATATCGCCGTTGTTAATTGCAACAAGACTTCCAACTTCGCAGTCGATTGAGGATGACGGATTTGTTCCAAACAAGTTTAGGTTAACAATTGCATAGTTTGATCCTTCAATTGCACAGTTTGTTATCTTCCCGTTATTTTCTCCAACGAGAAGTCCATAGTTAACTGATGAATAGTTATATAAGTTAATTTCAATTGTTCCGTTAACATAAAGTGTTATGTTTTTCAAAAGTGCATTTGCTTGAAGAGTTTCAAAAAGCCCAAATGTCATTGATTCCCCGTTGTTTAATGCACTTAAACTTATTGAAGGAACAATAATTTTGTGTCCGTTTCCGTCGAGCATTGCAATTTTTGTTTTAATTGGAGTGAAATCCTCTGGCAAAGTTATGTCTTCCATTAAAACATAATGGCTGTTTTCTCTCATATCCAAAAGCTGTTCGTATGTGTAGATTGGATATGGGTTTGTTAAACTTGTTCTTTCTGAAACATCGAAGGAGATAACTTGAACAAGAGTGTAGGAATTTGAACTTCCGCTCTCCCCAACTGTTGGAGTTCCGTTTGCGCTGTAATGGAATTTCGATTCAAATCTAATTTGCAATGTTGGAGCCGCCGAACTTTCTGTTTTCAGGAATTTAACAAAACTTCTTTTTGTTAGGGTGTTAAAGTAAATTTTGAATGCCCCATTAACTGATGTGTATATTTTTTCATTTCCATTTGAATCTTTAAACTTATCGTTTCCGCCAATAAACGTGAAGTTTGGCGCTGCTTCGCCAAAATCTTTAACTTGCCAAACAGAACTCTTTGTATTGCCTGCGTCTGTTTGTGTTGCAAGATTTTTAAGGAATGTTAAAACGTCTTGTTTAATTCTTTCATTTGTTCTGTCGTAAATTAAGATGTCGGAATTAAGAGAGATATCGAGCAAGTAGGAATTTCCAGTTGCCGAAGAATAGATGTTGTTTGCTGCGCCAGAAATTATGTCGCCAACGTTTTCTGTTTTAACAACAAATTCAACAATTTCAATTTCCAAAACAACTTCTTTGCTTCTTTCGCCTTTTGCGTTAATTCCATAACTCTTAATTTTAACAGTTCTGTTTGTTCCAAGTTGTCCGGAAGCAACTGTTAATTTATAGTTCCCTCCAAGGTCGCGAGTTATCGCAACAAGGTCGGAACCTTCAATTTCCAAAACAACTTGACCGTCGGTCACCATTGCTCCACTGTTTGAGAACGCGCCTCTTAAATATCCTTTAACCCAAATGTCCATATCATATGAAACGCCTTGGGCAAGAAAAAGCTTTTCGGTGTTTCCGCTTGAAACGCCGTCAATTGTTACAATAACCCCTGGAAGATGCTCAACATAGAATGTTTTTTCAACAATTTCGCCAATTTGGTTTCCGTTTGCATCTTTCAAAATAATATAAATTGTAACGCTTGAATTATCTGAAAGTCTTTGGTCGGCAAAAGTTCTAAGCGAGAAACTTCCGTTTTCAATTAAATTTCTTGAAATTGAAATTCCTTTTTCTGTTGCTTTTGCCCCGCTAACAACGCTTGAGGTTGTTCTGTCGTATAAGTCGAAAACAAGGTTATATTCATTTGACGACGCATTAACAATTTCAATTGTGTTGAAATATGTGAATTGAGGGGTTAGCGCAAGTTCAATTAAAGAATTTTGCCCCGGAATTAAAACTCCGCTTGGAATGTATGAGAAATCTTTAAATCCATATTTTTGTTCGTCAAGCGAAACAATTGGATAAAGCGTTGCAGAAATTGAAATTAAACTTTGAGGGTTAACTTCAAGATTTATGTTTGCTTGTTTTTCATTTGAACTTGAAATTTTGATTATAAAATATTGTTTTTCGCTGAAATTTTGGTTATATTCATCAATTTTAAACGAAAGTGCAAACTTATTGTTTGTTTTGCCGTTCATTTTAAATGTTATTAAGTTAATTGTTTCGCTGTTTGAATATTCAACTCCATTGTAGGTTGCAACAACATTTAACATCCTGGTTTGATCTTCAATTTCTTTTCCGTTTGCTCCAACATGAGTTATTGAAATTGTTATTATTTCATTTTCGTTTAATGAATCAATTTCAACATCAAGTGCTTTTTCATAATATGGTTCAAAAACAATTGTGTCTTTCGAAATGTTAATTGATTTTGTTGTGTTTTCGAAATTGAAATTTGTTTTAACGCTTTTTTGAAGTTCAATGTTATCGCTTTCTTTAATCTTTTCAATTGCAAGCAACGTGCTTGTGTAAGTGTGCCCGTCTGCGGCAACAAATTCGATGTATGGAACAATTTCAATTTTATATTTTCCAACTTCGCCAACAACTGCAAGTTGATAGGAATCGGAACTTATTTTAATAAGTCTGAAAGCAATTCCTTCTTTCTTTGCTTCGCCTTCCTTAACGATAATTTCCTCGTTGTTTTCTCCTCCAATTGCCTTAACTTTAAGTAAGATTTTAACATTTGAAGGAACTATCATATCGTAGACATTAAACTTATCCAAGAAATTGATGTAAAGCAATTTGCTTTCTGTTGCATCGAAAACAACATACTTAATTTCGCCGACATTGTTTTTAATTTCGTTTGCTTTATTTGAATCTAAATATACTGATATATTATTAGTATAATTAACAACCTTAATATAAAGTTTTTGTTCTGTTCCGTTTGAAACATATTCACTTGATGCTGTTAAAACAACCTCGCCAGTTTTCTTAATTTTAAGAAGACCGCTTGATAATATTTCAACGATTGAAGCATTGCTCGACGAAATTTGATAGCGTCCGTCAATTTGACTTGTTAAAAGCGAAGTTAAATTGATTAAGTTTTTAGACCCCATAAGGTCGGCATAATTTGAGTTTGTGCTTTGATAGTAATACAAATAGAACGCAACATTGCCGCTAGCATCTGTTCTCATTTCAAATTTCTTTGAATCTTCCGTTAACGTAAGCCCAATTTCGCCTGTTGGAATGAAGATAAACTTAAATCCTTCGGTTTCTTTTAATTCTGCCTTTGTTTTTCCAACATTATCTTCGCCAACTTGTGTTCCGCCCGCTCCGTTAAAGAGTCTTGCGCGAAGAGAGCTGTCCCCGCGAGCGAAAATTGCATAATTTTCGGAAGTAAACTCTGTTTCTTTTGTTTCCGCAACAACTGCATTTTCGCCAATTACATATATAATTCCATTAAGGCTGAATTTTTTATCGGCAACAGCAATTGACTGTTCAATTTCTTCAATTGTGTAGGTGATTTGTGTTGGATTTTCCAAATTATCAATTGTGAATTCAATTTCTGAAATTGTGAACTTTGATTCTTTAATTTCATATGATTTTGACTTTACATTTGCAATTGCAACAACATAATTTGCAATTCCGCCTTCTTGTTTTCCAACAATAAGCCCAAATTCGCCGCTTGAAATTAAATCTGGCTTATCAACAATTGTTTGACCAATATATGAAATGAACGACGAGTTATTAAGTTGACCATCTGTCATTTTCCCAACAATTCCGCCAACATTTCCAAGCCCAACAATAAGCACGTTTTCTTCGCCATTTCGGTTGGATTTGAACAAATTTTCAACAATAATCGATTCAAGAATTCCGCTGTTTGTTCCAACTGCTCCGCCAACTTGCGTGCCGCCGCGAACATAAACTTGAGAGCGCGCTTTAATAATTTGTCCGTCGTTTTGTCCAACAACTCCTCCAATGTTTTGGAATTTGCTTGCGTTAATTTCCCCAATTGAGGAAACATCAAAAATCCCTTGCATTTCCTCAATAATTGCCGAACTTTGATATCTATTTAATCCCGCAATTGAGCCAACTCCTTCAACACTTCCCTCGTCAAGCCCAATGTTTTTGCTTGCATAACGAACATCAATTGTTGCGTTAACCGATGCAAAACTGTTGTTAAATTCAACAAGCCCTTCCTCAATTGTTCTTTCAATTCGTCCGCCCGAGTTTCTCCCTGCAACGCCGCCAACAATAAGAATGTGCGCTGGCCCAGCAACCAAGGTTGAATCAATAAAGTTAATTCGTCCGCTGAAAAGCGTGTTGTTTGTTGAACTGCTTGTTATTGAAGTTGAAATCAAGCGCATATTTTCGCCAAACATACCGCCAATGCTAAGGGTGTATCCGCCCTTAATCGTAACTTTCATTTCGTTTGCATTGCTAATTGAAACCGAAACATTTTCAATTGTTCCGCTGTTTCTTCCCGCAAGCGCGCCAAGGAATCCGTTATATGAAGGTGCGCGGTTAAGATCTTCATCGCTTTCAATTTGGAATAAAACATTTGAAAATTCGAAAGAAATGTCGCGAATAAATGCTTCCGAACCAATTTCCGTGAACAATCCGCCAAAATATGTCTTTTCGTTGTCGTTCCAATTTAATCCTGCAACTTTAATGTTTTTAAATTTTGCATTGTTTCTTCCAGTAATTCCCCCTGAAAGAACAAATTTTGAAGGCTCCCATTGAACTTCGCTAAGATCAATTTCACCCGAAACAATGTAGTATTTTTCAAAGTCGGTTGCAATCATCTTTTGAACATCACTTTCAAAATTGATGTAGTATGGGAATTGTTGACTTCCGTTTGAAATAATAACTGGAATGTCTAAATATGTTTCATAATCGCTTGCCGAAGTGTAGCTGTCAAGCGCAATAATTCTTAAAACACCTTCGCCAGCAACATTTTTATCTGCAAGTTTAAGGGTTATGCTGCTTCCTTGAACAGCAATTTCAACGTCGCCCTCTTTAAGTCCCGAAGTTTTTGGAATGAAAACATATGAAAGAGAACTGTTTGTTGCGTCAAGAGGATAGGTTGAAACATCAAGTTTTCGCTCGGTTGTGAAGGAATCAAGTTCAACAGAAGATGTTTGACTGTTAATAACCTCAATTTTTGTTGCTCTTTTAACGTTAAATTGAACAAATCTAACAAAATTTCCGCCTTCCGAACTGTCTGTTGAACGGTCGATGCTTGCAAGAAGGGTCACTTTCCCAAGTTTTAGGTTGCCATTTGAATCAAACAAATCTTCGTTGGTGATTTTGCAAACCAATGTTCCTGTTCCTGCGCTTGCCCCTGTTCGATAGAAAACAAATTCAAAGATGTCGGTTAAAAGCGTGTAGGATTCTTCTGTGTTAACTTCGCTAATAACATTTGCATTTGTTGAGAATGTTATTGTTTTATAGATTTCTTCGCGAATTTCGTTTGGAAGAATGTTAATTTGAAGAGTTGCAGTTGCAAGATTTCGTGAGTAATAGCCAACTGTTAAGTAATCATACAAACTGAAAGTTGACGAGCCAAAGTTTGTTGAAATGCTGAAATTTTCAATTTCAACAATCGACGAAATCAAAATTTGTTGAACAACAACCGCTTTTGTTGAAACAACCTCATTGTCAACATATTGATAAGTTATTGAAACTGTAAGCTCATTTTTATTAAATTCTTTAATGCAGGTTAATTTTCCGTTTGAAAAATCAATGTTTTCTCCTTCGGTTGAAGCCATAAGAACTTCCCCGCTTGCCGAAACAACAAGAGGAATTAACGAATTTTTCTTAACCAAAGCATATTGGTCATAAATTTTCTCGTTATATGAATAGTTTGAAACAACCGAAATGATGTTGGAATTTTGCTCTGCTGATGGAACAAAAACATTAACATCGCTAACGCTTTGAATAACATTGAAAGTGAATGTTCTTGAAATTCCGTTTCCAACAACAATTTTGAAACTGCCAGTTCCAGTTCCTGTTGCAAGAATTGAAATTGACGACCCGTTTTTCGTGATTTGAATAATTGGGGAAGACGAAACAATAACGAAATCGGATATTGCTCCGGTAAGCGCCCCGCTTCCAACATAGCCGTTGATTGAAAGAACAAGCGAGTTTCGCGCCGCATAACTTTGCGTTTCTTTAATTCCCGAAACAATTTTCCCGGACGCGTTAAGATCGAAAACATAACTTGAAATTTCTTCGCCGTTTTCTTTGTTGAAGAAGAAATTTGTTGGCGAGTTAACCGCATTAAGCGTAATCGTCTTTTCAGTAACAAATTCAACGCCCTCAAATGTGTAGGCAACGCGCGCAGTTAAAGTGAACGACCCAACAACTCCTTCGTTTGCTTTAATGAAGAAATTTTCGCCGCTCTTAAGAACAATTTTTGTTGCGCCAAGTTCCGAAACACCAAGTTTTTCGTTGCCAAGAACATCAAAAATCTTAAATGCAAGCGCGCTTTCGCCTGGGATAACAAGCGAAATTTCCGCTTTCGAGAACTCATCGCTCGTGTTTGTTGTAACCGCAAACCTTGAGCCATATGTCCCCGTGTAGTAATCATAAATCGTGTATGTGTTCGAGAAATCTTCGTCCTCGCCTGGCTTTGCAAAAGCAACAAGATTCGACGCACTCTTAAACTCAACATTTGCCGAAATTATTTCGCCATATGTATATCGCCCCGTTTTAAAGCCAAATTCAACCTCATAACTTGAAATTCCTTCATACTTAAGTTCAAATTTGTAAACCCAAGCCGAGAAATCTGGATTTGAAGAGTCAATCAAACTTCCATATTTCGAAGTTAAAAAGTTCGCTGGAGTTATGTGTTCTTGGTCGGAAACTGTTAAAAGCAGGTTCGTCCCTTTCGCTGTTGCAACAATTTCCAAACTTTCTTCTTTGCAGTTCGCAATAACATAAAGTTCTCGAACTCCATAGTTAATTTCGCCAAGCGAAACATTTCGAATAACAGTTATTGTTTTTCCTTTTTCAAGAATTGGATATGTCTTTTCGCCGTTGGAATAAACAAGTTTTCTCATGCTTAAATCGGAAAGCGAATCAACAACAACAACCGAAATTGTTTGAATGCTTCCGTTTCCCGAAAGACGCAACGACTTAACCGTAATTTCTTTGCTTTCGGAAATATATCCCGTTGCGGTTTCGCTTGGAACTGTTGAAAGAACTGTTTTCCCGTCTTTTGTTAAAAGCGTTTCGCCGTCATAAAATTCAACCTCTCTCAAATTCGTTTCCGCAGGGAAGAAATTGAGATATGCCTCTGGCGAAATTGTTAATTCCTTTCCGCGTTCAAGATAAATTGTTGCGTTGGTTTTAATGCTGAATGAAGAAAGCTTTTCAATTGCCTTAACAACAATTTTCGTGGATTTCAAGAATTGCCCGGTTTTAACAACAACTTCCGCTGTTCCTGCCCCAACAGCAGTTATAACAACTTTTTGCTTGCCAAAGCCCGCGTTTTCTGGCTTGGAAACTTGAATGCAAGACGAATCGCTTGAAACAAAAATTTTGTCGCTCATTTTTTCTTCAAAATTTTCAATCTCAAAAATCAACTCGCGCGAGCCGTTTTCTTCGCTCCCAACAACCAAAGAAACCGCGTTCCCGTCCTTAACCGAATTGTTATAGCCAAAACCTTTTGAAAGGTTGTCTTTTTCCCCTTCCAAAAGCAAAATCTCATTCGAAATTGAATCCAGTTGCGACGAAGAAAGCTGACTGTCGAGCCCAGCAACAGCCTTAATTGAAACATTCTCGCCTCCTTCTTTTGCGCAGGCGGCAAAAACGCCGCCGCAAATCGCAACAAGAATCAAAACTAATAAACTAAAAATCCTTTTCTTCATTCTTTTATCCTTTTAATTTTTTGTCCTTTATCTCCCTAAAGACGTATTGACAACAATTCTTAATTTTGAGAAACCATTAGCATTAACAGAAGAAATTTCACCGAAGAGATTACTAATAAAAACATATGCAGTATATTTACTCGATAAATATTTTTCCCCGTTCAGATATTTTTTAAGATCATCTTGTGTTATAGCTAGTTCCCTTCCAATAAATGCAAGGGTTTCTCCATTTTTGACCACCACTGCAACTGTTCTTCCATCTGTGGCAGTTCCCCAGTAATAGAAATTGTTGTCATCTTTTTTATAGGTTGGTTGTTTAAATCTTGTGGAGAATTCAACATCACAATAAAACATATTCTTTTCCATTCCCGAAGTTTGAAATTCGGACTCAATTAAAAATTCCGTCTTACTATATTTCGATAGAACTTGAATTGAATCTTGAAATAGAGACTTATTTGCCCCATTAAACAATTTGTAGCCGTTTCCATCTATTGTATATCGTTTAGTTGTTACCAAGTTATCCTCTTTTAGTAGATAAAATAATTTATTTTCTCTATCAATAACATAGTATAAATACTCGTCTTCCGTGCTAATAATTGCGCCACCATTATTAAATTTTAAATGATATTTTGTAGCTAAGGAACCATTGTTCTTAAAAGTAACATCTCCTGAATTATCAATTATAAAAGATTGTCCTTCAGCCCCTAAATTAAATTCAACATTTTCAGTATATTGATAACAATAATAGTTATCAATAAAGGCAGCGTAAACTTGAATATAATTTTTGTTTGCAGTTGGAGTTAAAATGGATGACCAAGCATGTTCTCTAAAATCAATGTTTTCCATTATTTTTAAATATGTTGAACGAACAAGAGGAATATCAATATCCATGCTAAGTTCTGTTTTGCTTCCCTCTCCAAACATCCCCAAAACATTAAGGACACCTAAGCCTGTGAAATTGACAGCATGTTGATGAGCCTGCGCTATCCAAGCAAAATCCTCTGCAGTGTAAATTAAGTATTTACCATCTTCCATCTTAGGTTCTTTTAACCCCCTTACAGATGACCAATAATCTGGACTGCTTTTAGCTATACTATCAAGAATTTTATCAGTTACACCTTCATTTCCATTTCTATTATAATCATTATTTGTAGTTCCAATGGTCTCTCCTCCGCCATAGCAGCTAGTTATAGTTGCAACGTCATTGCCAATTTTGCCAACCCAAGAGTTGTTTCCGCTTGCACTGATTTCCCCTGTGTTAGCGCAATTTTCTATTTTCCCAACGTTGTTATTTCCTCCAGGATATGTGCCACCAACGATACCTCCTGCAAAACATTGTGTTGAATTATTTGCAGAAACATTTCCGTCATTTCTGGATTTCTCGATTTTACCGTTTGTTGTTAACCTTCCAACAATACCGCCAGCATAGCAATTTGATTCTATTGTTCCTGAGTTATAAGAATTTGAAACATCAGTATATGAATTATTAAATTTA
This sequence comes from uncultured Bacillota bacterium, assembly GCA_900544595.1. Classification (GTDB taxonomy): domain Bacteria; phylum Bacillota; class Clostridia; order Christensenellales; family UBA1242; genus UMGS687. The sequence goes on along the minus strand of UQVQ01000005.1, from coordinate 75,968 downwards.
TAAACTTTTAATGTGTAACTCCAACAGCCCGTCCAACTCAATCCTAAAGCATTTGCCTGACTATAAGCTTTCCACACAAGGCTAAATCTATAATTATTGCCGTCTTTTCCTTTTAAATTAAAATCATTTGATACATAATTCCCTCCCATTGAAGTCTTTTTAAACTCCAACGTCTTGGATTCATAAATTGCTCCCGTTGATTTCAAAGTGGCTTTTTCATCAATTTCTAAAATTAGCTCAAAGACTTTTATACCCTCGTCCATGAGATTACTTGTGAACTTTAATAAATCATAACCCTCGCCTGAATCCGACCATTGTTCTTTGAATTCTTCTTGGTCGCTTCTTGTAAAGAGCCCAACAATTCCTCCGGCATTTGTTGTTCCAGTTATTGAACCATAGTTTTGAGAGTTAGAAATTGTTGAGCCTTGTTGTTCTCCAACAATTCCGCCTGCGCTTGTTCCGCTAACTTTTCCATAATTGCGGCAATTTGAGATTTCCTTTGAGCTTACAAGTTGACCAACAATTCCAGCAGAACGCGGTGCATCTTTAATAACGCCAAAGTTATTGCATCCAGTGATTGAGTTGGTGCCATTTGCATATCCAACAATTCCGCCGGCATTATTTTTTGCAGAAACAGTGTTATAGTTTGAGCTGTTTGAAATTGTTCCATTTGCTATTGAGCCAACAAGCCCGCCATATGAGTTATCTTCGTTGTTATTGTTTGAAATTGTGGCGCCTGATGAAGAAACATTTTCAATCGTCCCTTTTTCAATTCTTCCAACAACACCGCCAACATCCTGAGTTGATTTTAACTCTGTTCCGTCTTTATATATAAAGCCGCAATTTTTTATTGTTCCACCGCTAAGATAGCCAAAGAACCCAACTCGACTGGTTGTATTGTTAAATTCTGGAATGTTATAGATTTTATAATTATTTCCGTCAAAAGTGCCAGTGTAGCCGTAGCCTTCCTGTCTTCCAATTGAGTCCCATTTTTTGTTTTTTTCTTCCTTGATATTATCGAAAAAAGCGCTTAAATCAATATTTGAAAGAAGAATATATTTTTTGCCCCATAAACTTTCATTATGATTATGTGCGTTGCTGTCTTCTTCTTCTTTTTTACCTTGCAATTGAGCAAGTTTCCCCGCATTTGGAATTTGAATATACTGATTTTTTATGTCACTTAGTTCTATTGATACTTTTTTTGTATCTATCTTAAAAACTAAGATAATACTTCTTCCAAAATAATCTATAATTGAAGAGCTTAAAGTAACGTTTCCTGTCTCACTAAAAGATGGAGGAGTTGATGACAAATCAACGAACTTATAATCACCATCATTTATCCATATATATTTTTCATAATATCCAAGTCTATCACCTAAATAAATGCTATATAATTTCCAGTTTTTATTTAATCCATAACTTCTTATATACTCAAGTTTAGGTTGATATTTTTGAGGATTGTCAATTTCACTTATCGAAATAATAGATGAATAACCCGAACTTCCTCCAGTATTATAACGTAAGTAATCAAACCCAGAGTAAGCATTTTCCCCAAGATATGGATAACCGAAATTAACGCGGAAGTCTTGTTTCCAAATGCCATTTCCAGTTAAATCATTATTTCTTAATATACCTGTTAAACCAGTGGTTACTGTTGAAAGATAGTCGGTTGATTTTGCTGTTAAGCCGGAAATTGAAACATTGTATGCATTTTTTGCTGCATTGTTATCATAGAAACAATTTTCTGCAACAAAATCTTGATATATGCAATTTTTCGAATCAATTGCAGAATAACAATTTTGAATTACGCCTTTAGTTAAACTCCTGCAATCGGCTAATGCATATTCAGCCTTTTCATGAACTGCGCCTGTTGCATAGGAATTTTTAATTACTCCTGGCGTGCCTTCATTTCCGTTTGTTGGCTTTCCTTGCGTCCCACAAATTGAAACCAATCCTGCATAAAGTGATTTAACATTGAAAACAACTCCGCAGTCGGAAATTAATCCAGAATTATATTGAGCAATTCCTGCGTTAAAGGAATATAAAACATTTCCAAAACTTGAATCCAAACCTTTAAAACCTTTTGCGTAAACGTTTACAGCAAAAATTATGCCTTTGTTTTCGTATGCAACTCCGCTTGGCAAGTCTTTTTCCTCAAACTCATTTCCTCTAACTCTTCCCGCATTTTTCGCTTCAGTTGTTGACGTTACAACAAAGCGGATTCCGGAAACTGCCCCCGTAATTAAATTAAATGGTGTTAAATTTTTGGAGCTTAAGGTTTTTCCGTCGCCAACAAGATGTCCTTTAAGCTCTTTGCTTTCGTTTATTGAACTTGAAGATAAATAATAATATTTACCCTCTTCTGTTGCTCCTCCATAATAATCAATAGGGTTAAGTTTTGAGCCCTTGCTTGGATTTTGGACTAAATCACTTAATTTCGTAAGAATTGGGTCAAACAACCCCGCAACTTTTCCGTTTTTGTAATATAAGTTTTGACCAATTGTGTCGGTTGCAAGGTTGATTTGGTGGCAATAGAAGTTTGTTTCTTTGCCGTCTTTGTCTTTTGTTGCTTCAACCGAACTTGATTTCGTTCCAACAAGTGCGTTAATGTTTGTCTTATCAAGAGAAGCAAGTCTTGTTATATACATTGATGTTAAACTGTAGTTATCTGAAAGGGTTGTTGCGCCGCCAACATTTCCAACAAGCCCGCCAACGGTTAGGACGTCAATTTCAAATTTGCCACCATTAAGCAATTTTGCGTTTTTGAGTTCAACATTTCCCCAAGCGTAACTTCCCGAAATTGTTCCGCCATTGAAAGTTCCAACAAGAGCGCCAGCGTTGATTTTTCCTTGAATTGTTCCATTGCCAAAGAGAATATCTCCGCCAACTCGAGCATTTTCAATTGCGTTTTCGCCTTTATTGCTAAGAACTCCGGCAATAAGCCCGACATTAACTGTTGAGTTTCCGCCAATTGCAATTGGAGTTTTATCCTCAAGAGTTGCTGGGAACGAAATGTCGCCCATAACTGAAGCATTTTTGATTGTTGCTTTTCCTTTTGCAAAGCCAACAAGCCCGCCAACATATGTTGTGCTTGAATCACATGGTTTGTTGTCTCCATTGTCTTTTCCATCAACGCGTTCAATTTTGATTGAACCTGTTGTTGATCCGTCTTTGCTTTCACCAAATGCAACTTCATCAAGTTCTAACTGACCTTCGGCTCTTCCAACAAGCCCACCAATGTATCTTGTTGTTGCGGTATATCTTATTGTTAAATCGCCATAGTAACCGCTGTTTGAAAGAGTTAATTTGCCTGTTGCCCTTCCAATAAGCCCGCCAATTGCAATTGCATTATTGTTTTCAGCTGACGAACTGGAATCTTCTGTTGAATCGGAACCTGCTATTGTTATATTCTTATAGTATCTAATTCCGTTATTGTTATTGCCTTCGCCAATTGTTGCTTCGCCAACATATCCGAAAACAGAGCCAACAGAAGAAATTATTGTTGAAGTTTCACCAGTAAATGTTTTTGTTGCAAGGTCGCTAACTGTTAAGTTTGCAACCATTCCAAAGATTTTTGCATTTCCAGCGCTTCCTGCTGCGCCGCCAATAACAAGAGTTGTTGGTTCTTTCGTTTCATTGTCGCCAGCGTTTTGAATTGTCCCTTGGAAACTTGGATTATCGTCATCATTGGTTATCAATGTTCCAACATGGCCGAACAAAAGACCTGCATATGTTGTTGCCGCCTCGCCAATTGTTATTGTTACATCTGTTAAATTCGTGTTGTTGTCAATTTTGTGGACTGTTGAATTTCCTTGCGCATTTCCAACAAATCCACCAACATAAATTTCTTGGCCTGATTTGAATATGAAATTTCCTTTGCTATCTTTTTTAGTTCCAGTTAATCCAACATTCAAGCCGCTGCCGATAACTTGCGAATTTTTGAAGTCATATATTCCGCTTGTTTCGCCAAACATTCCGCCAACATTAAGTTCGCCAGATATTTTATCATTTGCCGTTATAGTTAAGTCATTTACTTTAACATTGTTAATTTTAACGTATGAAATTGAGGTTGTGTTGTTTTTGCCTGCAATTGCGCCAATATAGAGTGTGTCGCTGATGTTTCCTATTTCAATTTCACAATTTTCGATTGTGATATTAGAAATTGACATAACATCTTCCATTGTTGAAGCAATAATTCCAGCTGATGCAGATTTTCCCTCTTTTGTTGCTGCATTAAGCTTAATATTGCTAAATTGAAGGTTGTTTAAGTCTGCTCTTCCAGAAATTGTGTTTGCAAGAACAGCAGATTGGATTGTGCCTTTGTCAGAACCTTTTTCAAGATTGAAGCTAAGACCAGAAATTAGCCCGCCTTTAACAACGTTGAAAAGAGGGCGCTCAATGTTTGTTATTTCGTAATACCATCTATCTTTTTCAAGCGAAGCAAGCTCGCCATACATAACGCCAAGGAAACGTTGGAAATATGTTCCGCCGTCGCCAAGAGAAACTTGCGATTTAATAACACTAATGTCGAAAATGAGTTTTCTTTTTTGTTTGTCAATTGAAAGTCCAGCAAGTTCGCTTGCCGTGAAAGTTCCCCAAGTGTTTTTGTCGGCTGGGTTATATTCATATGGATTGAACGAGGTTGTTGGGTCGTCGCCAAAGATAACGATGTTATCGCCCTTATAATATTTCTTTAATTTAAGAATGTCTTTTGGTTTTTCAATGTAAATTGTTTTTGTTGAAACACCATAACTGAACGATGGGAAAATTCTTCCGTCTTTAAGTTCCCAAAGGCTTGCATCCCAGTCTGCGCCAAGGAACATTTTGTTAATGACCGAAGCATCGTAGTCATAGCCACGATAGGAGCTTAATCCTCCGTCGAGAGTTAACCCGTCTGGCGCTAAGGATTTTTCCTCTTTCTCGCCTTTATTGAATTTAACTTGAAGCTGCTTGTAGGTTATGAAATCGTTTGCATAAACTTCCTCGGAAATTATGTAGGAATTTTTCTGATCTCCAATTAAAGTTCCAAATCCATTCATCTCAATTGCAACAATTTTCCCCGTTGAGTCGAGTTGAACGTTGTATGTTACACCGTCGTTTTCAATTGTCCAAGCGCCATCCGTTCCTTGTTGAGGAGTTGTTCCGCTGTTTGCTGCGTTAATTGCACCAATTAAATGTGAATTGGTTTTTGAAATGAAGTTGATTGCAACGCAACGTTCGAAACTTACAGCAGCATTTGCGCGGCCGATAATTCCGCCTGCAATTTCTCCGTCAACATCGCCGAAAGCATAGATTTCAATTAAATCTAATCTGGTGTTGGTAAAGCCAATAACACCGCCCGCAATTGCCTTGTTTAATGCAACATCAACGCGGCTGTAGGAAACGGTTATGTTTCCACCAAGCATTTGTCCAACAAGTCCGCCAGCATATATGTTAGTGCCTGTTCCAATGCTGTTGAAAAGTTTTGTGTTTCCGCGGAAGATTTCGCTTTCGTTGTTATAGTAGCCTTGAAGGTTATCTTCAATTTTCTTTTGAATTGAGTTATCGTGCTCAATTCTAAGTTCGAAAAGATCGCCTTTGTTAACACCAACAACGCCCCCAATTGTGTTTTCATATGTGATCAATCTTTGGTTAAGAGAATCTTCGCTCCCCTTTAAAACAAAAGCTGAATCAACAAGATATGTGCTTGCGCCGTTATATCCAACAACGCCGCCAACAATGCTTCCTTGAACAGAAACTTCGTTTCCAATGAAAGTTAATTGTTTTGCGTTTGGTAAAGATGAAACAACGCTTTGGTCGTTAAGGTCTTCATAAATATCCAAAAGACCAATAACACCGCCAGCAAAACTATATTCTCTGTTCCTATCGGTTAAAACACCGTTAACAACAGTTGCGCTGCTTCTTAAAACATTGAGTATGTAGTTGTTTAAATCTCTCTTCGCTTGTGCATTTCCCGAAATAACTGAAATTGAAGAAACAAGATTTGAAACTGTGCTGTTCCCAACAACTGCTCCAACAACGCCCCCAACAATGTTCTGTCCGGAAATTTTTGAACGGCCTTCGCCTGTTGCCGTAACAGGTTCAACAGTTATGTTAGCAAGCGACGAATTTGAAACATATCCTGCAACAGCGCCAGCATAAATTCCATTTTGCCCCGTTGTTACGCTCTTAACAGTTAAAGTTGCATTTTTGAAAACACCGCCGCCAGTTATTCTTGAGAACAAGCCAACAGAACTTTGGTTATCAAGCGAAACTTCAACATTCGCAATTGTTAATGCATTTCCGTCGAAAGTTCCAAAGTTTACGCTTCCGTTTCTTGCCAAATCCATGATTGAAGATGAAATTTTAACATTTTCAACGTAAGTTAAACTGTCGAAGTCAATTGACGCAACAAGACGATAACTTCCAAAAACAATTCCTATCTCTTTGTTATACATTTGGCTTATCGCGTAGTATGCGTTCTTAACAAGCCCCGTTTCTTGTCCAAAAACTCTATTAAATTCATCGGCAGAGCGAATTATGATTGGATTTGCTTGACTTCCATATTCATATCCTGGAATGTATGGATAAATATTGATGTTTTCAATTGAAGAACCGCCAGAAACTAAACTGCTATAGTTTTTAATAACTCTTCTAACCGAAATTGCCTTTTGATTTGCGCTAACAAGTTGTGGCAAAAGCCCGTCCCAAGCCCAAACTCCGTCGTTTCCGTTTTTCTTGGTTGTTAAAGTTAAGCCATAGAAAGTGTCGCTTCTTAAGGTTGAAATTTGAAGAGCAATTGCTCCCGTATTATATTTTTCTTCCAAAACAGATTCGGTGTCTTGTTTCTTAACAAGATAGTAACAGTTAACAAGCCCTTCTTCTGCGTTTTGCATAATTTCGTCGCGCGCGTTTTTGCCCGAGAATGGCATTTGAGTTGTAAGCTGCCCAACAATTGTTGATGCGCTGTAGCATCTTGCAACTTTTCCGCTTGTGTGGTTGTTATAAACAAATCCAGAAACAATTCTTCCCGTGCTTTCTCCTGCAAGGCGAATGTTTGTGTAGCAATCGGAAATTGAGCCATAGTTTTCATATGCGAACCCAGCGCTAATTCCTTGCGCAACAATTCCTCCGCCTGTTATGTTAACGCTTGTGTCGGAATCGAGTTTAATTCCTTCAACGAACGAACCAAATATTGTTCCTTCCATATTGTTTACAACAACAAATCCTGCTGTTTCGCTAAGCGAACCAGAGGTTGTTTGGTTAACTATTTTTCCGTTTGCGAAATAGGACGCAGCAATAACGCCGTTGTTTGTTATAACAAAGCCAGACATATTGCCTTGCCCAATAATGTTGAACGCGCCATAGTTAAACACTTCTGTTACAACTTTATCGTCAACATATGAAATATGTTTGAAGCCTTCAACAACCGCAACTCCGTTTTCGCGGAAGATTGTTTTTGCTCCAACACGACTGTTTGTTATGCTTGAATTATTGTTAACAACAAACCCTGCAATTTGAGAGGAAACATTATCTGCTTTTTGTTTGCCTTCCGAGCCGAAGTAAATTCTTATTCCTGCATTTGCCGAAGGTGAATTTTCCTCGCTTTCAAGGTCGAGAGAAACAACTTCACAGTTATAGATTGTTCCGCTGTTTGTTATTGCAAGCCCGCCAAAGTTGAAATTTGTTACAGAAGTTGGAACAATGATATCGGCAAGTTGTCCATAGTTAACAACAAGGTTTTTAACGGTTGAATTATTTGCAACAGCAACAAAAAGTCCAAGGTTAACGCTGTTTCCTGTTGGAATGTTAAAGTTTTTAATTGTTATAACTTTATTATTTCCGTCTAAACTTGCAAAATTTGTTGTTTCAAAAGGTGTGAAATTTTCAAGGACAATATCATTCATTAAAATAAAGTTTGTTGAAGCATATTGATTTCCGCCTGATGTTAAATATTCAACAAATTGTTCTGCATTTTCAATTGGAGTTGGTTTATCTTCGTCGGAATAAACTTGAACATTAACAACAAAGTTATAAGTAATATATTGGTCATAATCTAATCCAGGAACGCGATAGCCAATTTTAATTGTCATATTAACGCCGCCAACAGATTTCCCTGTTATTTTAAGTGTTGTTGCATCAATATTGGTTGAATTTTTATCTCCATTATATTTAATGCTGAAATATTGGTTTTCTTGTGTTTCTCCCGTAATTGAGTTAATGTATGGGGTCATATCGCTTGTGAAATACAAATCATAAGCGATGCTGCAATTTGTTGTTGAAACGTGAGTTGGATGGCCTGAGTTAACTTTGAAATCTCTATCAGTGTTAATAACATATTGATAGTTCTTTTCTTTTCCTTCAAACTCATTTTTAAAGAATTGTTTGAAAGAAACAGAATTAACAAACTCTTTCTTGCCGTTTTCAATTCTTTCAAACGAAGATTCTTGCTCTGAACTTGTTTTTTCTGGTGTTTTTGAGAAAATGAACTCAAAATTCAAGTCTTTTTCAATTGCTGCTGGGGTGTTGAAAACATTGTCGTCGTCGGCATTGCCTTTAATTTTAATTCCTTCAACAAGAAAATCCACAACGCGAATTTCAACAGAATCGGTTGTTGATTCAAGTTTTCCGTTAATCATCTTGCTAACAACTGTTTGAACATTGAAAACTCCATCGCCTTTAAGTTCAGCATCAAGGCCAATTGTTATTGTTCCGCTATAAACCTTTCTGTTGTTTTCAATTTCATATTCCGCAGTGTTAAAGTATAGAGCAACAAAATCGTTAACATTTTGTGAATCTCCTTCAAGATTTGAAAGATAGAACCTAGAAAGTGTTTGACTTTGGTTAACACTAATTCTAATTGGATAGGTGTTTCCTCTTGCAAGAGTTGCGTCTTTTCCGCCGTTAATTGTTATTTGCGCGCCGTCAATTGTTTCGGAAAGAAGAGTTATTGTTTCCGATTTTGCAACGTATTCGTTTCCGTTTTCGTCGAGCGCATAAATTGTTATGTTAATTGGGAAATAGAGTCCTTCGTTAACTGTTTCAAGCATCTTTGTTCGAACATAGATGTTTCCGTTTTCAACAAGCGCTGGGTCGGAAGGTTTTGTTATTGTTAAAACATTTCCATCTCTAACGCTCAAATAGCCTGTTGTTGAAGAAACAGGAAGGTAGTATTGCCCCGATTTATACATTTGTTCAAGCAAAATATAGTTTTGCCCGTCAACCAAGTCGCTTGTTAAAACAATTCGGCTGAAATTTGCATAGGTTGGATAAAGTCCAATTGTTAAAAGTCCGCTGTCGCCAGGCATCAAAACTGAACTTGGTTCGTCTTGAATTTTAATTCCGTTTTCGGTTGAGTCTTCTGTTCGATTGTTATGAACATAGGTTACATTCAAAATCTCTTGTGGTTTAAGTTTTAACACTAATGTGCTTGTTTTTTCCAAGCCGCTGTCGCTGAATGTAACTGTGTAGGTGCTTGTTTTAACAATTGTGTTTCGAACATCTTCGCGAATGCTAATTAAAGTTTTGTTAACAATTTTCCCGTCTTGATATGCGCTGCTGTTTGATATTATTTCAAAAATGTTGCTGTTATTTTGAACTTTATATTCAACATCACCAATTTTAATGTCTTTTGAAACCCAAATAACATTTCCGTTTTCATCGCGAAGAACAATAAGAAGTTCATCTTCCTCGTTTGAGGTTTGAAGTTCGGAATCAACAGAAACAACGCTTGAAGGGTCCATTTCTGCTTCTTTAATTGAAATTAAAATTCTGTCGGCTTTAATTGAAACATTTGCAAAGAAATTTTCGCTATATTGCTCCAAAATCTCATTAACACTTTTAATAAAAGTTGTAAGATCGGAAACGTTTTTAAAGTTTTGGTTTTGCGTTTGCAAAAGCGTTTTAACAATAAACTCATAAGGATCAGTAATTATAGCGCCATCGCCAGGTTTAATTGTTAAAGTTCCCTCCGCAAATCTTCCTTCGTCTGCCCCAGCCGTCAATCCTAAAATTTCAAAAACCTCATCTCTTCCAATGTCATATGCCATTGCATTTCTAATAAAATTGAAAACTGTGTTAGCAAGAGAAATTGTTGTTTTTTCTGAAATAGTTATATAATTTAATTCATTTTTATATATAAATATTGTTTCATTATTGATCGGATTTGTTTTTTCGCTAACTCCTTGGAAAATTTGAACATTTCCAATTGGATTAACAACATAAACTGTAATTTTCTTTTCAAGACTTTCACCTGATATGTCGAATGACTTATATAAAGGCGAAATTGTTAAAGTTGCCTCTCCTGTTCCAACAATTTGAATTTTGCCACCAATAATTTGAATAACACTCTTGTTATTGCTGCTTATAATAAATTGCCCTACTTCTCCTTCAACTTCTTCCCCGTTGATGTTTTTAAACGAGAAAACATCGCTTATGTTAAGAGAGTTTAAATCGTGGAGTTTTGCTTCTTGCTCGGCTGTCAATTCGCCAAGAACGCTGTAGTTGAAAAGAAGAAGGTTCATATTTCCTGCGCCATCAATTTTCGACCTAAACAGTTTATTATTTTCTTTGAATGCAAGGCCATAACTTGAAATTCTTTGTGTTAATTTCTTGTTTCTTAAAAGAGGAAGTTCGCCGTCTTTAAATGTCCATGTACTGTTTGAATCCTCATCTTCGTTTGCAATGTCCCAACCTGCACTTTGGAACTCTTCAAGAGTTGAAGGCATATTTAACTCTTTGAAAGTTGCTTCAACAACTTTTAAGGTGTATGCAAAGTTGCCAATTGAACCATTTAACATTTGTGCGTAATAAATGTCATAGAAAAGCAATAACACATCAAAATCCAATTCATGTTCGCCGTTTTCTGGAACATTTTCAAAGAATGCATTAACTGTTTTACTTATCGAAGAAAGAATGAGATCCAAACATGATTTAATTGTTGATACATTTTCAAGAGTTGCGCTTTCAATGTTAAGCATTGCGCTGCCTTGTTCAAGTAAAGTTTCTGCAAGGCTGAACTCGTTTTCAACATCAGTAAGTTTTTCTGGATAGTAATCTCTAATAAATTTAACAAATGCTGTTTTTGCTGTTCCAAACTTTGTTCTATAGTTTGCAACATCTTCTTTAAGAGTTTCAAAGCCCGAAACGAATTGAGGAAGAATTGTTCCTTCAACAATTGTTTTAATTCTTTCTTTAAGTTCTGAAACAGTTAATGTTTCGGAAATTCCAAAGATGTTTCCCACGAATTTTTCAAAAGTTATTCCACCTTCTCCGCCAATTGCGCTAATAAAGTCTTTGTTTGCGTAAAGCGCATCAAAGTTGTTATAAACCCAAATGTAGTAGTATTTTGCATATAAAATATCTAAAACAGAAACCGATGGAGTTATTGTGTAAACTTGACCTTCCTGCTCCAGAGTTTCTTCAAAAACAAATCTGAAATATGCAGTGTTTGTTGCATCTTTAAGTTTGTCGATGATTTCGTTTGATCTAAAAACAAGATTTTCAACGATTTTTGCCTCTGTTTTGGAAACTTGAACCTTTCCTGAACTTGTTGTTCCCTCTTGAATGTTCATAATTTCTGTGTTATTTGCTCTAACTATAAGATTGCAATAGGAACTGTCATCTTCAATTACTATGTTGTAATTGATTCCACGGAAAGTGAAAGTTTCGGAAGTAATGTTACCTTGGCTTGTGTTAGTTTTAAGATTGAACGTGAAATTCTTTTCAAATTCGGCAGTTCCCTCTTCGCCAACGCCCATTTTAACGGTAACAGTTAAGGTAACATCAGTGCCGTTAATTGCAGTTGCATAGGATAAATATCCTGTTTGATATAAGTTATACCAACTCATATTAACAAATGAGCCAAGAGTTAAGCCATATTTTAAATCAATTGTGTCGTAACTGCTTGAACCGCTTCCAAACGATGAATTTTTGTTGAAAACATCGTTGATGTTTAATAATGGAGTGTAGTCAACATTTTGTCTTTTTAAATAGGAAGAAACAAGAGTTCCCGTTCCCTGACCTGCATAGCCAAATGTTCCGTTTGAAACAACATAGGAATTTTTAATTTCGGAAAGTTCGCCAATTCCAATGAATTGACCGTTAATTGTTGAATTATTTTCGCTTGTTTCCTCATAGCGAGCAATCGCATAGCAATCTTGAACTCGTGAGTTTGCGTTTCCTTTGTTTGCAGGAAGTTTTCCAACAAAACCGCCCGAAACAATGTTGTTAACAGAAATTGAGCCGTTGAAGATACATTCTTTAAGCGATGCATCTTTTCCTAAAATTCCAACAAGTCCGCCGCCATAAATTGTTTTTGTTGCAAAATCGGCGCTTGCATAGATATCTGTTCCAGAAATTTGGAAACTTGCGTTGCCAATTGTAAATCTGTTTTCAACAATTGCAATTTCTTTATTTTCGTTATTTAATGTGTATGTTAATTTTGTTGGATTTGATAAATCGTCAATTGCATATTCAATATCATTAAATTTGAATGTGTTTTGGTCTAAGTAATATGTTGCAGTAACATTTCCTTTTCCAATTGCCTTTCCATTAATTGTTCGATAAATTTCTTTGTCAACCTTTTCTACATCAATAATTCCTCCAAAGCCGCCTAGGTTGAAATCGGAATTTGAAGATGCTTCAACTTTTGATCGGAAAATTGTTCCGCCATTGCTTATTGCGGCAATTCCGCCAACTGCAAAATCAATTGTTGTTTTTGAATAGTCATATGCTTTTTTGTTAAGGGTGTAAACTGCAATATTGAATAGCGACAATGTTAAAACATTGCAGTTTGTTATATTTCCGCTGTTAAGAGCAACAATTCCGCCAGCTGTTTCTGCTCCATAAACGCAGCCATAGAATTCATAGTTTCTAATTATTCCATCGTTAACACCAGCAATTCCGCCAGCATTTGCGCCCATAACAGATCCTGTGTAGTAAAGCCCGTCTTTCCCTTCAATAACACCTTTATTAAGCCCAACAAGACCGCCAGTGTATTTAACAAGTTCGCCAGCAATAAATTGCGAAGCGCTGTCGAAAAGCCCTTTTTGGTTAATTGCATTATTTTTGTTTACCGTAAGAACCGACAATGACATATCAAGTAGATCTGTGGCTTTATTCGCAATTGTTGTGGTTGCTGCTGCAAGCCCTATTACTAATGGATCATCCTCAGTTGCAATTGAAAGCGCCCCGCTAATGTTTCGGATTGTTCCTTCGTTTATGTTTGCAAGTCCGCCATAATAGGTTGTTCCATCAACTGTTGAGCGAAGTTCAAGCATTTCCTTAATAGATAAGCAATCCTCAGAACTAAAACCTGATGTTACGTTAGCATAGTAGAAGTTTTCAACAACCGCCTCAGATGTTAATTGTTTGAAAAGAGGTTTTGCTGTTAAAATGTAGTATGAACTTCCATTTGCGCCGAACAATTTCCCAGAAAATTTTTCAACAGGAATATAATTTTGTGGTTCTCCAGCAATGTTCGTTCTAAGTTCAAAACTTGAATTTGGATATTGTCCAAGAAGGTTAAGGTCGTCCGCTTTTGTTATATAGAAAGCAATGTTTGTTCCGTCCGAAACAAAGATTGGGATTTCAACAATTGGGCTTTCTCCGTTCCAGCCGCTTGTTGAAAGGAAATAGTTTGAAGTTGGATAGATTCTTAAAGACCCTTCTCCGCCAAAAACAACAAACTTTTTATATTCTTCCTTATCTTTCCCCTCTCTTTCTTCTTCCGAAAGGTTATAGAAATCGCTGTAGTCGTAAGCCGCGCGAAGAATTTTTATTTTACCGTTTGAAATTGATGCAAAGTTAACTCGGTTCCCATTTTCATCAACGAAACTTTCGCCGGCAGCCAAAGTTTTCCATGAAAGTTCAAATTCAAGCGAAGAATTTGTTATTTCTTTGCCCGATGGTCCATAAATGTTATATATAAGTTCAAGCTCGAATGGGTTGTTAACTGCTTCCATTTCGTCTTGTTCCCCGCTTTCGCTTGTTTTAATGATATTGTTAAATTGAATTGGGTCTTTTTCGCTTGCATTAACAACATCTATGTCCGAAATTTCAACCGCTTCGGAAACAACAACTCTTGAAATTGCTGTGAAGCGTTTTGCTTCGTTAATTTCGGAAAGAACAAGCGCAAAAATGTAAGTTCCTTCCCCGCTAAATGCTTGAATTTGGAAGGTGAAAGTGTTGTTAACTTTTGTTCTAACAATTTTTAAAGCCGTGTTTTCAAGGCTTGAAACAATTGTTCCGCCTTTTGAAAGAAGAATAACATTTTCGTTTTGTTCAAAAAGGTCGTTTGTTAATCTTGTTCTTCCGTTAACATAAACTTCCAAGCTGTTTAAATATGTTGGGGTTAAACCTTGGTTAACAGGGTTAACTGTAACGGAAAAACTTCCAATTGATTTGTTAATTCCGTTTTTATCAACAAATTTATCACCAATTGTGTTATATGTGTAAAGTTCAAGAGTTCCGTTGTTTAAGGAAAGCCCTTTAACAGGAACGAAGAAGTTAATTAAATAGTAGAAATAGCCAACTGGTTCGTCGCCATATTCCCCATTTGAATTCATTGCATAAACAGCAACTTTAACAAGAACATTCCCCTCTGCACCAGAATTTTTTGCTTCAATAATTGAAAGGTTGCTAAGGCGAGATGTGTTAATTATGTCGCTTGAATCGTTCCAAACGTTTTCAAAGTTTTCTTCGCCAAGGCTGTCTTTAACCTTGCTTAAAGTTAATGTTTGAAGAGTTTCACCTTCTGGCATTGTGAAATCCGCAAATTTATAGCTTAAATAGTATTGAGCGGTTGAAGGAGTTGGCGTTTTGATAAGTTGAATTCCGCTTCCGCCCGAGTTTGCAATTGAAAGTTTGTTAAGAGCAACAAACGCATTGTTTTCGCCAACAACAACTTCAGTGTCGGTTATGTTTTTGTATGGAACAATGTCGCTTTCAATAACAGTTCCTCCAAAAGTTATATCCTCTAGGTTCATATCAAGTTTTTCAAGAGGGCTTACAACAACAATTTTAAATTCTTTTGTTTTCCCGTCTGAAAGAACAACGGTTAAAGTTGAGGAGCCAACTCTTGTTGCTTCAATTTCAAATTTTCCATATGTATAGTTTTCGTCGCTTGCAAATTCAACAAGTTGTCCAATTGTTGCAATTTTTGAATTTGCAATTTTGATAACAGAATTTGAGCCAATTGTGAAGGTATTTGGGTCAATTGCGATGTATTTTGTAACTTTTTTCCCAATTTCAACAAAAATTGTTGTGGATTCAACTCTTGTTAAGATATTTTCGTCGTTCATTTCTGCAAGCGAAATACTCTTTGCGTTTGGATTTATAACAAAGTTCATTGTTGTTAACGCTCTTGACGTTGAATCAACTGTGAATTTACAAAAATCTGTTGCTTGCGCATACATTTTTGCTGCTTTATTCGTTCCAACAAGCGAATTATAGTTGGAATTTATGAACGCATAAAGTTTTGTTCCCGAAGAAATTGTTGCATAACGAATTCCATTTTGAACCGCTCCAACTGCATTCCCCTTTTGGTCGAAACCAAAAACGCAAACATAGCCTGTTCGGGTTGCATTAAGCTTGTAAAGAGAAATTGGAAGGTTTGAAAAATCTTCTGCCCAAATTGTTATTGTGTTTTCAGATGGCTTAATATTGCCTGGAAGAAGAGAAATTTCAATCAATTTCCCGTTTGAAAAGTTAATTGAGTTTTCAAAAACATCAATTTCGGTTGTTCCAGATTCTCCGTTAACTTCAACCGAAATAGGTTTGTTATAGGAGCTTAGGTTAAGTTTAACCGAGCTAACTGAATAGTCGTCCTGCCCCGCTTTAAATCCTTCATATGAAACTTTAAACGAAACAGCGTCAATTTTTCCTGCGTCATTTGAGTTTGCTTGAATTAAGAATTTATAAATGTGAATTTTTGAGGCTGCATCGTAGGAATAGGCTGTTTGTTGGACGCTAAACTTTTCTTCGGTTGAAAAGAAAACTTTGTCAATGTTTAAAGTTTCCGCTTCACTTCCCGCTTTAACAGCCAAAACAACTTCCTTGCTGTTAGGATATATTGATCCGTCAAGCTCGCGAGGGAAAATTTCAATAAAATTTAAGATTTGTGAAGAGTTTTCAACTTTTTCAACAACTCTTTTCCCGTCAATTTGCATAACAACTTCAATTGGATTTAAAATTTTAACTTCAAATTCAGCTGAAATTTCCGAATTAAAAGCAGAAGTTGCTCTAATTGTTACGCTTGAAAGAGCGCAGTTGTTTGCAACAACAAGTTTTCCGTCTTGAATTTCGCAACCTTGCGAATTCCCAATAATTGAAAAAACCAAATCGCGTTGATTTGTTTCCGAAGGCATGAAATTCCAAATTTCTTCTTGCGCAAGATTAAGGCTTTCGCCAGTTATTGCGTAAAGTTTGTTAACATATTCATTTTTGAGTTTGAGCCCAGTTATTGGCTGAACAACTTTAACGGTTAAAACAACTTTTGTCGAGCCCTGCAAACTTGTTGCAACAATTCGAGCCGTTCCTCGTTTAAGACCCGTAACTGTTAGTTTTGTTTTTCCGTTGTTAAGATAACTTGATTCAAGAGAAACAATGTTCTTTTCGTTTTCTTCAACGCTGAAATTAACCTGACCACTTCCGTTGCCAAAGTTTTCAACCAAGAATTCAACATCTTTTGATTGTTTTTCTGTTCCAATAACAAGTTCAACTTCCAATTCGCTTGCCGAAATTGAAACTTTTGCATCTTGCTTCCCACAGGCCGCAAAAGTTACCCCCGCAACAAGAATTAAAACTAAACTGCACACAATCCCCAAAAATTTTCTCATTGTTTCCTCCGTGTTACTATTCCTAAAAAATAAATTTTTATTAGTTTCCCTTTAATAATTATATATAATAATGCATTTTGTGTCGAATTCAAAGCGATTTTATGCTTTTTTATGAATTTTTATATTTTTATAAATAAAAAAATAAAATAAAGCAGATTTGTTTTAATTATTTTGAATTTAAAAATTATTTTGTTAAAATATTTTTTGAGGTTTTTATGCAGCACATATTAAGCAAAATGAGAAAAGCAATTGAAACATACGATTTGATTGGGGAAGGCGACAAAGTTGCCGTTGGCGTTAGCGGCGGAAAGGACAGCCTTGTTTTGCTTAGCGCACTTGCAAGATTTCAAAAGTTTTCGTCAAAAAAATTTGAACTTATTGCCATCTCAATTGATCAAACAAATGGAGAAACAAATTTTGCTCCACTTGAGAATTTTTGCAAAGATCTTGGCGTTAAACTCCACATTATTAAAACCGATATTTTTGATGTTGTTTTTAACATAAGAAAAGAGAGCAACCCTTGTAGTTTATGCGCAAAACTGCGTCGTGGAAACCTTAACAGTGCAGCAAAAAAGTTGGGGTGTAATAAGGTTGCTTTGGCGCACCACAGCGACGATTTTATTGAAACCTTTTTTCTTTCCCTTTTCTATGAGGGAAGGCTTAACACTTTCATGCCAAAAACCTATCTTTCAAACACGGATATAACCTCAATTCGTCCTCTTATTTTTGTTGACGAAAAAGCAATTATTGAGGTGTCGAAAACCTACCCAATAATTAAAAATATTTGCCCTGCTAACCACCACACAAAACGCGAAGAAATTAAGTTGTTTTTGGCGGATTTGGAGCGAAAAATGCCTGATGTTAAAAAGCAAATTTTAAATGCAATAATAAATCCTGAAAGATATAATTTATTTGATAAAATAATTACAAAAAAATGATTTTTTAATCATTTTTTTCGATTTTTTTACTATTTTTTTTTGAATTTTTTATTATTTTTTTGAATTTTTTATTATTTTTTTTCGAATTTATTTTTATTTTTTAATTTAATTTATTTTTTATGATTTAAAATTTATTTTTTTGCTTGTTTTTTTAAGAAAAAGTGGTTTGAAATTGCTTGTTTTTATGTCTTGACAAGTAGCGTTTTAAGATTTATAATTATAGTAACAAAGGAGGGAAATATGGCAAGAAAACCAGTTGACCAAGCAAAGGCAAAAAAGAAGTTTTATAAAGATGTTGAAGCAACAGATCTTAAAAACACCTACTCAACAACGGGGAAACTTTTTGAAATAACAGAAAATGCAATTCGTTTCACCTATCTTCCACTTATGCTTTTGTCTTTTGCATTTGCTTTTGTTCCAGTTCTTGGAGTTCTTTTCCCAGCTCTTTTAATTTTTAACTACACAATTTCAAAAGTTATTTCAAATTCTTTTAAGGACGATTTTAAAGACGCGGGCGACCTTGTTGGCAAAGCGGATAAGGAAAAAGAAATAAACGATTATATTACTGCAACCGAAAAAATTTCTGTTCTTCAACAAGAACTTTTCGATTTGAAATGTCAAAATGAAGGGCTTATGCCAATTCCTAAAAAAGAAAATAAAGAACAACAAAACGCTCAATCAACACAACAAAATGTTCAAGCGCAAAAGCAAAACAAACAAGAGAAAAAAGAAACACAACAGGAGATGTAAGTTTTTAAGAAAAAACAACAAGCAAGCGATTTTCGCTTGTTTTTTATTTCTTTTCGATGCGGGATTTGGCAAGATAAAATTCTTCATCAAAATCAATCTTTCGCTTCCTAGCGCAAAATACAGGGCTTTATTTGTGTGCTTTAAATTAAAGTTTAAAAAGTTTTAAAAAATGTTTGTTTATTTATATATATTATGTTATAATCTTATTACTTTATATAAGGAAGGAGAGAAATGGAAGAACAAGAAATTGATTTAATGAAATCAAACAAGTATGACGAGAGCGATATTCAAGTTCTTGAAGGTCTTGATCCTGTTAGAAAAAGACCTGGAATGTATATTGGCTCAACAGACGAACGCGGGCTTCACCATCTTGTCGTTGAAGTTGTTGATAACAGTATCGACGAAGCGTTGGCAGGCTACTGCACAAAAATTGAAGTTACAATCAACGAGGACGGCTCGTGCTCTGTTTTAGATAACGGACGTGGAATTCCAACGGGAATTCACAAAACAGAACATAAAAGTGCTGTTGAAGTTGTTTTAACTAAACTTCACGCTGGCGGAAAGTTTGGCGGCGAAGGCTATAAAATTTCGGGAGGACTTCATGGCGTTGGTCTTTCCTGCGTTAACGCGCTTTCGGAATGGCTTAAAGTTGATGTTTTTCAAAACGGATATCACTACTACATTGGCTTCTCGCGCGGTGTTCCAGACTGCTCTTTGCAACAACTTGAAAAGGTTGACCGTCGCGGAACTCTTGTAACATTCATGCCAGATGTTGAAATTTTTGAAACACTTGACTTCAACTATGAAACTCTTAGAACAAGATTCAGGGAAATTGCCTTCTTGAACAAAGGGCTTGTTATTTCTTTGGAAGATAAACGTGAAGGACGCGAAAGAAAAGATGTTTTCGAGTTTAAAGGCGGAATTGTTGAATTTGTTGAATATCTTAACAAAAACAAGGAACAACTCTTCCCAACTCCAATCTATTTCAACAAAATTAACCAAACAAATGAAATTGAAGTTTGCTTCCAATATAACGATAGCTACAGCGAAATGATTCACGCATACGCAAACAACATTAACACCGAAGAAGGCGGAACTCACCTTGTTGGTTTTAAAAATGCGTTAACAAAAGTTATTAACGAATATGGCCAAAAGAACAAAATCTTGAAAGAAAGCGAAAAACTTTCGGGCGACGACGTTCGCGAGGGAATAACCGCAATCATAAGCGTTAAACTTATGAACCCTCAATTCGAAGGACAAACAAAAACAAAACTTGGAAACAGCGAAATTAGAACAGCAGTTGAAAAAGCAATGCAAGATTGCTTTGGCGAATATTTGGAAGAACACCCAAAAGAAGCTCGCGACCTTGTTTTAAAATGTATTTCAGCGCAACGTGCAAGAGATGCAGCAAGAAATGCGCGTGACCTTGCAAGAAGAAAAGGTGTTTTGGAATCGACAACTCTTCCAGGAAAACTTGCCGACTGCTCCGAAAAAGACCCTAAATTCTGTGAAATCTACCTTGTTGAGGGCGATTCGGCTGGTGGAACTGCAAAACAAGGACGTGACAGACGTTTCCAAGCAATTTTGCCACTTCGCGGAAAAATTCTTAACGTTGAAAAAGCAAGACTTAATCGCGTTTTGGAAAACGCAGAAATTAAAGCAATGATAACAGCATTCGGCTGCGGAATTGGAACAGAATTTAACGAAGAAAAACTTCGTTATAACAAAATCATTTGCATGACCGATGCCGATGTTGACGGTGCTCACATCAGAATCTTAATGTTAACTTTCTTCTTCCGTTTCATGCGCCCTTTAATCGAAAACGGCCATGTTTACGCTGCTCAACCACCTCTTTACAAAGTTACAAGAGGAAAAGATGAAAAGTATTTCTATTCCGACAAAGACTTGGAAGAAAACCTTGAAACAGAGGGAAGAAAAGGAATTACAATTCAAAGATATAAAGGTCTTGGAGAAATGACCGCAAATCAACTTTGGGAAACAACAATGGATCCTGAAAGAAGAATTTTGGTTCAAATGACAATGCAAGACGCCGTTGAGGCAGATGCCCTCTTTAATATGCTTATGGGCGAAGACGCCGACCAAAGAAGAACATTCATTGAAGAAAATGCAAAACTTGTTACAAATTTGGACGTTTAGACGGAGAAAGCAATGGAAAATAAATTTGTTATTGAAACTGAAAGATTGATTTTAAGACATCTTCAAGAAGGCGACGCCGAAGATATGTATAAAAACTATTGTTCAAAAGACAAGGTTACAGAAAACTTAATTTGGCAAACTCACCCAAATCTTGAAGCAACAAAGCAATATCTTCAAACAGTTTTAGAAGATTATGCCGCGGGGCTTGCAGATTTCCGCTTTGGAATTGTTTGGAAAGAAACAAACGAAGTTATTGGTGTTATCGACTATATGAAACGCCGCGATTTCATCTATGAAATTGGCTGGGTTCTTAGCGATGAATATTGGGGAAGAGGAATTATGCCAGAAGCAGCAAAAGCAACTCTTCAATTAGTTTTCGATTCGGGAGCCGTTCGAATTCAAGCAAAACACTTTGTTGGAAACGAAAAAAGCGGCCGCGCTATGCAAAAAATTGGCATGACCCACGAAGGAACATTAAGATGTTTCGGGCAAGACGGACATGGCAGAATTCGCGACGCCGAGATGTATTCAATAATCAATCCAAAACACACTAATCAAACGACACAAAATAATAAAAATGAGGTGAAAGAATGAAAGACGAAAAGAAAAAGGGTCTTGAAGAGATTTTCAAAGACACAAAAGTCGTTAAAGTTGAAGTTAACGACGAACTTAAAAAGTCGTTTATTTCTTATGCTATGGCTGTTAACGTTTCGCGTGCAATTCCAGATGTTCGCGACGGATTAAAGCCAGTTCACAGAAGAATTTTATATTCAATGGGCGAACTTAACTTGTTTAACGACAAGCCATACAGAAAATCGGCCAGAATTGTTGGTGAAGTTATGGGAAAATATCACCCACATGGCGACAGTTCTGTTTATGATGCTCTTGTTCGTTTAGCACAAGATTTCTCAATTGGCTGCCCTCTTGTTGACGGCCACGGAAACTTTGGTTCTGTTGATGGCGACAGTCCTGCTGCAATGCGTTACACCGAAGCGCGTCTTTCAAAAATTGCCGGGCTTATGCTTGAAGACATCGACAAAAACACCGTTGATTTCTATCCAAACTTCGACGACACGCTTATGCAACCTTCGGTTTTGCCTTCGAAGTTCCCTAACCTTTTGGTTAACGGCGCAGACGGAATTGCTGTTGGAATGGCAACAAACATTCCTCCACACAACCTTGCAGAAGTTATTTCTGGCGTTCAAGCGTTAATTGCAAACCCAGACATTGAAATTGACGACCTTATTAGAATTATTCCTGCTCCAGATTTCCCAACCGGAGGAATTATTATGGGGCGGGCAGCAATTAAACACGCTTATAAAACAGGAAAAGGCGGAATTGTTGTTCGCGGAAAAGCAGAAATTGAAGAAACAGAAAGCGGAAGACACAGAATTATTGTTACTGAACTTCCATATCAAGTTAACAAAGCGCGCCTTATAATCCAAATGGCAGACCTTGTTAAGAACAAAAAGATTGAAGGAATTGCGGACATTAAGGAAGAATCCGACCGTGACGGAATGAGAATTGTTATCGACCTTAAACGCGATGCAAATCCACAAGTTGTTTTAAACATGCTTTACAAACACACCCAACTCCAAGTTAGCGACGGAATTATTTTCCTTGCCCTTGTTGACGGAACTCCAAGAATTTTGAACTTGAAAGAGATGTTATATTACTATCTTGAACACCAAAAAGAAGTTTTAACAAGAAAAACTCAATTTGACCTTGGAAAAGCACTTGAAAGGGAACACATTGTTAAAGGTCTTGTTATTGCCCTTGCAAACATCGACGAGGTTGTTCAAATTATTAAAACATCTTCCGACAAGCAGGACGCAGTTACAAAACTTATGGAAAACTTTGAACTTTCCGATAAACAAGCAAACGCAATTTTGGAAATGAAACTCGCAAGATTAACAAGTCTTGAAGTTGCAAAACTTAAAGAAGAACTTGATGAACTTGAAGCTTTAATTGCAGATTTAAATGACATTTTGGCAAAACCACAAAGAGTTCTTCAAATAATCAATGACTATCTTGAAAATGTTAAAAATCAATTTGGAACTCCAAGAAAAACAGAAATCAGCATGGAAGTTGGAAACATCGACAACGAAGATTTAATTGAAAAAGAAGATGTTGTTATTTCCTTAACCCACGGCGGATATGTTAAGAGAATGAGCGTTAGCGAATATCACGCACAAAAACGCGGCGGAGTTGGAATTTCAGCTCATAAAACAAAAGAAGAAGATTTTGTTGAGAGAATTTTAATAACAAGCACCCACAGCGACTTATTGTTCTTCACAAACTTTGGAAAGGTTTATTCAATTCGTGCATACGAGGTTCCAGAGGCACAACGTCAGGCAAAAGGCCGCGCAGTTATCAACCTTCTTCCACTTATGCAAGACGAAAAAGTTGAAGCGCTTCTTTCCTTTGAAAAAGGACAAGAAGGAAACCTTATTATTGCAACAAGAAATGGCTTAATTAAGAAAACAGACCTTAAAGAATTTGCAAGCATCATGAAAAGCGGAAAAATTGCAATTAAGCTTGTTGAAGGAGATAAACTTATTAACGTTGGCTTAACAAACGGAGATAACGAAATTTTGGTTGCTTCAAACAAAGGAAAATGCATTAAGTTCAACGAAAAGAATGTTCGTCCAATGGGAAGAACTTCGCAAGGTGTTCGCTCAATGAAACTCGACAGCGACGACTACATTGTTGATATGGCAATCTTAAACCCAGACACACAACTTATAACAATAACCGAAAACGGATTTGGAAAGAGAACTAACCCAGAAGACTATCGTCTTCAAACCCGCGGCGGAAAAGGAATTAAAGCCGGAAACTTTAACGAAAAAACAGGAAAACTTGTTGCACTTAAAGTTGTTAACGAAGAAGAAGATTTAATGCTTATTTCCGACAACGGCGTTATCATAAGAATGGCAGCAGCCGATGTTAGAATGGTTGGAAGAAGTTCGCTTGGTGTTAAAGTTATGAGACTTCGTCCAGGCGCAAAAATTGTTAGCGTTGCAACAACAGAACATATCGACGACGAAGAAAGCCCAATGGGAACGGAAAATGTTGAAGATGTTTCAACTCTTTCAACAGAAGACATCGAATATGCACAGCAAGAAGTGCCAATAAACGGCGAGAGCGAAGATGAGCAATAAAAATCGCGAACTTATCGCTTTGGCGTCGGCCATAATTGGAACATATAGCGAGTTTAACCCATACGACTATGTCGATTTTAAAGCAGTTTCAAATTTCTCAACTTTAAAAGTTAACTTTCAAAATCGTTCAAAAAAAGAAATTTTGAAAACGGAAAACAAAAAATTTGGAAGTTTTCCAAAAAACAAAAACTTTAAAGTATCTTCGTTTAATCGAACCGCAGATGACATTAGAGAATTATAAAAACAAAAACGCATCTTTCTTGGTGCGTTTTTCTATATTAAAAAACTCTCACGCCGCAAATTTCAAATCATCTTGCGCAGCATAAGAGTTTTTGTTAAGCTTTAATTTTCCCAACTTCTTCCAAAAGAAGTTCTTTTTCGTTTCGAATTGCCCCGTCGAAAACCTTGCTAAGAAGTTCGGTTAAAATAACTTTATAATACTTATCTTTAATTTTTGGATATTTTGTTTTGATGTCAAGCCCGTTAATTTTCAAATCCTTTAAACGAATTGGAATTTTGTTGTTTTTAAGATAATTATAGAAGAAATCATATTTTTTATAGATTTTTTTCGATTTTTTCTCTAATAATTCCGAAATTATTGCAAAATCTTCAAAATATTCAATAAAATATTCTTTATTTTCGGTTTTTGCAAGGGCATCATAATAACCACAAACAATGTGCCTATAATATTCAATTTTTGTTTCTGGAAAACAAAGTCCAAACCTTCCAAGAAGTTGATTAACAAGTTCCGCATGGTCTTCTTTTTTATATTTTGAACTTGAAATAATGTCAATCAAAAGAGCAACAAATCTTGCCTCTGGTTTAACTTTTTTAACAAGATTAAAACGAACCCTTAGAACTGGACTGTTATAATATTTCCAAAGCCTTAACATATTAAAAACTTGAAGTCCAAACAAATAGGAATTTGGCTTGCTAACTTTATATCTTTTTGGCGAGTTTAAAATTAAGTTAAGTTCGGAAAATTTGCGTGCGCCCGAAATATCATTAAGATTTTCGCGCATTTCATATGCCGTAACCATTGTTTCGCCTTGAATTGAAAATCCAAGTTCGCTTGCAATACGAACCATTCTTAAAATTCGAAGTCCGTCATTTCCAAAAACATATGCTGGCGTTTCAACCGCGCGAATAAGTTTTCGTTTAACATCACGAATTCCGTCATAGAAATCAACGAACTTATCTTTTAAGATGTTATAGTAGATTGCGTTAACTGTGAAATCGCGACGTTTTGCGTCCTCGCGAATGTCGGTTATAAATTCAACATTTGAAGGAACGTGCTCGCCCCCTTCAGCATATTCTTCTTTTCTAAATGTTGTGTGTTCCCATTTTTCTTCGCCAAGCGAAATAACAAGAGTTCCAAGTTTTTTTGAAGTTTCTTTAACTTCATATTTTGTTCCAAACAAAACCTCTTTAACCTCGTCGTTTGTAAGCTTACTTGCAAGGTCAATGTCTGTTTCATAAATTCCTAAAAGAGCATTTCGAACATATCCACCAACAATATAAAGTTCGCCTTTCTTCTTAAAAAGTCGTGCAAGTTTCAATAAATTAGGTGTTATATGATCCTTCATTTTTTGCTCCTTTATATTAAAAATTTATGATTTTAAGTTTAAATTTAAGTTTTTTCGATAATATTTATCGTTATTTAACAATTTTAACATCTTTTTCGCCATCTTCGAATTCAAGCGAAACAATTGAGCCAACAGCTTTAATATCAACTTCGCAGGCTTTAACAAAATCGCCATAGCCAACAAGTGTTACCTTTGAAAGTTCCTCTTTAAGCGAAAGGTTATTTTCCGATTTGAATGCGCGAATTTTTGAAACAATTTGCGCAACCTCGTCGCCATTTTCAACAGTTTCGGCGTCAATTTCTTCGTCGATTGGAGTAAGTTGTGTTAAATGAATTGATTTTTCGCCTTCAATTTCGCGGAAATATGCTTGATAAATCTCTTCCGTTATATGTGGCAAATAGATTGCAAAAAGTTTAAGCATTCCAAGAAGAACATTATATGAAGCAAATTTTGCGCTGTTTGTTGCGTCCAAACCATAAATGTCTGGATTATAAAGTCTTTTCTTTGCAATTTCAATATAATTATCGCAGAAATTCCAGAAGAATTTTTCAAGTTCGCCAATTGCAAGACCAATTTCATATTTTTCAAAATAATCTTTAAATTTGCGTTGCATTTGATTAAATTTCCCAATAATCCATTTATCCATTGGAAGAAGGTCAATTTTTTCTGGTTTATATTCGCCAAGAAGAGAAAGAACAAAGCGGGATGCATTCCAAATTTTGTTAACAAGTTTTGTGCCATTTTTGAATTCTTCGTCCGTGAAAATAATGTCACGGCCAAGGCTTCCAGTGCTTGCCCAATAACGAGTTACATCGGCAGATTTTTCTTTAATCAAAGTTTCTGGCGACATTTTGGAGTTAGATTTGCTCTTTGAAATTTTTTCGTCCTTGTTTGCCATAACAAACCCAGAAATCATAACATTTTTCCATGGCAAAGAGTTTGAATGATAGTGGGATTTTGCAATTGTGTAGAAGTCCCAAGTTCTAATAATGTCGTGAGCATTTGGACGAAGGCTCATTGGCATCATTTTTTCATAGAATTTTTCGTCTGTTCCCCATTTGCAGTTGATTTGAGGAGTTATTGACGAAGTTTGCCATGTGTCGAAAATGTCTGTTTCAGGGCGGAAAGATGTGCTTCCGCATTTAGGACAAGCATGCTTTGGCGAAGAAACAAGAGGGTTAACAGGAAGATCTTGCTCGTCTGGCAAAATTATTTCGCCACATTTTTCGCAATACCAAACAGGAATTGGAACGCCAAAATATCTTTGACGAGAAATGCACCAATCGCGGTCGACATTTTCAACCCAATTTGTGTAGCGGCTTTTCATAAATTCTGGGAACCATTTAATTTGTTCTCCGCGTTTTAAAAATTCTTCTTTATGGTCAACAAGTTTAATAAACCATTGTTTTTTAATGTTAATTTCCATTGGTGTTCCACAGCGTTCGTGGGTTGCAACAGCATGAACAAGTGGTTCTTGTTTTAAAAGAAGACCTGCTTCTTTAAGGTCGGCAATAACAGCCTCTCTTGCAGCCTTAACTTTCATTCCTTCATATTTCCCAGCAAGCGCTGTCATTCTTCCGCCGTCGTCAATTGCAACTTTAACAGGGAGATTATGTGATTGTTGCCAGAAAAGGTCGGTTTCGTCGCCATATGTGCAGCACATAACAACGCCTGTTCCTTTGTCGATTGCTGCTTTGTCGTCGGTTAAAACTTCAACTTCAAAGTTATAAAGAGGAACAATAACCTTTTTGCCAACATATTTTTTATATCTTTCGTCGTTTGGGTTAACAAAAACGCAAACACACGCGCAAAGCATTTCAGGACGTGTTGTTGCAATTTCCAAATAATCGTTTTCGCCAGCAATGTTAAATTTCAAATGATTAAAAGAGCTTTCAATATCTTTGCTTTCAAGTTCGGCTTGCGCAATTGAAATTCGACATTCTGGGCACCAAATTGCAGGGCGCTCGCCATAATATGCCTCGCCCGCTTTAACAAGTTCGAGAAAAGATTTTTGAGAAATTTTTTGAACTTCTGGGCTAACCGTTGAATAGCAAAGCGAGAAATCTGCACTGTTTCCTGCGGCAATAAACAAATTGCGAAAATCTTGTTCATATTTTTTTGCAACTTCCATACATTTGTCGCGGAATTCTTCTCTTGAAACCTCGTGCGCTTTAATTCCAAATTCTTTTTCAACAAGGCGTTCGGTTGGAAGTCCATTATCATCGAAGCCAAAAGGATAGAAAACATTATATCCCGTCATTCTTTTATATCTTGCAACAAACTCCGCTTGACTATAAGAAAAAATATGTCCAATGTGAATTTTCCCACTTACTGTTGGAGGCGGAGTGTCGATTGAAAAAGTTTCTTTATTTGAAGAAGGATTAAATTTATAAATTCCTTCGTCTTGCCAGAATTTTTGCCATTTAGGTTCACTTTCCAAAAAATTATATCTATTGTCTAACATTTTTGCCCTCGTAAAAAATTTGCACCTCAAAATTAGTGCAAAATTATTATACTTTCCACGAGTGATTTAGTCAAATGTTTTTTCCCATTTACATTTGTTTTTATTATAACTATATGATACAATACAAATATCCCAAAGTTCAAGGAGGAACAATTATGGAAAGAAAAAGGCTTAAAATTTTAAATTTAATCGACACTTATTTCCCTGTTGTTGGCGGAATTAGCACAGTTGTTGATAGAAGCAGCATTGCTCTTAGCAAATATGCCGATGTTACAGTTGGAACAGTTAAGGCAAAAAACTACACCGACCCAGAGCGTCCATACAAAATTTTAAGATGTAAAGGATATAACAACGCAATAACATCTGATGGCTTGGCATATCCTGGCTTAGACAAAAAGTTTAGAAAAGAAGTTGAAGAAGGCGGCTATGACATTATCCACTGCCATTCCCCAGCCAACCTTATGAACTATGCATTTAAAGTTGGAAAAAAACTTAACATTCCAGTTGTTGCAACAGTCCACAGTATTTTTAAACCAGATGTTAAACACTATGTTCGAAGCGAACACATTGCAAATTTAATCACATCACACTTTATGAAAAAAACAAACAAAGCCGACTATGTTTGGGCGGTTACTGGATATTGCCGCGATTACGTTCGTCCATTTGGAGTTACAAAAGATGTTACAGTTATGAATAATGCAATTGAATTTGTTGCCCCATCAAACACAGAGGAACTTGAAGAAAGAATTAACAAGTTACACAACATTTCAAAAGACACCTTTGTTATGACATTTGTTTCAAGAATGGTTAAAGTTAAAAATGTTGACCTCATTATTGACGCAATGAACCTTTTGAAAGACAAAAACTTGAATCTTAAAATTTTCCTTGTTGGCGACGGCGACTACTTTAAAAAGACGCAAGCAAGAGTTAAAAAACTTGGGCTTGAAAACTATATAATTATGACCGGAATGGTTAAAGACCGCGATCTTCTTGCCGCTTACTATGCGCGCGCAAATCTTGTTCTTTTCCCTTCCTACATGGATTCCGCAGGGCTCATTCAAGTTGAAGCAGCGGCATATTCAAAACCAACTCTAGTTATTAAAAATATGGCGCCAGCAGAAAAAATGACCGATATGGTTAACGGGCTTATTGCAGATAATGAGCCTCAAAGCTATGCCAACAAAATGCTTTGGGCTTATGAAAACAAGGAAAAACTTGTTGAAATTGGAAAGCAAGCTTATAAAACGCTCTATCGTGTTTACAGCGATAAAGCAGTTACAGACGAAATTCTTGAAACATACTATCGAATTATCGACGACTATAAACAAAAACACAAAACGGAGAAAGGCGCATGAAAAAAAGAGTTTTAATAACTTTTGTTGAGGCTGGGCAAGGACACATCGTAACAGCTGAAGCAATTGCAAACGGGCTTGAAAAACTTTATGGTGATTCCGTTGAAGTAATTCGCGACTATATATTCCGCGACAGTGGCGATAAGGATTTGATTAAATATGAAAAATTCTTAGTTAAAGAAGTTAAAAGATCGAATAAAAACCCTCTCCACCTTGGCTTTCAATGTGTTGCAATGAAACTGTTTACGGAAGTTGGAACTCTTAATTTCACCTACAACACCGTCTTTAGAAAAGTTAAAAACAAAATCATTAAACATTTCGAAGAAATTAACCCAGATGTTATTGTTTCAACTCATTTTTGCCCAAGCCATTTTGCAGCATGCGCAAAGAAAAAAGGCAAACTTCAAAACACAAAAATTGTAACCTACGACCCAGACCCAAATGTTCACGGCTGGTGGACACGCGAGGGAGATTTGTTTATAACAAACAACGATAAAGCAACAGAGGAAGCAATTTCAAAAAAGCATTTCAAAAAAGAAACAGTTAAGCAAGTTAATTTCATAACAAGAGAATCGGTTGTTAACACAACAGAAAGCAAAGATTTCTACCGAGAAAAATATGGTTTTCCAAAAGACAATTTCACGGTTGTTCTTGCCGATGGTGCTTATGCAAGCGCAAATCTTGAGAGGTTCACCGACGAGCTTTTGAAATCCAGCATAAATTTAACAATCGTTCCAATTGCTGGGAAAAACGAAAAAGTTTTGGCTAAGTATAACTCTCTTAAAGACAAAACGAAACCAAACATTGTTCTTCGCCCTTTCCCTTTTGTTAGCGATGTTCAAGAGATATACAAAGCAGCAGATTTGTTTATAACAAAAGCAGGCCCAAACGCAATTTTAGACAGCATTTTTATGGGAACTCCTGTTTTAACAAACTTTTATAGCGGACCAATTGAAAAAGCAACAAGCGATTTGTTTGTTAACCACTATAAAGTTGGATTATTCTGTAAAGATGCAAAAAAAGCAAAACTTCTTGTTGAAGATTTTGCAAACAACAAAGAAAAATTAAAGCCATATATTGAAAACACAAAACATTTTAACCCTCAACAAAACGGCGCAGACGAAATTGCCAAAATCATTGCAGAGTTATAAAAAACAAGGCAAGTTGCCTTGTTTTTTTATCCTCTATTTTCTGGAATTTTTTCGTTTATTTGAAGTTCAAAAGTAATGTTCCCTTTTGTAACAACAGCAACGGAATATTTTATTGTTCGATTTTTCGGCGTTGTTATTGCCCCTTTTTGATAGTAGTTATAAAACTCAAAAGTAAACCCCGTTTCTTCCGATGAAGACGTTACGTCAACACCATATGAAATTGAATTGTTATCTTCAAAATATTTTCGCGTGTAAATGGTAAGACCTTTTTCAAGAGGTTTGTTCGATTTTGTTAAAACAAAACCAACGCTTGTTTGTCCGTTTTGCCGAGAATGTTTAACAATAATCTCCCCCGCAGAATCGGCTTGTTTTGTTGCAGTTGCCCCCTCTTTTTCATGAAAAACACCAACCTCACCAATACTAACGCTTCCCGCTTCATTGAAAACGCGAATTGAATAGTTCCTTTTGCCCGCCTCAATCTTAGTTATTCCACCCTTTGCTTCGGCATAGAGAACTGGAAGCGCAACATACATTTTCGCGTCTTCAAGTTTCCAAATTGGAACTTCCAAGAAGTTGTTATTGCCAACGCTGAAACGAAAAATCTTTTCTTTTTTGTAAATAACATTGTTAATTGTTATTGCTGTTAAATCTTGCTCTTCGTCGTCGCTAATTTCCAAATAGAAATTTTCGTTTGTTGGCTGAATTAACTCTGCCCCTTCCTCTTTGTTGTAGAACGCGGAAACAAGTTTTGTTGAAAGTGCGGCGCAAGTTTCAACTTCGTTTCGAATAACTGTAAGTTTCGTGCAACCAACAATTAAACAAGCAAAAATCATAACAAAAGACATTAAAAAAACTGGGATTTTTTTCATATAGAAATTGTTTCCAGTTTTATTTAATCTTAAACATTAAATTTTTGTTAAAAGGAAAAGCAGCAAGCAAGGATTTTTGCATCTCTTAATCGTTTTCTTTTCGCACGTTTTTGAAGGATAAAACGGCGCGGGAACAACAACTGTTTTTGGCAAAACAGAAAGTTCAAAAACGTTGCTGTAATATGTTTTTGAAACCCCGTTTTCTTTGCTTGTTAAAACCGATTGAAATTTTAAAACTTTTGTCATTATAAAACCCTAACATCAAAACTTACTTTAATTGATTTGTTAACGTCAAGTTCTTCCAAATTAAATCCCGTGTTTGGATTGTAATTTGGCATTGAAACATCGTTAACCTTAACCGAATTTTCAACAAATTCTGTTCCCTCTGGGAGTTCGTCTTTGAAGAAGAGGTTGGTGTTTTTAACCGTTCCATTGTTTGTTATAACATTATCAAAACTTACAATTTGCCCAGAAATAACCGCATTTTTTGATGCTGTTTTAACGATTTCAATTGCTCCCTTAATAATTTGAATTTCAACAGTGTTTGAGTTTTCAACAAGATTGGAAACTTCGTTAACCGAATAGGTTATTTCTGAAGTCACAGTCACATTATCTTCGCGAGGGGCGGCGTCGATAAAGAGAATGTAGGCAATTTCTGCTGTTCCGCCCAGTTTTGAAATTGGGCTTGAAAGGGTTATTCCAATTCTTGGATTTTCGTCTTCAAATGGAACACCGTTAATTGTTAATGAAAGAGGCTTAAACGAACCACCTCGAGAAATTACATCTTTAATTTTAACATTTTCAACATCATATTCACTGTTATTCGTTAGTTTAAGTGTAATTTTAATTTCATCTCTTGGAATGCCAAAATTCTTTTCCGCGCTTTTTTCTTTAAGGAAAGATGTTGTCATATTTTCGGTTGTTGAAACGTTACTTTTAACATCAATTTCCTTTTGCGAACCATCTGGAAGGCTATATTTGGAAATTAAAGACGAAATATTTTCAATTTTTGCCATAAATTCTCCTTTGTGCCGCTCTAATTCCAATATATGATCAAAATTTATATTTGTTAATTTTAAAAGATTAAAATGTATTTGAGAAAAATCTTTAATGTGATATATTTGTTAATGTAATTTACATTAAAAGGAAACACATTATGGAAAAACAAAAAGTTATTATCGACACAGACCCTGGCGTTGACGACAGCGCCGCAATAATCCTTTCTTTATATGATGAGTTTTTGGACATTGTTTTAATAACAAGCGTAAGCGGAAATGTTGGGATTGACTTAACAACAAGAAACGCTCTTCACCTTCTTGAAAAATATCACAGAACCGAAATCCCTCTTGCGCGCGGGGCTGAAAAACCAATGAAACGCAAGCCAAAAGATGCAACATATATCCATCAAAAATCTGGAATGGGCGGGTATGTTCCCCCAGAAACAGTTCAAACAAAACCAATTGAACAAGACGCTGTTGAAGCAATGTATGAAAAAATTAAAAAATATCCTGGCGAAATTAAAATTATTGCTCTTGGCCCTCACACAAATCTTGGAAACCTTCTTGTTAAACATCCAGACGTTAAAGATATGATTTCACACATATACTGCGAAGGCTGCTCTTTAAATGGATATGAGAACGACGACAAGCGCTGGGCAAACCATCTTTCGTTTAATGTTTCAAGCGACCCAGAGGCATTCTATATAACAACCCACAGCGGAATTCCTCTTTCAATTGTTCCTTCAAAAATGGGACGCGAACTTGCAAATTTCACGGAAGAACAAATTGAAGAAATGGGAAAAATTAACGACACAGGCAAATTCCTTGCAACAATGTATAAAGGTTATTGGGAAAGATTCTACACCGATAAACGAATTGCAACCAACGACACTTGCGCTGTTTTAATGTGCCGAAATCCATCGCTTTTTAAAACCGAGAAAATTTCAATTGACGTTGACCTTAACGAAGTTCCAGGCAAAACAACAATTCATAAAGACGAAAACAGCAAAGTTGAACTTGCTGTTGGTGTCGATAAAGAAAAAATGCACAAATTTTATTTCGACGCAATTAGAAAACTTGACCGCTTTAAATTTTAATTGCAACAAACAATCAATCAAAAAAAACACTGCTCTAATAAAAAGCGGTGTTTTTTTGCCAATTTAACTATGTGTTAATAAAATTTATGAGATTATTTAAAACATATCGCATCTGTCAAGCCCAAAAGCAACAGGGAAAATTTCAGACTTAATTTGGAAATTCTTTGTTAAACCGAGCGCAAATCGAACAAACTCTTGTTTTGAAAAGGTTGCACTAATTTTTGCGCTTCTTGCCAAATTCTTAATTTCAAATTTGCCATTCAAAACCGAAATTTGAATAATCTCGTTTCCGATTTGATAAACTTCTTTTGCATTTTTAAATTCTCGGAATTTACAATTTATCGCGAAAAGCATTTCAAGAAATTTCTTTGTGTCATAAACTTTAAAATGCAATTCATCTGTTAAGGAAACTTGTTGTGCAATTTTGTCAAACGCGGCGCACAAATTAGTGTGGAGAGGGTTTATAACAATTTTTAAATCTTCAAAATTTAATTGCGAAATAATTTGATAGATAATATTTTCAAGTGCATCCAATTTAGATGTGAAGAATTCAATAATTTCGCCTTTTTTAAGCGCAAAATAGCCAATAAATTGTTTTTTGTCAAAAATTGTGTAAACTTGGCAACGATAGTCCGACAAGCATTCAATAAAGGTTTCCTTTTTCCTCAAGTTGAAAATTTGCGAATTTTTATAAAGTTCAAACAAATTTCCAATGAAGGCGACAATAATGCAGAATTTCTGGAGCAAAAGTTTGCAACAAAAGAATTTTATATAGTTTGCAATTTTCCCTTTTTATAGAGTTATTTAAAATAAATATATAAATTCCGAAGATTAGCATTATAACAACCACTGTTGTTCTTGATGTTTTATCTTAATTTTTCACTTTTGTATGTTTTCTTGCAAAGCGGCGTTTTCTGCAAAAAGTTTTTTAGCAACTGGCAAATCGGCTTTTGCCCAATCGAGTTTGAGCAAGTCTTTCTTTGGAACCCATTTGATTGCTTTATGAACATTCATTGCCATATGGTTGCCATTAAACTTGCATTTATATAGCGACATAGACAAATGAAAGTCTGGATAGTCGTGTTCAACTTGGTAATAAAAATTGCCAATGTTAACGTTTATATCAAGTTCTTCGCTAAGTTCTCTTGCAAGGGTTTGGCGCTTTGTTTCGCCTTCTTCAATTTTTCCGCCAGGAAACTCCCAAACAAAGGAAACATAATCGTATTTTCCTTGATCGCGCAAGGTGCACAAAATTTCCCCTTTTTGATTTTCAATAATGCCGGCAACTGTTGTAACTAATTTCTTTTCCATAAGTTTTCTCCTTTTCTGCTATAAGCATATCATAGTTTTTTCTAGTTGTCAATAGTTTTTATAAGTTTTTTTAAGTTTTTCGCAAATACCGTTAGTTTTTTATAGTTATGCCTAAAAACTTGATTATTTTTTAGTGATATGATAAAATAATGAATATGGATATGGTTAGTGAATTTGAAAAATTAAAAAAACGCGTTGAATTTTTGGAGAGCATCGTTTTGCAAAACAATAAAAAAACAGAAGAACCCAACCCAAAGCGCGACAAAACCAGATTTATGATGGATAACAAAATTTATCCTAAGAACCGTTTTGTTTTGGCTGTGGTTGAAAAATATATCAAGCAAAACAATCCAACCTACAGCGAACTTGCTGGCATATTTGACAAATCAATTCAAGGCTCTCTTAATGTTGTTCTCTTAAAAAATCAAGCCGAAAACATAAAAGACAGCAAGAAGAGATATTTTATGGATTCGCCGTTTAAATTAAAGGACGGCAGCACAATTGTTGTTTGCACTCAATGGGGAATATTCAACATTATGAAATTTGAAAAAGTTGCAGCCAATCTTGGGTTTAAGTTTGATAAGATATAGATAAAGGTTGGATATTTGAGCCCAGCGGAATATCAATAAATATTTTGGCAAAATATAAAACGAACTCTGAAAAATTCCAGAGTTCGTTTTTTTAATAACAATTAGTTTAAAATTTAACTAATTATTTTAGCATAAATATATTGCTCTTTTTTAATTAATGCTAACTAACTTAGTTGTTTGCTTTACCATTTTTTGATAGAGAAATCAACACTTTCTTTTCCTGGCTCACTATCAGCAGTTTTTGTTACTTTAACAAAATAGATTCCTTCACTCTTTGTGTTCAGCTCGATTCCAGCTGTATCAGTATATCCGTCTGTTCTAAAGAAATAAACTGACCCACTTGTCTCATAGCCTGTTCCATTTGTGTCAAAATTTAATTTATAAGTTTTTACAATTGCAGAAGCTTCTGTAGCAAATGCAAGATAAAAACATTCGCCTTTGTTTAGTTGTCTGCTTACAGTGTTGGTATAATTTTCGCCTTCTACAAAGTTAAGTGTTTCAACTTCTGTAAAGGTTTTGTTTGCCAAGATAGGTTTTGCAGTGGCTAAATCAGCAAAACTGCTGTTGTCAAAATATATCTCACAGTTTTTGTCGCCATTTATTAACATGTCAGTAGGAACACTATATTGCAATTTTAAGGCAACTACTTTAAGAGGTTTTGTATAACCCTCACAAATCATATAGTCACCAACTCTTATTGTTCCGTTGTTAACTCTAACAACAGTAATACCAACTTGTTTTTGGGTTGCGTCCCATTTAATTTTGCTTTCATCTGCGACACTTGTTAATGTTGCTGCAACACTGTCGTCATAGTAAACTAAATTAACTTTTCTTAAATCAGTCAATTTTTTAAGTGCGAAATTGTCATCTTCAATTAACATTTCATCATCATAAACTTGATATCTTCCAGGATTTTTGAAAGCGTCTTTCTTTTTTGCTTTAATTGGAACGTCAGCAGGTTTAACTAAATCTTTAGTTACATGAACAGTTCCTAAATCTATGTATTGAACATTAGCATCTTCCATAGCTGCTTTGTCATAAGCAACATTAAAAGTTAAACCACTAACAATTTCAACTTCGTATTTATTGATTACATACTCTGTTTTTGCAACTTCGCCTCTAAGGTAAGTAGCATTTCCTCTGCAGTAAATTCTTACTTCATAAGTTCCTGCATTTGTTGGTGCAGTTGTGGTGTAGGTGCTATCGTTTGCGTCTTTAACTTTGTATTGAATTTCGCAAAGGTCTTTGATTGCTTCATTAACTGTATAATCACTTGAAGCAACACCTTGCGCGCCGGCATTGTATGTCTTTGCTGAAAGCGTGTTAAATGAGCCTTTCCCAGTCAAACTTCTTACATAGCCACAATCGTTACAATCAACGTCATTTTCATCTGTATATCTATGTGGAATGTTAGGTTCTATTCTTGTTGCATGTTTTTCTGCGCCACAATTAGTTGTGCGTCTGTGTGTTAATTCGCCTTCTGATGTATATTCCCAAATGTGATTTTCTTCGTTTCTTGTCTTCGCTTCGTGTTGAGCGCAAGTTGTTTGTTCCCAATGTTTCGCGTTGTTAGCCTTCCATTCCCATGTATGAGCTTCTTCGTTTCTTTTAATTGCATCATGTTGGGTGCAGGTAGTTTGTTCCCAATGCTTAGTAGCATCACTTTTACTTTCCCAAGTGTGGTCTTGCTCGTTTTGTTTTAATGGGGTTTCGTGTTCGCAAGTTGTTTCTTGCCAATGTTTTGTGTCGCTGGTTTTCCATTCCCAAGTATGAAGCCCCGAGCCTTCGATTGTTCTATCTTTTTGATATTGACAGATAGAGCAAGTTCCTGTTTCAACTCTGTCGGTGTGAACACCAGCAGGGGTCTTTTGAACCCAAACAAAGTTGTGATCACCTAAGTCGCTTTTCTCATCGCAGTTTTCGTCTGTGCAAGCGTGCCAATGCTGAGAATCTGTTGTGGACCATTCACTGCTAAATGTATGTTCAGTTTTTCCACAAGCAGCGAACAAAAGTATTGCTGGCATAACTAAGCAAATTGCAAAAATAAATGCCGCAATGCTTTTTTTCTTTAATTTCATTTTTACCTCCTTTGTTAACACATAATCATCTATGCGTTGAACCTAACTTTATGTTACCATACAAAAAAAAATCAAGTCAAGAAAATGAAAGAAATTTTTTGAGATCTAAAAAATTAAAGAATCGCCAGGAAATTCCAAGCGAAAACCCATAATTTAACTCAAAAAAAAGAAATTTTAATAATAAATTTTTTTCAAAAATTTCACATTTCATCAAAAATTTTTTGGCGATTTACTCAATTATTGAAAGTTTTTAGCATTTCGCCATAGCGAATTCGGATTTTGAATCTCTCCTAGGAAAAAATTTTGTTTTATATGTTCTTATATATTGATTTCTTTAAAGATTCAAACATAAAAAAATCGGCAAATCCTGCCGATTTTTGGTGCGCCTGGAGGAGTTCGAATCCCCAACCTTTGGTTCCGTAGACCAACGCTCTATCCAATTGAGCTACAAGCGCAAAAGCGATAGTTATTTAACTAACAGCCCCTATTATAGTCAAAAAAGCAGCTGATGTCAACTGCTTTTTGAATTTTTCCTACATTCCCATATCAAGTCCGCTTGATGGATTTTTAGGTTTTGAATCTGGCGCTAAACTTGATGCTTCGCTGTTTAATGGCTTTGCATAGTTGGCGGTTCTGTTTTCGGCAATTTTCTTTCTAAGAGCATTCTTTTCTGCTTCTTTTTTAAGTTCTTTTGCCGTTTTTTTCTCTTTTGCTTCTGCGTTAACTTTCTTTTCTTGAAGCGAAACTCGCTTTGCTTTTTCTGCTTGCGCGCCGCTGCTTAAAGTTGCTTGAGCTTTCAATTCGTTAACTTTTTCCTTTCTTTCGGCTCTTTTTTGAGAACTTTTTGCAACAAGTTCGGCAACGTTTAGTTTTTTCTTCTTTTTCTTTTTATCTCCATCAACTTCAAAAACTTCTTCCTTATCTTCTTCTTTTTCTTCGGATTGGTCTTTGTCTTCTGTTTTAGCTTTTTGTTTTGCCTTTTCTTTTTTAATTTCTTTTTCAAGGCGTTTTTGTTCTTTATCTAACGCAGCTTGTTTTTCTTTTGATCTTTCTCTAATATCTCCAACAACTTCGGAAGACATTATTGTTGCTGTTCCAATTGCAAGAGAAAGGAACATAAATGCTGGGGCAAGAAGCCCGCCAAGGAAGGTTACAACTGTTAATGCGATGAAAGTTGCAATTGCAGCTCCAAACAAACAATGTTTAAGAACTTTAAGCGGTTTAAGAGGAACATGAACGCCTTCCACTGGATATTGTGGTTTATATTCTTTTGCAGGAACGGCTTTTTCACTTTTCTCTTGCTTTTTCCCCTCGCCTTTTGAAGGTTTATCTTCTTTTGCGCCTTGTTCGTTGTCTTTATTTTCTTCTTTTGGTGGTTGCTCGCCAACAACTTCAACGGTTTCTTCCTCTTCTTCGTCGCTCGAACCGTCAGCTGGTGGGTTGCTTTGCGAAGCAGGTTGATCGGCTGCTGGAGTTAACCCAACAACAGGGTCATTTCCGCCATTGTTTGAATTTGAGTCGTTTGAATCAACATTTTTAATTTCGGTTTCTTTTGTTTTCTCTTCCATTTTCCCTCCTTCTTTCGTTTCTTCAACTTCCGATTGAGCTAAGTTAACCTTTAAAATTGCAGGCGCTGCACTGGACTCAACAAAAGCACTTATTTTTTCCTGTTCATTTTCAATTTCTTTTATCACTTGGCTTTTTGTTGAAATATTGAATTTTGAAACACTTTGAATTCTTGTTTTGTATGTTTCCGGCGAAACTCTTTCAATTGATGTTTTGGCGTTTTGATTTTCAATATATGCTAAAATCTCGTTTGCTTTGCTAGCAGAAACATTTTCCAAAATTGAAGCAATTGTTCCAACTTTTCCTTGCCCAAAATCGCCGCCTCGAAATTGAAAGCCAAAGTCGTGGGCAAAATTTCCGGTTTGCTCGTGTTCCTTCGAGCCGTCAATAACATTTGCAAGTTCGCGAAGTTCTGTTCCGCTTGCGAGGAAAAGTTTGTTTGGTTTTCCGTTTATTGTTAAGAATTTAAGTTCTTCGCCATTAACACGGAAAATTTTTTGGGTTGTGTTTTTAAGACCCTCGGCTGCTTCAAAAGCCTGAGCAGGCAAAACCCCACATTTAACTTTATTTAAGGAAATGTCTTCAAAAAAGTTTTCGGAAAGTTCAAGGTTAATTGGTTTATTCGATAAAAGCTCAATGCTTCCTTTTTGGCTTTTGTTAATAACAAGATCCCCCGCGCGAACATCAACTGTTGAAATCTTTTCGTTCAAGCCCTTAACCGCAATTGAAATTTGCGCATTTGGAAGACACTTAATTTCTGCCGCGTCGAAAACAACATGGTTTCCGTCTTGTTTAACATTTTTTCCGTCAATAAGACTGTTAAGTTTTCCATTTGAGTTATAAATTTTAACAATTTTTTTGCCGTTTTCCAAGATTTGAGCTTCAAGCAAATATTCGCCGCTTTCGTTAAAGTTTTTGCCGGCACGATAGAAACTTCCCCCTGCGCCTGTTTCTTTTTCAAAGGAAACAACAATTTCTTTTCCTTGTTTTGCGCGAGAGCCGTCTTTCATTTCTTCAATTAAACTAACATTGAACTTTGAACTCATTTCTTTTCTCCTATGCTTTTAGTATACCACAAATCAATATAAAGTCAATATTTTTGAATTTTTCGTTGAAATTATTGCATATATTGTTTAAATTTTTAAAACGCGTCAATAATTCTTGTATGAAAAGAATTGTTATAACTCTTTGTTTAATTTTGGCACTTGGCGTAATTGTTGTTTTTGGCCTTTTAAATAAGCCGCAAGAAAACAGCGAATATTTAAGAATACATATTAGGGCAAACTCAAACGACGAGATTGACCAAAGCATTAAGTATAAAGTTAAAGACGCAGTTGTTGAGGCAATGATTCCCCTAATTTCTTCTTGCCAAACAAAGACCGAAGCGGAAAAAGTTTTGGAAAAGAATTTTCCGCTTATTGAAAGCGTTGCAAACAAAACCCTTAAAGAAAATGGCTTCTCCTACACATCAAAAGCAAAGCTTGCTCGCGAGGAATTTCCAACACGAACCTATGAAAATTTAACACTTGAACAAGGTTTCTACGACGCGCTTATTCTAAACCTTGGAAGCGGCGAAGGAAATAACTGGTGGTGCGTTGTGTATCCTCCTCTTTGTTTTTTGAAAGCAAACCCAACGGGCAACGACGCAGTTTACAAATCTAAAATTGTTGAAATCATTAAATCTTTCTTTAATTAGGAAGATTTTTTTGAATAAAACTGTTTTTTTGCGCAAACTACTTAAAATCACAATTTTTAGGGAGATTTTTATGGTGGTTTCAAAAAAAATTTGGATTATTGCAATTATGATGGTTGTTTGCTTAATTGGAAGTTTAAGTTTAAGCGTAATTCCAACTCGAAAGGTTGAAAACGTTTATGCCGAAACAACTTACAGTCAAAACAAGGCAATCCAACAAAAACTTAAAGATTTGGGTTACTATAACGGCGCAATTGACGGAACAATGAACTGGGAAACAACCCAAGCAATTAAAGCGTTTCAATTTGACTATGGCGTTGAGCAAACAGGAACGGTTGGCCCAAAAACCGCAAGTTTGCTTGGAATTAACCTAAACGACCAATCAAACAACGATTTATATTTGCTTGCAAAGTGCGTTTATGCCGAAGCGCGCGGCGAACCATATGTTGGACAAGTTGCCGTTGCTGCGGTAATTTTAAATCGTGTTAAGCATCCAGATTTTCCGAACACAATTTATGGAGTTGTTTATCAGCCATGGGCTTTCACCGCGGTTTATGATGGACAAATTGGCTATGAGCCAAACGAAACAGCCTATCAAGCCGCCCAAGATGCTCTTAACGGCTGGGATCCAACTTATGGCTGCATTTTCTACTATAACCCAGCAACCGCAACAAGCCAATGGATTTTCAACCGTGAAATTGTTGTTACAATTGGACGCCACGTTTTTTGTATGTGATAAGAGGAGGCAGCAATGAAAATTAAAGATTTAAGCAAAGAAAAAGCAAACATAAGC
Organism: uncultured Bacillota bacterium; assembly: GCA_900544595.1. Classification (GTDB taxonomy): domain Bacteria; phylum Bacillota; class Clostridia; order Christensenellales; family UBA1242; genus UMGS687. The sequence goes on along the minus strand of UQVQ01000005.1, from coordinate 34,597 downwards.
AAAGCAAGTTTAGTAACTCTCATTGTTTTTGTTGGAGTTCTTGGGGTTATGATGACGGTTTTTTGCGTGCTCTATGCCGTAAATAAAAAAGCATACCACGAGAGTTCCGTTAACCTTGAAAATGTTTATCAGCGCTCGTTTTTCGACCTTGTTGACGACATTAACAACGCAGAAGTTAAACTTGGAAAGCTTGTTAACTCAACAAACGAGGCATATGTTCAAAAACTTCTTTCCGAAATTCATGAAAGCGCAGCAAGCGCACAAAACAACATTTCGCGCCTTCCAATTTCAATGAATGGAATTCCCGAAACAAACAGATTTATAAATCAACTTAACGGATTTGCGAATGTTCTTTCAAGAAAAAAATCAAGCGCAATTTCCGCTTCCGAGCGCGAAACACTTAACGCCCTACACCGCGCAGTTTCCGACATTAAATACAGCCTTGCAAATATGTCGGGAAAAATTGCAAATGGATATAGCATTTCGGTTAACTCGGTTAAAAATGAAAAACAAGATTTCACAGATTTCACCCAACTTTTTCAATCAATTAAATCAAGCGGAGAAGACTATCCAACAATGATTTACGACGGTCCATTTTCCGACTCGGTTGTAAGCAAGGAAATTAAAGGGCTTTCTGGAAACGAAATAAGCAAAGATGAAGCACAAGAAATTGCAGCAAAGATTTTTGAAAAACAGGAAAAATCTGTTAATGAAAACGGCGGCGAAAGCAGCCAAGCAACAAAAATTTCTTATGTTGGCGAAACAAACGGAAAATTTAAAACCTTCGATTTCTCAATCTCGCTTGAAAACGGATTTGAATATTATGCTCAAATAACAAAAGTTGGAGGAAAACTTTTAACTTTAAGTTCATTCTCCAAGAAAAGTGAACAAAAAATTTCAACCGAAGAAGCCGAAAAAATTGCAATTGACTTTGCAAAGAAACAAGGCCTTGAAAACATGGAATGCGTTTGGAGCGGAAGCCTTGGAAGCGACACCTATCTTAACCTTGCGCCCGTTGAAAACAATGTTGTTCTCTATCCCGACTTAATTAAAGTTAAAGTTGACCTTTCAAGCGGAAACATTCTTGGCTGGGAAGCATCTACTTTCTACACCAACCACAGAAGCCGCGCTCTTGAAACTCCTTCCGTTTCAAAAGCCTCTTCCGAAAACAGAATTCCAGACGGCTTTAAAATTCTTGAAACCCGCCTTGCGTTAAGTCCTCTTGACTATAATCGCGAAGTTTTAACCAACGAAGTTAAAGCATTTAAAGAAGGCGCAACCTACTATTTCTATTTCAATGCCCAAACAGGAAACCTTGAAAACATTTTGAAAGTTGTTAAAACCGAAAACGGAAATTTAATGATGTAGTTGCAATAATTTAACTAAAAAGAGAGCAAAAAACGCTCTTTTTTTGTTAAATTTTTATTGTTTTTTAATACTTTTAAAGAAATTAAAGGAATTTTATAACATTTCTTTCTTTAATTTTTTAACTTAAACAAAAATTTTTATTGTTTCAATTTATTTGCTTTTTTGTTTAAAAAATGATAATTTATTTATAATTATATAAAGATAATATTTTTCGGAGGGAAAAATGCGCGAAAGAAAAGAAGAAACCCCAACCGCTCGCGAAGCATATCGAGGTCTTAAATTTAAATTCTTATTGATCGTTCCAATGTTCTTTGTTGTTCTTGCGTTAACGCTTGTTGGCGTTTGGGCAGCACAAAGTGTTTCTGTTGGCGTAAACGGAACAATAAGCTATCAAGCAACAGATGTTTACGCAACAATAACAGGTTCGGTTTCTGGCGCAAAAAATAATGTAACTTTTTCCGCCCTTAACTATTCTGCAGACTCCACCCCTTCGGCAGACGCCCTTGCAACTTGGAAAAACAAAAACATTCAATTCCAAAACGCGGCAGGCGCAAACTATGGCGCAGACATTGTTTTAACAATAACAATTCAAAACCATGCCGACCGCGCTTTGAAAGTTAAAATAACCGACAACTCCTCGTCTTCCGCAAACCTAACAAGAACAATTGGCGGCGCAGGAACAACCTTTGAAGTTGGAGCAGGCGCAACAACCTCAACAAAAATAACCTTCCGCATAACCGACAAAAACAAATCGGTTTCCTCCTCATCTTTTAACTACACAATTTCCCTTAACGACCCAAGTTACTCTGGCTAAAAACCCCCCTTCGCGATTTTGCGGAGGGTTTTTGTTATAATGCTAATTGCTGTTAAACAACCAAGGCGGAAACATTGATTTCGAATTCGATGTTTTGATAGTAGGCGTTGGGGTTTTCGAGGGAAGAAAGGAATTTTTGGAACTCGGCGTGGGAAGAGGCGTTAAATTTTTCGTAGGCTGAAAGAACATCGAGGTTTTTGTTTTTAAGTTTTGTTAGGACGGAACTGAAATTCGTTTTAACTTTTTCGTTAACTGCCGAAACAAGACTTTCGCTTGCGATGTTTGGGTCGCCAAGGAAGATTTTTTCGTCGTGAGTTTTTTGATTAACTTCGGCAAGGCGAAGTTTTGGCATTATTTTAATTTCCAAAACTGGTTTTCCATTCTTGAAAGTTGGCGTATATTTAACGATGTTTTTTTCGATTATGAAAGCAAGATGCGCATCTTTAAAATTTTCGTTTGAGAAATTGTTTAATTCCAAATAGCCAATTTGGGAAAGTTTTTTCCCAAAGCGGAGGGCGGAAGTTTCTTCTTTATCGAGGACAAGGGCTTTCTTTCCGTTCTTTAAAACAAGGCTTTTCCCTTCGTTAAGAATTTTTTTGCTTTTGCTTTCATTTCCACCGCCAGATTGCACTTCCCCGCTTTCTTCAGGCGAGCCCGACGATTCAAGCCCCATTTCGTCGCTAAGTTCCATAATGTTAATCATTGCACACCCGCTTTTTGAATATGCACTTGAGAAAAGGCTTTCAATGTTTGATTGAAGCAAAACAACTTTATCTTCGTCGAATTTTGCAACGTCGCCAATTTTAACGCCGCTGTTTTGAATTACGCTTTTTGATGCTTCAACAATTTCTTTTGCGCTTTTTTCAACATAAACAAGGTTTGAACTGTTGTTAAGGCTGTAGTCGCGAATTAAGTAGTCGAGGCTTTCAACAAGTCCTTCCTGGCAAATCTTGTCGTTAACATAGATAACGCTTGTGTGGGAAAGAGCAACCTCGCGCCCGGTTTCAATTCCAATGTTTGAAAATGCTTCATAGAATGAATTCCCTTTTCCGGAAACAACTTGATAGTTTTCGCTGAAAGTTTGGGTTGCTTTTGGAATGAAAACAATTGCCGAAACCTCATAGCCGCTGTCGGTTTTATCCACGCCAAATGCGCGAACAACAAGCTTTGTTCGCGATTGCGGCTGGGCAACAACTGCGTTTGGAAGAAAAACAACGCAAATTACGCAAAAAAGAATGAAAATTGCGTGCATTTTAACAAAATTAAAAATCTTTTTCATAGTTTGCCTCCTTTAAAACGTATTTCCCAAGTTTAAGTTTTTTTGGAGTTTTTTCTTCCTTTTTTGCAAGTTCAATTATGAAAAAGAGAATTGGCATTGCCATTATAACAGCGCTTAGAATTGGAACATACAAACTGTCGACAACAACAAGCTTAAGTTTTTGGAAACTCGTGAAAAAACCATAAACAATTCCAACAACAAGCGCGTTAAAAAGAAAAACCGAAAGTTCAACGAGCCAATCTTTTTCTTGTTTTCGAAAGTTCATAATTTTTGTTAAAGAATAACATCCGCAAAACATATATACTCCGCCTTGAAGGCAAAAAAGCAAAAGCATTAGGGAAACCGCAAACCAATTGAAATCTCCCAAGATGCTTGGAAGCGGAACAAACTGGATAAGTTCGGAAATTGCGTTTGGATGGGCAACGGCGGTGAAACGGAAAATTGAATAATATAGGCAAAAGAAAATAATGACAACTCCAACTCCAAAAAGAAGATGGGGAACGAGAGTTTTAAGCGGTTTTTCGCCAAACTTAATTTTCCCCATAAAAAACAACATAAAAATATAGTTTCCGCCAACGACTAAAAACTTAAAATATGTTGAGAAAAATGCCCCCGCTCCAGATGTTAAAAGGGGGCGAAGGTCTTGAAGCGACGCGGTTAAAATTGCGACAAAGAAAAAGAGAATAAAGAAAAAAGCAATTATGGGATAGAAAAACTCCGCTGTTCGCCCAATTGCTTTACTTTTAAAAAGAACCAAACTGCTGCTTATTGCAAGAATTATGAACAAGAAAAGATATAACGGAGCGTTTTTAAAAATTGCAAAACGCGCGTAATCGAACCCAGCAATTGCTAAAATTAAGAATTTAAAAAAGAAATAGGCAAAAAAGCAAAGCAAAATCACTTTCCCAAAAACTTTTCCAAATGTTTTTTCCAAGAAAGTTGCAAACGAAATGTTTTCATTCCGTTTTAAGAGATAATAAATAACGAAAAATTCAATAAAATCAAAGGCAAGCGAAAAACAAACAAGCAAAAGAGCATCCACCCCTATTTCTCCATATAAAAGAGAGGGAAGAATTGTAAGTTTTAATGCAAAAGTTGAAACAAAGCCAAGAAGAGAAAGTTGGCGCGCACTAATTGTTTTTGTCATACTTTAACCTCACAACATTTTTATTATGGAAACTTTCGGGGCGATTTTTCATTTTAACAATGTTTTGTTTAAAAACCCCGTCTTGAAGGTCATTTCGAATTCGAGGCGCATATGGCGAAAGATATGCCGCGCCATAGTTTTCAATGCTTGCCAAGTATGCAACAACAAAAACAACGCCCGCAATAACTCCAAAAATTCCAAGACAGCCGCCAAGGACAATGAACGTTGAGCGCAAAAGAACAATTTGGTCAACTTGGTCGGGAATGGTGTAGACTGCAATTATACTTATTGCAATAACCATAACCCCAGGCGGCGAAATTAACCCCGCTTTAACCCCGGTGTCCCCCAAAATTAAAGCCCCAACAATGCTTGTTGCAAGCCCAAGATATCTTGGCAAGCGCAAACTTACCTCGTAAAGAATTTCAAACAAAACAAGTATGAAAACAATTTCCAAAAACGGCGTTAATGGAATTGCTGTTGTTGCGTTTGCAATTGTGAAAAGAAAGTTAACAGGAACAATGTTATAGTGGTAGAGCCGAACGGAAACATAAGTTCCCGGAATTAAGACCGCAAAAAACAGCCCAAGAAGTCGAACAACGCGAACGTAGGTTGCATAGTTGCTTAGCGAATAGTAGTCGTTGCTGTTTTGCAAGTCTTCAAGAAAAATGAAAGGCAGGGTTAAAACAATTGGCGAGTTGTCAACAATTATTGCAACTCTTCCTTCCAACAGTTTTGACGCAACAATGTCTGGCTTTTCGCAACTTCCAACTTGCTTGAACATTGAGCGTTTTCTTTCTTGCAAGAAAGAAACAAGATAGGAAGAGTCGATTATTCCGTCGATGTCAACTTCCTTTAATCTTTTTTTAATTTTATTAACAATTTTTCGGCTTGCAACGCCTTTAACATAGGCAATTGCAACCTTTGTTTGGGAACATCTTCCAATTTCCATTTCATTTATTGCAAGTTTTTCGCCCGAAAATCTTCTTCGAAGAAGCGCAATGTTACTTTTAATATCTTCAACAAAACCTTCTCTTGGCCCTTTCAAAACCGAAGAAGTTGGAGGTTCGGAAGGAACTCGAACGGGATATTTCGTTATGTCGATTGAAAGAATTTTTTCTTCTTTATCAAGGAAAAGCAAAACCTTGTTTGCCGCAAGTTCTTTTGCCGCTTCTTTCTTTTCAACTTCTTCAATTTCGGTTATTTTAAGAGCCTCGTCTTGAAGGGTTTTAAGGGTAAATTCTTTTCCGCTTGAAATTGAACTTTGGTCGCTTCCATAATCCATGATTGGGCCAAGAATTCCGCTTATGAAAAGACTGTCGTCAATCATGCTTTTGAGGAAAATCAAATTGATTTGTCTTTGTCCGCATGAAACTTCGCGAACAACAATATCGCTGCTTTCGCTAAATTTCTTTTTAAGTTTTTCAACCTCGGGAAACATCATAAAATTAGTATAAGAAAAAGCCAATTTTCTATTCAATTGGCTTTATACTATTTATATTTTCCTATTCAACCGTAACACTTTTTGCAAGATTTCGCGGCATATCTGGGTTAAGACCTTTTGAAAGCGAGAAATAATAGGCAAGAAGTTGAAGGGGGATAACAGAAAGAATTGGCATTGCGTCTTCAATTGTTTTCGGAAGCAAAATTTTTTCGCCTGCAATATCTTCAAACTGTGTTACGAAAAGAACTTTCCCTCCCCTTGCTTGAACCTCATGCGCCGCATTAAGAGTTTTCTCCTTAATTTTCGACTGCGTTATAATGGCAACTATTAGTGAAGTTTCGTCAACAAGCGAAAGTGTTCCGTGTTTAAGTTCACCAGCGGCATATCCTTCACTGTGGGCATATGCAATTTCTTTAAGCTTAAGCGCTCCTTCAAGCGCGGTTGTTGAATCGCACAATCTTCCAATGAAGAAAAATTTTTGACAATTAAAATATTTTTCGAGAATTTTCTCGTCAAACCCATCAATGATTGTTTTAACTTTTGCGCTTAAATTTGTTGCCGCTTTTTCTCCCGAAATTGTGCAAGCGAGAAGATAAAGAGCATAAACCTGTGAAACATAACTTTTTGTTGCTGCAACTGCAATTTCCGGACCCGCATTAGTTAGAAAAACATAGTTGGAAAAATTGGTTATTGTTGAGCCTTGAACATTTGTTATAACAGCCGTTACTGCTCCGTTTTCCTTTGCAAGTTTAAGAGCGGCAATTGTGTCGGCAGTTTCGCCGCTTTGGCTTATTGCAAGAACAAGACTGTTTTTTTGTTTGAGTTGTGTTTTATATCGAAATTCGCTTGCAAGTTCAACATTAACAAATTTTTTTGTTAGTTTCTCAAAAATAAATTTTCCATAAAGCCCTGCATGATAAGCCGTTCCACACCCAACAATTGTCACACTTGAAAAATTTTTAAAAATATTGATAAAATTTGAATTTTTTAATTTATTTATTGATTTTTTTGTGTTTTTTAATGAAAAAGGAATTTCGTTAATTTCTTTTAACATTTTATATTTAAATTTTGTTAAATTTTTACAATTAAATTTTTCTTTTTTTGTTTTTTCAAGAGTAATTTTTTCCAAATTTTCGTTATAAATAATTAGTTTATCGCCGCTTAATTCGCAAATATTTCCGTCTTGCAAAGTGTAGTATTCCCACTTTGTTTTCTCGTCAAATTCAAACGCGTTAACATCGCTTGCCACGGCGCTTTCAGCCTTATTTGTTCCAACAACAATTGGCATCAACTTTTTAAAAATATATATTTTATTTGGCATTTTTTTGCAAATTAGCTCAACAGCCCAAGAACCTTTTAACTTTTGCGCTGCAATTTTTATTGCATTTAATATATTTTCATTTATTTTTTCATAATTTTTAATATTTTTATTAAAATTTTTTTCAATTAAATTCGCAATTATTTCACTATCGGTTTCCGTTTTTAATTTGAAATTATATTCATTTTGAATTTCTTTAAAATTTTCAATTATCCCGTTATGGACAAGCGAAAAATTTTCGCTTGAAACTGGATGGCAATTTAAAATTGAAGGTTTTCCGTGTGTTGCCCAGCGCGTGTGGGCAATTGCAAGATTGGATTCAATTCCTTGATTAAGTTTGTTCTTAAGCCCCGAAACTCTTCCAACATTTTTAACAACCTTAATTTTTCCATTTTCTCTTATGTAAGCAATTCCCGCCGAATCGTAGCCGCGATATTCAAGTCTTTCAAGCCCGCAAATTGATTTTTGGACGGCATTTTTTCCTATGTAGCCATAAATACCACACATAATTTTCTCCAGTCGTTTTTTATATACTATGAAAAAAACACGCAACTTGTTTATTGCGTGTTTTCGCTTTAGTTTTATTCTATAAAAGTGTTTGGAGTTTTTCTCTTTCCTCGCCAAGCATTGTTGGGCTTCCATGCCCCGAAAGCAAGAGAGTTTCATCGCCAAGCGGAAGAATTTTCTTTATGCTTGATTTAAGTTCCTCGAAGTTTCCTGTTGGCAAATCGCTTCGTCCAACGCCATCTTTGAAAATTAAATCCCCCGTGAAAACAATGCTGTTCTTTTTTGATTCTAAAATATAGCAAACACTGCAATTGGTGTGCCCCGGAGTTTTGATAACCTTGAAATTCAATTCGTTTCCAAATTTAAGTTCGTCGTCGTTTTTTATAAATTTAACATTGAATGGAGTTAAATCAATTTTTGGGTTTCTGTCTGCCGCAAAGGCTTTTTCTTTTTTATTGATTTTTTCAAAAGCTTCCTTCGTCATGTAAATTGGGCAAGGAAATTCTTTTGCAAGATTTTCAATTTCCCAATAGTGGTCCCAATGTCCGTGCGTTAAAAGAATTGCGGCAAGTTTTTTCCCTTGCAAAATTTCGCCAAGCGAACCTGGAGTTATGCTTGCTTCAATCAAAACAGCTTTGTTCCCATCTATTAAAACATAGTTGTTTGTTTCAAGCATCGTTCCCGTTAAAACATTGATTTCAATCATTCATTTTTCCCACAGCAATTTTTATATTTTTTCCCGCTTCCGCAAGGGCAAGGAGCATTTCGCCCTGCTTTTGGAGCGGCTTTTGCAGTTTTTTGCTCAACAACCATAATTGGTTTTGCAACTTGGCGAGGAACTGGCTGCTCTTCAATTGTAACATTCAAAAGGAAAAGTGCAGTTTTTTCGCGAATCTCGTCAACCATATTTTCAAACATTTCAAATCCAATTCGTTTATATGCAATAATTGGGTCGTGCTGTCCATATCCTTGAAGCCCAATTTCGTTTCGAAGTTGGTTCATTTGGTCGATATGATCCATCCAAAGGGAATCAACAACTCTTAAGAGAATGTATCGTTCGAAATCGGAAAAATCTTTTCCATGTTCTTTGAAAAAATCCATTTTTTCTTGGTAGCGTTTTTCAACAGCTTCCAAAATTTTTTGAATTAAATCGGCTCCGTCGCAATTTTTAACAAACTTTTCGTTAACAAGATTTGTATCTTTTGGAAAGAGTTTCTTTTCAAGAGCCTCGTTAAGAGCAGTTAAATCCCATTCGTCTGGAGCTTTATCAACACTAATTGTTTCGGAAACAATTTGAGAAACAATTGATGGAAACATTTCCATAATTTCATCGTGGATGTTAACCCCATCCAAAACCTTGTTTCTTTCGCCATAAATAATTTCGCGTTGCTTATTTAAAACATCGTCGAATTGAAGAACTGTTCGTCTTGCGCTGTAGTGCGTCATTTCAATTCGTTTTTGAGCACGCTCAATTTGTCTTGCAAGCATTTTAAATTGGAAAGGCGTGTCGTCGTCAATTCGGCAGAATTGCGCAATTCTTGCAAGTTTGTCTCCCCCAAATCGTTTCGCAAGGTCGTCTTGAAGAGAAATATAGAAAACGCTTGAACCAGGGTCTCCTTGACGTCCAGCGCGCCCACGAAGCTGGTTATCGATACGTCTTGATTCATGGCGCTCCGTTCCAATAATGTGAAGTCCGCCAAGGGAAATGACTTCTTCTTTTTCCTTGTCGGTTATTGCTTTAAACTCATTATAGAATTTCAAATATTCTTCGCGTGCTTTTCTTAAATCTTCGTTATCGCTTTCAATAAACGATGTTGCATAACTTATTTGCTCTTCTGTGAAATTTTCGTCGCGAAGTTTTTTAAGAGCCATAAACTCTGGATTTCCGCCAAGCAAAATATCTGTTCCACGCCCCGCCATGTTGGTTGCGATTGTAACAGAGCCCTTGCGTCCAGCTTGCGCAATAATTTCGCTTTCCTGTTCGTGGTTTTTCGCGTTTAAAACGTTGTGTTTAATCCCTGCGCGTTTAAGCTCTTTTGAAATCTCTTCGGATTTATCAATTGTTATTGTTCCAATCAAAATTGGTTGGCCAAGTTCATGACGCTCTTTAACATCTTGCAAAATTCCTTTAATCTTGCCTGGAACACCAGTATAGATGATGTCGGGCGCGTCATAACGCATATTTGGTTTGTTTGATGGAATTTGAATAACATCGAGATTATAAATTCCAACAAATTCGCCTTCTTCGGTTTTTGCTGTTCCCGTCATACCGCTAAGTTTTTTATAAAGGCGGAAATAGTTTTGGAAAGTTATTGTTGCAAGCGTTTTATTTTCATTTTTAATTGTTACGCCTTCTTTTGCTTCAATTGCTTGGTGGAGCCCGTCGCTATATCTCCTTCCTTTCATGATACGTCCGGTGAACTCATCAACAATCAAAATTTCGCCGTTCTTAACGATATAATTTTCGTCGCGAACCATGATAAAGTTTGCTTTAAGGGCATTGTTGATATAGTGGTTTAATTCAATGTTGTCAACATCGGAAAGGTTGGAAACGCTAAAAAATCTTTCTGCTTTTGAAACACCTTGCTCGGTTAGGTTAATTGCTTTTGTTTTGATGTCAATTTCAAAATCGTCGCCTTCGCGAAGGTTTTTTGCAAAACGTTGCGCGGTGTAATAAGAATCGCTTGATTTCATTCCCCTTCCACTTATGATAAGAGGAGTTCTCGCCTCATCAATCAAAATGCTATCAACTTCGTCGACAATTGCAAAGTTATGTCCACGTTGAACTTTGTCTTCTTTTCTAACAACCATGTTGTCACGAAGATAGTCGAACCCTGCCTCATTATTTGTGCAATATGTTATGTCGCAATCATATGCGGCTTTTTTTGCTTTTTCGTCCATTCCGCTTAACGCAACTCCAACAGTTAAGCCAAGGAATTTATGAATTTTTCCCATCCATTGCGCGTCACGCTCTGCCAAATATTCGTTAACAGTAACAACATGAACGCCCTTTCCTGTTAGCGCATTAAGATAGGCAGGAAGAGTTGAAACAAGAGTTTTTCCTTCCCCCGTTGCCATCTCGGCAATACGACCTTGATGAAGAGCAATTCCGCCAAGAATTTGAACATAGAAATGACGCATATTTAAAACTCTTGCCGCCGCCTCGCGAACGTTCGCAAATGCTTCTGGGAGCAAGTCGTTTAAGTTTTCACCATTTTGCGCGCGAGATTGAAGCTCGCGTGTTTTTGCTTGGAGTTCCTCATTTGTTTTATTTTTATATTCGTCCTCCAAGGCAATAACCTTGTCGGCAATTTTCATAAGTTTTTTCAAGTTTTTGTTTTTAAAAAGTCCCATTTTTTCCCTCAGTAGCTTAATTATACAACATATTTAACAAATCTAAAAATCATTTTTAATAAAAAACGCCTGGCAAAGCCAAGCGCTAACAATTTTTGTTATTGTTTTTTTAAAAATCGTCATCTTCATCGTCGAAGTCTTCGTCATCATCTTCATCGTCTTCGTCTTCATCTTCTTCCTCTTCGTCGTCGTCGTCAAAATCAAGTTCTTCGTCAATTTCTGGAAGATCGTCATCGTCGGTTTCAAGATCGTCAAGATCGTCGTCTTCAAGATCGGTTACGCGAGCCATGTCGCCTGTTTCTTCGTCTTCCGAAGCAAGCCCTTCATCGCTTGGGTCAACATAGTTTTCCCAGTCATCGTCAAGCCCAACATTTTCGCCGTTAATTTGGCGCTCTTTTGCGCATTGTGCACACATAATTTCGTCTGGGCGAATGAAATTTGTTTTGCAAATTGGGCAAGTTTCCATGTCAAGTTCGTCATAGGAAGAATCTGCATTAAGTTCCGCTTGGCAAACCGAGCAAAGTTTGTCCTTTTTTTGAATATAGTTAAGTTCGCATCTTGGACATCTAATATATTGATTTTCTTTCATCTTCACCTCGTAAATTAAAAATCGCCCTTATTATATAGGCAAGAAAATGATTTGTCTACTAATTTTATGCAATTTCTTAAAATAATTTCACTTTTTAAAAAATTTTCTAGGCATAGTTTTTTGCAAATTTTGACAAAATAATGTTGATATATAATATATAAAGATATAATTTATCTAAAAATGTTTACATTTTGTTTTTTTTGTGTTAGACTTAAAAAAACAAAGGAGAATTCAATGAACGTTGTTTTTATTGCAGGTGTTGGCGAAAAAATTCGAGAATGGTTTTCAGGATGGTGGGGAGCGTTTATCTCAATCATTCCAAAACTCTTATATTTCCTTTGCACCTTGATTTTCCAACTTTTAGATATCCTTCAACTCCTTGTAAGAAAAGTTGCAGGTCTTGATGTTGTCTACTATTCGTCCGACACAATCTTAGGCGGCGCAGAAGCAACAAAAGAATCTGGTGACCTTGTTCTTAGGTTTATTCGAACAATTTTCACAGGTGACAATGCAATTCTTTCAAACATTTTCTGGGCTCTCATAATCCTTGCATTAATTCTTTTAATCATAACAACCTTTGTTGCAGTTCTTCGTTCGGAATATGCAGCAACCGATGCAAAAAGCGCATCAAAAGGAAAAATCATTGGAAAAGCTTTTAAAGCCATTGCATCTTTTGCAATCGTTCCAATTGTTTGTTTCTTTGGCATCTATCTTTCAAACATAATCCTTCAAGCGCTCGACACAATAACTTCCGGGTCAAGCAGTTCGGAAGTTGGGGGCGCAACCTACACAGTTACGGACGAGAGCGGAAACACAACAACCTACAACATTTCAAATCTTTTCCAACAATACACAACCGCAACCGATCAAAAAACATACATAGCCTACAATTTCTGGGGAAGCAACGAGAAGGTTAATGTTGCAACAACCTCAACCCCAATAAGCGGTTTGATTTTTAAAGCCTCTGCATACAAAGCAAACAGAATAAGAAACTCAACAACTTTCCAAAACCATCTTACAGAAACAAATGTTAGCGCGGGCGTGTTTAACAATTTTGGACAGCAATATTCAAGAGCGGCAAACTTGCTTGACGAATGTTATGCAAATTCCTACTCTCTTAAAACAGCCGCGTCTCTTGGTTCGAACGACGATTTTAACAAAAGTTTCCTCTATCCTTTTGGCGACAGAAGTTCATTCATTGGAAACTATGCTCCAGACTCAATTCAATCATTCGATAAAAACGATGTTAAACAAGTTTGGTTCTACTACGACCTTTGGTCTTTCAACTTCGTAATTTGCATTGGAGCACTTGTTATTGCAGCAAAACTTTTAATCTACTTAACATTCGGGCTTATGAAAAGAATTTTCGAACTTGTTGTTCTCTTCTTAATCGCTGCCCCAATTTCATCGCTTATGCCTTTGGACGACGGCGCGGCGCTTAAAAAATGGCGCGAAAAATTTACATCAAAAGTTATTGCAGCTTATGGCCCAATTGTTGGACTTAACTTATTCTTCGTTATCCTTCCTTTCATAACAGAAATCAATTTCTTCAACATTCCATTTGTTGATTCAATTGTTTCAATGCTTTTCGTAATTGTTGGTCTTATCATGGTTAAAGACCTTTGCGGAACAATTTCCGAATTTATCGGAGGCGACGATTCGTTAAAAGGCGGGGAAGGAATGTCAGGAGAAGTTGGCGGAACTATTTCAAAAATTGGTCAAGTTGCCGCAATGCCAGCTGGTCTTGCTGTTAAAGGGTCAAAGCTTGCTTTCAAAGGTGTTAAAGGCGCAACAAACAAAGTTTCGAATATGCGCGATAAACACCGCCAAAAAGAAGCAGAAAACGAAGCCGCGCTTGGGAGTATGGATGAAGACCAAAAAGGTTATTATGACAAATTGAGTTCGCGTGGACAAAAAAGAGTCCTTCGCTCAATGAGAAGTAAAATGTCTCAAGAACAAAAAGACGAGGCACGGCTAAAATACGAGGAAAAGGATGAAAATCACCTCGCAATAAGCCCAACAAGAATTAGAAAAGCTTATAACAGAAGCCAAATAAATCGCGAGTTAAATAAAGTTGCAAAACTTACAGCGCAAGAAGAAATTGGCGGAAAAGAAGCTTGGCATAATATATCCAAAGCAGAAAGAAAAGCTCGTCAAAACGTGGCTAGAGAAAGAATTGATTTATCTCCAATAAAAATTAACAATTCAAAGGAAAACATTGACAATCTTAATAAAGAAATTGAAGGGCACGACAAAAATATTAGCAATTTCGACTCTCAAATTGCCGATTTCAACTCTCAAATTTCTAGCTACGATTCCCAAATTGATGCTATAAAAACAGCCTCTGCAAGCTCGAAATTAGGCGGAACGTCAAAATCAACAGCAAACTATGAAATCAAAAAACTTGAAGCACAAAAGGCAACAGTTCAAAGCAAGAAAACTAAAGTTGAATCAGAAAGAGCTGAAGCCGTAAGCAAGAAAGAGGCAGCTGAAAAAGAAATTGAAAACGAAAAACAAAGCATTGCCTCACAAGCAAAATATAATGCGGCAAAAAGTATTGCCGATCTTGATAGAGCTGGCGGATACTTGAAAAATTCTGGGATGTCGGCTGCAGATGCTGCAGCGGCGGGGAAGAAAATGGCAAATGCATTTAAAGACGCTTTATCTTCCGATAATTTGAGCCCTATTTTCAATGCTCTTGGCGCTAACCTTGCTAAAGGCTTTAAGGATGCTGGCGGCTTCAAAGCAATTGAAAACAGAATGCATGGCTACAGCGGCAAAGAAGAAAAGATTTCAGATGAACTTAAAACCCAAAAGAGAATTCTTGGAGCGCAAGACCAAGCTTCCAAACTTCTTGGAAGAGGCGGAGGCGGACCTTCACAAGTTGAACTCGATGACAAAACAATTAAAAAACTTGCCGACGCAATTACGAATTCAATTCCAAAGAATTAAAAAACTAACAAAAAAACCACCATTAATTTGGTGGTTTTTTATTTTGTTTTTAATTTAATTTACTGTTTATTTATTATATTTTAATTTATTATTTTTAATTTAATTTATTATTTATTTTTATTTTTTATTTATAAATAATTTTTATTATATTTTTATTAAGTTAAATGTTAATTTAAAACTTCAAGCAATTTTTCAAAAATTTCAAGGTGTAATTTTTCGTCCTCCGCAATTCGCTTGTATAAAAGCGAAAGACTTTCGTTTTCTGTTTCCCTTGCAACGCGATTATAAGTTGCAATTGCTTCGCGCTCACTTTTTGCGTTTGTTTCCAAAATTCGTTTTGGATTTGTTATTGACGAAACATTCCTTCCCGTCCAAACATTTCCTTTCCCGTCGGTTAGGGTTGGAGTTCCCCCAAGTTTAGCAACGGCTTCGGAAAGCGCTTCATAGTGTTTCATTTCAACAATTGCAATTTGTCTTAAAATTTCTTTAAGAGTTCCAAGGTCGTTTGGCAAAACAGTATGCTGGAATATGTGTGTTAAAATTGCGGTCAGTTCGCCGTCGCGGTCAAACGCCAACGCCTTAAGGGTTCGAATGTCTTTTTGATTTCGAAGTCCAGCTGTAACTTCTGGGTATGGTTCGTTTGATTCGAAAATTGAGTTTTGTGTTCCATGTTGATTTAACTGCCCTTCCCCGTTTTGGTTTGGTTCTTGCTCGTTATTTTGGCTTGGATTTTGATCATTATTTGGGTTTAAATTTCCCGCTTCATTATTGCTTGAATTTTGCCCTTCATTGCTGCCATTGTCAAGGTTAGGTGTTCCGTTTGGGCTTGGCGATTCGTTTAAATTTGGGGCATTTGGCGCCGTCTCTTCGTTATTCCTTGGTTCAAAATTATTTTCGCTTTGATTTGAAAGATTTTGGTTTGGTTCTTCCAAATTAAATTTTTTTTGCGCCCCTTTTCTTTGCAAAAGTTTTTCTTTTCTTTCAAGACTTTCTTTAACGCAAGTTGGGGTTATTTTTCTATATATTTCCATAAAGCATTTCTCTCCTTTCATTCTCAAATAGTTATGCACTGGGCAAAGAAAAAGTTAATTTTAACAAAAGAAAGGCGGAATGCATATAAACTTAAACGGGAGAGAAAAAGGTGGAATATAACGACAATATAATTTCTTCTCCAGATGAATTTGCTCTTCTTGCAAAAGAATATAACGAAAAACTTAAACGGAGCAAACTTGAAAGCAAGTCGCTTTTCGAGAAGCTTTATCTTTTAAACTGGGTGTATGGCTACATAGCAATTCGAATTCGAAACATGAGAATAAGAAACGAATTTAAAGCGCTTGAAAAAGAGGTTTCGCAAAACATAACCCTTCTTCTTTCCGAACTTGAAACGGAGTTTTCCGAAACAAACATTGCTCTTCCAAGAAGACCAAACAATCTTCGTTTTTGTCTTAAATTTGCAATTCAAAAAGAAACAGAATTTCTTGAAGAATTAGTTTCTTTTCTCGACGAAGATTCTCCTGTTTTAAGAGAAATTGCATTTTCTCATTTAAATAATATTTTTAAATTAAGCAATTATTTTTAATAAATAAATTAAATAATATTAAAATAAATAAAAATTATTTAAAAATTAAAAAATTTTATAAAAAAACAAGGAAAAATTCCCTGTTTTTTATTTTTAAATTTTATGGACAAAGATTTGGCGGATTTTGTTGGCTTATTTTTCTCTTAACAGAAACTTCTGTTAATTTAGTTGCGCCTTCTTGGGGAGGGATTATTTCAACCTCGTTTTCTGGAATAACCATTCCTTCGCCAAGAGTTTCGGTTCCTTCCATAACAATTCCTTTTTGTGGTTTATAAATTTCGTCGCGAATCAATTTTTCGCTTATAAGCTCCCCGTTTTTGTAGTAACACAAGTATCCTTTGGAATGATAACCTTCGCGAGGATAACGAATTCTTAAATACTCACCAGCATACGTAATTTTATCTGCATATTCGCCTTCTGTGTCTTTAATTATTGTATCGCCTTCGTGTGGGATTGTTCCAATGAACTCTGCGCGGCGTTTAATTTCAAGACCTTCCTCAAAGGGCTCTCCATAAATTTGAACATATGCTCTTGTTTCGTCGCCCCAAGTTTTAATGTAAATTGGGTTTTCAAGGTTGTTTTTAAAGCGCAAGTCGGAATAGCCTTCGCTAACCATTGCGTCGAACGCAAGCGGAACATATGAAACAGGAAGAGAATGTGGGTTCACTTCAAGAATTTCAATATCGGCTAAGATAAGAGCATTATAAAGTGTTGTTGATGCTTGGCATGCACCCCCGCCAAAGCCATCAACATAAACGCCGTTTAAAATTATCTTTGCTTTTTGATACCCTTTTTCTGGGGTTTTATCGCCTGTTACAGTGTTAAAACTAACCTCTTCGCCCGGTTTAACAACCATACCGTTAAAATCGAGAAGGGCACGATTAACATTATTTTTTCTTCCGTCAACGCTTGAAGAATAGTCGGTTGAAAAAACCGAACGTTTAACAATGTTGTCAATTGGATTTTCGGTTGGCGTCTCAAATGCAACTTCTTTTATTGGAATTTCAATTTCAATTTTGCGTGATTTCCTAAACGCATTATCAATTTGGTCGAACAAAGCATTTCTGTCGACCTCAATTCCGTTATTACCTTCACTAAGAGAGAACATAACCTCGTCGTTGGGTTTAAAAACAACTTCTGGGGCTTGAGGTTCAACATTGATTTCTTTAATTATTTCGTCAATTTTTTCGTCAAACCCTTTCAAAATATAACGATATGACAAATTTATTTTAAGACCGTTAGTTTTGATGTTCCTAACGGCAGTAACTTTTTGCGAAACGGTTCCGCTATGGGATTGCATAAAAGTTTCGTCAATCTTATTAACCAGCTCACTGCTATATTCAAAATCTGAGCCTTTCAAAACCCATTCTTTGTCTTGATACTTAAGTTTAACTTCAATTTCGTCCTTTGAAGAAAGCAATTTAGTTGAAATAAGTTGAGCGGCTTCGCCTTTGCTCATTCCGCTAACGTCAACGCCATTTATGCTTGTGTTATCATAAAATTCGTTTGATGGAATAACCCCGTTGTCGAACAAAAGTTGAAAAACCAAGATTGCAGAAACAACAAAAAGAGCAATTCCAATCATAACGATAATTGAGTTAAAAACTTTTATTTTTCGTGGTTTCGCCGTTTCAATGCTACAAGTTCCATTCGTTGGCTGCATTTGTTTTTCCAAATTCGCATTATTTTTTTTTGAATTTTTAGCATTTTCATTTGTTTTATTTGTTTTTTTAACATTCTTCATAATAAAAAACTCCGAAAATTGATTTCGGAGTTAGTATTTGTTATTGTTAAAAATTTATGCTCTAACTTTAACGCCAGGTCCCATTGTTGTTGCAAGTGTTGCAGATTTAATGTAGGTTCCTTTTGCAGCTGCTGGGCGAGCTTTATTGATTGCTGCCAAGATAACTTCAAAGTTTTCTGCCAATTTTTCTTTTCCAAAGCTTACTTTTCCAATGATAACGTGGATATTGTTTGTTTTGTCAAGACGATATTCAACTTTACCAGCTTTAACATCGCTGATTGCTTTTTTAACGTCCATTGTTACAGTTCCGCTTTTTGGGTTAGGCATAAGACCTTTAGGTCCAAGGATTCTAGCAATACGTCCAACCAAGCCCATCATGTCTGGAGTTGTGATACATACATCGAAATCTACCCAGTTTTCTTTTTGGATTTTTTCAATCATGTCTTCTGCTCCAACAAAATCTGCGCCTGCTTCTTGAGCTTCTTTTGCTTTCTCGCCTTTTGCGATTACTAAAACTTTAACAGATTTTCCTGTTCCGTGTGGAAGAACAACAACCCCACGAACTTGTTGGTCGGCATTTCGGCCGTCAACACCAAGGCGGAAGTGTGCTTCAACTGTTTCGTCGAACTTTGCTTTTGAACCGCTGATAACAAGGTCCATAGCTTCCAAAGTTTCATATTGTTTTGTTTTATCAATTGCGCTGGCTGCGCTTACATAGTTCTTACCTCTTTTCATTTAAGCGCCTCCTTAGTCTTCAACAACAACGCCCATGCTGCGTGCGCTGCCTTCAATCATTTTCATTGCTTGCTCAATGCTTGATGCATTAAGGTCTGGCATTTTAAGAGTTGCGATTTCTCTAATCTTATCTCTTTTGATTGTTCCGACTTTTTGTTTGTTAGGTTTTGCAGAACCTGATTCAATGTTGATCGCTTTCTTAATTAAAACAGCAGCTGGTGGAGTTTTAAGAACGAAATCAAACGATCTGTCTTGATAGATGGTTATAACAACCGGGATAATGAGACCTGCTTGAGACGCAGTTTTCTCATTAAATTCTTTGGTAAAGCCTGCAATATTGATTCCATGAGGACCAAGAGAAGAACCTACTGGTGGTCCAGGAGTTGCTTTACCGGCTGGCAATTGAAGTTTAACAATTGCATTGATTTTCTTAGCCATATTTCCTCCTTTGTGGTCTTAGCAAAACGGAATGACTAATTTAACCGTTTCTCCCACTGATTTTATTTATTTTAACGCGTATTCCACGCGGTAAAACCAACTAGAATTTTTTAATTTGGCTGAAATCCAAATCAACTGGGGTTTCACGCCCAAACATTTCAACATTAACTTTTGCTCTTCTGTTTTCGCCGTCAACAGCCATAACTGTTCCAATCATATTCATAAGAGGCCCGTCGATAACTTCAATCTTATCGCCAACTTCAAGCGAAATGTTAATGTCAACTTTTTCAAGACGCATCTTTCGAATTTCGTCTTCTGTTAATGCAAGAGGTCTTCCTTTTGGTCCAACAAATCCTGTGATCCCTCTTGTTCTTGTTATGTTATGCCACAAATCGTCGCCATAAATCATTTTAACAAGCAAATAGCAAGGCATAATTTTCTTTGAAACAAGTTTACGTTTACCGTTTTTCTCTTCAATAACATCTTCCATTGGAATTATAATGTCGAAAATTCTGTCTTGAAGATTGAACTTTTCAACAACTGTTTCAAGATTGTCTTTTGCAACCTGCTCATACCCCGAAAACGTGTGAAGAACATACCATTTTGAATCTGGACTGTTTCTTAAAGGACTTATTTCAAACTTTTCGCGAGCAGTTTCTTCTTTAACGTCTTCAACTGCTTCACTAAGCTCAGTTTTGTTTTCTTCCATTATTTGTTCTCCTTTTTGTTTCTTTTAACAAGCCAAATTGTGATCCAAATAATTGCGCCAACAACAATCGCTCCTGCAAGTCCAACTGTTAACCAAAGCTCTGTTTGTGTGTAGGTTTGGCTGTTCATAAGTTTGAAGAGAAACTTCAAAATATAGTCGAAGGCAAAAAGAACAACACCAAAGAAAAGAACAACCGCCAAAACAATTCCTGTTTGTTTAACAACCTTTGGGAATGTTGGCCAAGTTACCTTTTTAAGTTCGGAAAAAGTTTCTTTTGCTCTTTTTCCTGCTTTGCTTGGTTTCTTTTCCTTTTTAACTTTCTTATCTTTTTGCGCCTTAGCTTCTTTCTTCGAAACTTTTTCTGGCTCTGCTTGGTTTTCTTCGGCTAAAACTTCTTCGTTTTGAACTTGAGATTCAACTGCTTCGCCTTCAAGAACAACAGAGTCTTGTTGTTTCCCAGAATTATTTAAAGCAGGGATTGTTTTTTTCTTGTTTTTCTTTCCCATTTCAATCTCCTATTTTAATTATTTTGTTTCTTTATGAACTGTGTGCTTGTTGCAACGTGGGCAATGCTTGCTGAGTTCAATTCTGTCAGCATCATTTTTCTTATTTTTGATTGTTGCATAATTTCTTTCTTTGCATTCTGTGCAAGCAAGTGTGATGTAAGTTCTTGCTAAATTTTTCTTTGCCATATTTTCTCCTTAAAACTCTAAGTTCGGTTCTAGAAAAAACACCCCGAACCTAGGATGCTATATAATATTAGCATACTAAGTTTAAAGTGTCAACAAAAATTTAAAACTTTTCAGTGCGCAAATTTAACTCCCTTGCCAAAAAAAATATAAAAATCTTTTTGTTTAAAATAACAAAAAAATTGCAACAAAAAAGAACGGCTTTCGCCATTCTTTTTTTATTTTAAATAGGTTTCGCCGCACTATTGGGCAGCTTGGATAACAAATGTAACTTGATCTCCAGCCTTTGTTGCTGTAACAGTGTAGCCACCAGCGGTATAAGTTAATGGACCACAGTTCGTTGGAATTGTCCCGCCGCCATAGTCAAGTGTAGAACTATAATTAGATCCAATTTTCATGCTAGCATTCCAAGCGCCATATGCACCACCAATCGTAAATTGAAAAGTCTCCCCATTAAGAGTAGTTTCAGCCATAAATGAATATCCAGTTCCTGCAGGGGTTGATGTTCCTGTAACAGTTACAGTTACTGTTTTAAGTTCCCAATGCGCATAAAGCGTGTGGTTAGATGCAGTTAACATCGTGCCCGAGCTTTCAACTTTAGATCCTCCGGTTTCCGCCGTATACCACCCAAGGAAAGTATATCCGCTTTTTGTTACTGTTGTTGGGAGATTATATGCTGAACCATATTGAATACTTCTAAATGCAGAATTTTTTTCGATTGAACTGCCCCAACCTGAATTGCTTGGGAACGTTATTTCCCCGCCACATGCATCAACTGTAACCGTATACGAATTTGCGGTTTCTTCCCATTGTGCATAAAGTGTGTGATCGGATTCGTTTGTAACTGTTGTTGTTTGCTCAACCTTATTTCCGCCGGAAGATGCTGTAAACCAGCCTTTGAATGTAACAGTGTATCCCACTCTACTCTTCGTTGGAGTTGGAAGAGTTCCATAACTTCTCCCGTAAAGAACTTCTTGGGTTTTCGGTGAAACAGAGCCTCCCAAGCCTGGATCAAAGGTTATCGTAACCTTTTTAATCCAAACTGCGTCGAATGTAAGATCGTATGGATATTGGAAAACTTGGCTTTGGTCGTCTTCTGCATCATAAGTTCCGTCATTGTCAATTATTGCATGATTCCCAGAGCTATCAACGTAGCAGTTAAATTCATATCCGTCTTTTGTTGGAGCCACAAAGTTTGACGAAGAAAGCTCAATTGTGCATGCCTCGTCGAAATAGATTTTTCCTCCGTTTATATATCCTTCTTCGTCATAAATAAACCAAACTTCGTCTGTTCCGCCTGTTCCGCCGTTTTTGTTAAATGTAATCTTATATTTATTTGGCGTTTTAGTATATTTCGCATAAAGTTCGTGGTTGCCGTCTGTTTTAACCAGGGTTTCGTCGCCATCAATTATTGAAGCGCTTTCGTCTTCGCTAAGTTTCCAACCTGCAAAAACATATGTGTAGCCAACTTCGCTGGCAACGGTGTAGTCTTCTAGCTCTGGAAGAGTTCCATAGGGTGAATCGTAGGTTACAACTTTTGTTGCAGATTTTCCGTCGGCTGCAACTGTCCAACCGTTTGTTTCTGGAATTGTTCCGTTAACAACTCGAATAGTAACTGTGTAGGTTTTTGCAACTTCCGTGTATCTTGCATAAATGGTTAAAGAAGCTTCAATTGTTTTGTTTGAATTAACTTCGTTGCCGCCAGATTCTGAGTCGTAGAATTTATCAAATGCAACGTCGTAACCAGTTTTAGAGTAAGGTGTTGCGGTTGGAAGAGTTCCAACAACTGTTCCATATGGAACTTGTTTGGTTGCAGTGCCTCCTGAAATTGTCCAATCGGAATTCCCAGAAAGCGTTCCGCCGTTGGCGTTAATTGTAACAGTAAACAACTGACGCCAAACGCCTTGAACTCTTTGGAAACTAATTGTGTTAGATTGGTCTTTCTTTACCCCCCATGTTTCCCCGTTTGTTGGGTTTCCGCTTGTGTCCTTGCCTGGTTCGTTTGAAGTTGAAACAAATATAACAATTTTATATTTTTCAATGTCTCTGATTGTTTCGCCCAAAACAAGTTTCCGTCCATTAACTTCCGCAGGAATAAACAAAATATTTGTTGTAGTTCCTGGATCTGGGACACCATTTAAAATATAGTGTCCACCTTCGGCATTCCATTCATATGATGCACCGTCCCCAGGTCCTGTTAATAGCTTTCCGCTTTGCCCGTCGATTGACCATTTATTATTACTAAATGTTAATTTAACCATTCCAATTGAGATGTTCAAATAGGTGATATTAAGGGTAATTTCGGTGCAATTTGCTCCAACTTCAATGTTATATTTATGTGTTGTTGCGTCAAGTAAGATTTGCGCGCCATTTCCGTTTGCGAATAGGATTCCATAGTTGAATCCGCCGCCAGCGGTTAAGTTATCCCCGCTTGCATTTCCTCCTATTCCTGGAGTTGCTTTAATTTTATCTCCCCAGCCATTTGAGCCGTTTGAGAAAGGCAATTTTGTTGTTCCCGCAATATCTCCTTTTGTAACTTTAATTCCAGTGTATGGGCTGCGATAGACATTAATTGAAGTTATGCCACTGCTGCCGTGGGCGTGCTTGTCGCCATAGAAATTAACACTAATTGTTCCGCCTGCGGTTATTGTTTTTCCGTTGCCAAGGTCTGTGAAGCCAGCACCTGCAGCTGCTAAACCTGTTTTATTTCCATAATAGTCAACAAGTTTAACCATGCTTAAGTTGTTTGCTGTAACGGTGCCCTCAGTTCCTGAAATAACAAGTCCATACTCTGTATACATGTTTGCATCGGATGTGTCAATTCCAACATATTGACTTACATATTGATAGTTAAATTTAAAGGTGTTGTCAGTAATTTGCTGACCATTTATCGTAATTTTGTAAGTTCCTTCCCATATTCCGCTTCCGTCTTGAACAAGGAAATTATTGTAAGTTACAGAATTTCCAATTTGTTTATAACCATCTTTTGAGAATCCATTTATTGTTACAGTCGACACTTGTTGCCCAGTCTTATTATCGTAAACTTGGAAAACGTTGCCGCTCGAACCTATTGGAGTTGGATTTATGACTTTATCATATTGAGTTCCATTCCATTTAATAGGAATATATATAGTGGAATACTTATTATATGGATCTTTAGTTATAATCTTATATCTTTGTTTAATTGTTGTTGAAAGGTTGAACGAAATTGTTTCGGTGTTGTCGGAAACTCTAACAACAAAGTTATTTCCAGAAATTTTTTCCTCTGTGAAATTCGTGTTTGAAACGTAGTTAATTGTCATTCCGTTTAAAATTCCGCTGTTTATTGTTGTAAGTTCAGCACTTTGCGAAATTGAAACGATTGCTCTTGGTTGTGTTAAATTGTCATTTGCATCATGACCAAAAGTTATGTTGTCAAGAAGAATAAGTTGTTTGTTTGCATTGTCGGAATGTGCCCAGAATTCGTTAAAGCCTTGTTCATCTTGTTCTCCTTCCCAATTTCCATCGCTGATGTATCGCGCATAAACATCTTTGTTATTCTTTTCGTCATAGGCAACTGCCCAAATTGAGAAAGTGTCGCCTTCATAAATTTCGCTTGAAGAGTTAGATTTATTAAGTTCAACACTTGTTCCGTCCGTCTTCTTATAATGGAGAGTTATTGTTATTGGTTCTCCAGAAGAATCGGTAACTTGATAGCCAAACTTATCTCTTATTATAATTTTGATTTGCGCGCCACCAAGATTTGTTGCTTTAAGGCGTAAGCCATAGGCTTCAAGCCCTGTTTTTCCATTGTTAAATTCTTCGATGCAGTTTGTGCCTAATCCAAGAACATAGCCTGCTGAATCGTTTGAAACAACGCTTGCAGTAAGCTGACTTACATCGTTGATGTTTTCAACTTGAATTAAGTCGGAAAGATAAACTCTTGTTATTGATGCCTCGCCTTGCGCACCTTCTTCACAGTTAACAATTTTATCTCCCGAAACTGAAAGCGATTGAATTTTAGCACTTGGAATAATTTTAATTCGCAAGTAGTAAACATCGTTGCTGTCTTCTCCGCCAATTTCTAGTTTAAGGTGAATAATATCGCCGCCGTTTTGTGCCCCACGAGGAACAATTTCATAGTTAACAATTCTTGAGCCGTCTTTTTCTTTCTCAACAATTCCAAGAAGTCCCGACATATTGGTAGTGAAATTGCTGTTGGAAACATAATTCCCAAATTCAAGGTTAAGAGTAAGTGTTTTTTCATATGGAGTTAAATCGAATTTTGTCATTCCAAGTTCGGTTATTAAAATATCTCGAACAAGGTCGTAAGACGTTCCTGCAATAAGTTCAATTGTTTTGGTGAACTTATATATATTTTTAATTTCCTTTTCTTCATTTGCATATACAGCATAACCATTAAATTCGCCAACATTATATTCATTTAATGTTGAAGGATTTTCTGGAACATTTTTATTGCCAACTGTTTTTAAAGTAATGTTTTCAATCAACGTGTCGTCGAATTTGAAGTCACGAACAAGAGTGTAGGCGTATGTTCCAACATTTGTTCCATATTCGTTTGAAATTCTGAGAGTTTTTTCGTTTTTATATTCATTTGCGTATGTTAAACCACTAAGAGCGGTGCCATCTTTATTAAACTTTTCAACGCCAACTGCAAAAGGAATCACATATGTTTCTCTTCCAAATGTGTAGGTGAAAATTATGTTGGAAGAAGGTTGAATAACATCAAGCCCTTGAATTGCTTCAAGTCCAATTGTGTTTTGAGAAACTGAAGAAACATAGAATTCATACATATCTTCATTTGAAATGCTTCCGAAAATTGATCTAAGCGCAAGTTTTCCTTGGTCAATTCCTGTTAACTCTTTATAGTAAGTTGCTCTATAAGAATCTCCGGTTTTAACAACTCTAACATAATAAGTGTTTGTTTTTTGGTTTGGTTCTTTCCCAGTTATTACTTCAATTGGCCAAATTCCTTCTTTCGTGAAGACAATGTTTCCGTCAGCGGAAACCGTGCAAATTTCGTCGTCGTTGTCTTGACCAAGAATGTTTCTTGAAACAACGCCTTTTAAATCTTCAGTTGTAGCTTCGACGCTAACCGTGCCGCCAGCAGGGTTTTCCAAGATGAAAAGTTTTGCAAATTGTGCTTTTGTCCCGCCAAGAGCGTAAACTGTTACTGGTTGAAGGTCAGTAGTTCTGAAATATGAATATTTTTGTTTTGCAAAAACTTCAAATGAAACTTTTCCAAAGTTGTATGTGTTTTGCTTCATTTCAACTTGAACATATCCGTCGTCAAGGTTGAAAATTTTGTTTTCCGAAGGAAGTTCGGTGTCTGGAATTGTTATTGTTATTTCGCTTGGGTTTGCGCTTTCTGTTCCTGGGAACGAAACGCTTAAAACCTTTGTTGGCGAAAGAATCAAGTTGTAGGAGCCAAGAATAATGTTTGTTCCCTTGATTTTAATATCAACTGAAACATAAATGTTTTGTCCGCTTGTTTTTGCATTATTATTTATTTTTATTTTTCCATCGCTTGTAACACTAATATATTCTGAGCTAGAGCTGAATTCAATATCGGCAACTCCTTTTCCCCCAGTAACTTCAATTCTATCTCCTTGAAGAAGGTCAAGAGCATAATTTGCTCCTGAAATTTTTTGCTCAACATAAACTGCTTCGCGATCGAATCCAGCGCCTGTTCCAATTCCGTAATTTGGATAGTTAATTTCTAATGTATAAACAGGGTTAATTGTTATTTGCATTTGAGCAGTTATGCTTTCCCCAATGATGTTGTTGTTTTCGTCATATTTAGCAACAACAACTGTTAAAGTTGCAAGTCTTTGCGATGCAACATGAGAAACAGTCATAAAGATTTTCGCGTCATCGTCAACAAGGCTACTAAAGTCAACCGAATCATATCTCGTTTCAACCTCTAAGGAATTTCCAAACTTCAAACTTTCGCCAGTTTCTCCGTTCCAAGAAATTGTTGCTGTAAACTTATATCCAGAAAGGGAATTATCTGCTCCAGGGTTAAATTTAAGAATTTCTCCTAATGAAACATCAAAAGTTGTATTTGCATTTTCTGTTTTTGAACTACCAGTTTTTTCAACAAGTTTTGGACGAATTGTTAAGTTTATTTCCTTAATGCATGGATTGCTTTCTTCTGTTCCGCTTAAAACCCCGCCCCAAACTTTAACTGTTATTTTTATTTCTTTGTTTGAAGCAACTGGATTAAATGTTATTCCAAAACCACTAACTCCAGGAACACCAACTGTTGCGCAGTTTTCAGGAGCATCAATTTCCCATGCTAATTTATCTAACTCTGTTTGATCTAATAATTCTTTGTTATTTTTGATAGTAAGCCAATTCTTAACATCATATTCAACATCTGCAAATATTTCTCCGGAGAAACTTGTTTTTTCATCAATTTCAATTGGGCTCTTTGCTTCAAGTTTAATTTCCGCAATTGTGCCCTTTGCTTTGTTATAGATAACAAGAATTGCACTTTGCGAGTTTGGAGATGCTTTAACAACTATTTTGTTGCTTTCACCAAGATAAATCATGTTATCCGAAGTTTGAATTTCTCCCTTTTCGTTTATAATTGCGAAGCTTAATGTGTCAATTCCTTCAACACTAATTTCAGAAAGATCAAATCCGTTAGCAATATTATCAATTGTTGAACCAATGTTGCTTAGCGCAGTTGTGCCATTTTTTACAGCCATTTCGCCCGAACGTCTTGGAACAACTTCAATTTTGTAAACTGCATATGCGCCATTAAGTGTTGTTATTTCAATTGAAATTTCAAGTTTATTCGCTCCGTTACGCAAAATTGTAACCTTGCCGTCGGCAGAAACTGAAACATAACTGCTGAAGTTGCTTGATGGAATTTCTTCGCCATTAACCTTAACATTCAAAAGAGCAAAGTTAAGTTTGTTGTATGCCGACGAAAGATTTGTGAATGTTGGGTCAATTCCAGCGGCAAATTCAACATTCGCATATGCACTGCCCGTGTAGTTTCTGTTTTTTGAACCAAGGTTAATGTTATATGAATCTTGAGTGAATTGGTCGAAATACAAAACTTGTTTACTTTCTTCGCCGTGTGGATAGTTAATCTTAATGCTTTGAGAAGCGAGAACTTGAATATGATAGTTGAAAACATATTCTGCTTTCTCATAGCCTTGCGCAAAGCCTTCGTATGTAACTTGAATTACATATTCTGCGTTCTCTGCAATAGGTTGAGTTTTAAGCATAAGTTTTCCGTTTTCACTTCCAATTGAAACGGCTCCGCCATATGGCGAAATTTCAACTCCGTCTTTGAAGAGTTTATATGTCATTCTGTTTGGTTGTGCAGTTAAGAAATATAAAATTCTGTTAATGCAATATTCACCGTCATCTCCAAGCGAAATTGAATTTCCGCTTTGAATTATTGTTTTAAATGTTCCGTTTAAAACAGCGTTAATATCGCTTTTTGTAAATCCGTTTACTTCTTCAATTGCATTTCCGTCTTTATCATAGAAATTAAGGAACGACGACCATTCAAAAGGTGTTATTAAAACATCAAAAATTCTTGATTCTTGCGAATCTCCTTCTCCAACATAAACAACAATTTGCGCTATGATAAAGCCTTCGGCTGTTTTAACAATTTTGTATGAAACTCCGTCTTCTTGGAAATTTTCAAGCTCGTTTAATGCATAGAGCCTTGGAAGATTTAAAATTCTTCCGTCTTGCGCAATTTCACCAAATTTAACAGCAGTGATTTCGCGTTCTGCTAAGAACCATGTGTAAGCTTGGTTAATTGCTTGTAAACTGTAAAGTGAAATATATGTTGAACCATTATATGTTACTGTTTGAATTCCAGAAGTATTGTCTGGATCGAAAATAATGTTTGGAGCAACATAGTAAACAAAAGTGAATTCCATATCACCATAACTGAACACAAATTCTTGACGTCCATATTTTTTAACACCAGAAATTATGAATTCTGTTCCGCCGTCTTCAAGGCTTAAACCGTTAAGTTTAACTTTTGAAGCATCAAACAAACTTGCTCCTTCAGTTCTTACTCTTGTGAAACTAATTCCAATTCCTGTGTCCCCAAAAGTAAGGCGGAATGTGTTTTCGTCAAATTCAATGTAACTTCCATTCAAAATTGGGTCTAATTCGTTGTTTAAATAGTATATATTATTTTCAACTTCAACATTTGGATTTTCTTCAACTTTAATGTTTGGAGAAACGTTAAACGTGAATTCTTTAACAAGATCATAGGCGGTTGGGTTAATGGAGTTGGAAATTTTAACAACATATTTCCCTGGATTCTTAAATTTGATTGAAATAAGGTTTAATCCGCTTATAACAAGTTCAACATCGTTGTTTTCTGCGGCAAGATCAATTAAGTTCCCATTAAGGAAGAAATATAATTTGTCGGAAGTGTCTGGGGAAGCGGAATATGAATTTGTTGTGAAATCATATTTCCAGAATCCAAAGTTTCCAGAAGGAATTTGAATTTCCGATTCTGCATACGCTCCAATCTCTCCTGCGTCTGCCGTTGCGCCTGGGTGGCTTGGAATATCTGCTTTCAAATCATAGAAAGGTTTGATTGTTATATTAAATGTGAAAGTTTGGCCAACTTCAAAACTTGAAGCGGAAACGGTTATTGTTGCTGCTGCGCCAAAGTTTTCAAGGAATTTAATTCCAATTCCATATGTTTCGTCGTTTACAATTTCAATTTTACGTTTTTCGCCATTAACAAGAATTGTGTCAATTTGAGGAACAAATGTGAAAAGGTTTGTTATGTCAAGACCTTCGCCCTCAACACCATTTTCTTTTGCAAGAATTTTAACAAGACCGTTTCTTGTAACTCCTCCAATTGAATTTCCTAAGAAATAGATAACATCATCGCCCTTTGCGCCAATAATTTGATAGCCAAAGGTTGCGTCGAAAGAAAGGATTCTTTGGTCTGTAAGCCCGTCAATGTCTGGATAGATAACTTCTGTTGTGTAGTTTGAACTTACTGTTATTGTTAAAGTTTTTGAAACAAAATCGGAATGGGCATAGTTTGCCGAAAGAGTTAATGTTGCAGTTCCTGCTTTAAGGAAACTTACGGAATATCTCGATCCGTCCCAGTTAAGCGAAACAACATCTGGCGCGCTTGAAGTTATAACGTATGAATCGTCAAAGCCAAATCCCTTAAGGAAAACATTGATATAATATTTTCCATTTTCTTGCAAGATTGCAATTGAGTTAACGTTAATTTCAAAGCCTGCTTCGGCAATTAGTTTTTCAACGCTAACATTTTCAATTTCTTGGCCTTCTTCGCCAAAATTTGCTTCTCTAATTTTTCCGCTGTAAATTTGAAAAACTTCGGAGGTTTTGTTTATTGTTTTAAGTTGCAAAGGCAAATTGTTTGCAACGATTTCATATTTAACGGAAATGCTTTCTTGTTTTTCCGCTGCGTTATTTTCATATTCAACTTCGTTTGTTGAAAGTTTAATAACATATGAAACAGTTTCCTCTTCTTCTGTTCTTGAAAGAATTTCAGAGAAATCGGAAAGAGGGTTTTCTGTTGAGAAAATTGAAACGAGTGCATCGTTAAGTTCAACATTTGTTGAGCCAATTTTGCAATAGAGATTTGCGTTGTTAATAAGTTGAATGTTTCCTGCTTTTGCAAGCATTTTAAACAAATTTTCGTCTTTTTTCGCAATTTTTATTGCAAATTCAATGTTATTTTGTGTTTTTTGAAGGAAATAGATTTTTTCTGCTCTTGAATCAAAGTTTTCTTCATTGTTAATTCCATATGGGAAAATTCTTGTTCCTTCTCTAATTTCCAATTTGAAATCTGTTAATGCTCTTTGAACTTTAATTGGGGCATAAACAAGGTTTCCGCCAAAAGTTGGAAGAGAAATGATTCTGTATGCTCCACCATAGAGATTTGCCGAGCCCTGTGGATTTGTTTCAACAACAGCAAAAATGATGTTAAATTGAATTTCGTCAAGGTCTAAGTCTTTAACAGTTAAGTTAAAAGCAGAATCAATTTCATAGATATTTCCAGAAATTCCGGAAATTGTTCCGTTATATCTCTTAACGTTCAAATATTTTGTTAAATCAACATCTTGCGACGAGAAAACAAAGTATTTAATTGCTTTATATGTTGGATTTTCGGAAAGATTTGTTATTTTTGCCAAGTTTTCAATTGAAATTGTGTTATATGCAAAGTATTGTTCGTTTGACGAAACAAAAACTCTTTCGTTAAATTCTCCTGTTCCAAGGTCCTTATTTGTTTTTGTTTCTTCGTTAACCTGCCATTCAAGGTTTGGAAGAACAACTTCGTTAACCGCGCTGTCGATATAGTATGGTCCATAGTTTTCTTCATTGTTTAAAACAAGTCCTTCGTCTGGGCTTAAATAGTAAACTCCAAGGCGAAGCCCAGAAATTCCATATGACGCCAAGTTTTCAAGAGCTGGAAGGGCAATAATTTCCCAGTAACTTAAATTCGAAGCATTAAGATAGATTGGGCGGAAGAAATTAAAGTTAAACAAACTGTTTTCGCTGTTGATTCCAAGAGCCGAACCTGTTACAACGGTGTGACCTGAATACATTTCGAAAAGTTTTGGAATAACGTCGCCGCCAATTTCGTTGATAACGGTTGCGTCATACCAACGTCCGTTAGCATAGAATTGAATTGAAAGCAAAATGTTTTTAATGTTATTTTGAGCCGAGCCTTGTGTTGAATTGATTAAAATTCCAAGGTTATTTTGTGCGTTTGCATTGTTAGCAAAAATGATGTTTGAATAGTTAATGTTGAAATCAAGAGGATTTCCGTTGTTAAACTTTGGACTTTCGGAAACCTCAAAGCCGCTTATTGGAATTTCTTTGATAACAAATTCTTTTTCTGTTCCAACGCCTTTCAACGAATCTCTCATAAGCGAATCATAATCGCCAATTTGTTGCGTTCCGCTTGAAGCAGCCTCATCTTCAATTAAAGCGGTTCTAAACATTCTTGCGTAAATTTTAACATTTCCTGTTAAATTTGTTGTTAAGAAACTTGAACCCATTGTTTCTTTATTGTTAAACTTATAGTTTCTTCCAAATTCCATTGTTGAAGAAGGAATTGGTTGATTATTAGAATTTGCAAAGTTGATTATAGTTCCCGAGTTGTTAACGTCGTTGTCCAAAGCAAAGATAACTTTTTTAAATTCCTTTGTTCCGTTTGATCCGTCTTTTCCAAATCTATAAACTGCTCTTGCAGGTGTGACATTTAAAATAGCAGAAAAGAGGCCTTCGCATCCGACCTCGATTTTTCCGTTATTAATGTTCAATTCAAGTTCATTTGTTCCAGGAACAGTGCTTGAAGATAAACTGTCGCCTGTGATTCCAACAATTTCAATGCCCTCAACTGCAACGTCAACATTCAAATATGTTGAAGTGCTTGAAGTTGTTGCTTTTGCGGAAACGCTTGTTGCAATAAGTTGGGTGTAGCCACCAATGTTATAGAGTTTTGTTGTTTCCGTAACTTCGTCGTTAATATTTTCTGGGGCAATGGCAGCAATTGCTGTGAAATATGAGTTAATTTGAACATAGCGAGGAACAATAACAATTCCGTTTGTTATGTATTGCGCTTTATCTTCGCTGCATGAATGGAAAATTAAAATATTCCAGTCTTTATCATAGCCGCGGAAAAATTTGATTGTTGGCGAAGGAACAATTTCCTCGTTCTCTTCCATAAGCATCAAATATGTTTTGGATTGAGTTTTTGGAAAACTGAGTTCAACATCCAGTTGGTTAACGCCTTCGGTTTGGCTTGAAAGAATTAAATCAACATTCCCGCCAATATTATAAGGAGTTGAACCTCTTGAATTATAAATCTTTGAACCTTCTTCGTCGTAGGTTACGTCGGCAAAGAACAAGTCCTTTGGGTCTTTTAAGTTATCAGTTAAATTGCCGCTTAAATAGAGACCAAGAATAATTATTCCAATTAGTCCAATAACTGAAAAAACTGTTGCAAGAACGAACTTGCCAATTGTTCCAAGTTTCTTTTTACCTTTTTCAAGATTTTGTTCATTTTTTTCGTGTTTGTTTCTCATATTTTCCCCCTTGGGTTTTTTCGTTAGAAAATATTTTTTGCAAATATATTAAAATTATATATATATTAAATTATTTAGTCAAACAAAATGGGTTAAATACAAAAAGAAAAAACCCTCCAAATTTGGAAGGTTTTTTGTTAATTTAACCAAAATTAGTCTGCAACAAATGGCAAAAGAGCCATAACTCTTGCGCGTTTGATTGCGTCGGAAAGTTCGCGTTGGTGATATGCGCACACTCCTGTTTGTCTTCTTGGGAGAATTTTCCCTTTTTCTGTCATAAATCTCTTTAATTTTGCAACATCTTTATAGTCGATTTTTTCTTCTTTATTTTGGCAGAAAATGCAAACTTTTTTCTTTGAAGGCTTTTTAAATTTTTTCTTTTCTTCGCCTGCAACTTTTTCGCTCATAATTATCTCCTTTTAATTAAAATGGAAGGCTATCGTCGTCGATAGGTTTAAGTTCGGTAACATCTTCAGCAGGAGCATCTTCTCTTGATGTTCCGTCTTGATTTCTGTTTGTTGAAATAAATTCAACTTCGTCTGCAACAACTTCGGTAACATATCTTTTTGAACCGTCTTGTGCATCATAACTTCTTGTTTGAAGTGTTCCAACAATTCCGCATTTGCTGCCTTTTTTAAGATATTTATGGCAGTTTTCTGCTTGTCCTCTCCAAACAACAATGTTGATGAAATCTGTTTCTCTTTCTCCGCTTGCTCCAACATATCTTCTTGAAACAGCAATTGAGAAACGGCAAACGGAAATTCCGTTCGTTGTTGTTGTTAATTCTGGGTCTTTTGTTAAATTACCAACTAATAAAACTTTGTTCATATTTTTCTCCTATATTTTAGAATTTTTATATAAAAAACCTAAAAATCCATATTTTTTCTTATTTTTTTCTATTTTTTAACGAAAATTTGACGAACAACGTTGTCTGTAATATTCATTAAGTTGTTAATTTCTTTAATCATTTCTGGATTGATTGAGAAGTTAACAAGAACATAATATCCTTCGTTTTTGAAGTCAATTGGGTATGCAAATTTTTTCATTCCCCATTTATCTGTTCCCTCAATAGCTCCTCCTCTCGACTCAATCATCGAAGTAACTTTCTTAATTGTTTCTTCTTTTTGTTCGTCGGTTGCGCTTGATGAAATGATATAGAGCAATTCATACTTATTCATATCTTTTCCTCCTTTTGGACAAATTCCAACCTTCAAGTTGGTTTTGGTTTTTTCGATTGAAAAAACAAGGACTTTTGTCAAGTCGATGTTATATTATCACAAATAAACTCTTTTTGCAAGCAAAAAAATGAAAACAAGCGAGATTTGCTCGATTATTTAGCAAAAAAAAAGAACACCCCGCTAAAGGTGCTCTTTATTGTTCCTTGATTAAAAACTGAATACTAAATTGGAATGGGTTTTGATGTTTAACACTGTGGTTTATACCTTGTTTTTTATTACTCATTCATAACAAAGTTTTGATTATAAATCACAAATAATTTTAGTCACTTTCGGTGTTGCTTTTTACTAAAAGCATAAAATTATGAATTTTCGATTTGTTTTAAACAAATCCACCTTAATTGAACTTGTCAATTATAGTGTCGACTTTAAAGAAATACTCTTTAAAAGGAGGTGATCCAGCGGCACCTTCCGATACCGCTACCTTGTTACGACTTCACCCCAGTCATTGGTTTTACCTTAGACGGCTGCCTCCTTGCGGTTAGCCCACCGGCTTTGGGTCCCCCCAACTCCCATGGCGTGACGGGCGGTGTGTACAAGACCCGGGAACGCATTCACCCCGACATGCTGATTCGGGATTACTAGCAACTCCGACTTCATGTGGGCGGGTTGCAGCCCACAATCCGAACTG
>UQVQ01000004.1 GCA_900544595.1 uncultured Bacillota bacterium | reverse complement strand
CCTTAGGACCGTTATAGTTACGGCCGCCGTTCACTGGGGCTTAAATTCAAAGCTTTGCTTGCGCTAACTTCTCCTCTTAACCTTCCAGCACCGGGCAGGCGTCAGCTCCTATACTTCAGCTTGCGCTTTAGCAGAAACCTGTGTTTTTGATAAACAGTCGCTTGGGCCGATTAACTGCGACCAGCTCTCGCTGGCACCCCTTATTCCGAAGTTACGGGGTCATTTTGCCGAGTTCCTTAACAAGGGTTATCCCGTTCGTCTTATGATTCTCTCATCGTCTACCTGTGTCGGATTGCGGTACGGGCACCTATTGTCTACCTAGCAGCTTTTCTCGCCAGTGTGAATTCACGAACTTCATTACTAATTTTCACTCCCCATCATCACCTAGGGTGCGCTCTAAACGTACTTTACAATTTAGACCCCTCATGATTTGGCCGCAGATTTCCATTACCGCGGATTCGCTATCCTCCTGTGTCACTGCATCAGCTCTTTATCGACAATCGGTGGTACAGGAATATCTACCTGTTGGTCATCGTCTACGCCTTTCGGCCTCAACTTAGATCCCGACTTACCCTGGGCGGACAAACCTTCCCCAGGAAACCTCAGACTTTCGACGGCGTGGATTCTCGCCACGCTCTCGCTACTCATGCCGGCATTCTCTCTTGTTTACAGTCCACAGCTCCTTTCGGTACTGCTTCAGCCCGTAAACATTGCTCCTCTACCGATTAAGATTGCTCTTAATCCCTAAACTTCGGTGTTAGGTTTTAGCCCCGTTTATCTTCGGCGCACTACTACTCGACCAGTGAGCTATTACGCACTCTTTAAATGAATGGCTGCTTCTAAGCCAACATCCTGGTTGTTTTAGCGGTGACACATCCTTTTCCACTTAACCTAAACTTTGGGACCTTAGTTGTAGATCTCGGCTGTTTCCGTTTCGACAATGAAACTTATCTCACACTGTCTGACTCCCTGCTAGCAATTATCTGGTATTCGAAGTTTGATAAGGTTCGGTAACCCGCGAAGGCCCCTAGCCCATTCAGTGCTCTACCCCCAGTAATCTCATAACGCAGAGGCTAGCCCTAAAGCTATTTCGAGGAGAACCAGCTATATCCAGATTCGATTGGAATTTCTCCGCTATCCACAAGTCATCACCGACTATTTCAACAGGCGTGTGTTCGGACCTCCACAGTGTGTTACCACTGCTTCATCCTGCTCATGGATAGATCATCTGGTTTCGGGTCTACGACATGCAACTATTCGCCATTTTCAGACTCGCTTTCGCTTCGGCTCCGCAACTTAGTTGCTTAACCTCGCTACACATCGTAACTCGCCGGCCCATTCTACAAAAGGTACGAGATCACACTGGGCAAGCCCATAGTGCTCTCTCTGCTTGTAAGCATACGGTTTCAGATTCTATTTCACTCCCCTCTCGGGGTTCTTTTCACCTTTCCCTCACGGTACTATACGCTATCGGTCACTAGGTCGTATTTAGCCTTAGGAGATGGTCCTCCCACATTCACACCGGATTTCACGTGTCCTGTGCTACTCTGGAACACCCTAGGTTTGATTTCGGTTTCGGTTACGGGACTATTACCTTGTTTCGTCCAACTTTCCAGTTGTGTTCACCTACCAATTTCAATACCACGTTGGGGTCCGAACCCCCAAGCCATTTCTGTCTTGGGTTTGGGCTCTTGCAATTTCGCTCGCCACTACTTTCGCAATCGTTTGTTTACTTTCTTTTCCTCCAGGTACTTAGATGTTTCAGTTCCCTGGGTTCCCCTCATAACATTATTTTATTCATGTTATGATACTTGCTCATTACAGCAAGTGCGTTTCCGCATTCGGACATCTGCGGGTCATAGCTCATGTGCAGCTTACCGCAGCTTTTCGCAGCTTATCACGTCCTTCGTCGGCGCCTAGTGCCAAGGCATCCACCATACGCTCTTTGTAGCTTAATCTATATTACGTTTTGGATTTCTTAGCATTTTCACTAATTTTTAATCTTAGATTTGTTAAAGATAAAAACTCAGCGTAAATTAACAGTATATCTTGTATTTGAAGATTTTACATATTACACTTTATTTTTGTTACTGATATTTGACTCTAATATAATAATAAATTATTATCACATTTGATATCTATACTATTCAATTGTCAAAGTTCAATTTTTTGCACTTCAGTGCAAATTCCGCTTTGTTTTTGGTTGGATTTTGTCCTTCCTTTTCACACGCGGTGACAATAATATACAACTTCAAAAAACAAAAGTCAACAGTTTTTTACAACTTTTTTAAGAAATTTTTAACTTTTTTTTGCCTTTTTTTAAGGTTTTTCCCAACACCTCGCCGTGTGTTTGCAGATTTCTCAAAAATGACACAATTTTTTGATTGAATTCGCTCAAAAATTTCCAAAAAAATTTTTTACGCCAACAAAAAAATTTTTAAATTTTCCTATATAACTTTGCAAAGCAAACAAGAAACAACGGCCGCAACAATCGAGGCGGCAAGCGCGCATGGGATTGCATAAAGAAGTTTTTTAACTTTTGTTTGAGAAAAATAGACCGTTGCAACATAAAAAACTGTTTCGCTGCTCCCCATAATAACCGAAGCGCAACGCGAAATGTAGCTGTCTGCCCCATACTGAGTAAATATGTCGCTTAAAAGCGCAAAACTTCCGCTGCCAGTGAACGGACGAAGAAGAACAAGTTCGCTAACCTCTGGCGGAATTCCAAGAAAGTTGAAAACTGGGGAAACCGCTTTTGTTAAAAGATTGGTTAGCCCGCTTGTTCGAAGAAGAGCAACAGAAATCATTATTGCAACAAGATATGGAAAAATTGAAACAATAAGTTGAACCGCTCCTTTTGCGCCGTTAATAAATATGTTATATGTATTTAGGTTCTTATAAGAAGCATATAACATTACTAATATAATAAATATGGGAACAACATAAGCGCTCAAACTTTCTCCTTCCTAAAATATTCCGCAAAACATCGACACAATTATGAAACACAAACTGATTATAAGAAGGCGATATTTTTTCATAACCAAAAACAAGACTGAAAGAGCAATAATAGCAAAAACAATAATTTTAAACATTTTTTCTTTTCCTTTTAAAAACAACTCCGCAAAGAAGGGCAAGCCCAACGCCGGTTAAACAAGAAATTAAAGTTGCAAGAAGCGTTGGCAAAATAATATCGGCGGGCGAAACGCTTCCCGCCGCCGCCCTAAGCGAAATTGTTGTTGAGGGAAGAAGTTGAATTGAGGTTGCGTTAAGAATCATAAGCATAATCATTGGCTTTGTTGCAACTCCGCTTCCGTCGTCAAGCCCTTTCATCGCCTTAATTCCGTATGGCGTTGCCGCATTGCCAAGCCCAAGCATATTTGCAGAAAGGTTAACGGCAATGTCCTTTTGTGTTTCTTCGCTTGCTCCTTTAAAAAGTTTCTTGATGATTGGGCGCATAAGTTTAGCAATCTTTTTCGAAAGTCCGCTTGCGTCAAGAATTTCCAAAAGCCCAAGCCAAACCGCATAAATTCCAAGCAGGGAAAGAGAAAGT
Source organism: uncultured Bacillota bacterium (assembly GCA_900544595.1). Taxonomy (GTDB): domain Bacteria; phylum Bacillota; class Clostridia; order Christensenellales; family UBA1242; genus UMGS687. The sequence goes on along the minus strand of UQVQ01000004.1, from coordinate 124,778 downwards.
TCAACCGCGCTTGCCGAAGCATCAAGAAGAGTTGAAACAGTTGCCCCAGGGTTAACAGCCAAAAGCGCCGCCGTTCCAAGAAGCATCATAACAACCCAAATTTTGTTCATAGTTAATATATATGCTGAAAGACATCAGAAATTGAGAAAGAAAAAAGACATGGAAAAGTCCAATGTCTTTTAGTTTTTGAATAGGTCGGAAAGGAACTGCCCTTTTTGAAGTTCAATTTTAAGAGCGGGGCGCTGGTCTTGCTGCGAGTTTTTATAGAATTCATGGATAATATGTTCGCCAAGCATTTCGCTTATGAAGTTTTCTTCGTTTCCGCGGTTTCTCATTCGCTCTTTATATTCGTCGATGCAATCAAGCGAATGATAGACATAGCAATATGGGATTTTTTCTTCAACAAGTTTGTTAACAATTTTTGGGTTTGGAGCAAGAAGAACAATTTTGTTTTGGCTTATGCACTCATGAAGTCTTTTCATAACATAATCGGTTGAATCTTTTCTAACAACTTCCCCGCGATTAAATTTTTCTTTTTCAAGTTCAAGTTGCGATTTACCTTCAAGTCCATATTTATAGACGGCGCGCTCGCTGTCGAGATCAACAAAGTTTGGGTTTTGACTTGCTAAAAAGGTTTTCCCAACGCCAGGAACGCAAACAAAAACGTTAAAATCTTTCAATTCCATGTATATATTATATAAATAATTAGTAAATACGTCAATATTCATTATAAAAATAAGAATTTTTTTCAAATAATTGCATTTGAAAAAAAATTGTTGTATTATGTTTTTATCCAAAGGAGAAATTTATGATTAAGAAAAATGAATATCGAACAAACACATGCGGCGAACTTAGAATTTCCGATGTTGGAAAAGAAGTTGTGCTTTCTGGCTGGGTTAACTCAATTCGTAAACTTGGCGGAATAACATTCTTCACTTTAAGAGATAACTATGGACTCACACAAGTTCTTGTTCGCGAAGAAGAAAAAATTTCAGATATATGCAAAGAAACTGTTATTAAGGTTTCGGGAAAGGTTTTGGAGCGCGAAAGCAAAAATCCAAAAATGCCAACTGGCGATATTGAAGTTTTGGCAAGCGACATTGAGGTTTTGGGAAAATGCAATCCTGTTTTGCCTTTCGAAATTTCCGAAAGCCCTAACACAAAAGAAGAATTGCGCCTTAAATATCGCTATTTAGATTTAAGAAACCCAGAAGTTCATGAAAACATTTTGCTTAGAAGCAGAGCGATGAATTTCATTCGAAATAAGATGCTTTCGCTTGGATTTAATGAATTCCACACTCCAATTTTAACCTCGTCTTCCCCAGAAGGCGCAAGAGATTTCCTTGTTCCAAGCCGTCTTAACCCAGGAAAGTTTTATGCTCTTCCACAAAGCCCACAACAATTTAAACAACTTTTAATGATTTCAGGCTTCGACAGATATTTCCAAATTGCACCTTGCTTCCGCGACGAAGATGCGCGAGCAGACCGCAGCCCTGGCGAGTTCTATCAAATGGACATGGAAATGAGTTTTGCAACACAAGAAGATGTTTTTGAGGTTTTGGAAGAAGTTCTTTATTCAACGTTCAAGGAATTTGCGCCAAACAAAGAAATAACTCCTCCACCTTTTGAAAGAATCAACTTTAAAGATGCAATGGAAAAATATTGCTCCGATAAGCCAGATTTAAGAAACCCACTTATTGTTCAAGATGCAACAAACCTTTTCAAAAACAGCGAATTTTCGCTTTTCCACGATAAAACAATTAAAATGATTATTACAGAAACAGGCGAAAAGCCAAGAAGTTTCTATGACAATCTTAATAAGTTTGTTCAATCATATGAAGGAAAAGGATTGTTCTGGCTTAAAAAAGTTAACGGTGAAATTTCGGGCTCAATTGCAAAAACGCTTAACGAAACCGAAAGAACGTTCTTTGAAGAAAATCTTAAAGACGGGCAAAGCGCATTCATTTTGGCAGACACAAAGAATAAAGTTGTTTCGCTTATGGGAACATTCAGAAATAAACTTGGGCAAGAGCTTAACTTAATCGACAACAACAAATTCCATTTCTGTTGGGTTGTTAACTTCCCATTCTTCGAGTGGGACGAAGAAAACAACTGCGTTGCGTTCTCCCATAACCCATTCTCGATGCCACAAGGCGGAATGGAAGCCCTTGAAAATCAAAATCCTCTTGAAATTTTGGCATATCAATATGACATTGTTTTAAATGGAGTTGAAATGGCAAGCGGCGCTGTTCGAAACCATAACCCAGAAATTATGGTCAAAGCGTTTGAAATGGCGGGATATAACAGAGAAATAGTTGAAAATAAATTCCCTGCCCTCTTCAATGCGTTCTCCTATGGCGCTCCACCACACGCTGGCGCAGCATTTGGATTCGACCGCGTTGTTATGTTCCTTGCAAACACAGAAATCATTCGCGATGTTATTGCATTCCCATTTAATAAAAATGCGCAAGACCTTCTTATGAGCGCGCCAAATGATGTTTTTGAAAAACAACTTAAAGACGTTCATATTAAATTAGATTTGGAGTAGAAAAAAAACTATGAAAAGAACACAAATTAAAGAATTAAACACAGAATATTCAAAATTTGCCGAAAAGGAAGTTAGAATTTGCGGCTGGGCAAGAACCATTCGCGATTCAAAAAACATTGCTTTCCTTGAGCTTAACGACGGCGCATTCAAAAGTTGCCAAGTTGTTTTGGAAAAGGCAAAAATTGAAAACTACGACGAAATTGTTAAACAACTTACCGGAAGTTCGTTTGAAATTGAAGGAAAAGTTGTTTTAACACCAAACGCAAAACAACCTTTTGAAGTTAACGCAACAAAAGCCGTTGTTTTAGGCTCTTGCGAAGCGGACTATCCAATGCAAAAGAAAGGCCACAGTTTTGAGTTTATGCGCGAGCACGCTGCTCTTCGTCCAAGAACAAACACTTTCAACGCTGTTTTCAGAATTCGCTCGGTTGCGGCGTTTGCAATCCACAAATTTTTCAATGAAAAGGGCTTTGTTTATGTTAACACCCCAATCATAACAGCAAGCGATTGTGAGGGCGCGGGAAGTATGTTTCAAGTTACAACACTTGATCTTGAAAAAATTGCTCAAAGCGGAAAAGTTGACTATTCCAAAGATTTCTTTGGAAGACAAGTTTTTATGACCGTTTCTGGACAAATTGATGAGGAACCAATGACCCACGCTTTTGCAAACACCTACACTTTTGGGCCAACATTCCGCGCAGAAAACTCAAACACAACGCGCCACGCAGCAGAATTTTGGATGATGGAGCCAGAAATTTGTTTTGCCGATTTAAACGATATTATGGACAACGAAGAAGAAATGGTTAAGTATGTTGTTCGCTATGTTATGGAGAACTGCAAAGACGAACTTGAATTCTTAAACAAATTTGTTGACACAACTCTTCTTGAAAGACTTAAATCCATAACAGAAAACGATTATGTTCGCCTTGACTACACCGACGCAATTAAAATTCTTGAAAAAGTTAAAGATCGTTTCCAATTCCCAGTTTATTGGGGCGTTGACCTTCAAAGCGAACACGAAAGATATATAACCGAAGAAGTCTATAAGAAACCAGTTTTCTTAACAAACTATCCAAAAGAAATTAAAGCTTTCTATATGCGTCTTAATGACGACGGCAAAACCGTTGCAGCTGTTGACCTTCTTGTTCCTGGCGTTGGCGAGCTTATTGGCGGAAGCCAAAGAGAAGAGAGGCTGGACTATCTTCTTAAACGAATGAAAGAACTTGGGCTTAAAGAAGAAGATTACACAGACTATATCAACACTCGCCGTTATGGAACGGCAAAGCACGGCGGCTATGGGCTTGGCTTTGAACGTTTAATTATGTATATAACAGGAATGAGCAACATTCGCGATGTTGAATATTTCCCAAGAACAGTTGGCAGCATTTAATTAAACCTTTTTAAACATTAAAAAAGAGCAAGATTTTGCTCTTTTTTTGTTGTTTAAAACTTTTATCTCCTCCATCAACCGAAATCATTTGTTTTCAAAATAAAATTCCGCAAGATTTCGCGGAATTTAAATAGGAAAATTTTAATAAAAAGAATTAAAAAAACAGCGCTTATTTGCGCTGCTTTTTGATTAAATTAAAGACCTAATTCTTTTTTTCTAAGGTATTCATATTCTTCTTCTGTTATTGCGCCAGATTCTTTAAGTTCTGTAAGCTTTTGAAGTTTATCAACGTTAATTGAATCGTTGGAAACTTCTTCTTTTGCTGGTTGAACTTCTGGTTGTGCTTCTTGGTCAAGTTTTCCAGATACTTGCGCTGTGAAAGCATAGCCAATGTAACGAAGAACAACAACTGCAATCATAAGCAAAAGAGCAACTAAACTTGTTGGATCAAATTCCGTTGCAACTCCAATGATGGAGAAGAAAAGAATAACAGATTCAACAATTGCAAATGACAAAAGTTTTGGTTTTTTATCGCAATATGCTTGACCTTTTTCCTTTGCATAGCAAATTGTTGCAATTCCAAAACCAAACATACATGCAACTTGTGCGGCATAAATCAAAATGCTCATAACAAAAACCGGAATATATTCGCTTGGAATTGACGATGAAGCTCCTGCGATAATAGCAATTGCATAGATAAGACCAACAATTGCAAGTGCTCCAATAACAATGTCAACAATTCCGGCTGCTAAGTTAACACCTCTAGCCTGTTTATACTTTTGTTCTATACTTTCTCCCTTTAATTTAGATTTCAAGTTAATGATACACATATTTATACGTTTTGTCAATAACTAATATGTGAACTCACTTAATTTATTGCCGCGTTTTGCTCTTTCACTTTCAATGAGTTCTTGAAGCATTGCGCGAACTTTATATGGATCTTTAACGCGAACCAAGTTAATCGTTTCATGGTTGTTTGCTTGGCAATGCAAGGTTATTGTTCCCGTGTTAAACATTCTGTTTGAAAGCGATTGAGTTACGGTTAAGTCGTAAATACGATAGACATTAACCTCTTCTTCTTGAACGCCAAAAAGTCCAACAGACGTGAAAAGTTTAAGCCAACTTCCCTTCTTTTCAACGATGTAATATCTCGTGAACGACCATGGCAAACCGCACCATCTTTTCCTGTCTTGCCAAAGAATTTTTGTTCCCTTTCCAAATTGTGTTTCGTCTTTATTTTCCATATTCATTTCCTTTTTTATATTATTATAGCATTTTCCTTGTTAGATTAATATTATTTTCTTGCATTTCTAAAAAATTCTTTTAAAAGAGAAGCGCACTCCTCTTCCATAATTCCACCTTCAAAAATTAGGTTGTGGTTAAGACTATTGTTTTTGCTTATTAAAAACTCTTTATTACAACTTTTATTGTCTTTTGCCCCGAAATAAACCGCTTTAATTCGAGAGTTTAAAATCGCTCCAATGCACATTAAACAAGGTTCAAGCGTAACATACATTTCGCAATTCTCAAGACGCCAATCTCCAATTTTTCTGCACGCCTTCTTAATTGCAATAATTTCTGCGTGGTTAATTGCACATTTAGATTTTTCGCGATTGTTAAATCCTCTTGCAATAATTTCATTATTTGAAACAATAACTGCCCCAATTGGAACTTCGCCTTTTCTTTCCGCCCTTTTCGCTTCTTTAAGCGCTTCTTTCATAAATTCATTCATTATCTATATAATACAACTTGATGAAATTTTTGTCAAAAAATATATTATATGGTTTGATTTTAAACTTTTTTGTGCTAAACTACAAATAAGGAGAAAATTTATGGGAAAAAATTTATTAAATTCTGGTTTTGAAGACTTTTTAAACGGAAGCGGGGTTTGGATTGTTGTTGGAGTTTTGGCGGCAACTTTTGTTGTTAGCATAGTTTTTTTGATTTTAAACATTTTGAAAGATAAAAAAGCGGCAAAAGAAGCAGCTGAAAAGGAAACAGTTCAAGCAAACGATGAAGAACCAAAGCAAGAGGAAATTAAAGAAGTTAAGGCAGAAGACCTTGAAGAAAAGCCTAAGAAAAAAAGAAAAGTTAAAAAAGACGATAAACAAGAAGAAACCGTAGAAACAGAAACAAAAGAAACTGAAGAACAACAAGAAACAGAAAAAACCGTAGAAGGGCAAGAAAATCCTGCTAAGGAAGAAAAAACCGAAGAACCAGCAAAAGAAGAAATTAAAGAAGAAAAACCAAAAGCAAAAAAACAACCTAAAAAGGCAGCGGCTAAGGAAGAAGTTAAAGAAGAAAAGAAAGCCGAAGAAACAAATGAAGAAGAGGCAGAAATGAAAAAAGAAGAGAAAAAAGCCACCTATGGCGTTACATATGATAAAGAAAAACGCGAATGGGTTGTTAAAAAAACCGGGTCGACGCGCGCTTCAAAAAGATGCGCAACAAAAGCAGAAGCCTTGGAAGTTGCAGAAAAACTTTCGGAAGCAAGCGGAGCAAATCTTAGAGTTCATAAGAAAAACGGAAAATTCCAAAAAATTTAATCGACAAACTTAAAAAGCGGCAGATTACTGTCGCTTTTTTATATATTATGTCGAACACATCTTTTCGTCATTCTTAGTTTTTATTTAATTTGACTTTTATGCCTTTCGCGGCTATACTATCTTAATAAAGGCAAACAATGAAACAGCAAAAAATAAACTACATAAAAAAGGTTAACATATACAAAGAAAAGTTTCCTCTTTGGGCAGTTCTTCTGTTCAAATCTGTTTTCATAACTTTCATTATATGTTGCGCCTTTGTTGCTGTTTTCTCTTTTATCTACACCTGCACGCCTGTTGACGGGAAGTCAATGCTTCCAACTCTTAATGTCCAAAAATATGACGACCTTGGCGAAGAAATTGAAAGCGCTCCAAAAGACTCGGTTTACATCAATCGTTTTGCCGAAGCCGACTACAGTGATATAATTGTTATGGTTAACCCGAATGCAAGTTTAAAAAACCGATATGTTATTAAGCGCCTTATTGCAAAAGGGGGCGACAAAGTTGGAATCGGTGCCGTAACAAGTGAATCCAGCCCTGCCTATCGAACCTACAAGGTTTTCTTAATTAAGAAAGGAACAAACGTTGTTGAGGTTTTAGACGAGCCTTATCTTGCAGAAGGAACCGATATGTATTTCTCATTTTGCTATATGAACGAATATCGCAGGGATAACGAGGAGAAATTCCAAGAAATTGAAACAAGTTTTGGAAATGTTTGGTTTTTAAGTGTTGACGAAAACGAACTTTTCTATCTTGGCGACAATCGTCATTTCAGTTTAGATTGCTCAACTTATGGCGCTCAAAGCAAGGAAAATTACGTTGGACGCGTTGACATAATTGCCTATGAAAGTAAAGATCATTTCAGTTATATATTCTTATATTTCTGGCACAAAATTTTTGGTTAGGAGAAAAAAATGAAAATAATTGTAACAACCGACAGCACATCGGACATATCGAAAGAACTTTTGGAAAAGAGAAAAATTTCCGTTTCCCCTCTTCTTGTTAATCTCGGAGATGATGAATATATCGACGGGCAAAACATAACAAACGAGGATATTTTCAGTTATGTTGACAAAACTGGAATTTTGCCAAAAACCGCCGCAAGAAGCATTGAATTCTATAAAGATTTCTTCCAAGAAGCAATGACAAAATATGACGCGGAATATGTTGTTCACATTTCTCTTTCAAGCGAACTTTCGTCGTCCTATTCAAACGCAAAACTTGCTGCCGAGGAAATTGGAAACGGAAAAATTGAGGTTATTAACTCTCTTTCTCTTTCAAGCGGATGTGGGCTTCTTTGTCTTTCTGCCGCCGATAAAATTGACGCGGGTTTAAGCTTTGAAGAAGTTGTTAAACAAACACGCGAGGAAGTTTCAAAAGTTCAAGCATCGTTTATCTTAAACGATTTAAGATATTTATATAAAGGCGGAAGATGCTCGGCGCTTGCTGTTTTTGGTGCAAATCTTTTATCGATTAAACCAAAAATTAAACTTGCAAATGGGAAAATGGGCGTTGACAAAAAGTATATGGGAAAATATGAAAATGTTTTAAGCAAATACACCGATGATCTTTTGAAAGACTACCCTTCTCCAAACCTAACAAGAGTTTATATAACCTACACAACAGAAAACGCCACAGTTAACGAAGTTTTAATTAAAAAACTTCAAGACCGCGGGTTTAAAGAAATCATAACTAATTTTGCAGGCTCAACAATTGCAAGCCACTGCGGAAAAAACTGTCTTGGAGTTCTTTTCCTTTGCGAAAATGAAGTTTAGATTTTAGTTTTAATTTCTGCTCCATTTTGCTTCATTTCTCGTAAATATTTTGCAAGAGATTTGCTTTTGTTTGATTGAACAACTCGATCGCTCAAATAATGAGCGATTTTTGTTTTTAGTTTAATGTTTTCCTCTTCAAGACGAGAAGAGCGCCCCTTAACCTTTTCAAGTTCGCAGGAAAGCGTTTCAATTTTTTGATTTGCAAGAGCAAGCTTTGAAAGTGCATTTCGAAGAGCATTTGAGGCAAATTCGCTTTCGTTTTCAAATTCCTTTGCAGCCGTTTGCGCAGCGCTTCTTTTAACAAGGCGAATAAGTCCAAGAAAAAGGCTGTTAATGTCGTCATCGGAAAGCTTCTTCTCTTCTTGTTTTTTCATAAAAACAACATTATTTCTTTTAATTTCTTTTTCGCCAAGACCTTCTTTTCGAAGCTCTTCCAAACATTCGGAATATAAACTTTTATTCCCGCAAAGAACACTTCGAAATTTATTTTGATATCTAATCATTTTTCCCGCGTCGCCATTTGCCAGGTTTAGGCACGCTTTTCTAACCGAGTTTCCAAGGCATTTTTGACGCAAAATTTCTTTAATAAGTTTTTTTGTTTCGTCATTGGAAAACTTTTTTGCAGCATTAACGTTATAACTGTTGGCGCAAATTTCAAGCTCCTCGGCTCTGCCGACGTTGTTTTTAAGATTATCAACTTCCTGATAGTAGAAATTTCTAACACTATTGGGTTTTCTTCCGGTTTTTTTAGCAAAAATTTTGAAAGCTTCAAGCAAACTTTTGTTTTCATTTTTTGTTTTTTCAACAACTGAAAAAAGTTTTTTAATTTGCGCGTCGTCCCATTTTGAATATTTTTTCATTTTTTCTCCTTTTCAATAGTTGAATTATTAACACTAAAAAAGAAAAATAAACATTTTTAAATTTTTATTGAATAAACTTATGGTATGAACTGCATATTGCATATTTTAAAAGATTTTCCTGTTGCCCTTAAATTTTTTAGCTCCGAAAAAGAAATTTTTTCATGTTGCTCGCAAGAAATTCTTAGCGACGAGCTAAATCTTGAAATAAAAGATTTAAATGATTTAAAAATAAACGTCTATCCGCAAAACACTAAAAAATTTTTGCCATACTCTCTTAAATTTTCCAGCGCAAACGAAAAACTTAAACTTGAAAGCAAATTTGCAAAACTTTTTTCTCTTCCCGAAGAAAATTATATTTTAAAGTTATTTCCGCTTTCTGCTTCGTCAAATGAGTTCGAGGGAAACAAAATTGAAGTTGAAAGCGGAAAAATTAAACGTCTTTGTTTCATGCAAGACATGGCAGGGCGCGCAAAAGTTGAAATTTTTGCCCCAGGAGAAGATTGTCTTTGTCAAACCGAAGAATATTATGTCTATCTTAACAAGGAAAAACGCGAACTTCAAACCGAACTTTTTCTTCTCGATTTTTTTGAATCAATTGCGGCAAATGATTTTGACTATGCAAAAAATTTACTTTCGCCAAAGCTTTCCGAAACTTTAAGCAAAGAAACAATTGAGCAGTATTTTGGAAAATTCGACGACTGCAAAATTGTTAATTACTATTCAAATCCAAGCGTCGTTCTGTTCTTTAAAAACGAAGCAAAAGTTTTTGGCGCAAGTTTCTTTGAATCGAAAATTGTCGATATCTTTGAAATAAATTAGTTTGACATTTAACGCTCTATGTTTTAAACTTAAAGCGTGAAAAATTCAATGTATAGAAAATGCCCAAGATGCGGCGAAAAATGTTTTTCCCACGAAAAATCGTGCCATGAATGCGGTTTAATTTTTGAACGTCTTAACTACACTTCAAACAAAACTGCTAAAAAGCTTATTCTTAAGGGCAACAGACGAGACACAATTCGAACAAACGATTGGCCATACGACGCAAAAAAAACAACCGCTCTTTTGCTTTGCGGTTTTTTAGGTTTCACAGGTGCGCACAATTTTTATCTTGGGAGATTCTTTAAGGGCGCAGTTTCGCTTTTCGGGCTTATTCTCTCGCTTGTTATGGTTATTTTAACAGACACTCTTTATGGAACAAATGTTTGGACATATTTATATCTTCTTGTTATAATTCCCGGTTCATGCGTTTTAATATTTTGGGTGTCCGATTTTTTTGCAATATTTTTTGAAAAATATAAAATCCCGGTTGCAATTGACGAAAATTTATTAAAACTTAAAGAAACAATCGTTGAAAATAAAGAGAAAAAATTAAAGAAAAAAGACAAAAAAATTAAAAATAAAGCAAAAAATAGCGAAAAAAATCAAGAAAATCAATTAAATAATGAAATTATTATTGAAAATAATAATACAGAAGAAAAAAATTAAAGGTGAAATAAAAACATGGAAACTGTTGTTGTTGGAATGAGCGGCGGTGTTGACTCTGCCGTAAGCGCATATCTTTTGAAAGAGCAAGGCAAAAATGTTGTTGCTGTTTTTATGGTTAACTGGGAAGAACAAGACGACGGAGTTTGCACAAGCGAAGCCGACTATGAAGATGTTAAACGAGTTTCTCAAACAATTGGAATTCCATACTACACCGTTAACTATGCAAAAGAATATTACGACAGGGTTTTTGAATATTTTCTTAAAGAATATTCCGAAGGGAGAACGCCTAACCCAGATGTTCTTTGCAATCGTGAAATCAAATTTGGGCCTTTTTTGGAATTCGCAAAAAAAATTGGCGCAGACAAAATTGCAACAGGCCACTATGCAAAAGTTGTTGAAAAAGATGGCAAATTTTATCTTTACAAAGCAAAGGACAAAAACAAAGACCAATCCTACTTTTTAAATCAACTTTCCCAAGAACAACTTGGAAGCGTTATCTTTCCTCTTGCCGAAATTGAAAAGCCGGAAGTTCGCAAAATTGCGGAAAAACTTGAACTTTCCAACGCAAAAAAGAAGGATTCAACGGGTGTTTGTTTCATTGGCGAAAGGAATTTTAGAAACTTTTTGAAGAACTTTTTGCCTGCAAAACCAGGTCAAATTAAAACAACCGACGGCGAGGTTGTTGGAACTCATGAAGGACTTATGTTTTACACGCTTGGTCAAAGACGCGGACTTAATATTGGCGGGAAGAAAGGCGGAAATGGCGAGCGCTGGTTTGTTTTAGATAAGGACCTTAAAAACAATGTTCTAATTGTTTCGCAAGGCGAAGACGATTTGCTTTTTTCAAATGGTCTTTACGCAAAAGAATTCAATTGGATTCCAGAAGTTCCAAAAGAAAAAAACTTTAAATGTTTTGCAAAATTTAGATATCGCCAACCAGACCAAGGCGTTAGCGTTGAAGTTCTTGAGGGGAAAAGAATTAAAGTTGATTTCGACGAAAAACAACGCGCAATAACCCCAGGACAATTTGTTGTTCTTTACGACGAAAACGAACGATGCCTTGGCGGAGGAATTATTGAAAGCTATTTCAAATTAAATTAACCAAAAAATGTATTTTAATCAAAAAAAATAGCAAAAAATGCTATTTTTTTATTTTTTTCGCTATTTTTTGATTTTTTTATTGTTTTTAATTAAATTTTAAATAATTATTTAAAATTATTTTTGTTTAACAACTTCAAAAATTGAAATTGCCGCAGCAACAGAAACATTAAGCGAGTTTATTTTTCCAAACATCGGAATTGTTAAAATTCCGTCGCAATTTTCTTTAACAAGGCGACTAACTCCTTTCCCCTCGCTTCCAAGAACAAGAGCAATTGCGCCTTTCAAATTTGCCTTAAACAAATTTTCGCCCCCAACTTCAACTGCATAAACCCAAACACCATTTTCCTTTAACTCTTCAATTGCGTTTGAAAGGTTGTTAACTCTTGCAATTAAAACATTTGATGCTGCCCCAGCGCTTGTTTTAAGGACTGTTTCGTTAACCGAGCACGCGCGACGCTCTGGAATTATAACGCCATGCGCCCCAGCACATTCTGCTGTTCGAATTATTGCCCCTAGGTTATGCGGATCCTCAACGCCGTCAAGAATAACAACAAAAGGCGCTTCATTTTTTTGCCTTGCTAGTTCAATCATATCTTGAATTGACGAATATTCAAACTCCGTAACTTCCGCAACAATTCCTTGGTGATTGATTTTTCCTTCCGCCTGCGATTTAACTTTTTTTTCAAGAGCCTCGCGTGGCAAAAAATCAATTTTAACATTTTGCTGACGCGCAAGGTCGATAAGCTCTTGCGTTGTTTTATCTTTCAGGTTTTTGTCAATTAAAAGCCTGTTAAAAGTTTTTTCGCTTTTAAGCGCTTCCAAAACTGCAATTTTTCCATATATAATCATAAATTTTCCTCCATCGAAATTTTTGCAATTTCGCTTGCTCTTTCATTTTGACCGGTTAAAAATAGATATCCCAAAACCGCTTCAAATGCTGTTGCCTTTTTATACTCAATTTGCGACGAACTTTTAACCGCGTGACTTCTATGGTTCCTAGCGCGAAGCGCAATTGATTTTTCGTCCTCATTTAACGAATCAAAAATTTTATCAAACGCCTTCGCTTGAGTTTTTGCGCAGCAAATTTTTGAGGATTCAAGATGAAGTTTATTCGCCGGCAAATCGCGTGCCTTTAAAATGCTTTTGCGAACAAAAAGAGTGTGGAAAGCATCGCCAACCGAGGCAAGCGAAAGCGGGTTAAGTTCAACAATTTTTTCCTTTTTAATTTCTTCCATATTCTTGATTATACCCTTTTGATTAAAAAAAACAAAATGTCTTATTATTCTTTCTTTTATTTGCTTCAAATTAGTCATTTTCAACGCAATTTCGCTCATAAGATATGCAGAAACCCACAAAAAGTTATCCACATTTCCACAAATAAATAATTATTCACAACTGCTTATAATTATAAATTTTTATTCATTTTTGGTGGATTTTGCCAATTATTGAATAAGTTATCCACATTTCCACATATTTTTAAGGCAAATTTTCAAATATTGCTATATTAGGGCGTTTTAAGCAAGGCGTTTATGTTGACAACTTTTTGGTTTTGCCTTTTCTTAAAAATGAACAACATTTTTTACAAAATTAAAACCTAAATATAGTTAAGGTTTTGTGCTTAAACACGACATCTTGGATGAATAATATTCATAAAATGTTATGCCAATTCTATTGCCAACCTCTCCCGTTTAAAAGACCGCGCTTTATGTTTTTTGTCCGTCAAACTTAAAAAGAAAACTTATAATTTTTTGGTGCTCATTTTAAGTTTAGTATAAAAAAAATCGCAAGCCATTAAGCAAGCGATTTTCAATTGTTTCTTGGTTTAAATTTTCTTTGTTTCAATTTCTTTTAAAACTCTTGCAAGGAAATCTTCAAGTTTCAAGCCCGAAGCATTTTCGTTTCCTCTTCCACGAATTGAAATTGTTTTTGTTTGAACTTCGTTATCTCCAACAATAATCATATATGGAACTTTCAAAAATTGTGCTTCACGAATTTTATATCCAATTTTTTCGTTTCTGCCGTCAAGTTCAACGCGAACACCTTTTTCTTCAAACGCTTTTGTAACTTCTTTTGCATATTCAATCGACGCGTCGGAAATGTTCATAACGCGAACTTGAACTGGGGAAAGCCAAAGAGGGAATGCTCCGGCAAAATGTTCTGTTATAATTCCAATAAAACGTTCGAAAGACCCTAAAATCGCACGGTGAATCATAATTGGGGTTTTCTTATCACCGTTTTTGTCGATGTAGGAAAGATTAAATCGCCCTGGGAGTTGGAAATCAAGTTGAATTGTTCCCATTTGCCATTCTCTTCCCAAGCAATCTTTCATTTTAATATCGATTTTTGGGCCATAGAAAGCGCCGTCACCTTCGTTAACGCGGTAGTTTCCTTTTCCGCAAATTTCGTCCAAAACTTTGCGAAGATCGTCTTCCGCCTTGTTCCATGTTCCAATTTCTCCCATGAAATCGGCTGGGCGAGTTGAAAGCGTAAGTTGATATGGAAGCCCAAAAACTCCATACATTTCGTTTGCAATTTCCAAAATTGCTTTAATTTCGCTTCCAATTTGTTCTTCGGTTACGTAGTTATGCGAATCGTCTTGGCGGAACATTCTAACACGGAAAAGTCCGTTAAGTTGCCCAGATTTTTCATTTCTATGGATAACATCAACGTCGTTAAAACGAAGTGGAAGATCTTTATAACTTCTCATTTTCGAGTCGAAAACTTTAATTGAATTTGGGCAATTCATTGGTTTAAGCGCCTGTTCTTTTCCGTCGCTGTCTTCAAGAACAAACATATCTTCTTTATAGTGGTCCCAATGTCCCGAAGTTTTCCAAAGAGCACTGCTGTTAAGTTGAGGGCCAGAAAATTCTTGATAGCCGCGTTTTTTATGTTCGCCGCGCCAATATTCAATTAAGGTGTTAAGCATTGTGAAGCCGCGTGGAAGCCAATATGCCATTCCAGGAGCAGTTTCATCGAAGAAGAACAGTTCTTGTTCTCGCCCAATTTTTCTGTGGTCGCGTTTTTTTGCTTCTTCAAGCATATTCAAATAGTCTGCTAATGCTTTTTTATCTTTGAAAGCGTAAACATAAATTCTTTGAAGCATTTTGTTCTTTTCGTTTCCGCGCCAATATGCACCGTTAACTTTTGCAACTTTAAAGCCATAGTTTTGAAGTTTGCGAGTATTTTCAACATGAGGACCGCGGCAAAGATCAACAAAATCTTCGCCAAGATAGTAGATTGAAATTGGTTCATTTTCTGGAAGTTCGTTAATAAGCTCAATTTTATATGGGTTGCCTTTAAAAAGTTCAAGAGCCTTTTCTTTTGGAACAACTTCTCTAACAAAGTCCTCGCCTTTGTTAATTATTGAAGTCATTTCCTTTTCAATTTTTTTCATGTCTTCTGGAGTGAACGCATTGTCAACATCAAAATCATAATATAGCCCGTCGGCAATTGCAGGCCCAATTGTTAATTTTGCGTTTGGATAAAGTTTTAAAACAGCCTTTGCTAAAACGTGCGCAAGCCCGTGTCTGCCAATCATTTCGTCATTCATTTCTTCTTTTTCCATACTTTTTTCCTCTTATAATAAATTTACACCAACCGCGCAAAGATGTCAATTTTTTTATGAAAAATTTCAAAAATTGTGTTTAGTAATGCATTAGATGCAAATAGACTTACAAATTTAACATCAATTTCTTTTGGAAATTTCAACACAAGTAATGTTACAGATATGTCATGCATGTTCTCTAACTGCCGAGTTTTAACCTCGCTTAATCTGTCGTCTTTTGACATGTCAAGGGTTACAAACACGGATAGTATGCTTGGCGGTTGCTCTGCTTTAACCGAAATCAAAACTCCAAAGGCAATTGGAAGCACGGCGGTTGATTTGCCAACAAAAACGGGCTATTTGTGGGTTGACCAAGCGAACACAAATAACACATACACTCAAATAAACTCAATAAATGTTGGAAAAACTTTAATTCTTAAAGCAAATTAAGAATTGGCAAAATTTTTGAACCAAAAACAGCCACGTTATGTGGTTGTTTTTTTGTTTATTTAAATTCTTATAATAAATTTTTAGTTTAGAATATTTTTTATCTTCCGGCATTTTCGGGGAGAATTGAAACGCGATTTTCGAAGATTTGCGAAATTAAGGTTAAGGCGCAATTGTTTTCGAAGGGGCTGCAATAGACATTGATTTTCTTTGGGGAAAGAGCAATTAAGGAAGTTACCAAGCCAACTTCCCCGCTTTCTTGTTCGAGGTTTGCAAGCGGGCATTGTTCGGGCTGGATTTCGTTGAAACTTTCGTCGCAAAGTTTAAACTCGTTTCCTTCTTTAACAACATTGATTGTTCCGCGCGAAATTTCGATGTTATCTATTAGGAATTTAAGAAGGTCGAGAAAGGTGTCGCTGCAAAGAAGGTAGGAGGCGTTGTCGTTTGCAAGTTGAATTATTTCAAGCCATTTTGTTCGAAGTTGTTTAAGGCGAAAGTTATAGAAGGCTTCAAGGTTAAGTTCATTTCCAATTTTAAGCGAACGAGAAACTATGTATTTATCTGTTTCGCGGTCGAAAGCGACGAGGGCTTTTTTGAAGGCTTGGAAGCTTATTTCGTTTTTAACGGGAATTTTCAAGTTATCTTCAACGAATTCAAGTTTGAAGAAAGTTGAAATTGCGTCTGAAATCACGTCGGTTAAGAAAAAACACACCCGAGGTTTTTCAATTTCGTCGCAAGCAACAACAATGTTATTTCTCCCGTTTTCCGCATATGAAGTTAAAACTGCGTTAGTTTCCGCGATTGTGTTTTTAAGTTCAAAAAAAATTTGGTTTGAAACTTTTTCGTTTAGAGTTGAAAGTTGAAATTCAAACATTTTATCTTTTTTCTTATTGCATAATTTGAGCCAAAGCGCAGCAATAAAAAACCCTTGCATTGTATTTTATGCAAGGGAAGAAATTTTAACCGCGGAAATGTTATTTTGCAACATCCAAGGTTTTGATCACAGTGTTAACAAGTTCATTAACAAATTTATACGACTCAACTGCGCTTTCCATTGGGCGCGAAGTGTCAAGTTTTGGAACAGAAGTTCCAAAGCAAACAAGGTTTCTGTCGAGTTTAACAAACAATTGCAAGGAATAGCTTTTTCCAATGTTTGTTGCAACATCCATTATGTTAACAAAAACATTTTTCCCATAAATTTTAACTGCTTTATGGTAAACAGGTTTCATGCTTGATGTTTCCGAAACGGCATAGTCGGCTGCGTTCTCTTTGATGTAGTCGTTAATTCCTTTAACATCTCTGTTATTAAGTTCAAGGCGGTTAAGTTCCTCGTTAAGTTCTGCAATAAATTCCCCAGAACTTTCGCCGTAGTCAAACATACTTACAACATCAAAACCTTCGTTTCTTTCAATTGCGAAGCCATAGATGCAAGGAACAAGTTCCGTTGAAAGAATTGAGAAATCTCTATATCTTTCTGGTTTAATAATTCTCCAACCGTCTGGTTTAACGAATTGATAGCGTTTTTGTGGCATAATTCAAACTCCTTTTATTTGATTATATTATTACACAAAAAAAAGTATTATCCAAACATTTTAAAGCAATTTAAGAAATAAAACGAGCCGCTGCCCGTTTCATTCTCCATAGCCTTGCCTACACGAAAAAGGCAAATATCTTTTCTCTTCATAAACTTTCCGCGCATCGAAGAACTTCGCATATTCCTTTTCGCAAAGTCGAAGCGATGTTCCGTCAAGCGGGTGGCGATAGAAATATGTTGCTCGGTTTTCGTTTTCCTCGCCTTTTGTTGGCGCTTGCCCAGTGCAAAGGAACGTCGTAAATCCGTTCGCCTTCAAAAATTCATTGTTTTGACTTTGTGCTTTATGGTTCCCTCCTGGGTAGCAATATATGTTTGTTTCTCCAACATATTTTCCAATTTCGTTTTGCCATTTTCTTAAATCTTCCCTAAACTGCCCTGCGCTTGCATAGGCGCAATTGAAATGGGAATAGCTGTGACACCCAAAGCGGTAGCCCTTTTCTTTCAAGAGCGCAACAAGATTTTTTAAACTTTCTTCTTCTTTTTCAAGTTTTTCGCCTGAAAGATATGTCCCTTCAAAAACGCGATGCCCAAATGCGCCGTTATACCCAGTTACGCACAAAATTGCTCTCGCACCGTTAAAGGAAAAATCCGGATTTTCTTCAATAAACTTTTCAAGAATTGTAACCCCGTCGCGCTCTTGCGTGAACTGCTGCTCCTCGCAACTTGTGTAATCCCAAATTTCGCCGTCCTTTTCAACAATTTTTTCAACAATTCCTCTTTCGCGCGTGTCATAAGTTAAATCGTCGAAACTAAGAACAATTGGCTTTTTCCCATTTAAATCAACGTCTTTCTTTTCGTGCCATTTTCCATTTTCAAAAGCGTAAACATCTTCAATGTTAACAAGAACATAACCGCGCGAATGCCATTCCTCTAAAATCTTTTTAAACTCACTTGCTGTTAAATGATCTCGGTCGAAACAACGTCGCAATCTGTTCGCCTTGCAATATGCCCGCTCTGGGCTGTAAACAAGTTCGTGGGAAAAGAAATGGGCAACCCCCGCTTCTTCCGCTTTTGCAATGTCAATTTTCCCAAAATTCAAGATGGTTAACACACATAAAAACGCTATAACTGCCGCCAAAAGTTTTTTCTTCATTCTTTTAGTGTTCCAATAAAAATTTAATTTATGTTTATTCTTTTAAAATGTTGACTAAAAAAAAAGATTGTGCTAAAATTCAAAATGTCAGTTGAAAAGCTTTGTGGAAAAACTCTCTCAAACGCGCACCCAAAGCCTTTCAAATGGCGAATCGAAAAAGAAAAATTGGAGAAGTACCCAAGTGGTCGAAGGGGCTCCCCTGCTAAGGGAGTAGGCTTGTAACAGGGCGCGAGGGTTCAAATCCCTCCTTCTCCGCCAGTAGTGAATAATACGAACAAGAAGGATATCTTTGAGTTCGTATTTTTTCATTTAGAGTTCTTTTCAGTAATTTATCCATTATCTTTTATAAACTAAAACAAAACACCTTGCATCTAACAAGGTGTTTTTTATTGTATAACTCCTATTTATCTTTTCCGTTCGTCCGCCCTATCGTAGCAGAATTTGGTTGCAGATGTAAATGGAAAAAATTATTGCTTAAACAGTTAAACATAAGCAATAGGCTTTCAAATCTGTTTTTCTCTTTTAAACAACTTCAACAGCGATAAAACTTTTTGACTAAATTTTTAAAAGTGGTATCATATCTTTATTAGAAGGAGAAAAAAGATGGAGGAATTAAAAAACTTCTTTAAAAAAGTTAAATGGGACAGCATTTTAATTGCTATTTTAACAATTGCAACAGGAATTCTTTGTGTTGCTTTGCCCGGTTCAACAGGCGATGTTTTATGCATTGTTTTTGGCTCTTTTCTTATTGCTATGAGCATTGCACTTTTCATTCGTTATTTCAGTGTTGGCCGTTTGCTTGGAACTCACCTGCTTGTTTGCTCGGCGGTTATGTTAATTTTAGGACTTTTTTGTTTGATCTATCCAAACGCAATTCAAGGAATATTAACAGTGTTTTTCGGTCTGTTTATTGTTATTGATTCAATTTCAACCCTTTCCGAAAGTATTTATTGCGCAAAGGCGCAAATTAAAGGTTGGCCGGTTCTTTTTGTTTTGTCAATTTTAACAACTGTGCTTGGAATTGCTGTTATGTTTTCAACCTTTGAAACTGTTATGATTTTTGCCGGCTGCTCTCTTATCATTGAAGGCGTTAAGCGTTTTGTTTTAACATTGTCGTTCAGCCATAAAATTCGTCAAGCAAAGAAGGAAATTAACAAACAGCTTGACAAGGAAAACGACATCATTATTGAATAAAACTTTTTATTGTTTTGCTTTTAAAAGATAAATGTAAAAATATTTTGTAATAATTAAATTATTGAAGAAATAAATATAATTAAATATATTTTTAAAATAAATTTTTAATTTTTTTAATTAAAAATAAATTAAATAAAATAATATTTAAATAAAAACTAAAATAATTATTAAATAAAATAGATATCATAAAATAAAAAACTAGGAAAATTCCTAGTTTTTTAAATTTCGCGAGATAAATCAATTCCTTCTTTAAACCCGCATGGGTTTTTACATTTATAGCCAGAGGTGCATCTTGCTCCATTATTATATTTTTCAAGCATAGATTTAATTTCTCCGTCGGTTGTTTTTTCAATATATTTTTCAAGAGTGTTTTTTGTTTGATTTGCAATTTCAAGTTGGGCGCAAGTGCAAAGTCTTTCGCGAACTTTAAGAATAAAACTTTCCGGCGTTCCTCTTTCATAAATTTGAACAAGCTGGCCTTGCGGGGTTATTGCATCAACTTTTCTCATATCCTCAAGCCACATTTCTTTAAGCGGGCTGTTTTCAATTATTTTTGGAACATAATAGTTTTTCTCTTTCAAATTTCTAAACTCATAGTTAAGAGTTCGATGTCGTTGCGCTTGGGCAAGCGAAGCAAAAGAGCCTTCATAGGAAGTTGAATAAACATCTCCAAAGTATTCTACCCTATCTTTCTTTGCAAACAAACTGAAATCTCTTTGCTCGCCAAACTCGGCAAGTTTTTCGTCAACAAGCCCTTCTTTTTCAATTTTTTCACAAAAGGCTTTTGCGGTTGGTTTTAATGCTTCCAAATATTCGTTTGAATTTTTGTCTATGTTTTTAAGCCAACAATAAATGTAGTTAAGTTGGCGATAGGAAACAGTGTAGGCAAGAGAAGTTGGCGTGAAAACCGAAGTGAAATATCTTGCATTTTCTTGCGCTAGTTTTTGAACTCGATTGCCGGCAAAATATGGCTGATTCCCATATTTTTGAATTATTAACTTTTCAAAAATTCCAACCCACTTTTCAAAAAGATTAAGTTCGTTTCCTTCAAGAATCATCTTAGTGTAGCGTGCGCTTTTTTCGCTTGTTGTGTAAACTTTTTCGTTGTTCAAAAGCATTGCAAACATTTTTGGAACATCTTCCAAATATAAGGTAACATATTCGTGGTCGAAAACGCTGTGATGTCCGCTTTCTTTTGTTGTTTGCGCACGCTTAAGTTTCTTTTCAAGCGGCTGATTTAAAATTGTGTCAATTGTTGAAGGCATATAACAAATTCCCGCAACTTCTCCGCTTAATTTGTTAAAAAACTCTTTTTTATTTTCCCCATCTTTATATGGCGCTGTTGCAGCCAAAATTTTAATTTCCATTTTTTCTCCTTTTTCAATTGTAATTATATTTTCTTTTTGATATAATTTCAAAGACAAAAATTTTATTAAAGGAATAAGCAAAATTTATGACAAACCTTAACCTATACAAAATTTTTTGCGCGGTTGCAAAAGAAAAAAACATTTCCCGTGCAAGCGAACAACTTTACGTTTCCCAGCCCGCCGTTTCCTTTTCAATTAAGGAACTTGAAAAGGAGCTTGGACAAAAACTTTTTGAAAGAAAAAGCAAAGGGGTTGAACTAACTTCCTTTGGAAAACTGCTCTACGCAAACATTGGAAGCTGCATTGAAAAATTTGACGAAGCAGAAGCACTTGCAAAAAGATTTAGCAAACTTGAAGAAGGGATGATACGAATTGGCTCTTGCTCGTCTAATATGAACCAAGTTTTGCTTAACTATCTTTCGGCTTTTGCAAAGAAATTTCCTAACATTCAAATTATTATGGAACGCGGTTCGAAAGAAAACTTGATTAGCAAACTTGAAAGCAACAATTTAGATTTAATTTTTGTTGATAAAACAAACAAAATTGACGACTTTAAAATTGTTAAACAGTTTAACGTTGAGTATCAACTTATTGGAAACGCAGAATATAAAAAGAAGTTTAGCAGCGAAAACTTGGACATTAAAAACTTCCCAATAAGCGATTTAATGCTTCCAAGCATAAACAACGGCTCGCGCCAAACTCTCGACCGTTTCTTTGAAAAACATCAAATTAAACTCAATCCCAAATATGAACTTGACAACTATATTTTGCTTTATGAGTTTGTTAAAAAAGGCTTTGGAATTGCGTTTGTTAGCGTGGACTACTATAAAGACGCTGTTCAATCTGGCGAAGTTCAAGTTATTTTCCCAAACTTTTCGCTTTGCGCAAGAGAAATTGTTTGCCTTTCAAACAAGCAAACATCAAACCCCGCCTTGGAAAAACTTCTTCAAATTATTAACGAAAAATAGGACGAATTTTTGTTCGTCCTTTTTTATTTTTCCATTCCGTTTTCGCGAAGAATTTTTCCAATAAAACTGTCGGAGTTCTTGCTTGGCTTTTGCGCAGGGTCATAATAAAATCCAAAATTTTCTTCAAATTTTTTAACTTTTGCGCAAAGTTTGTTAAAATCCGTTTCTTTAAGTTGCATTCCAGAATATGTATAGTAATCGTAACTTGTTGTTTGGTCATAGTTTTCATAACTGACTAAAACACCCGACCCGCAAACAAGTGCATTTGCATCGAAAACACCCATGTCGCAATCGAACTTTGCCTTATTAACAGAAAACAATCTTTCACCGTTGTTTTTAACAAAAGTTATGTTAATTTGATAGTCTTTTTTTGTTGTTAAAAGTGCGCCAGAAGGATAGAATTTTGCAGACGACTCCTCCCCATTGAAATAGTTCACATTTGGGTCGACATATTGAATACAGACCTCCGAGTTAGTGTTAAACAAACAATTTTTCCCGCTGTAATAAAAATGTTTGTTTTCTGTTTGTGATAAATAATTCATACATTTTCTCCTTTCATAAACCATTTTATCCCACAAGTGATATATTGTAAATTACAAAAAATTTATTTATGATATAAATTTTACTTATAATACTCACATAAATCTAAATTGAATCATAAAAGAAGTTATGTTCAAAGTTCAAAACACAAATTATTTTCAAATTCCTTTTTTAACAAGACCTTTTGCAATTGCCAAGATTGCTGGGGGCGAAGAAAGCAAGGAAACTCACGGCTTTGTTAAGTTTTTCTCATGCAAAGATGGGGTTTTGGTTTTAAGTGAAATTTCCAATCTTCCAAAAACAGAAACAAACTTTTTTGCAATGCACATCCACGAAAACGGCGAATGCGACGGTGATTTTTCTTCCGCGGGCGGGCATTATGGCGAAGGAACGCACCCGCTTCACTCTGGCGACCTTCCTCCCCTTCTTTCTGCAAGCGGAACGGCAATTTCGCTTGTTTTAACAAACAGATTCACTCCAAGCGAAATAATTGGCAAGTCGGTTATAATTCACGACGGTTATGACGATTTCACAACTCAGCCTTCCGGAAACTCTGGAGCAAGAATTGCCTGCGGGGTTATTAAAAAAGCTTAGCAAAACAAGCCGTTTTTTAATTCCTTGACATTTTTCTTAAAAGAAAATAGACTAATATTAGGGAAGACAAATGACAAAATTATCTTGGCATGAAGAAGAAGTTCCAAAGGATTTACAAATTAAGCAGGTTTATGGTGTTCTTTTTTCAAACGACAAAAGAATTCTTTTGATGAAGAAAATGCTTAACGGAAAACCTTTCTTTTCGCTTTCGGGCGGAACACCAGAAGTTTTCGATGAAAACCTTGTTGCAACACTTAAACGTGAACTTCTTGAAGAAATTAACACAACAATTGACAAGCCAATTTATCTTGGCTATCAAAAGGTTGACCTTGAAAACGGCGAAAAGCCCTTTGCGCAAGTTCGAATGGTTGCTAAAATTTTGAAAATTGGAAAGCGTCAGCCCGACCCAGATTCCGGCATAACCTATGAAAGACTTTTAATTCCCCCAAAAGATGCCGAAAAAACTCTTAACTGGGGCGACATTGGAAACCGAATTATAGAACTTGCAACCCTCACGGCAAAAGAAAATTTTGAGTTTGAAAAAGCAAACGAAAATCAGGAATATGTTTAGGCATAACTTTTTGTTGTGCTTTTCTTTTTTATAAAAATATGATAAAGTTTTAGAGAGGGAATATGAAAAAGCCATTTATTGGAATTGTTTCGAAAAACATTGATTACAGTTGCGAGGCCGATGTGTATCATTGGTCTTTTCAAAGGATAAGCGACCCGCTTAGGCGCGTTATTTACGACTGCGGCGGGCTTGCAATTGCAATTTTGCCACAAACTCTTCGCGAAAATTTTAACAAAAAAGACGAAAGCGAAATCACACTTTTAACCGAGCAAGAAAAAGCTGACTTAATTGAGTGTTTACAACTTTGCAGTGGAGTTATTTTGCAAGGCGGAATTGCGTCACACAACTATGAAGAATTTGTTGCAAAATATTGCTATGAAAACAACATTCCTTTAATTGGAATTTGCGCAGGATATAACAACATAATTCGCGGGCTTGGAGGAAAGGCAGAACTTATTTCAAACCCAGAAAGACATAATCGCGAAGACCTTGTTTATGCCCACGGTTGCAAAATCGTTGACAAAGACAGTTTATACTACTCTATTGTAAAAGAAGAAAACTTTGAAGTTAACAGCCTCCACACCTACATTGGCACGCAAATTCCAAGCGAACTTTCCGTTGTTGCCGTTTCGGACGATGGCCAGGCGGAAGTTGTTGAAGCAAAGAACAAGAGATTTTTCATTGGAATTAAATATCACCCAGAACTTCTTGCAAAAATTGATGAAAAACAAAAACGAATTTTTGAAAGATTTGTTGATGAATGTAAAAATTAGGAAAGGAGAGAAAAATGCAAAACAAGGTTAAACAATTTAACGAAAATATGCCATGCCACAGAAAGCCAGCCCCAACTTTTGCGCGTCTTTTAGACATTCAAAGTGAACTTGGTGAACTTTCAAAGGAATATCTTAAAGCAACGAGATATGGAACAGAAGATTTTTCTGTTACTGAAGATTTTAAAATGGAATTTGGCGACGTTTTATACTCTCTTCTCGCTCTTGCAAACGAACTTAATATAAGCGCAGAACAATCGCTTGACATGGCTCTTGAAAAATACTCCGCGCGAATTAACAGCAAAAATAACATGGGAAGCGGAAGATAATGATATAAAAAATAAGTTTTTGTCTTAAAAATCTTGTTGAGCGGCGCAGAATCGCTGCCCTGCTGACATATAGACAAAAACTTAATAACGCTTATATTTAGTTAAACTTGATAATAAAAAAAAGAAACCTAGCCTTTTTGTTAAGTTTCTTTTTTAAAATTATTTTTGTTCAATTTTGTATGCTTGTTTTGTTGTTTCGTCAATTCTAACTTTGTCGCTTATTCCAACACCTGCAACAACGTAGATTTCGCTGTCGGATGCAAGAACTGGAATAGTGTCGCGCTGACGAAGAGGAATTTTCTTTTGGGAAAGATATGTTTTAAGTTTTTGTGTTCCGCCGCCAAATTTTGTTATTTCGTCGCCCTCCCTTCTGAAACGCCAGGAAACATTTTTTGGAAGTTTTTTTGCGTCGATAATTAAATTATCTTCGGAAATTTGTGGATTATTTGTTTTCTTAACAACAAGTTTTCCAAATCCGTCAATCATAAATGTTCCGCATTTGAATTCAAGATTTAAAACCTTAACTTCTTTTTGCTCATTTGTTAATGTAATGTAATCATATTCTTTATGCGCCAAAACATCCATTGGAAGTTTAACTTTCGCTCCGTTTTGACCGTTTATTGCAAGGTTTTTAATGATTTCAATATGTTTTCTTTCAATGTCCTTATAAATTCCAATCATATCAAGAGCTTTGAAAACAAGACGAGAGGAAAGCGAAGGTGCGCCAAGGAAACATGCGCAAGGAATTTTAACTGTTTTTGGATTTTCCAAAATTAAGGCTTCGGTCATAACTTGGCTTGAAATGAAATTATCGTCTTCTTTGCAAGCGTTTGCGAAAGAATTAAGAGCCTCAACGGCATTTGGAAAACGAGAAACAATTAAAGGCATAACCTTGTTTCGAATGTAGTTGCGTTGATAAACATCTTCTTTGTTAGTTTCGTCTTCAACAAAAGCAATGTCGTTATCATTTATATATCTTTGAATTTCGCTGCGTTTTGTTTCAAGCATTGGACGAATGTAGATTCCGCGTTTTTCATATTCCATTCCTCTTGCCCCGGAAAGACCTGAACCGCGCAAAAGGTGGAGCAAAATTGTTTCGGCTTGGTCTTCGGCGTGATGCGCCAAGGCAATTTTATCAACAATTCCTTTTTTAACAAGCGATTCAAAAACTCCATAGCGAGCTTCGCGAGCCGCTGTTTCAATTGATTGGTTCTTTTGCTTTGCAAGAGTTGCAACATCAATTTTAAACTTATATGCGCGAATATGATTGCGTTTGCAATAACTCATAACAAACATTGCGTCGTCGCCGCTCGTTTCGCGAAGAGAATGGTCAATATGAATTGCAACAACCTCAAAATCAAGTTCGTTTTGCAATGAAGAAAGATAATGCAAAAGAGCCATTGAGTCTCTTCCCCCGCTAACAGCAACGCCAATTGTGTCGCCGCGTTTAATTAAGTTAAGCTTTTTAATGTTTTCTAAAATGTGTTCCATAGTTTTTCCTTTTTTTGTGACGAGATATATTATAAATGATAAAAATAATATTTCAAGAGATATTTACTCATTTTTTATAATTTTTTGTTGAAACAATAAATATTTTTTGTTTTGAGGTTATTTTTTTAGATAATTTACAAATTTTCAAAAGGTTTTCGACATTTTGTTTCATTTGTTTACATTATTCGATTTTATTTGCAAAATTATTTTGGCAAAAATATTCATTTTAAAATAACTTTGTGCTACCCTTTAATTATCGGCAAGATGCCAAATTAGGAGGGCAAAAAATTGAGCGAAGAAAATTCGAAAACAAAAATTTTTATTGCAGATTGCAATGCAGAACTTAGAAAAAATATCATTGAAACATTTAAAAAAGAAAAGAACTTTGAAATTGTTGGGGAAAGCGGCGACGGGCTTGAAACCTTTGATTTATTAAAAAAAGTTAATGCAGACATATTAATTATGGATCTTGTTTTGCCAGGATTAGATGGATTTGCTTTAATTGAAAACATATCAAAAACAAACGAAATTATGAAAAAGCCAAAAGTTGTTATAACATCTTCTCTTGCACACGAAGGTTTTATTAACAAAGCAATGCAACTTGGTGTTAACTATTTCATGATTAAACCAATTAACGAAAATGTTTTGCTTGACAGAGTTAAAGAAGTTTGCGCGGAAAAAACAAAACAAATTTCAACAGTTTTTTCAAAAGATGTTACAATTGAAAACGCAAGCGAAAAATATAAAGCAAAAATTATTGAAGAAAAAATAACCAACATTTTCATAACCGTTGGAATTCCAGCGCACATTAAAGGCTATCAATTCTTGCGCGAGGCAATTAAACTCGCAATTGACAACCCAGAAATTATCAATTCAATAACAAAACAACTCTACCCTGCAATTGCCGAGAAATTTGAAACAAGCGCAAGCAAAGTTGAACGCGCAATTCGCCACGCAATTGAAGTTGCATGGAACCGCGGAAAAATTGAAAATATTAACTCAATTTTTGGACTTAGAGTTTACAGCAGCAACGAAAAGCCAACAAACGGCGAGTTTATTGCTCTTGTTGCCGACAAAATGATTATTGAAGGCGCTTAATATTTCTATATAGAATGTTATATCTTGTTAAAGCATTATAAAATTATTATTTTTAACATTCTTGGTGCTAGATTTTAACAACGATGTTAAAAGAGTATAATGTTGAAAGTTTTTAGTAAACTAACAAATTTTTCAAAAACACCTTAAAATTAAAAAATTTTTTCCTTTTATTCTCATAAAAAAACAAGGCGAACATTGCCTTGTTTTTTTTAAATGTTTTAATTACTTATTTTCGTTTTCTTTCTTTTCTGCTTCGTCAAGAAGTTGATAGTATTTGTCGAAAACGCGAATTGCTGTGTCTTCGTCTTTTTCAACAACAAGAACTGTGTTCCCGTCTTCGTCATAATCTGCAAGGAAAACAATTGCTTCGTCGTCGGCAACGCCTTCAAGTTCGTCAATTGGTTTTAAGATTGCATAAATTTTGTCGTTATCTGGAATAACTGCAACTTGTTCGAATTTAACTTCTCTGTCATCTTCGTCGAAAAGAGAAATTGGTTCATCATTGTTTTCGTCAAGCAAGATGTCCAAAAGATCTAAATCTTCTTGTTTTGTTTCGTTTTTTGCCATTTTAATAACCTCCAATAAATTTATATTTAAAATAGTTTAGCGTCTATTTAAATAACTTTCTAAAATAAGCGCGGCGGCAACCTTATCGATAACCTGCTTGCGTTTTTCGCGGCGCATTCCCGATTGAATTAACATTTCCTCCGCTTCAACAGATGTTAGGCGTTCGTCAACATATTCAATCTCAAGTTCGCACATTGCTTTTAATTTTTCCCCAAATTCTCGAGTTTTAAAAGCCCTTTCTCCTTCCGTTCCGTCCATGTTCATTGGAAGCCCAATAACAATTTTTGAAACTTCTTTTTCTTTTGCAAGGTTTTTAAAAAATTCAAGGTCAATTTCTTCGCCCTTTCTTTTATATGTTTCATAGGGAGAAGCAATTGTTAAAAGCAAGTCGGAAAAAGCAATTCCAATTCGAACTTCGCCATAATCAAGAGCCATAATTCTTCCGCGCTTCACGGTGTTATTATTGCATAAAAAAAACTTTTATGCAAATGTTTGGCATAAAAGTTTTTTAATTTAAACTAAGCGGCTGGTTTAATTTCCCAAGTTATAATAACAATTCCAGTAACACTGTTTGCGCTTTCGTCCGACCAGCGTGAAGTTTTTCTGTTTTTCAACTTCAAAGCAACTTGGTAGGTTCCTGCTTCGGTTGCTTTTGCTGTGTAGCCATTTCCTGTTATAACGGTCCATTCTTCTGTGTCAACTACTGCAACTTTTTCAGTTCCGTCTGCAAAGAATTCTTCAATTTCTGGAACATCAACAACGTTTATGTTGTTTTTATCTTGGAAGAATCCGTTAAGTCCTTCAACTGCTGTAAGATATGGCGCTTGCCCTTCTTCATATGTCCAACCTGTTGTTGAACCGATGTTGAATCCCATTTCTTGGAATGCTTTAACGCCAACTGTTGATTTAATTTCGTCGTTTGTTAAGTATTTAACAACTTGACCATTATATGAGATTAAAGCTTTCGATTCTTTTGCTGTAACTTCGCCTTCGCTTGGGTTTTTGTTAATTAAAACATTGTTAACATTTCCAAGCTTGTTGCCCTTGTTTGCCCAAGATGTAACCCAGTTAACAAGACCTTCGCGAGTGTTCGATTTTGATTCGTAGTATGCTTTTCCACCTGAAAATTCGCATGCCATATAGCATTTTTCAATTTTTGCTGGATCTCTTATTTCAAGAGCAAGACCTGCAAGTTCGGAAGTTTCGCTTGCTGCTTCCAATTTCATTTTTGTGTAGCAGTTTTCAATTGCACCACCGTCGCTGTTTGATGTGAATGCCATATAAACTGCAAATCCACCAACTTTGTTTCCTTTGATTGTTCCAATGTTATAGCATTCGCTAACTTTTCCAACAAGATATGGAGCAAAGCCTGATGCTGTGCTGCATTCAATTGAAATGTTCGTGAAAGACTTTTCAATAACGCCTGTTGGAGTTAAGTATGCAACGAATCCGCCTGCAAGTTGGCTTCCTTCTGCATTTGATCCAACAATGATGCCCATTGAACCGCCTTCTTCTGCTCCAACCGAGCAACCACGAATTGTTCCTGCGTTAATTGCTGCAATTCCGCCAAAGTATGCACGGCAAGTTGATTGGTCTTCAATTTTTTTCTTAAGAATTAAACTGTTTTCAATAAGACCTGTGTTATATCCAACAATTCCACCAAAATATTTTGCAGTTGATGTTCCCTCTTGTCCTTCAACGATACTTGAAGGGTTAACAGTTTTTCCTGTTATAACAAAGTAGTTATGAACTTCAATTCCGGAAATTGTTCCGTGATTGATTGCTGCAACGGAACCTGCAAAAACGTTTCCGCCTTCTTTGTTTGATTTAATTGTGTTAATAGCGGAACCAGTTGAATCGATGTTTGCCTCGCCAAGTGTGCTTGAAATGATTCCATAGTTAACACCAACGAATGCACCACCATAGGTTGCGTCTTCAATTGTTATGTTTTTAACAACGCAATTTGTTATCTTGCCATAGCTAATTCCAGCAATTGCGCCCGCATATTCAACGCCTTTAACTGAAACGCCAACAACTGTTAAATTTTTGATTTCCGCTGTTGTGTTAAGTTGTCCGAAAAGACCTGCATAGGCAAGGTTTTCGCCTTCATAAACAAATCCTTCTGGCATTGTGATTGTGTGTCCTGCGCCGTCAAATGTTCCGCAGAATGTAAACTTTCCGCCGCCAATTGGTTCTAACGCTGTTATTTCTGTTATTGAACCAAGGTTAATATCTGTTGCTAAAACATAGTTTTGACGAAGCCAATATCTTCTTGCAACATCGGAAAGTGATGTTGATGTCATTCTGTTATAATATTTAACAAAATCTTCTTTAGATTCAATCTTATATGTGTCTTGCTCAAAATATGTTGCGCTTTCCATTCCAATTTCGTTAATTCTTGGAGCTTCGCCTTCAGCAATTGACCATGCAGAAAGTGCCTCGCCAATGCTCCATTTTTCTGTTGAATCTGTTACATAGGAAGATTGTTTTTTGAGATCCATCTCCGTTAACAATGTTGTTGCATTTGCATGTGTCGACCCGCCATTTGTCATTGAGTTATCTGGGGAATAGAAGTAGTTTCCAATAACCCTTTGTGCCGCTGGAGTTCCGTCAAATGCATTAACATATTGAACTGTAAGCGGAATATTTCCAATAACACCATTGCATTCTTTTGTTGCGTTGTTGATTTTAACAATTGCAAGGTTGTTTTTAACAATTGGATAGATTGTTCCTGCAATTTTCTTTGTTCCATCTTCATAGTATTTAATTTCGTTGCTTTCTGCAATTGCTCCGGCAATTCCGCCAACGTGAATTGAAATTCCTTTTCTTGTTGACTTATCAAATTCCAAAGATTTGTTTGCAATTGTTTTTTCAATGTCGAAACCAACTTCTGCTTTATTGTTGTGAAGGGTTGTTCCTAAAACGTAGCCTGTTATTCCGCCAATTTCAAAAAGAGCTACCTCGTTTTGTTCAACAATTGAAATTGCTGTTTCCAAAGTTCCAATTTTGCCTTGGAAAGAGCACATTGAAACAATTCCACGATCGGCAAGCGCTTTTGTTCCGTCAAACCCTGCAAAAACACCTTCTGTTGCTCCAACAATTCCTCCAACAAAGCAAACACTGCTTGTTCCGCTTGTTGTGTATGGAGCAGCTTTAATTAAAGCATTTTCAACCCAAACTTTTGTTATTGTTGAGCCACTGCTCATTGCAGCAACAACACCAACAAAATCAAATTGACCAATTATTGTTGGGTTAACAAAGGTTAAGTTCGAAACTGTTGCAAGGTCGCTGATGTATGCAAAGAATCCGGCAAATTCTTGATTTGTTCTAATTGTCATTCCAGTTATTTTGAAAGGATGTTGATTTCCTTCAAGTTTCCCTGTGAAAGGAACATTTGGATCGTTGCAAAGAGGCTTCCATTCGCCTTCTGTTAAGTTGATGTCGCAAAGAACTTTATAGTTTGCCGATGCGCTCCAATTTACGCTGTTTCCTTCTCCATAGGTTCTTGTTCCGCCAACTGCTCTAAGGTCTGCTTCGCTCTTAATATAGTATGGAGCTTCGCTTGAGCCGTTTCCAACTTTAATCTTAAAATTAAATGGCCCATAATTTTCGTTTTCGGTTGTTATAAGGATTTCGGTTTCGCCTGCTGCAAGCGCAACAATTTTTCCTGTTTCAAGGTCAAACGAAATAATATCTTGATTAGTTAAAGAACTGTGAAGTTGGGTTTGTTTTCTTGTGTGGGAAATTTCCAAATTCGTTTCTTCTCCAACATTAAGATAAATTGCATCAAGGCCTAATTCATCTGCCGATGGATAGTTAATTGTTATGCATTCATAGTTCTTAACCATATAGTAGGTTGTTAAACCAATGAATAAACATCCAACGAGCACTGAGAAATATACTGCTAATCTTTTCATAATTTATCTCCTTCGCTAAGAATTATATCGCAAACGATAAAATCTGTCAATAGTAAAATCTTAAAAAGAAGGCGATTTTAAACGAAAAATAATCAACTTTTGGGAGATAAATAATCGTTTGGAAAATACAAAAATTTGTTATAAAATATCACTATCATTAAATTAAGAGGAGTATGAAAAAGTGGACGAAGAAATTAAAGAATATATGGACGCCTGCCGTGACGATATGGAAAAGGCAATTTCCTATCTAAAAAACGAATATCAAGTTATTCGCGCAGGCCGCGCTAATCCACATATTTTAGACAAAGTTACAGTAGAATACTATGGAGTTCCAACTCCAATTAACCAAATGGCAAACATTTCTGTTCCAGAAGCTCGAATGCTTATGATAAGTGTTTGGGATTCATCGCAACTTCAAAATGTTTCCAAGGCAATTTCGCAAGCAGACATTGGAATCACTCCAATTGACGACGGAAAAGTTATTCGTCTTATTTTCCCTGCATTAACCGAGGAAAGAAGACGCGACATTGTTAAAAATGTTAAATCTCTTTGCGAAAATGCAAAAATTTCAATTCGAAATTCAAGAAGAGATTGCTTGGACATTTTTAAGCAAATGAAAAAAGATTCTTCTCTTTCCGAAGATGCATACGATAGTGCAGAAAAGGAAGTTCAAAAACTTGTTGACAAATATAACGCAATTGCCGACGAAGTTTGCCTTGCAAAAGAAAAAGAAACCATGGAAGTCTAGTTGAGAGAACAAATAAAATGAAAATAGCTAATCCCCCTTGCCACATTGGCATAATTTTGGACGGAAACGGAAGATGGGCAAAAAAACACCATTCCCCACGACTTGTTGGTCACAAAGCCGGAGCAAACGCCGTTAAGAAAATGCTTATTGCCGCAAACAAAATTGGAATTAAGGTTGTTTCGGTTTATGCTTTTTCAACCGAAAACTGGAAGCGTTCGAAAGAAGAGGTTAACGGGATTTTTGATATAATCGAAAAAACGCTTGACGAAAATTTCGATAGGTTTGTTAGAAACAACTATAAATTTCTTGTTATGGGAGATATTTCAAAGCTTAACACAAATCTTCAAACAAAACTTGAAAAACTTACTGACGCAACAAAAAATAACACGGGCTTGATTTTTAATGTTGCAATTAACTATGGAGGGCGCGCGGAGATTGTTCGCGCGGCAAACAGACTTATTGAAAGCGGGAAAACAAATATTTTGGAAGAAGATTTCGAAAAAGAGCTTTACACATCTTCTCTCCCCCCTCTCGATTTTGTTATTCGAACAGGCGGCGAACAAAGAATAAGCAATTTTATGCTTTGGCAAATTGCATATGCAGAATTCTATTTCCCAAAATACTTCTGGCCAAGTTTTAACGAAAGAAAACTTAAACAATGCTGCAAAGAATTTGCAAAGCGAGATAGGAGATTTGGAAACATAAGGTAACAGGAGGAACAAATGAAAAAAAGAGTTATTGTTGCGTCAATTTTAATTGCTGTTCTTGGCGGTGCTTTTGCGCTTAGGCTAATCAACAACTATGGCGTATATTTTTTCGATTTAATTGTTGCGGCAGTTTGCGTTTTTTGCGCCCTTGAGTTTTCAAAACTTATAAGCGCAAACGGAGTTCCTGCATCTCAAATGGCGGCGGGAATTTATCCTTCTCTTATGTTTGCCGGACATATGCTGTTTTTTGTTTTTGAACTTAAACCATATTTCTATGCTGTTATTCAACTTTCAATTCTTCTTGCAACAATGCTTACAACTTTTATTGTTTACCTTTGTCTTAAAACAAAACAAGTTAAGGCATATTGCGAAGAAAATAAAATAAACAAACTTGCTTATGCATCAAGAGTTGCCCTTAAATCTGCATTAACTTTTGTTTATCCAAGTTGTTTTCTTCTTGCCCTTATGCTTCTTAACAGAATCGACGCATTCTCTTCCTCAAATGTTGAACTTTTTAAAGGTAATCTTGGTTGGGTTGCGCTTATCGTAACCTTCCTAATCCCAATCTTAACCGACACATTTGCAATGCTTTGCGGAATGCTTTTTAAAGGCCCAAAACTTTGCCCTAAAATAAGCCCAAACAAAACAATTTCGGGTTCTATTTGCGCAACAATTTTAACAAGTCTTGTTTGCGGCGCATTCTTCTATGTTTTTAATGCCTTTGGAGTTGTTGCAAACGGTTTTAGTAGGCTTGGAATTCAAGTTTGGCACTTTGTTATTCTTGGTTTTGTTGGCGCAATTGTTTGCCAACTTGGCGACCTTTTTGAGTCTTTTATTAAAAGACGAGCAAATGTTAAAGACAGCGGAAACATTTTCCCAGGGCATGGCGGTTTCCTCGACAGATTCGACAGCCACATTTTTAATGCCCCATTTGTTTTGGCATTTTTCATTTTTGCATTTATTATATAGATAAGGAGAAATAAGTGAATCTAAATTTTCTTTGTGCGTTCAATCCAATGATGATTGTTTATGTTATTGTTGCAATTCTTGTTTTCTTGCTTATGATTATGATTCACGAATTGGGGCACTACACCGCAGGTCGAATTCTTAAATTTAAAATCAATGAATTTTCAATTGGCTTTGGAAAGGCAATTTTTTCTCGAACAAACAAACGCGGCGAAAAGTTTTCAATTCGTCTTTTCCCTCTTGGAGGATACTGTGCTTTTGAAGGAGAAAACGGCGAGGGGGCAGAAAAAAATCCCGACGCATTCACAAATCAAAAACCTTGGAAGCGAATTATTGTTCTTTTCATGGGAGCGTTTTTCAATTTTCTTTCTGCAATTGTTTTTTCATTTATCTTGCTTGTTTGCTTTGGATTTGACATCTATCAAGTTTCAAACAACCCTTCCGTTTACAATCCAAATCTGCAACAAGGCGATGTTATTTATGGAGTTGAAGGAAAAAAAGTTTGCTTTGCAACAAACGGAACAATAACCGCCCTTTTGCGTCAGCAACCTAACAATCAAGATTTTGAAGTTACAATTAAAAGACTTAACCCAGAATCTAACCAATATGAATTTTTGAAAGTTAAAATTCAAAAGAAACAGATGTTTGCCGAAGGGGTTAACCCAGCAACTTTAACCCCAGAGCAACTTGCCGACACAACAAACAACGCGATTTATGCGTTCGATTCCGAAGGAAAAGCAATCTACACAATTGGAACAAACCTTAAACTATACCCTCGCCCATTTTTTGAAGCGCTTGGCGAAGCTTTCATTCTTGCGGTTATGATGGCATGGGCAGTTTTGAAATCCCTTTGGATGCTTATAACTTTCCAACTTACAACAAAAGACGTTGGAGGTCCAATTGCCACAATAGGTATGATTGCAACAAGCGCGCAGGCGTCAATTGTTAACTTGTTTGTTTTAATTCCACTGATTTCGGCAAACCTTGCCATGTTTAATCTGCTTCCTTTCCCAGCGCTCGACGGGGCTCAAATTGTTTTCACGGGAATTGAATGGATTCGAAAGAAGCCTATAAAGCCAAAAGTTCAGGGAATAATAAATATGTGCGGGCTGATATTCCTGCTAACGCTTGTTGTTGTTCTGGACATTTTGCATTTTGTTTTATAACTATCATTTGGAGAAAAATTTGGGAAACGAAATTGAGAAAAACCTTCAAATTCAAGAAGGAAGAAAAAACTATTTGAATAAGCTTAAAGCAAGGCTTATTCTTGTTGTTCCAATGTTTATTCTTTCCGTTATGTTTGTTGTTTTTGGCATTTTGTTTATCCCTCGCCCCTCTTCAAGAGTTGAAAGTTCGTTCACTTTTAATGTTCACGAAATTTCAGCAAATATCTCTGGCGGCATAACCGGCGCAAAATCATCTCATAATTTTTCAACTCTTACCTTTTCGCCATCTTCCTCTCCTTCAAAACTCGAACTCGATTCTTGGGGAAGCGCAGTTGAGTTTAACGAAAATCAAGACGACATTATCCTTTCTTTAACAATTGTTAATTTGGGAGAAAACACAATAAGTTGCCACATTAAAAATAGCCCAGATTCAATTGAGAATCTTAACATTCAATTTTCACAACCTAAAACTTTTTCGCTTGAAAAAGGAAAAAGCGAAATCTTAACGATAACAATTTCATCAATTAACAAAAGCCAACTTATTAAAAACGCACAGTTCGAATTTGCGCTTTCAATATATCCACTTGGAGAATAAAACTGCAAAATGCAGTTTTTTTATTGCTAAAATCTTGTTTTAAATTTATTTTTATTGTAAAATTTAAGCATGGATTGGTTACTTTCAAAAATTAACACAGAATTTGAAAATAAATATAGTTTCCTAAAACTTCTTAATGTAACACTTAAAAAAGCTTCGGCTTCGTGCTGCATAACTTTTTTATATCCTGAAAACAAAAATCTTTCCGACGACGAAAAGTTGGAACTTGAAACATACATAAAATCAATTCTTCCTCTTAACTCAACCTTAACTGTTAAATTTAAGAAAAGTTATTTGGACGATAATCTTGTTTTAAAAGCTCTTTTCGATTTTTTAAGTTCAGCTTTTCCTTCCGTTGTTCCTTTTGTTAGCAAAGAAAGCGCAAAGGTTTTGAAAGACTTTTCTCAAACAACAGTTTCGCTTGTTATTGACAAAGGTTTTTTGGAATTTTTTAACGAAAACGAACTTAAAACAGCGGCAAAAAAAGAAATGGAAAAACAATTTTGCACCGAATTTACGCTAGTTATTGAGAAAGGCGAAATTGCGAAAGATATTGAACTTAAACCAATTCAAAAACTTAAACCAACAGTTCCAAGATATCAAGTTGAACAATTTAGAAATCTTTTTGGGGGCGAAATTTCCCCAAATCCAGAATATATTAAAAACATTAAGTCGGCAAAAACTTCGGTTATTCTTGCAGGGAAAATTGAAAATTTTGAAGAGAAAAGTTATGAAGTTAAAAAAGGCAAAATGATTGGACAAAGAAAAAACTATTTTGCTTTTGTTCTTAACGACACAACCGCAAAAATTGATGTTCGTTATTTCACAACAATTGCAAACGAAAAAAAATTTGCTCAACTTCTTTCTGGCGACGAAGTTTTGATTTTGGGCGACATTGAAGAGTTTAACAAAAAATTAACTCTTTATGTTAAGGCAATTTCAAGATGTAAACTTCCAGAAAAAATTGAACTTAAACAAGTGTTTTCTAACGAATATGAAACACCCTGTGTAACGCCATATTCCATTCTTTCTCAAGACAACTTATTTAAAAGACAAGTTATTTATAACCCATTCATCGAACGGGGAACTTTTGTTGTTTTTGATGTTGAAACAACTGGATTAGACTATGAAAACGACGAACTTTTGGAAATTGGAGCTGTTAAAATTGAAAAAGGAACTATTGTTTCAAAATTCTCTTCGCTAATTAAACCTGCAAACCCAATTCCGCTTTCCGCAACGGCAATCAACAACATAACCGATGCAATGGTTGAATCATGCCCAAGCGTCGATGTTGTTATTCGTGATTTCTTTCGCTACACTCGCGGAAGCGCTCTTGTTGGATACAATGTTTCCTTCGACCAAAAGTTTGTTCTTCAAGCGGCAAAAAAACAAGGGCTTGTTTTCGATAACGAGTTTGTTGATGTTATGCCTCTTGCTAAAAGCAAACTTCGCCTTCCTCGCTATCGCCTTGGCGACGTTGTTAAACGTCTTGAAATAACTCTCGACGGAGCCCATCGCGCCTATGCCGACGCTCTTGCAACAGCCGAAGCATTTTTAAAACTTAATTCAAATGAATTTTAAAAAATTAAATAAAAAATGGGCGAAAAACCCATTTTTTTGTTGTTTTTTAAGTTATTTTGTTAAATTATTAGTCCATATCAACTTTATATTGTTCGAAGAAAACAATTTTTTCTGGCGCTGCAAATGGTTCAACAATCTCTTTATTTTGTTCTTTAAGCTCATCTTCGGAAACGTGAAGTTCTTTTGCAACATCCCAGAAAGTTTTCCCCTCTTCGGCAAAATAAATTTCAATTGCACTGTCGCGTTCGGCATATTTTTCGCCTTCAACAATTTCGCTAACAACTGCGTTTTCTTTGTCTTTTAAAAGCCAAACTTGCGTTTTAATTTTCCCGTCAACATAGATGTCGCGACCGCGTTTTGCTGTTGCGTCAATTTCAATAATTTGGCTGTTTGTTCTAACTCGAAGATTGTCATCTTCCCCAACTTTTTCTTTGAACGCATATGGAATTTCAATTGAAACAGAGTTAACATTTTCTTCTTCGTCGTTAAGATATATAATGTTAAGGTGGATAAGTCCTTCGCTTTGAAGTTCTCCGTTTTGATAGGTTTCAACTTGTGGGGTTAAATATGCTCCGTCAACTGCCAAAATCTTGTCAATTCGAAGGGTGTCTTCGTCGAGGGTTACATTCCCGTCAATCTTGTTATCGAAAACCTCGGTTTTAACAAGTTCGGTTGAAATGAACGCTTCGGTTGTTAAATTTATTTCTTTTTCTGTTGAATAGGCGTCATCGCAAACAACTGCTCCGTTCATCTCAAAAAGGTCATAACAAATTTTAAT
Organism: uncultured Bacillota bacterium; assembly: GCA_900544595.1. Lineage (GTDB taxonomy): Bacteria > Bacillota > Clostridia > Christensenellales > UBA1242 > UMGS687. Next base: position 86,451 of record UQVQ01000004.1, on the reverse strand, counting down.
TGGAACGCTAATTTCAATCGTTTTATTTTCCGCATTAACGGTTTCTTCAATGTCTTTATTGGCGACGCAGGCGTATCCTTCAACAATGTTTTCTCGCGCTGAATTTTCATCTTCAACCTCCTCGCGGAACATATCTTTGTTAACAAGAGAAACAAGGAGAGGGCGATCGTCTTCTGTTGCATAAAGAAGTTTTGTTATTGTTTCCCCTTCAAAAACAACAATTCCGTCTAGCGCGTCTGCTTTATTAACAACAACCGAGCCTGTTACATCCAAAATCTTTCCAACAGGAAGTTTTGTTTCAAAAACTGAGTTTTGAACAAAATTATAGCAATTTCTTTTTGAATGGCGTAAAAGTTCAATTTGCGATTCTTTAACAAAAATTGAGTCGTCGGTGTTGGAATATAAACCAATTTCCTGATTTTTAACAATTGAGAATGAGTTTTCAAGAGAAATTTTAACTTTAATTGAGTTTCCAACTCCTTTTTCAATTGAAACATCCAAAACATTTGGAATTATTCTAACAAGAGAAGAAGGGTCGAAGGCAATGTTTTCGAATTTTCCAGAAAAATCTTGGCACATTTTATGATTTGAAATTGTTCCATCTTCAAGAGAATAGACAATGTTTAAGCACGCCTCGCCAGAAAACGAAACTTCTCCCAAAAGCGCCTCAAAATTTTCAATTGAAACGCTTGCGCTTGCTGAAAGAATTTTTGAAACATTTTCTTCTGGCAACATAACAGAAAAATCAAGTTGCTCTCTTTTTGTTCCAATTTCCTTGTCGATTGCTGCTTCTGCTTTTGTTTGGCTTACGCTTTCGTTCATACCGCTTCCCTCCAAAATAAAGTTAATATATTGAATGAAGCTTTTTCAAAAAATATGACAACATAAAACAAAAAATTTTAATTCTTAATTTCTCGCCGCCTTAATAATATATATAAAGGAGAATGTATGGAAAATAGATTAACACTAATAAATCAAGAAAATCTTTCAATTTCGGGAATTAAAAAAGCAAATGTTATAAGCGAAACTTCGGTTGTTTTGGAAATGGAAAACTCAATTCTTCAAATAAGCGGAAATTCAATGGAGGTTAAAAAACTTGATGTTGAAAGCGGAAACATTGAAATTTCTGGGAAAATTTATTGCATCAAGTTTTCTGGCGCAAAAGAAAAGTTAAGTTTATTCAAAAAAATCTTTAAATAAGAGAGAACGCAATAATGCTTTTGTTTGAAACTCTTTCTCAACCTTTAATTTTTGTTATAACGCTTGCAATTGGATTTGCAAGCGGCCTTCTTGTTGACGCGCGAAACTACATTCATTTTCTTTGCAACAAAAACAAAATTGTTGGACTTGTTTTAGACATTATTGTTTCTTTTCTTTGTTCTTTCATAATGCTTGTTTGCGTTCTTTCGTTTAATTTTGGGCAACTCCGTTTCTATTTTGTTATTGCTTTCGTTTGCGGACTTTTGTTTGAAAGATTTTCTTTGGGTTTAATAATTGCAAAAATCGCTTTGTGGTGTTATAATCAATTTGTTAGAATACTAAGGAAAATAACAAATGGAAAATTTAAAAAAGCAAACAAAGAAAAAACTTTGGACTAAAATTTTAATTGTTTTGGGCTTTGCGCTTATTTTGGCGCTGTTTTGTGTTGTTATTGCTCAAACTGTTAAAATTAACCGTTTGCAAAACGAGCTTAAAAAAGCAAACGAAACATATCAATCGGAAAGTGTGGAGAAAGAATGAAAGGAAAATTTATTGTTATTGAAGGAACCGACGGAAGCGGGAAAAAAACTCAAGCAAAGATTCTCTGCGAAAAACTTAACGAGGCGGGAATTAACTGCATAGTTCAAAGTTTCCCAAACTACGACTCTCCCGCTTGCACTCCTGTTAAAATGTATTTAAACGGCGAATTTGGCGACATTGGTTGCCTAGACGCCTATCAAGCAAATTCCCTTTATGCTGTCGACCGCCTTTGCACGATGATGGGTCTTAAAGACCACATTGAAAACGGCGGAAGCATTGTTTTCGACAGATACGTTGAATCAACCATGCTTCATCAAGCGGCGCTCATCGAAAATCAAGAGGAAAGAGATAAGTTTTTGGATTATGTTAACGATTTTGAATTTGGAAAACTTAAACTCCCAAAACCAGACCTCGTTATTTTCCTTGACGTTCCAGTTGAAGTTAGTAAGAAACTTGCCGACTCTCGCGGGGAATATAAATCTGGAAACAAAAAAGACATTTTGGAGCAAGACATTTCCCATTTAACAAAAGCATATAATTCTGGAAAATATGTTGCAAACAAATATGGGTGGACGCAAATTTCTTGTTTAAACGAAAGCGGAAACCTTAAATCAATTGAAGAAATTTCAAACGACATATTTGAAGTTGTTAAAAAACTTTTTAATAAATAAGATAAAAAATCGACCAAACATGGTCGATTTTTTTAAGTTCACTAACTCAAACTATTTTCTCGAGCTGTTTGATGAACTTCTTCCTGAGCAATTACGTGTTCCATATGCGTTTGTTTCTTTTGCAGCTTCAACGCTTGTTCTGGAACTTTTCTTTGTGGAAGATTTAGAATTTCTTCCAGCATTTTTTTTGCCGAACATTTGCCCACCTCCTTTGCAAGTCAAAGCACCTGCTTTGCTATAAGTAGTTTGCCCGAAAAGAAAAATTTAATTCTAAAATTCGTTGTTTAGCGCGCTTGTTAGCGACTGCAATTCAAAAAAGAAATTTAGATATGTTTTTTTAACCATTGCTGAAAGAGAAATTCCGTTAATCGTTTGATAGTTTCGCAGGTCGGCAAGCCGTTTCTCAAGAGAGGCAAAGGTGTTTTTGATTGTTTGATAGTAAATTCCGTCAACTGCATTTGTCCCCCGTGAAAGTTTTTCAAATTCTTTTTCAAGGCTTCCTTTAATTTCAATAATTTGTATTTTAGCTTTTGTTTCGTCAACTGTTTTTGTGTCCAAAGCAACAGAAACATCATATAACTTTAAGACAGAATTTTTAATTTCTCCAAGAGCAGAAAGAAAAGACTTTGCCTGCGAAGAAGAACTTGTTTTTGAAAGGTCTGGCGCTGAAATTTCAATTTTCATAATAGTGCAAGTGTTATTATTTGCCGTCAAGTTTTCTTTAACAAGTTTTGCGTCATTTTCTCGTTCATATGCCGAAGCCAAAACATAATATATTTCGTTTTTCTTATAGATATATCCTGCCCCGCCGCGCTGCATAACATCTTCCTCTGTTGCCTGGGCAGCTTGTTTTGAAGTGTAACTTCCAAGCGAGATTGCATAAATTTCAAAGCCGTCATAGGAAGAACTTGAAGCTGAACTGCTAACAGTTATTGCCGACGAAAGAATGCTTGCAAGCAGAACACAAACAGCAATGCAAACAAGAGATAGGAATAAAACAAAAATCTTTCCAAGTGCGTTTTTCATAATTTAAAATAAAAAATGGCAGCGAATGTTGAATTTTTTGCCCCAAAAGAACTATTCTTTTGATGTAATTTATGAGAAAGTTAAAATTTTTATGAGATTTTCTTTGAAATTAACAAAAAAAAGGAGAAAAATATGAAAATTAAACCTCTTTTCGACCGAATTGTTATTAAACAATTTGAAGCGAGAGAAAAAACAGAAAGCGGGCTTTTTTTGCCAACATCAAGCCAAGAAAAACCTCAAATGGGAAAAGTTGTTTTTGTTGGACAAGGCGGAAAACTTGACGGGAATGAAATTGTTTTTTATGTTAAACCTGGCGACACAATTTTCTATTCCAAGTTTGCAGGAATGGAATATAAGTTTGGAAACGAAACCTACACAATAATTCGCCAGCCAGACATTTTGGCGGTTTTAGAGGAGGAAGAAAAATGAGCAAAAAAATATTAAATTCGGCGGCGGCAACTGCTGCCTTGGAGGAAGGAGTTAACATTGTTGCAGATGCTGTTAAAGTTACATTAGGCCCAAAAGGACGCAATGTTGTTCTCGACAAGCAATTTGCAACCCCCCTTATAACAAACGACGGCGTTACAATTGCAAGAGAAATTGAAGTTTCAAATCCTTTTGTTAACATTGGCGCAAAGTTAATTAAGGAAGCAAGCATAAAAACAAACGACGTTGCGGGCGACGGAACAACAACTGCAATTGTTCTTGCGCAAGCAATTGTTAAAGAAGGATTAAAAAATTTTGCTGCCGGCGCAAATCCAATTATTCTTCGAAAAGGAATTTCAAAGGCAACCGCGCAAGTTGTTTCAAAACTTAAATCAATTTCGAAAAAAGTTTCATCCCACGAAGAAATTAAACAAATTGCAACAATTTCCGCCGGGGACGAGGAAATTGGCGAACTTATTGCAAACGCAATTCAAATTGTTGGGAAAGACGGTGTTATTTCCGCGCAAGAATCCAACTCAATTAAAACTGAACTTGCAATTTCTCAAGGAATGCAATTCGACCGCGGCTACATCTCTCCATATATGTCAACCGACATGGAAAAAATGGAAGCAATTTTGGAAAATCCACTTATTTTAATAACCGACCATAAAATCAACAACCTTAATCAAATCCTTCCACTTTTGGAAAAAATTGCAAATGCAAACGAAAAACTTTTCATAATTGCCGACGAAATTGACGGCGATGCATTAACCGCTCTTGTTTTAAATAAGCTTAGAGGAACTCTTTCGGTTGCGGCGGTTCGCGCCCCTTCTTTTGGCGAAAATCGAACGGAAATGCTTAAAGACATTGCGTGCGTTGTTGGCGCAAAATTTGTTTCAAGCGAACTTACCGACGCGCTTGAAAATGTTGAACTAACTGATCTTGGACGCGCAAAAAAAATTAAGATAACAAAAGACACAACAACAATTATTGGCGGAATTGGAAAGCAAGAAGAAGTTGAAAAAAGAGCAAAATTAATTCGCATGCAACTTGACGAAACAGACAGCGGATTTGACAACGCAAAACTTAAAGAGCGCTTGGCAAAACTTGCGGGCGGCGTTGCGGTTATTAATGTTGGCGCACCAACGGAAATTGAAATGCTTGAAAAGAAACTTCGAATTGAAGATGCGCTTTCTGCAACAAAAGCGGCCTTGGAACAAGGAATTGTTCCAGGAGGCGGTGTTGCTCTTCTTAAAACTAAAAAAACCGTTGAAAAACTTATTAAAAAACTAACAGGCGATGAGAAAACAGGGGCGCACGTTGTTTTAAATGCACTTGACACTCCTTTAAAACAAATTGCAAAAAATGCAGGACTTTGCGGCGAAGTTATCTTGGAAAAAATTATGAAGAACAAAAACCCTAACTATGGATTCGATTTCTATTCCAATAAATTCGGCGATATGTTTAAACTTGGGATAATCGACCCATGCAAAGTTTCTTGCAGTGCGCTTGAAAACGCAGCAAGCGTTGCATCAACTCTTTTAACAACAGACTGTTTAATTGCCGACGAGGTTAACTTTTCGGAGCAAAAAAACTAGTTATTAAAGTGTATTAAAAAAGAGCGAAATTTCGCTCTTTTTTTTAAATTTTCCCTTTAGCTTTTTTAACTCCAACAACAATTCCTGTGATGATTGCTCCGGCTCCAACTGCGCTTCCCAAAGCAATTAGGAAATAGATTAAAGCAATATTTCGATCGGTTGTTGCAACAAACGTTCCAAGTTTTGTTGTTTCGAATGAAATGTCGTTAATTGCTTCCTCATATTTCATTTTTTCTATTTTTCCATCTTCATTTAAAAGATAGATATCAAATTTTTCGTATGGAAATTCATCTAAGTTGATTGTAACCTTAATCTTTCCAAAGTTTGTTATAATTTCGTTGTTTCTGTTATAAAGCAAGATAACAATCCCCGACTCTGTGTTCTTATCTTTTGCTATGCTTCCAATTTCTTCGGCAAGCAGATATTCAACTTTTATGTATGACCCCCAAGTTAACGATGTGTTTCCATCTTCAACGGAAATTTTAACACCTTCTTTTGTGAGTGTTCGATAGGTTATTTGCGCTTCAATTGGAGCAAATTCATATGTGTAGTTATCTTTTGCACTTCCAGTGAGAGTGCTTGAAATGATGTTAACAGTTGTTCTTGGAGAAACACCTGAATCAGCGAATGCTGCAATATATTCAACTCCAATGTCGTCGCCTTCAATTTTGTTTAGAATTTTTGGTTCTTTCGCCGGTTCGACACTTGTTGTTCCGTCGAAAACCTTATCTTTTATCGAAACAACTATGGTTAAATGTCTTTTGTTGATTGTTAATGTTGTTTTGTCCATTTTAATTATGTAATTTGGATTTTCAAGTTCGCAAACCAATTCGTAAACACCAACCGTTTCGCCCTCTTCGCGGGTTATCCTCCCTGAAATTTCATCGCCTTGGACAACTGCACCTTGGGCAAATGAGAATGTGAAATCTGGGTCGGCATTGCCATAAATTTTTTCGAAATTGGAAATTTCAACTTTAATTTCTTTTGGGGTGATTGTCAATTTTCCTTTTTCAACATTAACTTGATAGTTATCGTTTTCAATTGTTTTATCAATTATGTCATATTCCCCAGCGCCAGAAATAACACCTTCATAACCAAGTTTAATTTCAATCTCATTATTGAAAATAACGCTACCTTCCCCTAATTCAAATTGAAGGTCGCTTTCCGCTGGGATTTCGTCGCCGTAAATAATATTAACATCGTGGGCTTTAACGTTAATAAGTCTTTTATTTATTATAAAGTATCCTTTTTGAATTTTAACATCGTAGAAAGTGTTAACCTCGCTTGAATAGGAAACTTCAATTGGATAGGTTCCAACATTTTTTTCTGGGTTGCAAGAAAGAACAACATTGAAATATGATTTCCCATGCCCCTCTTTAATTTCTCCACTAATTTCATATTTAAACTCGCCGTGGTTTGTTGTTGAATCGTAAGCTCTTGTTTGACCTTCAACAGTAATTTGAATTGAGCGCTTTGAAACTTTGAAAATTGCGGAAGTGTAGTGAATTTGATAGTTGCTGTTTGCAAGAGTTCCAATCCCAATTTCAAACTCTCCAACTCCTGTTAGTTCAACAGCAAGTTCTCCCGAAAGGACATCTCCTTCAATAAGATTTGAAACTTCATACGTAAGTTCATATGGATCGTTAATTTCGTCTAAAAATTTTTCAACTGGGTTTGCAACAACATATGCATCGCGTTTATTGATAACAAAATTGCTTCCGTTAAATGTTAAAGCATAGTTTCCGTTGGCAGCCAACGTATTTTTAAGAATTGAATATGTCCCAACATTTTCGCCTTCGCCTCTTTTAATGAAGCCAGTTAAAATGGATTCAAATGTGTCGTCATATTTTAGTTGACCTTCACTCAAATAAAATGTTAACTCTGGGTCCTCGTCCCCATAAGTTTTTTGAAGGTAGTCCGATTGAATCATAATTGGCGCTGGGGTTATTGTTAAATATGCCCTGTTTGATGTTAAATTATAGTTATCGGAATTGATTAGTGCTTGAAGTTCGTGCTTGCCAACGTTAGGGTCGCCCGAATAGGAAATTATTAAATCCCCTTCAAACCCAATTGAGCCCGAAACAATTGTATATTTAAACTCTGGATTTTCCTCGCCATATTCTTTTGTTGCGTTTTCAATTTGAATTTCAATATCTCTTGGAACAATTTCCAAATAGTTTTCATTAAGGAAAAGTTCATAGTTTTTTTGTTGGGTTGAAATTAGTTTAACTTCCCCAAGTCCATAGGTATATTTGCCAACATTTTCGCCTTGACGACGACTTAATTTCCCGTTTGTTAAAATGTCTTGAAGGCTAACCCCTTCTGGAAGAGTTATTCCAGGAGCAAGCGCAAAAGGAAACTCTGGGTCTTCTTCTCCATAAATTTTCATTGTGTTTGGAGCAGAGAGAATGACCCTTCGCTTAATAATTTCAAAATAGTAGGTTTCCTCTTTAAAACTTATATCAAAATATTGGCTGTTTGTTGGGTTAATTAAAGTTCCAAGATGTAATGGATAGATTCCAACTTCATTGTTGTTAACAACATAGCCATCTTGATCTTGCCCGGTTAAGCCTCTTTCAAGTTGCCCTGTTAAAACAATTCCTTCAAATCCATTTTCAATTTGATATGGAAGAGGATTTGGATCTGGGTCGCCCCATTCTTTTGTAACTTTTCCGTTTTTGATAACAATATAAATTTTTCTTATTGTTATGTTTGCGGTGTAGTTAACATCGAATGTTATGTCATAGCAATCAACATTATTTCCAAGAACAAGGCTGCTTGAAAAATCTGTTATAAGGCTTCCTTCATAGTAATATAGAATTCCCCATTCTCTAACTGTTGTTCCTCTAAATTTTGCTGTTATATCAATGCGAATATTATCTGGATTGTTCGCTTGCAAATTTGAGATTTCATAAACAACTTCCGCACGGTCGGTTGAATCGTATTCTTTTTCCTTGCTGTAAACTGAAATTATTATTTCTCTCTTTAAAATCTCAAAGCCTTCTTGCGTGAAGGAAACAATTTCATAGTTTCTGTCATTATAACTTACAACTGAAATTTCATATGTTCCAACAAGTTCGCCTTTTTCGCGCTCAAGTTTAAGATTTAAACCCTCTTGAACTTCGGTTGTCCCTCCAACAAGCTCATAAGTTAACTGTTCGTCAACATCGCCATAGTGTTTCGTCACTTTAAGTGCGTTAACCTTAACTTGTCTTTTAATAACTTCAAAAGTGTTCCCAACAAAAGTAAGTTGATAGTTATTGCCTGCGGAAAGAGTTCCTTTTTGAATTTGATATACCCCAACATTTTCGCCCGATTGACGGCTAAGTTCTCCTGTTAAACTATCGCTGTTATAAAGTTGCCCAGAGGTTATTGTGTATGTAAGTTCTGGGTCGGAATCGCCAAATTGTTTTTGATCGGAATGCGCAGTGATTTCAATTGGCGCTTTTGTTATTTTTCCATAAACATTGGTTGGAACACTTTCAAGTTCAAAGTTTGCTTTATCCGTTCCAATAAGTTCGGCAACAAAACTAACAGGTTTTCCTGCTCCAACATTTGCGTTATCCTTGAAGCTTGCGGTTAAACGAAGACCAACATTGCTGTCTTTTGCAATTTCGCTCCATGTTGCACTTATATATTCCTTGCCATTCTTAATTGAAAATTCAAGATTGTCAATGCTTATGGATTGAATTTCGGTTTCGCCATCATAAACTTTTTCAATTGTGACGTCTGTTATTTTAAAATTTATTTTTGTTATTTCATAAACATTTGAAAAGAAAATAATGTTATAGTTTGGATTTTCGCTTGCAAGTGTTCCAATTGTAATTCTATATTTCCCAACCGTTGTTCCGCTTTCCTTTGCAAGTTTCCCGCCAAGGCTTTCGCCATTCACAAGACCAGTTGCAGTAAATTCAATTGGCTTTTCAGTTTGTCCAATTCCTTGTGTTGTGTATTTTGCAGAAACAACAACATCTCGCTTTAGAATTTGCCCAGAAACAACAATTGGCGTTCCGAAATCAACAAGTTCATATTTTTTTCCAAAATCAGGTTTTAAAACGGCAGTCCCTTCGTAAGATAAACTTGAAGTTCCGGCAATAATATCATTAAAACTTATTGTTAATCCGTTAATTCCAATTGTTTCGTCAATTTTTTCATTAAAAATAATTTCTTTAATTTCCGCAGTGTTTGTTCCGTCGTATGCCTTGTCTTTTGCAATAATTTCCTTAATTGAAATTTGTTTTTTAAGAGAAACATTAACAATAGATTTTTCTTCAACATTTTGGAATGTTAATGTTTTTGTTCCAAAATTATAATTTTCTGTTGAAGTTGGAACAAATCCATCGTTTAAAACAACCGAAACATCATATGCTGTTCCATTTTGAGAATAGGAAACAGATTTAATTCCTTCTTCAAAATTTGATGCAACGCTAATGCCTGTTTCTCCACTTTTAACTTTGAATGTTATTGTTGGGGAATAGATGTATTCATTCGAAACAGAAGACGATTTGCATTTTGCACGAACAGTTATATCGCCAGTTGCCGTGTTGGAAACTTTTAAGTATCCATTTGTAAGCGCTTCTTTATCAATATGCGCTTTGCCTTTTGTAACTTCCCATTCAATTTTGAAAATATTTTTGAAATAGTTAACGGTTTCGCCGCCAAATAATTCCAAAATTGGGTTTGTTGCGTTAAGATAAATTTGCTCGCCGCGGAAAACATCTCTTCCTTCAATCAAGGTTGTTAAACTGTCGATTTCAACGGAATAGTTAAGGCAAGGATCGAAAACATAAAAACCTTTTGAATTGTCTTGTCCATATCCTTTTTGAGTTTCAAAGTTAAATTGAATTGTTGAACCGCTTCGAAGAAGAGTTCTTTCGGTTTCAACCCATAATGGCGCATAAGAGCCAGAAGTGTAAACACGGTTTCCCGTAATAGTTTTTGTTTCGTTTAGCGCTCCTGTTGTTATGAGCGAGAAAATAACCTTATCGCGATCGTCCGTTGATGCCGCCAAATGCCCCGCACTTCCCGAAACATAAAGTTTGGCTGCATTTGCAATTTTTTGATAGTCGGAACTTAGCGAAAAAACTTCGCTTTTTACAATTGCGTTTTTATCGGAAAAGCTGTCGGTTGTCATATTTCTAATGATATAGTTATAAACCTGATTTCCTTTATAGTCGCGAAAAGTGTAGTGGGAAGAAGTTAACCCCGCTTGAACAAATGAATTAAAATAGGAATCTTTTCCGTTTTTAACTTTATTTATCAAGTGAACAACGGCAGGGTTTAAGTCGTCTCCTCCGCTAATTTGCGCCGAAACGCTTGGAATTCCAACGAAGGAAAACCCTATTGAGAGCATTAAAATAAATAATAAACTTCCAAATATATTTTTTTTCATCTTACCTTTAATATAACACAATTTATATAATTCTCCAATCTTTAACGCGATTTTCTTTAGTATTTGCAAAAAAATAATTTAATGTGGTATAATTGTGTAAACTAAGTTGTAATTATGTCAATTTTCGGGATCGTTATTTTAATAATTTTGTGTGTTAATTTCCTTTGTGTTTTAACAATGATTTTTGTTGAACGCAAAAAACCAACAACAATTGTTGCTTGGTCGATGGTTTTAACATTTTTCCCAATCGTTGGTTTTATAATTTACTGTTTTGTTGGAAGCGGACTTAGCTATCGAACAAAAAAGATGTTTAAAAAGAAAAGACTCATTGCCAAAGAATATGAGGAATTTGTTAAAGAGCAAAAACATCTTTTTTCTTCAAGAAAAATTTCGGATGCAGATAAAGAGTGTTTAGACATTCTCCTTTTCAATCTTAACATTTCAAATTGTTCATATTTTAAAAACAATGATGTTCGAGTTTTTCTTTCGGGCGAAGATAAAATAGCAGCTCTTAAAAAAGACCTTGAAAAAGCAAAACATTCAATCAATCTTTTATACTACATTTTTGCCGACGACCAAGTTGGCAAAGAAATTATGGAAATTCTTATAAGAAAAGCAAAAGAAGGGGTTAAAGTTAAACTCATCTACGATTCTTTTGGAAGTCACAGAACGAAACCATCATTCTTTAAAAAGCTTGTTAAAGCAGGCGGAGAAATTGCCGAGTTCTTCCCTTTTTTTCTTGGAATTCGTCTTTTCAGTTTTAAAGCAAACTATCGAAATCACAAAAAAATTGTTGTTATCGACGGGAAAATTGCTTACACAGGCGGAATTAACATTCGCGACGACCATATGGGAAGAAAGCCAAAACTAAGCCCTTGGCGCGACACTCACCTTCGAATTGTTGGAAGTTCGGCATATAATCTTCAAGTTGCTTTTTTCAACGATTGGAGATATTGCAAAAACATAAGTTCAAGCATGAACAATCTTTTGGACGAAGGATATTTTCCAAAACTTGGAACATATGGAAACACAGGTTGCCAAATTTTAACAAGCGGGCCCGACCTTCCAAACCAACCAATTAGAGAATCTATTTTGAAAATGATATTGAGCGCAAAAGACTCAATTTTAATTCAAACCCCTTATTTCATTCCCGACGAAGCTCTTTTAAGTGCTCTTAAAATTGCAAAACTTAGCGGTGTTTCAATTAAAATTATGTTGCCTTTAAAGCCAGATAAAAAATTTGTTTACTTGGCAAGTTTATCTTATGTTAAAGACCTTCTTCCTTCTGGGATTGAGTTTTATTTATATAACGGCTTTTTACATTCAAAAACGTTTATTGTTGACGGAAAAGTTGTTGCAATTGGTTCTTGCAATTTCGACAACCGTTCTTTTGCTCTCAATTTTGAAGTTATGGCATTTCTTTATGGAAAAGATTTTGTTATGCAAAATGTTAAATACTTTGAAAACGATGAAAAAAACTGTATTAAAGTTGACAAAATATTTTTTAAGCGGAAAATTTTGTTTAACAAATTTACTCAAGCTTTTGTTAGACTTTTTGCCCCATTGTTATAATTTTGTTTATGTTTTTTAATTATTTTTGTTATACTAAACTAAAGTGAGGTGGAAAAATGCCAGTTAAAAAGGAAGAAGAAAAAAAATTAACTCCAAAAAAGAGAACCCCTAAAACAACAGCGAAGTCAGAAAAAGAGAAAGTTGAAGTTAAACAAGAAACTCCAAAGCGCGAATTTAATTTTGAAACAAAGCCAAAAGAAAAACGTAATTTAGACATTGATTTAACAAAAGATTTTAACACTTCCTCAACATTTGACATTGAACTTTATCGCGCAATTTTTATGGAACTCCGCCGTCAAATGGACGAACTTTCCGCAAAAAGAGGCAAGTCGGAAAAAGCTTATGCAGAATATGACGATGCGGTTTATAATATAACATCAAATGCAATAACTAATTGCAGTGCGCAAGATTTCTTGGGCTATTGCTATAAAAAAGGCTTCTATGATTTTTGCATTATGAATTATGAAAAATATATGAAATGGACAATTCTTGCAGCATCAAACGGAAATGCGTTCAGCGTTTCAAAACTTCAAGTTTATTTAACAACTGCTCTTGATTCGCTCGATTCCGTCGACCATTCCGTTTTAATTGATTTTCTCGATATAACTGACGAAAACTATGTTCTTTTCCTTTCAAAACTTCTTTGCGACGAACTTGTTGAAATTCTTGAAATAAGCCCAGAAGAACTTGTTAAAATGCCAGAAAAATTTATGGAGCAAACCGAAGAAATTCAAAAAGTTTTTGATAAGGCAAAAATGGAGGCGGCAAATCGAGTTATTGAGAAACTTAACAAAGCAGCACAAACGTTAAACGACGAAATTGAAAAAGAACAAGCCGAAGAAAGAAGACTTCGCGAAGAAGAACAGAAAAAAGAAGAAATTGAAGAGCAAAAAGAAGAAGTTCCAAGCGAAGAAGGCGAGCCAAAGCAAGAAGTTCACGAAGAATCAAACTTGTTTAAACGTAAGCCAGGAATTAAAAAGAAGTTTAGATATTAAAATAAAAAAACTTAGGAAAATTCCTAAGTTTTATTTTTTGCTTTTTTACGTTTTTTCTTTGTTGCAACAATAATCGAAACAATAATTGAAATAACAAGAATGAAAATGAAAACAATTAAAATTATTGTTCCGTTAAAACCTTCAACAACAAGGTCGGAAGTTTTAACATAGCCTGTTAAAATTTGATTTTCATATTCAAACATAATTTTTGTTGAGTCGCTGTTTTTGTTATATCCCCCAACAATTTTAACTTCTTGAAATTGAGAAAGAAGAACAGGTTTTCCCGCAATGATAATTTCACTCCCCTTTTCAAGTTTCTCGGTTGAATAAACTTTAACATCTTTATTAAGTGTTTTTGCGTTTGGGTCAAGACTTTTTTCAAGTGCTTTACTGTTTGACGCAGAAACAGCGTTTTTTAAAACCCACCCATTTTGTTCGCTTCCTGGAATCTTAACTTGATAGAAACTAAGCTCGCCTGTTTGCGCCGTTCCAAGAACTTCAAGTTCGTCGCCAAAACTTGCGGTGTACATTGTGTTTGCTCCGTTAAGAGGCGCATCTAATATTGCACACGAAGAAACAGAAACTTTAACTTTCAAAGTTTCTGCGCTAACATTTTGAATTGTTGGAACAAACACCAAAACTGCTAATAAAGAAAATAAAACCGTTAATATTTTTTTCACGGTTTTATTTTAACATATTGAAATTTTTAAATCAACTATTCTTCGTTTTCTGCGCTATCTTTTGGAAGAATAACAACATATCTGTTTGGTTCAGTTCCCTTGCTTGTTGTTGTTACGCTTTCGCTTTTTTGAAGTTCGGTGTGGATAATTCTTCTCTCGTTTGCGCTCATTGGTTCAAGTTTTAATGCTTTTTTGCTCTTTTCAACTCTTGTTTCCATTCTGTGGGCAAGAGATTTGAGAGTTTCTTCACGCTTTTCGCGGTAGTTTTCAATGTCTAAGATAAATCTTTTTCTCTTCCCAGAGAATTCATTTTCAACAACTGATGCAACATATTGAATTGCATTTAAGCATTCCCCGCGATAACCAATTAAGTCGCCAGTGTTTCCACCTTCAACTTTAACAAAAATTTTCTCTTCGTCTTCTTCAAAAAAGAGATTATAGTTTGGAGAAATTACGTCCAAAAGACCTTTAATGAAATCAACGCCAGAAAGTTTATTTTCTTTCTTGTTTGCTTTCTTTTCTTCTTTAAGTTGTTTTTTCTCTTCTTTTTGTTCTTGTTTTTCTTCTTTTTTAGCGTCTTTTTCTTCGTTTTTTATCAAAGTTTCAACATCTTTAAAGAAAGATTTAACATCAAGAATTTCGTCTTCAACTTCTTCAATTTCTTTTGCGCGTTTTTCATATTCTTCTTCGCAATCTTCCGAAATTGTTACTAAAACTTTTGCCTTTTTGAAAAGCCCGCCTTCTTCCAAAATTTTGATGTCAACATCTTCTCTTTTAGCATTTAATTGCTCAAGTGCATTGTCAATTGCTTTTTCAATTGATTTTCCAATTCCTTCACAACTTTTCATATTTTTCTCCCCTATCTTTTATAAGAAATTTCTTTCTTTTGTTTTTTAGCCTTGCGTTTTTCGTCAAGTTCGTCCCACTTTTTAATCCCAAAGTTAACAAGTGGTGTTGTTGCAAGCGAGAAAAGAGAACCAACAAGAATGTAAAGACCAAACACGGTGTTATAGGAAAGAGTGATATATCCCATAAGTGCTGGAAGAAGAACCAACATCAAAATTCCGCCAGGCATTTTGTTAGATTTTTCTTCGCCTTCTTGTTTTTTCTTTCTTTTAAATTTAAGTTTCCCTTGGCTTGCAAGCATTGAAAGAACATTAACAGCAACAGCAACAATTGGAATAATTAAATATCCATTAACTCTGTTTTCGCTTTCAACAGCGCTCATAACAAGGTCGTATTTTGCGCGGTCGGCTTCTTTGTTTGCTGAAAGACGAACATTAAATGTTTCTTCCTCGCCTTCTCCCAAACTGTCTTTATATGTTATTCTTGCAAGAGAAACAAATTCGTCGAAAGTTGTTGACGATTTTTTCCAAGGCACATCGCTTTTCCAAACGTTGTCAACCCAAAGCCAACTGTTTTTAACTTCATTATATCTTTTTGCAACTGCGTCGTTAATTGGAACCATAATTTCTTCAAGAGTTTTTCCCGAAGCGGTTTCCCCCGCAGTTTTTCCGGCGTCATTACAAAGATTGATGTTATCTTGATTTGCAACAGCTTCGTCGCCCGCTTTTGTTATCGCGGCTTTATCTTCGTCTGTAAGCTGATATCCTTCTTCTTTATCTGCCAAAATTTCGTTTTTCTTTTGGGTTTCGGCTTGTTGTCTTATTTCCGACTTTTTGTTTTCAAATGCAGTTGAGAACGCATTTGTATATTTTTCATAGTCAGTTTCAATTTCCTCGGTTTCATAGGCAACTTTGTTAAAAGCATTTTCCATTTCTTGATATTGTGAACCAACTTTATAGGCTGCCATATTGTTAAGACCCGAGAAAAGTGTTATGAAAATGAATAAGGTTAAAGCCATATAAACAAGCATAATAACGCACGAACCCGTGACGTTGTAGTTATGCTTTTTATAGATTTCCATTGTTTTTTGGTTAATCATTTGCTTGTTGTTGCCATATTTTTTTTGGATATCTTCAATTTCTGGCTGGACAAGCGCCTGAACTTTTGCATTTTTTGCAGAAATTCTTCTGTTAACAAAATCCAAAGGAAAGATAACAAGCTTAACAACTATTGTGAAAACAATGATTGCCCAAGCATAGTTTGGAATTCCGTTATGGAATGCCATGATAATTTTTTCCCAAACTCCTGTTGGTTCTTTGATTGCCGCAGAGCAAAAGAAGTTTGAAAGTTTGGTTATAAAAGCCATTTTAATTCTCCTTTAATGTTAAGAGGAATTGGGTCGAACCCACATTTTCCCCCTGGCCTGCATTTTGAGAGCCTTTTAATTCCAAGCCAAGTTCCTTTAAACGGCCCAAATTCCTTAATTGCCTGTTCCATATATGTTGAACAAGTTGGAACAAATCCACAAGTTGATGGCAAAATTGGACTTATACAAAATTTATAAAATTTAACTAAACAAAGCAATAAAAACCTAAAAGGATAGGCTATTATTTTAAGAAATGTTTTCATCTATATTTTTGCCTTCTGGCTTGTTTTCGTTTTTTGAATGTAGCCCTGCTTTTTCAAGCAAAGAAACAATTGTTTTCCGAATTGAATTGAGGTTTTCTTGGTCTATCCCTTCCCTAGCAATGAAAATATAGTTATAACTTTTGTTGAAATTGTTAAGCTCAATTCTTGTTGCTTCTCGAAGAAGTCTTTTAACTCTGCTTCTTGTAACACTGTTTCCAATTTTTTTACTAACAGTGAACCCAACTTTAAAAGGTTGGAATTTGGTTTTAATGTAACTTAAAGACAACTTATTTGCGTGTTTAGTTTGCCCGTTTTTATAAATATAAGTGAACTGCTTGTTTTTTTTAAGACGATTTTGTTTAGGTAGCATAACTCGCCTCCCTTATGCCGAAAGTTTTGCTCTTCCTCTGTTTCTGCGTCTTTTAACAACGTTTCTTCCGCCTTGTGTTTTCATTCTTGCACGGAAACCATGAACTTTGTTTCTTTGACGTTTCTTTGGTTGATAAGTTCTTTTCATTTTTCCCTCCTGTTATATTTTTCCCATAAAAAAGAAATACTTTTCCATAAGTAAATTTGATTATATATGAATACATTTACAAAGTCAAATCTTTTTTATTTCTCTTTTCCTCCTTGCCCCTTTAAAAAAATATTTAAAGTTATCCACATTTTTTGTTTCAAATTTATTTTTTTATGTTATAATCGTTCTCGAGGAAGAAAAATGAGAGAACTACAAGAACTTTGGAAAACAGTTTTAAATAAAATTGAAATAATGGTTAGCGCCGTTTCTTTTGAGCTTTGGATTGAACCTTTGGAGGTTCTTGATTTTCCAAACAGCGAGAAACTTATTTTGGTTGCTAACACGGAATATGCAAAAAAACAACTTTTAAAACGACATAACGACCAACTCAAAGAAGCAATTGCAGATGTTTTTGGAGAGGACGTCACTTTTGAAGTTTTAGATCCAATTGAAAAGAAAGAATATCTTAAAAAGAATAAGTCTGAAACAAATCAAGCAATAATTGGAAAAGAAGAACAAGATCAAAGTTCTGCTCTTAACCCAAAATATACTTTCGATAATTTCGTTGTTGGAAAATGCAACCAAATTGTTTATGCTGCTGCCCATTCTGTTGCAGAAAACCCAGGGAAAAGATTTAACCCTCTTTTCATCTATGGCGGCGTTGGGCTTGGAAAAACCCACCTTCTTCACGCAATTGGAAACTATATAACAAACGAAAATCCAGACTTAAAACTTAAATATGTAACTTGCGAAAAATTCACAAACGACTATATTAACTCTCTTCACGGAAGTGCAAAAGAACTTAACATTAACAAGTTCCGCGAAAAATATCGAAACAACGATGTTTTAATGGTTGACGACATTCAATTTATTAGCAACAAAAACGAAACACAGGAAGAATTTTTCCACACGTTTAACGACCTTTTTCAAAACAATAAACAAATTATTATTGCCTCAGATCGCCCTCCAAAAGAAATTGCAACTTTAAGCGACCGTCTTAAATCGCGTTTTGCAAGCGGTTTTATTCAAGATATGCAAATTCCAGATTTTGAAACTCGCGTTGCAATTTTAAGAAAGAAAGCTCAACTTGAAAAATACTACATCGACGATGATGTTATTAACATGATTGCCGAAAAAGCAGACACAAACATAAGAGAAATGGAGGGGCTTCTTTCAAAAGTATATTTCTTTGCAACACTAACAGGAAAGAAAATTGCAACAATTGAAGATGCAAGAGAAGCATTTAAAGACGACCTTGACGAGAAAAGAGAAGATCTTAACCCCGACATAATTATCAACGCAGTTTGCAAATATTTTTCAGTTTCAAAAAGCGATATTGTTGGAAAAAAGAAAAACAAAGAAATTGTTGAGCCAAGAATGATTGCAATTTATTTAATTTGCGAAATGCTCGACATCCCTCTTGTTGTTATTGGAAAAACTTTTGGCGGACGCGACCACACAACAATAATTCACGCTCGCGATAAGATAACAGAACAACTTAAAGAAAACGGAAAAATTAAATCTTTTGTTACTGCTGTTAAGGAAATCTTGAACGAAAATAACTAATAATTAAACAAAAAAAGAGCAATTTTTGCTCTTTTTTTTATATTTTTTTTATTTTTTAATAAATCAACGTTTTTAAATATTCAATAGCTCTTTCCATTGCTTCGTTTATTTTTTCTTTATTTTCTTTTGAAATTTTTGAAAGAACATAATCTGCTAAGTCCATTCTTTCGTCTTTCCCAATTCCAATTCGGATTCTTTTAAAGTCTTGCGATTTAAGAAGTTGAACAATGTTTCGAAGCCCATTATGAGTTCCCCCGCTTCCGTTTTCACGATAGCGATAGGTTCCAGCTTCAATATCGATGTCGTCAAGAACAATCAAAATTTCGTCAAGAGAAAATTTATATTTTTTAACAAGTTCAAGAACTGCCTCGCCGCTTAAATTCATATAAGTTTGAGGCTTTGCTAAAATGATTTTTTCTTTTATTATCTTAGTTTGAATTTTGCCTGTTTTAGGGTCGATTTGTTGTTCTTCTCTTTCAATAAACCCTTCGCCTGTTAGGCTTTTACATTCCTTTTTCTTAACTTTAATATCAAGTTTAGAACTTAACTTATCAATAAAACAAAATCCTATGTTATGGTAGGTGTCGAAATATTTCTTATCTGGGTTTCCAAGCCCAACAATAAGTTTAATTTTTTTCTTTGGAGTTTTTTCTTTAACCGCACAGGGTTTTAGCATAATACTCTCAAAAAAGTTTACTTTTGTTTCCTCAATTATCATATTTATATTATAGCGTTCTTTTAGAAAAAAGTAAAACAATAAATAAAAAATTTAGTTTTGAACAAACTAAAATAAGGAGGGAAGAAAATGGACGAAGTTAAAAAAACTAACAGCGGCGTTTGCTGCGATGTTTGCGAATGTGTTCATAATCTTGACGGTTGCAACTGTGAAATGGACACAATTAAAGTTACAAAAGGAAAAGAAGATAAAGCACATTTTTGTAAAACATTTTGTTGCAAATAAAATATATTAAAATCCGCAATTTAAGCGGATTTTCATTTTAATTTAATATTTTTTAATAAATTTATTTATTTTTTCTTATTTTTTAATTTATTTTCTTAAATAATTAAATATTGATTAAATTAATTGATAAAAAAGCAGCACTTAATTAAGTGCTGCTTTATTTTATTAACCTGTTATTTGTTTAATGATGTCATAGTTAATTTTAACTTCGTCATCTTTTAAAATTTCATCTTCGTAGATGCTAATGATTTCATTATACATTGAGTCGTAGTATTCCTCGAAGATAAGGTCAAAAAGGGTTTTATTCATTGTAAGTCCTAAACGATACTGGCTCATTTTTAAAAGCGAGTAGTATTTTGCATTTCCCGATGCGCTTTCTTCTGCAAATAAATCTTCAAGAGTAAACTTTTCGTTATCGAAACATTCGAAGAGGTTTGAAACTTTTCCAGCATAGAACATTGTGCTAAATCCTGTGCTTTGTTCTTTCAAAGTTTCTTTCCCATCACTTGTTTGCCAGTTTTCCATTAAAAATGTTTTAACTGATGCTATTTCGCCGTTTGAGTTAAGCTCTCTTGCTGCTTCAATAAAGGATTTAACAAAGCCGTTATCTGTGTTTTTATCACCAATTGCATATAAATACCAGTTTTCGTTTGAACCGCCAAAGTATGATTGTTGAATTTGGATTGTTCCTGTGTCGGAGCTATATTTATAAACATATTCGTTGAACTTATCACCTCTTGCATTTTGATAATCTATTTGAAGTTGCTCTAAAACAAGTTTATTTGCGCTTGCTCCCTTTGCTTGTTCTTCTTTAATAAGACCATTTTCAGCTGGGGTATAGATATGTCCATTTAATGTTATTGGAGTGTCTTTTTCTCCATAATATTTAACATAAATTTCGTCGAGTTCGCGATATAACGATGCAACCATTTCTTGAATTGTTTTAACATCTTTTGTTACATTTCCTTCGCCATCTCTTTCATTAACCATTAAAAGTTTTGAACCAATTATTGAAAGAAGTTCGGTTTCATATTGCTCTTTTGTAACTTCTTCTTTTTCAAGTTTAAACATAAGTTCAATAACTTTGCTTATAATATCATCGCTTAAATTTGGAACAATTTTATACAATTCTTCTTTATAATATGCATCGTCTTTACCATTTGCTTCGCAATATTCTTTAAGGTCGTTAATTTTTTGAATTTGGCTTTCGGTTAGTTTAACAACAATGTGTGTTACAAAAAAGAAATTTTCGCTTAAGTCTTTTGGAACATAGAAAACATTTTCAATGCAGTTGCTACTTCCCCACATTTTTGCATTTCCAATTGTTTTTGTTAATTCATTGATAAAAACTTTTTCATCTTTATAATATCTGTCGTAGCAAGCCTTAACTTTTGAAAGATATAGGTTAAGAAATTCATCTTCATTAACTTTAATGTCTTTTGTTTTATATTCATAAAGCTTGTTAATTAACATACTCTCATAAAGAATGTTATAGATTCTTTCAATTTCTCTTTGAAAAACTTCACTGTTTTCTGTTGAAAGATTTTTTCCTTCTTCGTTTGTTTTAAGTTGGACAATATATCTTCTTATTGCTTCTTTAGTTATAACTTTTTGTTCTATTTCTTCTTTAGTTAATTCAGTTTTTCCTTCAAAAAGTTTTTCGCTGTTAATTCCGTTTAAAACATGGGAAATGTCATATTTTTTGAAACTTGAATCATCATAGCCTTTTGCTTCGTTTTCTGTTACATATTCATATTTTTCTTTTCCATCTTCTGTTTTCTTAACAAGAACTTGTTTAACAACAACAATTTTATATTGATTTGTTTCGTTATCGAAAACAACAATTGCTTTTGGAGTGTAGGAAGTGTAAACAAATTGCGACTCTTTCTTTGGAGTTTCGTCGTCTTCAGTTGTTTCTTTATTTTCATCTTTCAAAGAGTTTCTAACTTTTTCTTCAAACGATTCGATGTTTGTTATAATTGAATTTAAAGTTGTGTGCCAAAGATAGTTTTCTTCGGTTCTGGTTAAAGATATTTTCCCTTCATTTAAGAGATTTTTAGCATCGTTTAAATATACTTTCTTTGAAAGAAGATATTCAATTAGTTTTTCAATTGCTTTATCTTTATCGTTTGTTTGATTATAGAAAGTTGTGTAGTAGTTATTATATCCTTTAATAAATTCTTCGCGAGTTATTGAATTTATGTTTGAAGTTGCAACTTCTTGATTCTTAATAACTTCGTTGTTTTCTGGAAATAAGTTACACCCAGCAAAGCAAAAACAAACACAGAGAACCATAGCTAAGATTGCAAAAATTTTCTTTTTCACTTTAAATCTCTCCTATACATAGACATTAGTGGAAGTATTATACAACAATAATAAATATTGTCAAAACAAAAATTATTAAAACTTAAACTTTTTCTTTTTTCTTTTTTGAAATCATCTTTCCTCGGCTTGTTAACACAAAAATTGTTGAAATGTTAATAACTTTTCCAAGAAATAAACAAAGTTATTAACACAAAATACCATTTAAAAGTAACAACATTTTGTTTTTATTAAGACAAAGAATGGTTCTTAAACACAACATTTTGAGTTTTAAAAAATTTGTTAACATTTCCACAGCTTTTATTATGAAGACTATTATTTAATTATTAAAAATAAAACTGACAGGAAGGCGGAAACTGATATTGCTTTAAGAAATTTTTTATTTTCTTTTGTTAAAAGATTTGAACTTTTAAAGCAAATTTGGTATAATCTACATTAGATGAAAAAGGAGAAAAATAAGAATGCAAGTAGTATGTGATGGATTAGATTTAAGCGAAGCAGCAATTAAAGTTTCAAGAGCTATTTCAAACAAAACAACAAATCCAATTTTGGAAGGAATTAAACTTGTTGCCGATAACGATTGTTTAGTTATTAGCGCAACAGACACAGATTTAGCAATTGAAAAGAAAATTAAAGCAGAAGTTAAGGTTGAAGGGGAAACTGTTGTTCCTGGAAAATTTTTTGTTGAGTTTATCAAGAAATTAACAAAGGAAAGAATTGAATTAACTCTTAACGACAAAAATCAATTAAAAATTAGATACACCGACAGCGAAGGTTCAATTCAATGTTATAACCCAAGCGAATACCCAAGTTTTAATAAAATTGATTCAAACGATTTCTTTGCAATAAGCCAAATAGATTTTAAAGAACTTATCAACAAAACAATCTTTTCGGTTGCTGTTGACGACAGTCGCCCAATTTTGAAAGGTTGTCTTCTTGAAATTGAAGAAAAAACAATTAACGCAGTTGCACTTGATGGTTATCGTCTTGCGCTTTGTAAAAAGGAACTTAAACATTCAACAGTTTCTTCTCATGTTATTGTTCCAGCAAGAAGTCTTGGCGAAATTTCAAAAATTCTTGGAGATAATGAAGAAATAATAAATGTTTACATTCAAAAGAATTATATTATGGTTGATTTGAAAGACACAAAAATTATTTCCAAAACTTTGGAAGGAGAATTCTTGAATTATAAACAAATTATTCCAATGAATTTCGACACATCAATTGTTATTAACAAAAGCCAATTTGAAGATGCTCTTGACCGTGCTTCCCTTCTTTCAAAAATTGGTCAAAACAATTTGGTTAAATTTGACATTAAAGAAAATAATATGCAAATAACATCAAATTCCGACATCGGAAACATTGCCGAAAATGTTAATGTTTCATTTAAAGGAAAAGATTTGAAAATTGCATTTAACGCAAGATATTTTACAGAATGTTCAAGAAACTTGCAAGACGAGTTTGTTAAACTTAACTTTAACCTTCCAACAAATCCTTGTGTTATAACTCCAATTGAAGGCGACGGATTTAAGTATTTAATTCTTCCAGTTAGAATGATTAACTAGAAACTAAAAAAATAAAAGAAACTTTTTAAAAGGTTTCTTTTTTTATTTAGTTAAAAAAACTATTCATATTTTTTAAGTTCGTTTTTAACTTTGTTTTCATGTTCAATTTCTTTTTCACGAAGAGCCGCTCGAAGGCCCTTAAGAGCATCGAATGGCATAAACTGTTTTGCTCTCATTTCTTTCGACATTTTTTCTCTTTCAGCCATTATGCCCTCCAATCATCTTATTTCTTTCCATTTGTGTTGCTTTTTCTTCCAAGTCGATCCCTTTAAGAAGTGAATTTTTTCCAAACTTATTTTGAATTCCAATAACACTTTTTGTAAGTTTCTTTTCTTTGTTAACTTTATTCAAGTCTGTCAAAAGGTCGTATGCTTCATTTTCTTCGGGAAGGAGATTTGTGAAAGTGTAGCCAATTTTTCTTATTGGAAGATCACGATTTACAATTTTTTTAAAGAGAGAAAGTGCTTTTTCCTCAATAATTGAATATAAATTTGTTAACACACCAAGTCGAGTTGTTCCATGGGTTTCATTTTGTTTTGAATCACCATAAACAACAGAAAGATAAAGTCCTTGGGCAACATATCCGTTTTTAACAAGATCGTAGACACCATTTTGAAGCATTTCTTTAAGAATTATAATCGAGTCGGGATAGGAATAGTTACAAGGAAGGATTTGCGAACTTCCAATTGATTTTGATTTTGATTTATATTTTTTTATGTCGCTTATTTCACAAGTTTCTTTTCCAAAAGCATGGTCAATTAAGAGTTCGGCGTTAATTCCAAATTCTTTATATAAATAATCTTCTTGGATTTCGGTTATTCCTTTCATATCGTAAATTCCATAGCGTTCAAGACGCTTTGCAATTCCGGTTGAAATTTGCCAAAAGTCGGTTATTGGGCGATGATTCCAAAGTTCTTTTCGAAACTTTGCTTCGTCCAAAAATCCAATTCCATCCTTTGTTTTCTTTGCTGTTAAATCAAGAGCAATTTTTGCAAGAAACATATTTGTTCCAATTCCGCAAGTTGAAGGAATTTTAAGCTTATCTTTAATTTCATTCATAAGTTTTTGTGCAAAAGCTTTTGCGGTTGTTTTATAAAATTTAATATAGGAAGTTGCGTCGATAAAACACTCGTCAATTGAATAAATATGAATGTCATTTTTGTCGATATACTGCAAATATATTTCGTAAATTTTTGCGGCATACTCAATATATTTTTTCATTCGAGGTTTTGCAATTATATAGTCTATGTTTTGAGGAATTTCATAAAGTCGGCATCTGTTTCGAATTCCAAGCGCTTTCATTTTTGGAGTTATTGCTAAACAAACTGTTCCTTTGCTGCGGCTTTCGTCGGCAACAACAAGGTTTGTTTCGAAAGGATTTAAATTTCTTTCTGCGCATTCAACCGAAGCAAAAAATGTTTTCATATCAATAACAAAATAAATTTTTTGGTCTTCCAACTTTTTTCTCCTCATATGAATTATAAACTAAAATAAGGAAAAATAACAAAAAAAAGAGATTTTTTTCTCTTTTTTTATGTTTTTTATTAAATTTTTTCTTTATCCATCTGAAATTAAATAGATTGATTCACCTTTATAACAAAGAGTTCCGGCGGGAGGAAGTTGATTTGTTACAAATCCTCCGCTTCCTTGAATTTCATAGGTTAATTCAAGATTTGAAAGAATTGAACACGCTTCGCTTAAGCTAAGCCCAACAAGATTTGGAAGAGTTATTGTTCTTTCAAGTTTAACAGTTTCGTCGCCTGTTTTTTTGATGTTTTTATATTCAAAAATTGAACTGAAAATTTCTTTTGCATATGGCGAAGCAACAACGCTTCCATAATATGCGCCTGTTCCTGGTTCGTCAACAACAACCAAAACAATGTATTCTGGATTTGAGGCGGGATAGGTTCCAATGAAAGATGAAACATATTTTCCAGAAATTTTTCCGCCCTCATATTTTTGGCTTGTTCCTGTTTTTCCTCCAATTTCATATCCTTCAACAAATGTAAGTTTCCCTGGTTTTGAAACAACTTCTTCAAGCATACTGTTAATTGTTTTTGATGTTTCGTTTGAAAGAATTTGACGAACAACAGTTTTGCTATTTTCCAAAATTTTGTTTCCATTTTCGTCTGTAACAGAAGAAACCATATATGGCTTAACAAGATATCCCCCGTTAACACAAGCCGAAATTGCGGTTATAAGTTGAAGAGGAGTCATTGCAATTGCTTGACCAAATCCCATTCTTGCAAGGTCAACAGTTTTAACGGAATCTTTGTTCATAAGAATTCCTCCGCTTTCGCCAAGAAACTCAATTCCCGTTTTTGCTCCAAGACCAAAATTTTTGAAATATTCATAGAATTTATCAAGCCCAAGGCGAAGCGCAAGTTGAGTGAAAACACAGTTGCAAGAATTGCAAAGCCCATCGGTTAAATTTTGACTTCCATGACCAACAGATTTCCAACATTTAATTTTTTGTCCGTCAATAACCGCATAACCTGGGCAATAGAATCCGTCGGAAAGATGGGCAACACCAGCTTCAAGAGCGCAAGCCATTGTTAAAATTTTAAAGGTTGACCCAGGTTCATAAACATCAACAATCGCTTGATTTTTCATTTGTTCCAGCATTTTTTGAACATCATTGCGAGGAACATTGTTAAGGTCGAAACTTGGTTTTGTTGACATTGCAATTATTTCGCCGGTTTTTGGGTTCATAACAATTGCTGTTGCGCTTTTTGCTTTTTGTTCAACCATAAGTTTTTCAAGAGTTTGCTCAACTTTAAGCTGAATGTTAACGTCAATTGTTAGGTTTATGTTGTAGCCTGGAACCGAAGGAATGTAGTTTGTTAAACTGTTATAAAGTTCTTTTCCTTGAAGATCGCTTTGAACAAGAGTTGTTCCGTTAACACCTTTAAGAAGGTCGTTATAGTAGGCTTCAAGCCCAGCTTGTCCAATATTATCAATTGTTGTGAAGCCTAGGATTTGAGTTAATAAATTTCCATAAGGATAGTGACGGCTAACGCTTTCGGTTAAATAAACTCCGCTCAAATTCTCGTTAAAAATTTTATGAGCAACATCTTTAGGAACTTGCATTTTAATTAAAACTTCGCTAACAGAATTGTTGTTAACTTTTTCAAGAGTTTGATTAAAATCGAGATTAAGTTTGTTTGAAAGAATTGAAGCAACTTGTTGTTTGTCTTTAACTTCGCGGCTTCGAACATAGATGTTATAAGTTGTGTAGGAAACGGCAAGAGAAGAACCGTTTGCGTCGTAAATTTCTCCGCGCTTTGCTGTTAAAGGAAGTCCGCGAGTCCATTGGTCGAGTGCGCGCCCTTGCAAAACTCCGCCTTGGAAAACTTGAACGTAAAGCAAGCGTCCAACAATTGAACAAAAAAGAAGGATTAACAAAATTGAAAAAACAAGAACACGTTTTTTGAAAAACCGCAAATTAAATTTATCCAAGAAAAAACTCCTTGTAATATTTCTATTTAAAGGAGTTTTAAATTATGTTAGTTAAAAAGATTTGAAAGCCAATTGCAAAGACGGTCGAACCAATTACTCTTAACACTATATTCGCTTTTATCTTCTTTTGTTGGTTGAAGAGGAACAATTCCTGCATCGGAAAGAGAATCGAGATTTGTTATGCTGTCTTTGTTTGTTAAATCGTCTGCTTTTGAAATTGTTTTAACATAGTTATAAACATTAACCGAATATATCTTGTTTGCTTGTTCAATTTCGGCAGTTAAAGTTTTAATTTCAACGGCATTATAAATTGACCAGCCACACATACACGCAAGAACACTAATAAGCCCAAAAATAAAAATTCTAAATCGAGTTTTTGGTTTTGCGCGTTTAACAGGTTTGTTTTCGTTTTCGCTAACGTTTTCTTCAATAACATCGCTTAAGGTTTCTTCTTCGGAAGAAACTTCAATTTCTTCTTTTTCTTCTGGCAAAGTTTCTGTTTCTGATTCTTCTTCTTTTAAAGGAACATAAACATTTTGAAAAGAAACTTGACCTTCTGTTTGTTTTTTCTCTTTTGCTTCAAGGGGTTTCGAAAAGAAAGTTTCGGCGGCTTCAAATTGAATTTTTGATGAAACTGAAGGAGCAGATTTTGTTTCTTTTTCTTGTTGAGGTTCAAAATTTTTCTTTAAATTTTGCATATATAATTCTGGAGTGTTATTTTCAAACAAAACCTTTTTGGCGCTTTCTTTTTTTTCTTCTTTATTTTCTTCAATGAAAGATTCAACGGAAGGCTCTTCCGTTTCTTTTTCAAGAAGAAGTGTTCGAGAATTTTTTTCTTTCATTGTTTCCATCATTTTAATTTTATCTCATTAAAAATTATTTTTCAAGCAAAAACTTAAAGTTTTTTAGCAACGCGAAGTTTTGCACAAGTTGAACGGGAATTTTCAAGTTGTTCTTTTTCGCTTGCAACAATTGGCTTTCGCGTTACAATTTCAATTGTTGCTTTATGATTGCAAACGCAAATTGGAAAATTTTTAGGGCAAATGCAACCTTGCGCTAAATCTTTGAAAACATTTTTAACAATTCTGTCTTCAAGAGAATGGAAGGAAATTATTGCAATTCGTCCGCCTGGGCAGAGAAATTTAATTAGGTTTTCAATTGTTTCTTTAAGTAAATTAAGTTCTCCATTAACCTCAATTCGAAGCGCTTGAAAAACTTTTTTGGCTGCTCCACCGCGCGAAAAAACAACTTTTTTTGGCATACTGTTTTCAATAATTTCATTAAGTTCAAGCGTTGTTTCAATTTCTTTTAAGGCGCGCGCTTTGCAAATGTTCTTTGCAATTGAAAAGGCAAACTCTTCTTCGCCATATTCTTTGAAAAGATTTCGAAGTTGCTCTTCGCTGTAAGAATTAACAATTTGTTTTGCAGTTAGAGATTGGGAAGAATCCATTCTCATATCAAGGGGCGCATCTTTTTTAAAACTAAATCCGCGCTCGGCGGTGTCGAGTTGATGAGAACTTACGCCAAGGTCAATTAAAATCCCATCAACAGTTGTTATGCCAAGTTCGGTTAAAACAGAAGGCGAATTTTTAAAATCGTCTTTAATAATTAAACAACTTTTTTCGTTATTTTTTTTAAAGTTGTCTTTTGAAAAAACCTTACAAATTTTTGAAAGTTTTTTTGTTGAAGCGTCAATTGCTTCTTGGTCTTTATCAAAGCCAACCAAAAGACCAGTTTCAAGTTTTTCAAGAATTTTTGAGGAATGCCCCGCTCCGCCAAGCGTGCAGTCAACATAAACTCCGTTTGGTTTTATTTCAAGATTTTCCAAAACTTCATCGAGTAGAACAGGGGTGTGTGAAAATTCCATTTTTTGTTTTTGTCCTTTTACATAATTCCAAAGAGTGCTTTAACAAGAGATCGAACGGCATCTGAACTTGTTTGAGCATTGATTTTTGTTTCAAGAGCAGAAAGTCCGCCGGTTATGTTGCATTGCAAAACAACTCCGCTTGAAACCGCCTCGCTTAAAACAACCGTTGCGCCATTGCAAAGAATTGCAAGAGATTCGGCTTCATTTTCGTCTGTTAAGGTGCTTCTCATAAGTAAACTTATTCTTGCACTAATTGCTTTTTCATTTGCAATTATTGCCATATCAACTGCGCCAGTTATATCTTTTCCTGTTGTTTCTTTAACAGCATTTTCAATGTTTTCTGCATCTGTTGAGCTTATTTTGTCGAGTTCGTTTGCTAAGTTTTCAAATGAATCTGGGTTTGAAGAATCAATGTCTTTAAACGAATCTTGAACGGACGAAATTTTTTCGGTTGTTTCGCTTTCAACACCAATAATTTCAAGAGTTTTTGAAACATCAACATTGGAATCTTTATCGGAAATTATGTCCAAAATTGTTTTATCGCTTCCGGAAAGTTCGGAAAGTTTTTTTGCTGTTCGAAGGAAACTTATCCATTCAATTTCGCCATAGGAAATGTTTCCAGAAAATTCGTATGTTTGTTTTGCATAGTCAATCATTGCGATATAAAGAGAAGCAAAAACCCCACCATTTTTAACGCTTGTTCCGTCCTCACTAAGTTGACAATTTACACTTGGAGAACCGTTAACATAGTTATAAGCATTTTCTTTAAGGGTGTTGAGGAATGTTCCAACCTTAACAATTTCTTCGTCGGTTAAAGTGTCTAACGAGAAATCTGCCTTTGTTAAGATGTTGAATGCTTTTGTTATGCTGTCGAAAACATTAACAATTTGAAGTTTTTGATTTTCTGTTAAATTTTCAAGTTTAATTTTGCCAACAGTAAAAGTTTTTTCAGTTGAGGAAATTTGCTCGCAAACCCGAGAATTTAATGTGTTAATTAAATAGACAAGCGACTGTTTAAGCAAAGAACTGTCGTAAAGAGAAACAACAAGAACTTTCATACAAGAATTTTCTGGCATTGTTTCAATTAAAGGAGAGGAAAGAACGTTAAACATTTTTGAAAGTGTTTCCTCGTTTATTTCAATTGTTTCAAGTTTATTGTTTGGGAAAAGAATTGTTTTGATTGAATTTCCGTCTTTTTCCTTTTTCAATACTGTTAAGATTTTGTTAATTTTTTCAAATTCTGCGTTCCAATCAAAATCGTCTTTTGCGGCGTTTCCAAGAGAAAGATAGGTGTTATATTTTTCGTTGTTACCTGCTGCTTTGAAAAGCGATTTATATGTTTCGCGGGTTATTTCAATTTTTGCAAGGTGTGTTAAGAAATTTGTTAAGTATGTTGAGTTAACAGTTGAAGATGAGTGGTCATTAAGTTTGAAAATTGTTTCAAAAGTTTGGTCTTTGAAATTCATAAGGCCAAGTTTTGAAGCTAAAATTGTTGCAAGTTCAAGAGAAGTTGAAAACTCTTCCCTATCGTTTTCACTAAGACCGTTATATGATGAAAGATTGATTTCAACAATTTCCTCGCCAAATCTTTCTTTAAGAGCTGGAATTTGTTCGTTAAATTTTTCAAGGAAATGTTTAATTGGTTTTGTTGAAAGTTTTGAACTTAAAATTGGTTTGATTGCAAGTTTTGCATAGGTGTTATGATTTGTGTCCTCTTTTGAAAGAAGAATGAGAAAATTATCTATGTTAAAATCTTCTGTTTCCAGCGCATAGTTCAACGCGCCGCTTTCTTTAAGCGCAATAAGAGAACTTTTTATGTTATTAAGTTCATTTTCCCAATCAATTTCTTTAAGAGTTTTTGCATCGAAATAGTTTGAGATTTTTTCGTTTGTTTCCATATAGGAAGCAATTTCGTTATATGCGTTAACATTTTGATTTTTAGTTAGGTTGCTATTTTTCAAAATGTTGAGTTCTTTTCCAAGGGTGGTTAGCAAAGCATCAAAATCAACAGTTTCAAATTCTGTTGAGGTGATAAACTTTGGGTTTTCGGAAATTTTTTCAAAGCCATATTTGTCTAAAATTAAGAAAGCATCAACTGCGTTTTTAAGAAAAGAGTTAAGTTCTGGTTCAAGGATTTTCCATTCAATTTTGTTTTCATCAATTTCGCCAAGTTGAACTTCGCTGTTTAATTTTTTCTCAACAACATTGAGGGCAGCGGTTGCACCTTTTGTTATAACAACTTTGAAAGAAGGAGAGTTTATTAAATTTTTAGTTAATGAATTAAGAAGAGCATAGTTTTCGGCTTTAAGAGATTTAATAAATGTTGGAATGTCGCGCTTCCCGCCAACAATGTCATCAACAAGCCCAACTTTGCACGCGGTTTGACCAATTTCAATTAAATTTGAAAAATCGCTGCGAAGAGTTTTAACGTAATCTTTTCCTGCGTTGTTAAGATTGTTAACAACTCCATCTAAGATTAAGGAAATTTCGGCGTTATATTCAAAATTTTTGAAGGCTTCAAGGTCGCGAAGATAGTCAACTGCATATGGAATTAACTCTGGAGCAAAAGCTTTGAAAAGCCCTGTGTTAAAAAGTCGGTCGATCATATCGTCAATCTTTTTAAAATCAATTGTTTTAAATGTCCCCTCTTTTCCAACAAAGTCGACAATAAAAACGAATTCGTCATAGGCTTTTGCAGCATTATAAATGTCGTTTCTAAAAGCAAATTTTTCGTTGTTGATTTTAACGGAAGTTATTGAATCAAAAATTGCGTTATCAAGTCCTCCAAGTGTTAAAATTTTCCCTGCAACACTTTGGCTATATCCGTCGATATAGGAAATTACTTCGTCGCCAATATAATAGCGAATTAAATCACTGCTT
Source organism: uncultured Bacillota bacterium (assembly GCA_900544595.1). Taxonomy (GTDB): domain Bacteria; phylum Bacillota; class Clostridia; order Christensenellales; family UBA1242; genus UMGS687. The sequence goes on along the minus strand of UQVQ01000004.1, from coordinate 54,739 downwards.
GATTCGCTTAAAAAATTTTTTTCTTCTGTTTCTGCTGCAACAGTTGTTGGCTGAGCCGCTATATCCGAAATTGTTGAAGTGAGCGAAGTTATTGGAAGCATTAAAACAAAAATGAAAATAAATCCGCAAAGAGTTCCAACCGCTGCCCCAAGCCATTTCTTTTTATTTTTCTTTTTAGCAATTATTGGGTTTGGCAGAGTTTGAGGAATTTGCGTGTTTTCAAGCTTACTTTTTTTTGCAGCTTTTTGAAGCTTCTTTGCTTGTCTTTCAAGGCGTCCTTCTGGAAGAGCAAATTTTGCAAGGATAACATAAATAATGTAGCTTAGTAGGAGCATTATTGGAACAAGAATAAAAAAAACAGCAATGCTTATTATTGCCGCTGGCAAAACATTTGCAAGTTCCATAAGAGAAGGCATTTTGGCGGCGGCGGCAGCAAATTGCTCGTTGGAAAGAATTAACTCTCTTAACCCTTCTGGAATTGTTGTTGCAACCTTTTCGTTAACAACCCAATTAAAACTTGTTATGTCAATCTTTGAAATTGCGTTTGAAATTGGCATTGTTATAAGCCCACCAACAATTAAAAAAGCAATTAGAAGACCAAAACGAAGAGAACTTTTAACAAGTCCTCTTTTAAGTCCAACAAAAAATCCAACAACTAAGGAAAGAATTAAAACAAAATATGCAACAAAGCTAAAAACAACACTTAAATTCATTTTTTATAATCCCCTTTTCACATTGTTTTCGAAAATTCATTTATAATTTAAACATAATAATCAAAAACTCTTTTGAAAGTTATTTTTCATTTTCTCCCAAAAGTTTTGTTTTTATATCATTATATTCTTTTTCGGTTATCTGACCTGTTTCTTTCATTGCGTTAAGGCGTTTAAGTTTTGTAACAAGGTCAACGTTTTCGTCGTTATATTCATTAAGCTCTGGGATATATTTGTCTTGCTCGGTTGGTTTTGGGGCAAGTTTCATTCCGCGGCGATAGGCAACATACCCAACCGCTCTTAAAACAAGCGCCGCGCCAGAAATAATTGTTATGGCAAACGCTAATCCATCAAAAGTTCCAGATGAAAGCGCAATAATGAATCCAACAAGGCAGTAGGCAAAGGCAAGGCAAGAGGAAACAAGGAAGAAAGTTATGGATTTTTTCTTTTTATAATATTCCCCTGCTTCGCGTCGCATAAACGCAATTGTTACGCTTCCATAAACAATGAAACAAACTGCAAATACAGAATAAACAAACATCATTGAATATACTGTGTAAACAATTGCGCCAAAAACTTCGTCTTGAAAGATTAACATAAAAAATGAAAGAATTGGAGTTGTAAGAGCCCCTCCAATTGTAGATTCTTCGCTAACAAGCGTTATAACAAGAGCGGCAATAAAACCAACTCCAAGAAGAATTTCAAGAACCCCTGCGAGTATGTTTAGAGTGTAACCTTTTTTCATAAAAAACTCCCTTTTTTTCTTTATTATATCTCATTGCTGGTCAAAAATCAAAATAAAATATTTATTTACCGCGAAAATGCTTTTTTAAACTTAAAAAATAATGTAATATATGGAGTATATGGCAATTGTAACGCAAATTATCGCAATTATATTTTTGCTCATAAGTCGTTTGCAAAAAACTAAGGGGAAAACCTTGGTTTTTATTTGTTTTGCGCTTCTTGCATCAATGGGAACTTATTTTCTTCTTGGGCAGGTTGCGGGGGCGTGCTTGCTTTTGGCGGGAATTTTAAGATCAATTGTTTTTTTCCTTTACGACCACTATAAAGTCAAGCCAAATGTTATTGTTTTAATCTGTTTTGAAATTTCATTTATCATAATACTTGGACTAACCTGGGAAAGCGCAATTGATATTTTCATTTTATTAAGCCTTGTTGTCTTCACTTTTGGCTGCTGGCAAGATAATATGTATGTCTTTAGAATTTTAACAATAACCGATCATATTGTTTGCATCATATATAACAGCCTTGTTGGAGCATATATAACGCTTGTTGGCGAGGTTTTCTGTTTAACGGCAACAATTATTTCAATTGTGTATTACGATATTCAAAAGAGAACAACTCCAATTATAAAAAGGGTTTTCTATTGTTTTAAACCAAAGCAAAAGAGAAAGAAATTAAAAGCAAGACTTAGAGCAAGGAGAAAAATATAAAAAAAACACGGGAAACCGTGTTTTTCTTTAGATAAATAGTTATTTGCTCATTTTAGCAACTTCTTCTGCCAAGTTGTCAACGCGTTTTTCAAGGCCTTCGCCCATTTCATAACGAGTGAAACGACGAACAGAAATTTTTTCGCCAATGGAAAGGATTGCCTCGTTAATAACTTGAGAAACAGTTTTGCTGCTGTCTTTAACGAAATCTTGGTCGAGAAGGCAAACATCTTTATAATATTTTTTGATTCTTCCTTCAACCATTTTTTCAACAACAGCTTCTGGTTTTCCTTCGTTTAAAGCTTGTGCTTTCAAAATTTCTTTTTCAGCGTCCAAAGCTTCTGTTGGAACTTCTGCTTCTGTTACATAAAGAGGTTTTGCTGCTGCAATTTGCATTGCAATGTCTTTAACTAAGTTTTGGAAAGCATCGCTTTTTGCAACAAAGTCTGTTTCGCAGTTAACTTCAACTAAAACGCCAATTTTTCCGCCCATGTGGATGTAGGAACCAACAACGCCTTCTGCTGCAATTCTGTCTGCTTTTTTAGCAGCGGCTGCCATTCCTTTTTCACGAAGATATTTAATTGCTTCGTCGAAATTGCCGTTTGTTTCTGTTAATGCTTTTTTGCAGTCCATCATTCCTGCGCCTGTTGAGGCTCTAAGTTTTGAAACATCTTGTGCTGTGAACATAGATTATTCCTCCTCTTTAACTTCAGCTTTTTTTGAAGCTCTTTTTGGTTTTTCAGCTGGCTCTTCTTTAACTTCTTGAGCAGGTTGTTCTTTAACTTCTTCTGTTGTTTCGTCGCTAACTTTTTTAGCTCTTGGTTTTTTGTGTGGCTTTTCTTCTTCAGGAGCAGCTTCTGCTTCTTCAACAGTTGGTTTGCTTTCGGCAAGAGCGGCTGCAAGGTCAACAGGTTCTTCGTCTTCTTTTTCTTCTTTGAAAGAAACTCCTTCTTTTGCTTCTATAACAGCGTCTGCAATTGCGGAAGCAATAAGTTTAACCGAACGGATTGCGTCGTCGTTTCCTGGGATAACATAGTCAATTCCCGATGGATCGCAGTTTGTGTCAACAAGTCCAACAAGTGGAATGTGCATCTTAATTGCTTCATGAACGCAAATGTGTTCTTTTGAAGGATCAACAACGAAAATTACGCCTGGCATTTCTCTCATTTCTTTAATTCCGCCAAGGTTTGTTTCCAACTTGTCTCTTTCTGCTTTAAGAAGTGCAACTTCTTTCTTTGGCAAAAGTTCGAATTCTCCAACTTTTTCCATTTGATTTAATTTGTTAAGTCTGTCAATTCTTGCACGAATGGTTTTGAAGTTTGTTAAGCAACCTCCAAGCCATCTTGAATTAACATAAAACATTCCGCATCTTTCTGCTTCCTCTTTAATTGCTTCAGCAGCTTGTTTTTTTGTTCCCACGAAAAGAACGTTTTTGCCCGATGCAACAACATCTCTAACGAAAAGATATGCTTTGTCAACGAGTTCTGATGTTTGTTCTAGATTAAGGATATGAATATCATTTCTTGCGGTGAAAATGTATTTTTTCATTTTAGGATTCCATTTCCTTGTTTGGTGACCAAAATGAACGCCTGCTTCTAGAAGTTGTTTCATTGAAATAACCGACATTTTATTTTTCCTCCTTGTTTTTAGTCTTCCCCAAGTCTTCTTTGCTCCGCTGGCAACCAAAAATTATGAGAGAAAGTTTTTGGCAACGGCCATGCGAATGGAACATGGGTGTTTATTTGTCAATGAACTGACTTAAGAAATATATCACACAAAAAAACAAAATGCAAGCATATTTACATTTTGTTTTAGATTAAATAATACGTTTACTTATATGATGCAAAAATAAAAGAATTAAAACTCCGCCGAATCCTCTTTTGTTTTGATTGTTTTTAAAGAATGGCTAATTGCATAATTGGAAACGGCAAGAAAATTTTTGTCATAATCATATTTTTCTTGACCAAATTTCATCCACATTTTTGAAAAAGAATGTGTTTTTGAAAGGAGTTCATTAACTCTTTGCGTTTTTGCGATTGAGTTTTGTTCTTGATGGTTGATGTCAACGCAATGTTGTTCGTCATAGAGCTTAGACTGAATGTCGCATTCAAGTTTGTCGCAATAGAAAGCAAAGAGAGCTTCTGGCGTTTTGCGTTCATCAAATTCATAAATTAAATTTTCAATTTCTTTTGCGTTTGTTAAAGAAGAAAAAATTTCTTTAACCGCCTCGTGCCCTGCTTTTTCTTTTTGTTGCTTAGTAACTTCAAAACATGTTAAATCGCCAATAATAATTTCTTCAGTTTCGTGGACGGCAAGCATTGTTAAAACCTTTTTAATGTCGATGTTATATTTAAATTCCGACCACATTGCAAGAGCAAGCATTTGAACCCCAAAAATATGCTCCGCAATGCTTTCAACACGTTCGCGTTTAACTCCCCAATTTTTCCAACCAGTTCGAACAACATCTTTAAGTTTGTTGCAAACAACATAAAATTCCAAAACGTTCTTTTCTTTATTCATAAGATTGTTCCTTAAACCTATTTTTCGCTTTTGTTATATCTTTCCCAGCCCCACCAGCCTGGCAAAAGCTTTTCAAGAGTAATCGTTTTGCGTGAGTTAAAGTCGGTTAAAATTTCCATATCTTTGTTCTTTGAATTAAGTTGCATAAAAAATTCTCTGCAAGCGCCGCATGGCATTCCCCCGTTACCTTTTGGAGGTTCATTTCGAAACGCAACCAATCTTTTAACAACCGTTTGGCCGCTTTGAACATACATATTGAGCCCTGCAACACGTTCGGCGCAAAGAGCAATAACTCCGCTTGCTCCTTCAATGCAAAATCCAGTGTAAATTTCGCCATTTTCCGCTTCAATTGCACAAACAACATGATGCGCATCAATGAAAGGTGAAACTGCAGTTGGATAATATTCTTTCTTTGCCTTTTCAACAAGTTTTTCCCAAATGTCCATCGTTCTCTCCAATATTTTTACTAATTTAAACTATATCATACCTGTATTGGAAAGTCAATTTCGAATTTAAATGTGAACAGAAAAACGTTTGAAAAAGTAAGTTCAAAAAGAGGAATTTTAAATTCAAAACTAAGGAAAGAGAGAAAGAAAACAACTGGCAAAATTTTCTTGCAATATGGAACGAGAGGTGTTATACTACGCATGCTAAGGAGCATTGATGCCGAAATTGGAGAGGTGTCAGAGTGGTCTAATGTGCACGCTTGGAAAGCGTGTGTTGTGAAAGCAACCGCAGGTTCAAATCCTGTCCTCTCCGCCAATTAAATTTGCGTTTGAAATTCTTTTTAATAAGGTTTTCAAACGTTTTTTTATGGTGTCAAAAGAAAAAACAGAAGTTCCCTCCCCTATTTTTAATAATGTAATTTTACTTAAAATCTTTTAAAGTCAGCAAACAACAGAAACTCAGATAAACTCGTTTTAATTTGACAAAACGGCGCAAAAGAAACTATAATTTAAATATGAAAATTGAAAAAATTAAATCTCAAAAAGACGGCTTGGAATTGGAAATTACAATTTTTGAGCCAAGCGAAAAGCCAAAGGCAATTGTTCAAATTTCCCACGGAATGGCGGAACACAAAGAAAGATATTATCCTTTCATGGAGTTTCTTGCAAAGAAGGGATTTGTTTGCGTGATAAACGACCACAGAGGACATGGCGAAAGTGTTAAGAAAAAAGAAGACTATGGCTATTTCTATACGGAAAACATTGATTATATTGTTGATGATTTACATCAGGTCACTCTTTTTGCAAAAGAAAAATTCCAATCTCTTCCTGTTTTTCTTTTTAGCCACAGCATGGGAACGCTTGTTTCAAGAAACTACTTAAAAAAGTTTGACGGCGAAATTGAAAAACTTGTTCTTTGCGGCCCTCCAACAGAAAACAAATTAACAAAGTTTGCAATTTTTCTCGCAAAACTTTCAAAGTTTTTTGGAAAAGATAACAAGCCAAACAAGTTTTTAAATAAACTTACTTTTGGCTCGTATAACAGAAACTTAATGATTGAAAATGAATGGATTTGTTCAAACGCTGAAACTGTTGAAAAATATAACGATGACGAAAAATGTGGCTTTGTTTTCACAACAAATGGATTCATAAATTTATTTAAACTTATGGAAGGTGCGTTTAACAAAAAGGGCTGGGAAGTTCAAAATCCAAACCTAAAAATTTTTGTTATTGCCGGCGAAAACGACCCTGTTATCCAAAACAAAAAGAAATTTGAAAGCCTTGTTAAATTCTTGAAAGAACGCGGATATGGCAATGTTTCCTCAAAACTTTATCCTTCAATGCGACACGAAATTTTAAACGAAAAAAACAACCAAAACGTTTATAACGATGTTTTAGAATTTCTATGTAAATAACGAAAAAGACCTTGCAACTGCAAGGTCTTTTTGAATTAAACATTAAATCGGAAAAGCATTATGTCGCCGTCTTGAACAACATAGTCTTTTCCCTCAATTCGAACTTTTCCTTTTTCGCGGGCAGCAATATATGAGCCTGATTCAATTAAATCGTCATACTTAACAACCTCAGCTTTGATGAATCCTTTTTCAAAATCAGTGTGGATTTTCCCGGCCGCTTGTGGGGCTTTCGAACCTTTTTTAATTGTCCAAGCGCGAACTTCTTTTTCGCCAGCGGTAAGGAAACTCATAAGCCCAAGCAGATTATAGGAAGCGGAAACAAGTTTTTCAAGCCCGCTTTCTTTAATTCCAAGTTCTTCTTTGAAAAGCGCACGGTCTTCTTCGCCAAGAGCGGAAAGCTCTTCCTCAATTTTTGCGGAAAGAACAATAACTTCAGCTCCTTCTTCTTTTGCAATTTCTTTAACAGTTTTAACAAACTTGTTTTCTGTTCCAATTTCGCTTTCTGCAATGTTTGCAACATAAATAACAGGCTTTGCGGAAAGAAGGAAGAAAGAATTTAAAATTTTCTTTTGGTCGGCTGTAAGTTCAACCGAGCGCGCTGGCTTTCCGTTTTCAAGCGTTTCCTTAACTTTCTTTAAAACTTCAAATTCTTCGGCTGTTGCTTTTTCGCCAACTTTCAAAAGTTTTTGTGTTTTTTCAAATCTCTTAGAAACAGTTTCAAGGTCTGCCAAAATAAGTTCAAGATTGATAACTTCAATGTCGCGTTTAGGATCGATTGAACCAGAAACGTGGATAATTTTTTCGTTTTCAAAGCATCGAACAACATGAACAATTGCATCAACTTCACGAATGTGACTTAAAAACTTGTTTCCAAGACCTTCGCCCTTGCTCGCCCCGGCAACAAGCCCGGCAATGTCAACAAATTCAATTGCCGCATGAACAATTTTTTGAGTGTTATAAAGTTTTCCCAAAACTTCCAATCTTTCGTCGGGAACATCAACAACACCAACATTTGGTTCGATTGTGCAAAAAGGATAGTTCGCGCTTTCTGCTCCCGCGTTTGTTATTGCATTAAACAAAGTGCTCTTTCCAACATTTGGAAGGCCAACAACACCAATTTTCATTTTTCTCCTTTAAGTTGCAAATAAAATTTAAATGTAAACATAGAATATATCAAAAGGGAGAAAAAAGCAAGGGAATATGGCAATTTGGGTGGCACTTATTTTAGGAATTGTTCAGGGATTAACCGAGTTCCTTCCTGTTTCAAGCAGCGGACACCTAACACTTCTTGGAAAAATTTTTGGAATTGGTGAAACAACTTTTCTCATAACAATTTTGCTTCACGTTGCAACACTGTTTGCCGTTTTGTTTGTTCTTCGAAAAGAAATTTGGGAACTTATTAAAAACCCTTTTTCAAGGCAAGCTTGCAACTTATATCTTGCAACAATTCCAACAGTTTTAATTGTTTTTCTTGCAAAAGAGGTTATTGATAACGTGCTTGAAAACACTAAACTTTTGCCATACTTTTTTCTTTTAACTGCCCTCCTGCTCCTTGTAACATATTTTATAAGCAAAAATCAGGAAAAGAAAAATGCGCAAAAATCTTACACAGTTGAAAGCGGATTTCGAAGAAACAACTTAACTTCAATTGTTATGGGCGTTGCCCAAGGACTTGCTGTTCTCCCTGGAATTTCTCGTTCTGGTTCAACAATCTGCGCTGGGCTTCTTTGCGGCGAGGATAGAAAAAATGTTGCAAAATTTTCCTTTCTTATGAGTTTGCCAGTTATCATTGGCTCAATGCTTTATGAAATTATTAAAGGCGATTTTAACGCTCTTGGCGAAGAAGGAATGGTTGCGCCAACAATTGTTGCGTTTCTTTCGGCGTTTATTGTTGGAATTGTTTCAATAAAATTTATGCTTAAAGTTGTTGAAAAAGGGAAATATTACTATTTTTCAATCTATCTTTTTGCAATTTCAATTATTTCATTTTTTGTTGTTTAACAAAAGTGTGTAAAATTGCTTAAAGATGGGAATAATCCTCATTAAAGTGAGGTTTGTTATGAGAAAAACGGGAATAAGTTTAGACGAAATAAAACAAAAAATTCGAGAACTTAAAGGCGAAACAATTGCAATGGCAATTAACCGCGGAAGAAAGAAAATGGACTATTTCAATGCTGTTATTGATAATATTTATCCAAGTGTTTTCACTGTTAAAGTTAGTGCCATTAACCAGCAAAACACTCAAACTTTCTCCTATTTTGATGTGCTTTGCGGAGATGTTGAAATTCAAAAATTGCCAGGCGCATAAACAATCTTTTTTGGCGGCGGAAAGAACTAGTTTGCGAAATTAGTTGAAATTTGTCGAAAAACTTGCTATAACTAATGCTGTGCTGACGCAGAAAAAGAAAATTTTGTTAATAATAATTTTAACTTTGTCAATTTTGTTGTTGGCAATTTTATTTTTATCTGGTTGCAAAAATTCAAGTTTGGAAACTTTAAAGACTTCAAATTTGGAAGTCCCAAATAACTTTGAAACTCCCGATTTTTCAAATGAAAACAAACCAAACTGCGAAGACGAAAAAGAAGCGGACAAAACAACAACTCCAGATTTCAAAGACGAAGACAACAATTCGGGCGATAATAATACAGGCGATGATAGTCCAAGCGACGGCGAGAGAGCTTTGCTAGATGATGACAGAATCTTGCCATGCGACGACGAAAACGATTCGAAAGATGACGCGGAAAACAACCAAGATTCTAACAAGTCAAACGAAAGTTTCGACGACGATTCGAAAGACGATGATTCCAAAAGTGACGACTCGGTGGACAAAGAGACAGATGACGAAGTTATTGTTCCAGAAAGAAAACTTGAAATTAAGTTAACAACTTTTGAAGATAAGTTTTCCTACACATTTTCAAACGGCACAATTTATAAAACTCTTGGAACAAACAACGCTGTTTATTTAAGTTTTGAACTTTTTGAAAATTCAATTAAGGTCAGCGGCGCAAGATTTGAAATTTTGGTTTCAACAAGCGACGTAACGTTTGACAAGGTTAATTATAATTCGGTTTATATTTTAGTTTCAAAATCTTGTGAGTTCGATTTAACAATCAAAACTGTTGACGGAGAAATTTCCAAAACAATTCGCGTTGTTGTTTCTTAGAAAAAATTATGTTAAAAATTTTAATAATGTGATATACTTTCTTTTGAAAAAGGAAACATAACGTGGAAGAAAAAACAATTTGCGCAATTTCAACACCTCTTGGAAACAGCGCAATTTCAATAATTAGAATAAGCGGAAAAAAAGCAGTTGAAATTGCTAAGGCTTTTTTTGTTTCCAAAAGTTTAAACTATGAAAAAATTGAACCAAGGAAAATGTATCTTGGAACTTTTGAATATGGAAACATCAAAGAAAAATGTTTAATGGTGTTTTTTAAAGCTCCTTTTTCCTACACGGGCGAGGACATTGTTGAATTTCAAATTCACGGCGGCGAGTTTTTGGCAAAACAAATTCTTTCGGCGCTTTGCGAAAAGTGCAATTTGGCTTCCCCAGGAGAATTTTCAAAACGCGCCTTTTTAAACGGAAAAATTTCGCTTGACGAAGCGGAAGGAATTATTGATGTTATCAATGCCGAAAGCGACGCAGAACTTTCAAGCGCATATAACCTTTCAACGGGAAAATTTAACAAAAAAATTGTTGATTTTCAAAACCAAATAACCGAAATTCTTGCAAAAATTGAGGTTGCTTTGGACTATCCAGAACACGACGAAGAACTTATAACAACCGAAGAGGCACGGAAAACACTTGTTCAAATTTCTTCACAACTTGAAGAACTTATTTCAAACTCCGCAAGCGGGCAAAAACTTAAAAACGGAGTTAACATTGCAATTGTTGGAAGTCCAAATGTTGGGAAGTCGAGTTTGCTTAATGCCCTTCTTGGCCACGACCGCGCAATTGTTAGTTCAACCGCGGGAACCACGCGCGACACAATTTGCGAAACAATCCTTTACAAAGGAATTAAATTTAACCTAACCGACACCGCTGGAATTCGAAACGAAGGCGACGAGATTGAACAAATTGGAATTGAGCGCGCAAAGCAAGAAATTGACAAGGCAGATTTAATTCTTTTTGTTTGCGACCTTTCAAGAGAACTAACGCCAGAAGAGGCTCAAATGATTGAAAGGCTAGACAAGAAAAAAACAATTTTTGTTGGCAACAAAATTGATATTGCAAAAAACAACAAAAAAGGTTATGAAACAATTAACATAAGCGCAAAAAATTCAAAAAACATTGATGCGCTTTTGGAAAAAATTTATAGCAAAACAGTTGAAAACAAAATTGACCTTTCAAAAATTGTTTTAACAAATTTAAGACACATCAACATTTTGAAAGAAGCGCAAAAACTTGTAAATGAAGTTTTGAAAAATTTAAGCACAATGACGCTTGATGTTGTTGCGTTTGAAATTAAAAGAGTTTGGAACGAACTTGGAAAAATTACGGGCGAAACGGAAACCGAACAAATAATCGACCAAGTTTTCTCAAAATTCTGTTTAGGAAAATAATAAATTATGGCAAGAAAAATGCTTGCAAAAGGAAAAACTTATGAGAAATGAATTTGACGCAGTTGTTGTTGGAGCGGGTCACGCAGGTTGCGAAGCGGCCCTTGCTCTTGCGCGCCTTGGAAAAAAAGTTCTCTTAACTTGCTTAAATTTGGATTCAATTGCCTTCCTTGCTTGCAATCCCTCAATTGGAGGAACGGCAAAAGGACACCTTGTTTGCGAAATTGATGCGCTTGGCGGCGAAATGGGAATAAATGCCGATGAAACAGCAATTCAAATTCGAATGCTAAACGAAGGAAAAGGCCCTGCCGTCCACAGTCTTCGTGCACAGGTTGACAAAATTAACTACCACACAAGAATGAAAAAAATTTTGGAAGAAAATCCAAATATTTATCTAAAACAAGCCGAAATTGTTGAAATTATTGAAAAAAACGGCAAAATTTGCGCTGTTAAAACCGCTTTGGGCGAAATTTTTTCATGCAAAGTCGTTGTTATTTCAACAGGCGTTTATCTTAAAAGCCGAATTATTATTGGAGAATTTACTCAAAACGTTGGGCCAAACGGATTTGCGAGCGCAAACCACTTAACTCAAAGTTTAATGAATATGGGAATAACAATTCGTCGTTTTAAAACTGGAACTCCGGCAAGAATTAACGGAAGAACAATTGATTTTTCAAGCCTTGAAAAACAAGCGGGCGAAGATAATATTGGGTTCTCCCCTCTCTCAAAAAATAAAACAAAAAACGTTGCATTTTGTTATGAAACTTTCACAAACGAAAAAACTCACGAGATAATTCGAAATAATTTGAGCCGTGCGCCAATGTTTAGCGGAACAATTGTTGGAGTTGGGCCAAGATATTGTCCTTCAATTGAAGATAAAATTGTGCGTTTTCCAAATCGCGAGCGTCATCAAATTTTTTTGGAACCAGAAGCTCTCTCAACAAATGAAATATACATTCAAGGAGTAAGCACATCTCTTCCTGCCGATGTCCAAAACGAACTTTATGCAAGCATTAAGGGGCTTGAAAACGCAGAAATTATGAGAAATGCCTATGCAATTGAATATGATTGCATCGACAGTCTTGAACTTAAACCATCTTTGGAAAGCAAAAAAATTGACGGGCTTTTCTTTGCTGGCCAGGTTAACGGAACAAGCGGTTATGAGGAAGCGGCAGCCCAAGGGCTTATTGCGGGAATTAACGCCGCAAGAAAAATTGACTTAAAAGAACCTTTAATTTTAAAAAGGAACGAAGCATATATTGGAGTTTTAATTGACGACCTTGTAACAAAAGGAACAAACGAGCCATACAGAATGATGACAAGTCGCGCTGAATTCCGTCTTGTTTTAAGACAGGATAATGCCGACCAAAGGTTAACTCCAATTGGTCGTGAAATTGGACTAGTTTCAGACGAAAGATGGAAAAAATATCAAGAAAAACAAGAAAAATTGCAGAAAATGCGTGAAAAATTAAATAAATTGATTAAAATAGACGAAAAATTAAATAATTTTTTAAAAAACAACAATGAAAGCATTTCTGTAAATTCCCTTAAAGCGATTGAAATTTTAAAAAGAAATAATATTGACATTTACAAATTAAATAATGAATTTAACCTATTTGATGAAAGTGAAAGTACCCTTCTTGAAACTTTAAATGTTGAAGTTAAATATGAGGGATACATCAAACAACAAAATGATGAAATTGAAAAATTAAAGCAACAAGAAAAAACCGCTTTGCCAGAAAACTTCGACTACTCCGCGATTAAAGGTCTTCGAATTGAAGCAGTTCAAAAACTTAACAAAATTCAACCTCAAACCCTTGGGCAAGCTTCAAGAATTTCTGGAGTTTCACCTGCTGATATAACTGTTTTATCAATTTATTTAAAGGCGAAAAAAAGATGAAAGAAATATTAGAAAAAACGTTTAAAGAAAATAATTTTGAAATAAATGGCGAAAAAATTGATAAATTTAATGATTTTTTTAATCTTTTATTAAAATTTAATGAGAATATTAACTTAACACGAATTACCTCGCCAGAAGATGCGGCAAAAAAACATTTTCTCGATTCGGTTTATGCGTCAAATTACATTCCGCAAAATTCTAAAATTGTTGATGTTGGAGCTGGCGGTGGCTTCCCTTCAATTCCTTTAAAAATATATCGTCCCGACCTTGATTTAACCATGCTCGACAGTGTTGGGAAAAAGGTTGATTTTCTTAACGAATGTGTTAACCAACTTGCTCTTAAAAATTGCCGCGCAATTCATGCAAGGGTTGAAGATTTTGCAAGAGAAAAGGACCACCGTGAAAATTTTGATGTTTGTGTTTCGCGCGCTGTCGCTTCATTAAACACGCTTTTGGAATATTGCCTTCCTCTTGTAAAGTCAAATGGACTTTTTATTGCTTTTAAAGGTAGCAATGCTTTGGAAGAACTTGCTGAGGCAAAAAACGCTTTAACCAAACTTGGCGGAACTCTTGAACAAACTGTTGAATATTCAGTTGTTCCCGATGTAAAGAATTATTTGTTAATTTTTAGGAAAAATGGGTGCACGCCAAATCAATTCCCAAGGCGCAACAATTTGCCTCGAAAACAGCCATTATAAAGAAAAAATGCAATTTAATTATTGCGTTTTTTTTATTATTAATGTATTATATATATACTTATAAGATAAGGGGGTATATATGGGAAAAATCATTGCTTTTGCCAATCAGAAAGGTGGCGTTGGAAAAACAACAACCTGTGTTAATGTTGCTTCATATATGGCGGCGATGGGAAAGAAAGTTTTGTTAATTGACATGGATCCTCAAGGAAATGCAACAAGTGGCGTTGGAATTGAGAAAACAAGTTCAACCAAAACAATTTACAATGTTATTGACGGAGATGCAATTATTGATGAAGTTATTTTATCAACAGACATTCCTAATTTGGATTTTGTTCCAGCAACTGTGGATCTTGCAGGGGCTGAAATTGACCTTGTTCAATTGCCAAATCGCGAAAACATAATTAAGAACAGGCTTGCAAGGGTAAGAAATAAATATGACTATATATTTATCGACTGTCCTCCTTCGCTTGGACTTCTAACCGTTAATGCTTTAACCTGCTGCGATTCAATTGTGATTCCAATTCAATGTGAGTTCTATGCTCTTGAAGGTTTAACGCAGCTTATGAACACAATCAAACTTGTTAAAAAACACTTAAATTCGGCTCTGGATATTGAAGGGGTTGTTTTAACAATGAAAGATTCAAGAAGTAATCTTATAACGCAAGTTGGAAACGAAATTAAAACATTTTTTGGGAAGAAAGTTTTTGAAACTGCAATTCCAAGAAACATTCGTCTTGCAGAGGCTCCAAGTCATGGAACTCCAATTGGTGTTTACGACTCATCTTCCAAAGGTGCGAAGGCATATTTAGCTCTTGCAGAGGAAATTTTGCAACGAAACAATGATAAATACGAAAAAATATCAACAAAAATTAAAGTTGAAGAAGGAGAAAACGAATGATTAAAAAAGGATTAGGAAAAGGACTTAATGCTCTTCTCTCAATCTATGACGAGAAAGAGGAACAAGACGAAAATGTTTCACGTGAAACAAAACCAGCTTCAAATGGAATTGAGGGGATTGATATTTCGCTTATTTATGCGAATCCAAACCAACCAAGAAAAACATTTGATGAAACTGCTTTAAAAGAACTTGCAACATCAATTAAAACTCATGGTATTATTCAACCAATTGTTTTAAACCGTGCAGAAGACGGTAAATATATGATTATTGCTGGTGAAAGAAGATGGCGCGCGGCTAAAATGGCGGGATTAGAACAAGTTCCAGCATTTGTAAGAAATTACACACCAAAACAAATTAAGGAAATTTCAATCATTGAAAATCTTCAAAGAGAAGATTTAAATCCAATTGAAGCGGCTCGTGCGATTAAACAGCTTATGGATGAATATGATTTAACGCAAGAAGCTGTTGCTGATAGAATTGGTAAAAGTCGTCCTGCAATTGCAAACACGCTTAGGTTGCTTAATCTTCCAATGGATGTTATCGAACTAATTGAAAAGAACAAGCTTTCGGCTGGACACGCAAGATGTTTGGTGGCGTTAAGTTCTCCAATTGAACAAACAAAAGTTGCGCAGGCGGCAGTTGCAAAAAAACTTTCTGTGCGCGAGATGGAAAAACTTGTTAAAAACTTGTTGAATCCGGTTAAAGAAAGACCAAAAACAGAACAAAGTCTTGAACTTAGAGGTATGATTGAGGAAATGCAAAGAACATTTGCAACAAAAGTTTCTGCAATTGGAAATGATAATAAGGGTAGAATCTATATTGACTATTATAGTAAAGACGATTTGGATAGAATTGCCGAGTTGATTCAATTAATAAATAAGAAAACATTGACTTTAAAAGATTTGTCGTTGATTAACAAAAAATAGTTTCACGTGAAACATTTTTTGGAAAAATCTTTGACGAGAGCGATTTTTGGACAAATGAGTAAATTATCAAATTGTTTTGTGAAAAAGGCTTAGAATTAAGATTTTTTTAGACTGTTTTTGGCAAAAAATGCTTCACAAATTAGTAAAATATGATAGAATAATAAAGCAAAATTTAGTAAATATATTATAAGGAGAAATAATGAAAAACACTAAACCTAATTACGGAAAAATAATTTGGATAACACTTTTGGTTATTTTGCTTGGTCTTCTTGTTTATTCTGCTTTTGCAAGTGATGGAACATATGGCGAAAAAATTAGCATAAGCGAACTTGAAACAATGATTGACGAAGATAAAGTTTCAAATGTGTATTTTTATAACGGAGTGTATCGCGTTCGAAAAATAGATTCTGAAATCGCAGAAGATAAATTCCCAGCAAGTTCCGATTTTTATTGCGAAGTTGCAACATCTGCATCGGTTGAATCAATTAAAACAAAATGCGAAACAAAAAATATTGCATACGACGAAGAACCAACTCGCGAATCTTTGCTTTCTAAGATTATGCCATATATTAGTTTGGCGATTATCCTAATAATTGGATATTTCTTGCTTAGAGCAGTTGTTAAAGGTAACGCAGGAACAATTGGTTTTGGTAAAAGTAAAGCGCGTTCAACAGATAATATTAAAGTAAGATTCGATGATGTTGCGGGCGCAGATGAAGAAAAAGCGGAACTTCAAGAAGTTGTTGAATTTTTGAAAAAACCACAAAAGTTTACAGAACTTGGTGCTAGAATTCCAAAAGGCGTTTTGCTTGTTGGCCCTCCTGGAACTGGTAAAACATTACTTGCAAAGGCGGTTGCCGGGGAAAGTAATGTTCCATTCCTTTCAATAAGCGGTTCCGACTTTGTTGAAATGTTTGTTGGCGTTGGAGCGTCAAGAGTTAGAGATTTATTTGAACAAGCAAAGAAATCAAGACCATGTATTATATTTATAGATGAAATTGATGCTGTTGGACGTCAAAGAGGAACAGGTCTTGGCGGAGGAAATGACGAAAGAGAACAAACTCTTAATCAACTTCTAGTTGAGATGGACGGTTTTGAAGCAAACGAAGGAATTATTGTTCTTGCTGCAACAAACCGCAGTGATGTTTTAGACCCTGCATTGCTTCGCCCAGGTCGATTTGACCGTCAAATTTATGTCCACGTTCCAGATGTTAAGGGGCGCGAGGCAATAATTAAAATTCACGCAAAAAATAAACCAATTGACGATGAAGTTGATTTTCAAACTCTTGCAAGAATAACAAGTGGGTTCACAGGAGCAGACATTGAAAATATGCTTAATGAGGCGGCAATTCTTGCAGCAAGAGCAGACAGACCAAAAATTATTATGTCTGACTTAACAGAAGGTATCAATAAGGTTATTATGGGGCCTCAAAAGAAGAGTCTTCTTGTTACAGAAAGAGATAAGAGAATAACAACATACCATGAATCTGGTCACGCGATTTTGGGTAAAATTTTACCAAATTGTGACGAGGTTCAAGAGGTTTCAATCATTCCAAGAGGAATGGCTGCGGGCTACACGATGAGCCGTCCAAGTGAAGACGATAACCACGTAACCTATAAAAAACTTCTCGACCAAATCTCAATGGCGATGGGCGGAAGAATTGCGGAAGAAATCGTGTTTGGCGACATTTCAACAGGGGCGCAAAACGATATTCAACAAGCAACCGAACTTGCAAGGAGAATGGTTACTGAGTGGGGAATGAGCAAACAACTTGGATTTGTTGGTTATGACACCTCAACTCAACCTTTCCTTGGGAGAGATTATCAAAATCAATCTAAGTATAGCGAAAAGACAGCAGCAACAATTGACGAGGAAATTCGCGGAATTTTGAAAGACTGCTACGACAGAGCAACAAAGGTTTTGAAAGATAACAGAATTTTAATGGATAGAATGTCAGACCTTCTTATATTAAAGGAAACTATATATAAAGAAGAAGTTGATATGATTATGGCTGGCAAAACTGTTGAGGAAATTGTTGCTGAAATGGATAAGAAAGCAGCCGAAAGAAGAGAAAAAGAAAAGAAATATAAGGCAGACGGCGAACTTAGTAAAAAAGTTCGTGAAATGGATGAAAAACTTAAAACTGCTGAAATGCTTCTTAAAGCTGGTGTGATTTTGCCAGAGGAGTTTAACGAACTTAAAGCCGCTCGTGATGCATTAAATGCAAAAATTATGGAGCCTCAAAAAGAAGAAGTTAAAGAACTTCAAGAGCAAAAAGAAGAGGCTGTAACTCCTCAAAAGGATTCAACCGATAAACAAGAAGTTAAAGTTGAAAACAAAGAAATTGAAGAAAAGCCTAAAAAAACAACAAAAAAACACGAAAAAAATCTAATTTCTGAAATAAAAGAGAAAAGAGAAGAAAGAAAAGCAAAAAATTCTCAAAATAAAAATGAAGAAGAAAAACCGGGCGAAAAACCAAACAGAAAAAAAGCTTCAAAGAAAAAAGATGAAGTAGCAAGTGAAATTTCTTCAAGTGATAAACCAAACGCAGTTGTTGGGAATCAAGAAAAATTAAACATTGAAAAGGTTGAAGAAAATAAAAAGGACGTTGCTAAAACAACAGAAGACGAGGGGGAAAGCGAATCAACCGCAAAACAAGTTATAAGAAAAATGCGCGGTGAGAAAGTTAATAAACCAGACTCAAAGAAGGAAAACAAATAAAAAAAGAGCATTTCGCTCTTTTTTTATCTAACATAAGTCCATTTGCCTTCTTTTTTAATAAAATAGTCGTAAGTCATTCCTTCAATATACTCTGTTGCGCAAGGCGTTATTGTTGTGTGGTTGGATAGAGTATATTCGCAAGTTGTTGAGTTGTATTTTAAAGTTTTCATATAGATATTTCGCTTTAAAGTGTAGTAGAAATTTATGGATTTATCATCTGCCATTGCAGCGCTAACTTGGTGGCCTTTCCCAACATATAAAAGAGAGTTTGTTGTATAGCCGACTGAAAAATATATTTCTGCTTTTTCATTAACTAAAAAATAACAATTTGGTCTGTCGGCAAAATGGTATCTCCAGTTCTTTGGTGCGACTGTTGCAATCTCAACGCATCTCATTTCAAGTTTTTTATTGTTAAGACGGAAATTGTCGCATAAAGCTGAGGCGCCGCCAGGGCTAACAAAAGAAAAACACGGATAGCAATTTGACACAACAGAGGAAGCAGCGTTTGTTAGTCGCGAAGCAGTGTGAGTTCCAACGGGAGGGGCAGCGGTGTAGGTTGGTCCAATTGGTCCAACTGTTGATAGATATGATCCGTCAATTGGATCGAGTTTTCCAAAATAAATGTAATTATTTTTGTCTGTGCAAAAATAGAATTGACCAGGATCTTTGTCTTTAACATCATAACATGAAATTTGTTTATTATAGAACATTGTTGGAAGATACAAATAATTAAATGTTTCAAGAACCTCTTCATAGTCCTTTGTGTTTGGAACAAGGTTTCCAATTTTTGTGAAGGTTGACGGTATTGGCTCGTTTAAAGCACTTATTTGCGCGTAGTAACCTCCGTCTGGTTCATTTTTGGTTAAATAATATCTATATTTCCCATAAAACACTTTAAAATCGTT
The DNA here is from genome assembly GCA_900544595.1 of uncultured Bacillota bacterium. Classification (GTDB taxonomy): domain Bacteria; phylum Bacillota; class Clostridia; order Christensenellales; family UBA1242; genus UMGS687. Next base: position 35,587 of record UQVQ01000004.1, on the reverse strand, counting down.
GTTTCTGTTGAGAATTTCAACATCAGCTCCTTCAACGCGAACTTCATACCATTCAACTCCGCAATACCCTTCATCTGCAGATTTTGCTGTTGAAGTAACCTGAATTTTAAAATGATAGTTGTCTTGAGTTGCAACAAATGATTTTTCAAATTCAACAATTTCACTGTAATCGCCGGTTATTCCTTTAAATTCCTTTTTAAAGTTAATTATTGCACTAATAAAGCTATATTGTTCCCAAGCAAGATTAAACGCTCCGTCAATTTCAACATCGCCGTGGAAAATGACTTTTGCCCGAACCTTAACCTTTGTGAAAAAGTTTTTCTTACAGATGAAAAAAATGGGTGCAAAAATAACTTGTTTTGGGTGTCGTCTTTTATATCTGCATTGATATTCGTCGAAATCGCTGTATGACGAATTTGCTTTAAGGTCGCTAAGCGAAAAATTTATATCGCTAATGTCCAAAGTGTTTGCATTGATTTTTTTTGCAAGAGCGTTAACACGCTTTTCAAGTTCTTCAAGTTTAATTTTTTGTGTGTTATTGTCCATCTTCATAACTCCTTTAAACGAAATTATAAAAGGATGAAACAAACTTTTTCAACAAAGTGTGCCAAGAATAATAATTAAAAAATGGAAAAAAATATATGTATGATAACTTTTATTTCATTTTTAATTGTCCTTTTTGGAAGCGTTAATTGGCTTAGCATTGGAATGTTACAATATGACATTATTGCAGGATTTTTTGGAACTCAATCCAACATTTTTAGTCGAATTGTTTACATTCTTTTTGGATTTGCTGCAATTTGGCTTGTTATTTCAGCAATCCGCCAAAAAGGAAAAATCAACATTGTTAAAGACAGATTGAACACAAAAAAACTTGAAGAAAAGGAAGACGAACTTGCCGAAAAAATGGGGCAAAAACCAAATCCGAACGATTGAAACCTATTAAAAAAAGGAAACCAAAATTGGAATCCTTTTTTATTATTTTGCAACAACACAATCTTCTGGAAGAATTCCAAGAAGCTCACCTAAAAGATGTTGAGAAATTGAAACTTCTTTGTTCATCTTAAATGCATTTCCTGTTGCTGTGCAGCGAACATAAACTTCGCTTGACCCAGGATAGGAATTGATTATGTTAACTATGTTGTTATAAAGCGGAACATTTGTTACGTCAAACTTAATGAAAAGTTTTTCTTCTTTTTTCCCCGTTTGTTGTTTTGATTTGTTATTCCAAGGAATTATCTCATCAACAAGAATGGTTGGTTTTTCACCCTCTCGAAGATTAAGTTTTCCTTTAATTGTTGCCATGGAATCTTCAATAATAAGATGTTTAAGAGTTCGATATGCATTTGGAAAGAATGTTAAATCAACAGTTCCAAGCAAATCTTCAAGTTTTGCAAAGCCCATTTCCTTGTTCCCGTTTTTCGTAACTGTTTTGCGAACATCAGTTATAATTCCTCCGCAAACAACTTTCATATCATTTTGAACATCTCCAACGTAGCTTACAATTTCGTCATCTCCTTCGTTTTCAAGGTCTTCTTCTTTTTCCGCAACCTCAATCATTCCAGAATTAAAATTATAGCTTTTAAACTTTTCAACATAATCGTCGAGAGGGTGACCAGAAAGATAAATTCCAACAACTTCTTTCTCATATTTAAGGAGCGTTTCTTTGCTATATTCTTTGATGTTAGGGTAGTCCAAGTTGTCTTCAACGGCTGTTTCTTGAAAACTGTCGAAAAGAGAGAATTGCCCGGTTGCTTGTTTCTTAGCTTCGTTGTTAACACGACTTACCGCTGTTTCATAAACCGCCATAAGTTGGGAGCGATGAACTCCAAAACTATCGAAAACACCCGCCAAAATCATACTTTCCAAACAACGTTTGTTTCGTGCTTGTGGATCAATTCGTTTAACGAAATCCATAAAGTCCTTAAAAGGCCCATTGTTTGTTCGTTCTTCAATTATGCTGTCTATAACGGAAATCCCAACATTTTTAATTGCGGCAAGACCAAAACGTAAATTCCCGTCCTCAACTGAGAAATATGTTTTACTTTTGTTAACATCTGGGGGAAGAACTTTAAATCCTTCTTGTTTAACATAGGTAACATATTTTTTAATTTCGTCGGCGTTTGTTATCCTGTTATTCAAAACTGCGCAAAGGAATTCAATTTCGTGATAGCATTTTAAATAGGCGGTTTGATAGGAAAGATATGCATAAGCAGCCGCGTGGGATTTGTTAAACGCATATTGAGCAAAGGATTCCATTTCCGAGAAAACTTGTTCGGCAACCTCTCTGCTTATTCCAAGTTTTAACGCCCCTGGAATTGAACCACGCCCAGTTGGATCAACCCAACCTTCAATAAATTTTTTCTTTTCAGCAGGCATCTTCTCAACTTTCTTTTTGCCCATAATTCTTCGAACGTTATCGGCTTGTCCCATGTTATATCCGCCCATAACTTGGAAGATTTTCATAACTTGCTCTTGATAAACAATGCAGCCATATGTCACATTCAAAATTGGCTCTAAGCAGGGGTGGGCATATTCAATTTTGTCGGGGTTTTGTTTATTTTTAATGTATCTTGGAATTGAATCCATTGGCCCTGGACGATAGAGCGAAACGCCAGCAATAATATCTTCAAGACAGTCTGGTTGAAGGTCTTTCATAAACTTTTTCATACCATCACTTTCAAGTTGGAAAATTGCATCGGTGTTGCCCGAGGAAATTAAATTATAAACATTTTTATCGTCGTAATCCATTGCATAGAAATCTATGTCAATTCCCTTGTCCTCTTTAACATATTTCAAAGCTTTGTCGATGTCGGTTAAAGTTCGAAGGCCAAGGAAATCCATTTTAAGAAGTCCAAGTTGTTCAAGTTCAACCATATTATATTGTGTTGAAATATCTTCGCCGCTTCGAGAAAGAGGAACAAAAGTGTCAACTGGTTTTGGAGCAATTAAAGTTCCGCAAGCGTGGGTTGAAACATTTCGAGGTGTTCCTTCAAGTTTTATTGCAAGGTCGCAAACTTTCTTAACCGTTGGATCGCTTTCGTATAATTCACGAAGTTCTGGAATTATATATTTATTGTTTTCTTCCTTTCCCGTTGTTCCAAAATAATATTTCAAAACGGGAGGTTTTTTAATTCCGTCGGGAAGTTTGTTTGGAATCAGTTTTGAAATTTTATCGGCTTCGGAATATGGAACGTTAAGTGTTCTTGCAACATCGCGAATTGCGTTCTTTGCCGCCATTGTTCCAAAAGTTGCAATCAAAGCAACATGGTCTTCGCCATATTTTCTTTTAACATATTCAATAACTTCGCCGCGACGGTCGTAATCAAAGTCAACGTCGAAATCGGGCATTGAAACACGTTCTTTGTGGATGAATCTTTCGAAAATAAGGTCATATTTCAATGGGTCAACAAGCGTAATTCCGCTTGCATATGCAACAATACTTCCTGCTCCCGAGCCACGTCCAGGGCCAACAGGAATTCCGTTGTTTCTTGCATAGTTAATATAATCCCAAACGATAAGGAAATATTCAACAAATCCTTGTGAGTTTATGATTTCAAGTTCAGTTTCCGCTCTTTTAAGAATTTCAGGCGTAACTTCTTTATATTTCCTTTTCAATCCCTCAAAAGTTAGGTGGCGAAGAAACTCATAGCAAGTCATTCCGTTTTCTGGCGTGTATGCAGGAATGTAGTTTTCGCTTGCTGGCATAACATATTTTGGGTCGATTCCTGGAATGTCGCCGTGTGCTTTCGAGCGAATTGTAACATCACATTTTGCAGCAATTTCAAGAGGAGTTTCAAGAGCATCTTCAAATCCAACCAGCGCTTCTTTCATTTCTTCATAGGTTTTATAATAGAACTCATCGGTGTCGAATTTAAGGCGATCGGGGTCGTCAATTTTCTTGCCCATTTGAACGCACATTAAAACATCTTGCATTTCTGCATCTTCCTTATAAAGATAGTGGCAATCGTTTGTTGCAACAAGTTTAATGTTGTGTTTGTTTGAAAGAGTTCGAAGAAAGTTGTTAACCTCTTTTTGTTCTGGAATGCCATGATTTTGAACTTCCAAATAGAAATCTTCGCCAAAGAGATTTTTAAACCAAAGTGCGTCTTTTTCGGCTTGTTCAAATTGCCCAGCAAGAATGTCTTGCGGAATTTTGCCCGCCAAACACGCGCTTAAACAAATTAAACCCTCGTGATGTTTTTCAAGAGTTTTAAAGTCGATTCTTGGTTTATAATAATAGCCATATTTAAAAGCAATTGAGTTAAGTTTCAAAAGATTTTTATAGCCAACATCATTTTTTGCAAGCAATATTTGGTGGTAAACTTTTTGCTTTGAAACTTTATTTTCAAGATCCTCGCAAACATAAAATTCTGTTCCAATAATTGGCTTAATTCCGTTGGAAAGGCAAGTTGTGTAGAATTGAAGAGCGCCATACATATTTCCGTGGTCGGTTATTGCAACCGCGTCCCAACCGCGCTCCTTTGTTATTTCAACAAGTTTTTTAATTCGTGCAGCTCCGTCGAGCAAACTATATTCCGTGTGGTTGTGAAGATGAACAAATTTTTCCATAACCTAAGTTTACACTTTTTGAAATTATTTTCAAAGTGAAATCACAATTTTTCAGCCATTGAAATTAATTTTCTAAATCTGTGGTTAAGCCCGCTTTTTGTAAGTTTTATGTTTGAAAGTTGCAATAAAACATTAAGCGGTTCTTCTGGATTTGCAAGGCGAAGAAGAGCAACTTCTTCCAAATCTGGAGGGAGTTTGTCAAGCCCAATTTTGTTGTCAATTTTTTTAATCGCTTCAAGTTGTTTCAAACTTGCATCAACTGTTTTTGAAATGTTTCCGCTAAGACAATTCGTTTGGCGGTTAATTTTATTTCGAAAATCTCGTTTTGCAATTTCGTTTTGCAAAATTAAAACCGAGTTGTTTGCTCCAACAAGAGCAAGCAAGTTGCAAACTTGTTCCGCATCTTTAAGATATAAAACAAAAATGTTTTTTCGGGTTATGAGTTTTGGGGAAATATCGAATTGTGCAAGAACGTGGGAAAACTCTCGAAGAAGAGGAAGACTTTTTGAAGAAAATTCAAGATGGTAGCCGCTTGATGTTTTTTCATTTGCCTTTTCGCTTATCTTAATGCTTGAAGTTGCGCAACCAATGAACATTCCTTTTGTAAAGTTTTTAATGTTATCAACAGTTTTTGTTGCTTTCAAAATGTTTTCTTCAATTGTATCTTCTTGATTGATATTAAGAAGATTAAAAACTTTTTCAAGAATATTGTTTTTAAAAGTTATTTTATAAAAAGTTTTTCCGTTAATAACAAAATTTTCTTTTTCTTCCAAAATTTCGTCAAAATTGGAGTTAATTTCATATTTTTTTATTGTTTTTTTAAGATTTTTATGAAGATACTCAAAAATTTCTTTAATATCTGTTGAAATTTCAATTTCTCCAAATTCATTATAACTTCCCGATGCCAAAAAAAGCCCAAAGAAAAAAGAAGGCAAAAGGGGAGTGTCTTGGGAAATTAGTTCGAGTTTTGAAGTTTTTGAAAAGGATTCCATTTTTGTTTTAATCTCACTTTTTAAAATTTGGAAGAGCGTTTATGTTGACAATAAGCTCCAAAGGAATTCCATTTTTAAATGCAAAGTTAATTGGGTAGTTAACTTCGCCAACTGCGGAAGAAGAGTGCGCATCGGAATTAACAATAAGTTTTGTTTGATTTTTAACAATCGTTTCAATGTCGTTTTTGGAGTATGCAATTCGTTTGCCGTTAAGTTCAAGCAAAGTTTTTGTTTTGTTTGCAACTTTGCAAATTTCATTGAAATCAATTGGAAAGTTAACTGCTGGGTGGGAAATAATGTTAATTTTGTTGTTTTCCATTGCAAGTTTCAAAGCCCGCGTGTTTCGCTTAATGTCTTTCTTGCGTTTGAATCCTAAAATGTTAGGAATGAAAAACTTAAACAATTGCGAAAAAGATTTTGGTTTTGCAAAAGAATGGAAACCAACAATAACATAATCGAAAAGCTCAATTTCTTCTTGGGTTAAATCTATGTCGCCGTTCGATGAAACGATGTTTGCTTCAATTCCAAGAAGAATGTTAATTCCAAGTTCTTGCTTTGCTTGTTCAATTTCGCTTCGCATTTTTGCGATATGTTTTTTTTGAAGCCCATAAAGTTTGTGAGAAAGCCCATGCTCCGTTATTCCAATTTCTTTAAGCCCTTTTTGCTTTGCGGCAAGAGCGTTTTCGTAAATTGTTCCCTTTGCATGTTTTGAGTTGTGTTTTCCGCTGGAATAGATTGTGTGAGTGTGGTAATCTCCTAAAATAATCATTTCGCTTTCCTCTAAAAAAAACAATTTCCTCTTCAAGCGATTCGCCGGTTTCTTTTTTAACAATTCTTTTAATTTGTTTAATTAATTTATAAACATCATTAAATTTTGCGTCGTTTGTGTTAACAATAAAACCTGCGTGCTTCTCGCTTATCTTTGCATCTCCTATTTTAACACCTTTTAACCCTAAGTTGTCAATCATTTTTGCGGGATAAAGAATTTCACCTTGTTTAATTATTCTCTTAAAAACACTTCCTGCCGAAGCCTCGCCATATGGCTGGGAGTTTCTTCGTCGGCTCATATATTCTTTTTGTAAAGCAAAAATTTTCTCGCTTGGGAGTTTTTCGAGTTTAAATTTAACCGCAAGAATGATTTGTTTGTTTTGTTTAAATGAACTGCTTCGATAGGAAAAATTGAAGTTTTTTGTCCAAAAAACGCTTTTTCCGTTGAAAATTTTAACTTTTTCAACATAATTCCCAATTTCGTTTCCAAAAGCCCCCGCGTTCATTAAAACCGCGCCGCCAACCGTTCCCGGAATTCCAAAAGCAAATTCAAGCCCGCCAAGTTCCTTTTCGCGAAGTATTTTTGCAAGCGAGAAAAGGCTTAATCCCGCCCCGGCAATAATTGTGTTATTTTTGCATCGCGTTTTAAGAAAGTTGCCGCCAAGTTTAACAATTGTTCCTCGAAAAAACTTATTTGCAAAAAGAGTGTTTGTTCCAAGCCCAAGGACAAAAATTTTTTTTGTTTTCGAGAAAAGTTGAAGCAAGGTTTGCGTGTTATGGGTCGCAACAAAATATTTTGCCGTTCCGCCAATTTTAAAAGAGCAGTGGGAAGAAAGGGGTTCATTAAAAAAAACAACTCCGTCTTTTTTTGGAAGTTGTTTTAAAAATTGCTTGTATCTCATAATAACTTATATGTTTTTTTTGAACCGATTGTTAAATGTTTAAAACTTGCATGTAAATTTCATTTTTGCTTTTGCCGCGCTCTTTTGCAACCTTTTTTATTGCATCGTTTTTTGAGAAGCCAAGATTAACATAAAACAGAACGTGCTCTTGAATGGTCATGGAATCAAAATCTAAACTTTCGTTGTTGCCTTCAACAATCAAAACAAATTCGCCTCGCTCGTCAATTTCTGGCAAGGACAAAAGTGAAAAATAATATTTTGTTTCAAAAACTTTTGTGAGTTCTTTAACCAAACAGGCTTTTCTGTTTCCAAGTTGTTCGAATAGATATTGAATGTCTTTTTTAATGTTGTGGGAAGAAACATAGAAAATTAAAGTTGAAGAAAGGGTTGAAATTTGAGAGAGCAATTTATCTTTCTCAACTTTTTTCTCTGGCAAAAAACCTGCAAAGAAAAAGTTTCTTGAATCAAATCCGCTTAAAACAAGAGCAGTTGTTAGAGCGCTTGCCCCGGGAATAACCGTGAAATCAATTTTGGCTTCAACAAGTTTTTTTGTCAAAATGTTTCCAGGGTCGGAAATCCCAGGCATTCCTGCGTCGGAAATAATGGCAATGTCTTTTCCTTCGCTTGCAAGTTTAATTATGTTTTGCGAACTCTCTTGCTCGTTAAATTTGTGATAGGAAATGAGAAGTTTGTTTTTAATTTCAAATTTATCAAGCAAAACTTTTGAAGTTCGAGTGTCCTCGCAAGCGATAACTTGAACATTTTTCAATGTTTCAAGAGCGCGAAGCGAGATGTCGTTTAAATTTCCAATTGGCGTTGCAACAAAATATATCATAAAAAAATCCTTATAACTCAAATTATAAGGATTAGGATTTTTTTGTCAACAAAACAAAAATTTATTTTGTTTGTTCTTTTGAAAACTTGCCTTCACGAAGTTCTTTTTGAATTCTGTTTGAGTCGTAAAGAGCCTTTGCGTTTGAAACCTCTTCCGACATTTTAACATAACATTTAACAAAGTCGCTATATTTGTTATAGTTTTTTGAACTGAAAACGTTGCAAGTTTGGTGGGCAGCGTTAATAACATTTTTAAAGGAAAGAACAATCTTTTCGTAGTTTTCCTTGCTAATTGAATCTCCTGTCTTAAGCCAAAAAGCTTTTGCAATCTTTTTATATTCCTCAATAAATTCAATAACGTCCTTGCTGTTTGGCGAAAGAGTTTGATTTCGAATTTTTTCGCTAAGGTCTTTTTCATTCTCAAAAATGTAGCCTGGCTTTAAACAGTCAAGCTTAAGGCAAACTCCATTGCTGCTCTTAACATATAAAGAATTATCGTCCATGTTTTTCTCCGAAAGTATAATATGACAGAAAAATACAAATGTCAATAGCGATTTATGGATTATATAATTTTTGAATTGAAAAAAGATAATTGCCGTCTTTATCGTTTGTTATAAGAGTTGGAAGGATGCAAATTCCCTCTTTTCCCCCTTTAACGGCTTCAATTAAAACAAGAATGGGGTTTGAGTTTTCGCTTGCCGCCGTGAAAAACATTTTCTTTGGCTCAAGGTTGTTTTGTTTAAGTTTGTAAATCAATTCTGCGGTTCGCTTTGCATCGTAAACAACATAAAACCTGCCGCCAAATTTTAAAAGCTTTGTGCTGCAAGAAATAAGCTCGCTTAAAGTTAAACAAACCTCGTGTTTTGAAATTGCTTCTTCTTCACATTTAGAAACAAGGCCGCTTTTGCTCAGTTTGGTGTATGGAGGATTTGTTGCAACAACATCAAAACTTTCTCTCCTAACAAACTTTAAATAATCTTGAATTGGTGCGTTAATAATTTCAATTTGATTTTCCAGGTTGTTAAGCTCAACATTTCGCTTTGCAAGATTTGCCGCGCTTTCTTGAATTTCAAAAGCAACAATTTTTTTGGGATTTTGTTTTTTCGAAAGAAGAATTGAAATAACTCCAGTTCCCGTTCCAATTTCACAAACCGTTTCGGTTTTCTTTGACTTAACAAAATTTGCCAAAATTGCGGCGTCGCTCGTGAAACAATATTTCGATTTATCTTGAATGATTTTTAAAGAGGCAAATTGAAGGTCGTCAATTCTTTCATTTGAATTAAGTTCCATTTTTCTTTATTCCTTATTTTTCTTAATTTCATTAAGGTCAAAATTCTTAATTTCAAAGTTATTTTCGTCGCCAACTTTAACTTGAACAATTCTTTTTAAAAGATCATTATAAACAACTTTACCTTTCCCGTTTGGAGTTTCAACAAAGCTTCCAACTTTTGGCATAAGTTTGCTTGTTTCGGCATAGTGTTCGTTTTCATAGCCAAGGCAGCAAAGAAGACGCCCGCAAAGCCCGCTAACTTTCGTTGGGTTAAGCGAAAGATTTTGTGTTTTTGCCATTTTAATTGAAACGTGTTCGAAATCGTTAAGGAACTGTTTGCAGCAGCATTCTTTTCCGCAAGGCCCAAAGCCGCCCATTGCGCGCGTTTCATCGCGCGAGCCAATTTGACGAAGTTCAATTCGCGCCTTAAAAGTTGACGCAAGTTCTTTAACAAGCTCGCGGAAATCAACTCTGTTTTCTGCGGTGAAAGAAATAACAACCTTGCTTCTGTCCAAAACAACAGAAACATCGCTAACTTTCATTTCAAGCCCGTGCTTCCTAATAAGTTTTTTTGTTTCCAATTTAACTTGCGAAGCAAACTTTTTGTTTTCTTCGTCTGCTTTCAAATCTCTTTCTGTTGCAACGCGAACAAACGAAAAAACCTCTTTTTCATTTTCGCCCTCTTCATTTTCTTTTTCTTCCTTTTTGTTGAAAGACAATGCAACAACTTTTCCAATTTCAAGCCCGCGAGGGGTTTCAATAACAACTTTTTCGCCAACTTTAACTAAACTTGAATTTTCAATTGTTAAAGGAAAATTAACAGGGCTTTCGTTAAATGTTATAGTTATGGTTTCCATATTTCTCCTATTAAACTTTATAGTTATATTTAATTTCTAAAATTCTCATAAGCAAATTGTCAACTGCAAGAGCAGGTGAAACATTTCTTTCAAGCTCAAGAGAGCAGTTGTTAATTGCCTCAATAATTTCAATTCCGCATTGTTTTGTTTCCTCGTTTAAACTTGAAAGCATTTTCCTAAACTCGTTTTCCAAAACAAGCAAAAATCCGCCAAGATTATCTTTAAGCGCAAGAATTGCTGCGCTAAAGGAAGAAAGTTGTTTGCTTGAAGAAAGATTTTCAAAAATGCTTAAAGCAAGTTTTCTCTCGTCCTTAAAAGACGTGTTTTGAAGAATTTGAATAGTTTTCCCAACCCAACCTTCTCCATAAACAATTGCTTCTGAAAATTCATTTCCAATGTAATTATGTTTTTCGCCAAACAAACTTGCATAAAATTTTGAAGGGTTTTCAATTATTGTTTTAACTTTGTCTTGGTCGAGAGGTGTTAAATATTCTCTTCTCATTCTTGAAATAACTGTTGGCAAAACTTTGCTTTCGTTTGTTGCGGTTAATATGAAAATTGTGCTTTTTGTTGGTTCTTCCAAAGTTTTCAAAATTTTGTTTTGTGCTTGAATGGTTGCCTTGTCGATGTCTTTAATTAAAAAAACTTTAACATCTCCAAGCATTGGGCTTTGCGTTGACTTTTCAACAACAACTTCCGCGTCGTCAACCAAGAAATTATTGTTCTCTGGGAAAACCAAAAAATCTGGGTGAGTTTTTGCTTCAATTTTTTGGCAAGCCTCACAGGTTTCACAACCGATTTTGTTTTTGCAAAGCAAAATTGCTGCCATTTGCGTTGCAACAATTTCGTTAAACAATCTGTCTGGCGAAATAATTAAATAGCCATGAGAAAGTTTGTTTTGCTTTAAGTCTTGCAAAAACCTTTGAATATATTTTTCCTCAAAAAGAACATTTTCCATTTCTTTTTTAGCATAGCACAATCAAAAATAAATGCAAAATTTTTTAAAAGATTGAAGATAAAATGTGCAAATTTCGACAAGTTTAGACATAAAACAAAATTATTGTAAAGAAATTTCCAAAATATCTGGCATAATTTTACAAAAATGCTTTTCTTTTTTGTTTAAAAGTTGTATTATGGAGTTTATCAACACAAAGGAGCAAAGATTATGTGTAAAAGCGCAATTCTCTTTTCAAAGAGAGATTATTCCCTTGGCGAGGCATTAAGATATGTTTGCCGAGAACAAAAAATCAATTTGATATATTGCTTAACTTTCCCAGAAGTTATTCACTATGTTGTAACTTCAAATCCGGAAGTCCTTTTTTACGACGCCGAAAGCATTGATTTTAATTTCGAAGTGTATGACGATTTTGTTCGCTCAAATCTTTTTTTTATTCCAAAAATTGTTCTTTTAACTCTCAACCCCTCATCCTATGAACTTAACGACCCAAACATAATTGTTGTTAACAAAAGAAATTTTTCAAATGATGTTGTTAATGTATTAAATAATGTTAAAGAAAAGCAAGGGAAAATTCTAACTCTTGAAAAAGCAGAAGAAATTCGAGGCAAAACAACAAGAATTCTTTCTGAACTTGGAATAACAACAAAATATTTAGGGTATGAATATATTCGTGAACTTGTTTTAAGTGTTATTGAAGACAAAAGGGTTATGCAATCGTTTAATAAAAAGTTATATCCTAAACTTGCTGTGCGATATAACACGCAAGTTAATAACATTGAAAGAAACATACGAAATGCAATAACTGTTGCTTCTCAAAGAATTAAAAATAAAATTTTGTTTGATGAAATAAGCGGGAGAGGATTGCTTTCAAACGCGGGGCCAATTCCAAGCAATAAGCAGTTTATAACATGGCTTGTTGATAAGGTTTGCTAAATTTATAAATCATATAAAAATTGTTATGTTAAGTAATGATTTTTTTTGTTTTTTTGTCTTTTTATGTTAACATATAGGAGAAATTAACTGGAGAAAATAAAATGACAGAAGAAAAAAGAGAAAGCAAACTCCTTAAAATTTTAATTCCCGCGCTTTGTGCATTCGTTCTTGTTGCGTGCATAATCATATTTGTTTTGTGCCTTGTTCCTTTTGAAAAAACATTCCAAGGGGAAGGCTATCAAATAACTTTAAACACAAAGTTCACAGAGAAAAGGGAGCCAAATTATTTAACAACCTACCACGGAAAACAACTTAAAGTTTTCTTCTCAAAAGAAACTTTTGAGGAAATTAAACTCTATCCAGAAAGAACCGACCCAGAAAATGAAACAAGAGAAGATTTTATCGCTGCCGATTTTGAAGTTAACGGGGTTTCAAGCGAGATTTACACAGATGGGAATTTAATGTATTACGAATATGAAAAGGTTTATAAAAACAAAACATATTCCTATCGCGCGTATGTTTTTAAAACAAACGATGCTTTTTGGCGTGTTCAGTTTGGGTGCGAAAGCAGTTTAAAAGAAAATCTCACCAAGCAAATTGAACAATTCGCAAGGTCAATTATTATTGAGAATGTTGTTTTTTAATGCTTTAATTAACAATTGTTTGGAAAAAAACATATAATTTTTAGGGAAAATCACAATTTGGTTTTTTTAACCAAAAAATTGTTCTTTTTTTAATCAATATGCTTGATTTAAAATTAGCGTTATGATATAATGTTTATGTTAGAAAGAATAAAGAAAAGGAGTGTGTTTTTATGAGCGAATATGAAATTTTTAATGACGAAGAAGAAGTTGTTCCAGAACAACTTGAACCAAAAAAAGAAAAAAGAAACAAAGAAGGAAAGCCTTGCCAATCTTGCAAGTTTTTTAAAGAAGCATTCAGCTTGGTAAACTTGCCTCTTTCTCTTTCAATAATTGCAATTTTCTTTTCGCTTTTTGTTGGCTTTTTGCCTCTTGTTAGCGGAACAGAAGGAACTTACATAACAGTTGCAATTTTCTTCTTTATCGCCTTCTCTTGCTCTTTTGCAGGGCTTGTTATTGAAAGCGTAAAAATGGTTAGAGAAAAGAAATTCGTTTTCTCTGTTCAACTTTTCGTTGTTATTGTTGCTTTAATGATTATTTGCCTTGTTGGCCCATTAACATTAAATTTATCGGGGCTTACATTTGGAGCATAAGAAAAAAACAAAATTTAAACCGCATTTGCGGTTTATTTTTTTTGTAAAATTAAGCATTTGTGTCAAAATAAAAAAAAGGAGAAAATTTTGGAAACTCTTGAAATTGTTTTAATTGTTCTTGCGGCGGTTTGTGGAATTCTTTTGCTTTGGGTTCTTGCGGGGTTTATTGCTTTTTTAATTTCTTTTCGCAAGAACTCAATTGTTGGGAAAATGATTAACAAAAAGTTTCGAAGCCAACTTAAACAAGAATATGCAATCGACTATGATTGGTGGGAACAAGTTGACAATGAAAAAATAACAATTCAAGTTGGGAAGGAAGAACAAAGCGGAATTCTTCTTAGACGCCCAACAAACAAAATTGCAATTGTTGTTCATGGCATTTTTGGGGTTCATAAAGATCTTGCGCCTCAAGCCAAAATTTTTTATGACAACAATTTCAATGTTTTTGCTCCAACTCTTCGCGCTCATGATGATGACAAAAGCAAGTATATTAGTATGGGTTTTTATGAAAAGGACGATTTAGTTTTATGGATTGGCAAACTAATTGAAATTTTTGGGGAAGAATGCCAAATTGTTCTTTTTGGAATTTCAATGGGTGCGGCAACTTGCCTTCTTTGTGCAAACAAAAATCTTCAAAAAAATGTTAAATGCATTGTTTCCGACAGCGCCTTTTCGTCTGCCTATGACGAGCTTAAATATTTAATTAAAACAAAAGGACATTTTCCTTCTTTCTTTGTCCTTCCTGTTATGAACTTCTTTTTTAAAGTTTTTGGGAAGTTTGATTTAAAAAAAGTTTTGCCAATTGAAAGCGTTAAGACTTCGAAGTTGCCAATTCTTTTCTTTCATGGAACAAATGATGTTTTTGTTCCATGCCTTATGACCGAAAAAATGTTTGAATCTCTTAAAAGAAACGATTGTGAAAAAGTTATTGTTTCGGGCGCGGGGCACATTCAAAGTTATAAATATCTTGGAGCAAATTATGAAAAAAAGTTGTTGGGATTTGTTAATAAATGGGTTAAATAAAGTTATAATTGTTTGACTAAAAAAAATTTTAATGCTAATATGTTTTGTAATTTTATAAATAAGGAACAATATATGAAAAAATTTTTATCACTTATTTTGGTTTTTTGCCTTGTTATTTGCGGGGGAATTTTCGCAGGCTGCGGGAACAAAGAAATTGTTTTAAGCGGCGGGCCAGCATATGACGACAATGTTTATGGAAATGGCGGATTTGTTGTTACAAAGGGCGACTATGTTTATTTCACAGATGCCTATATTAAATCTTCTTCGCTTGGCTCAAAAATATCAAACCAACTTGGTTCGGTAACCGAAACGGGGCTTTATCGTGCAAGAAAAGCAGTTGAAACTGTTGACGGGACCGAGCGCCCAATTTTAACCGACATTCAACTTATGGTTTCAAAAGTTGTTGGCTTTGAAAACAGCGGGCTTTACATTTTTAAAGACAAAATTTATTTTGCAACTCCAACAACAGATAAAGATAAAACTGGAACACGCTATGATCTTATAACTTTTTACTCTTGCAACCTTGATGGGTCAAACCTCAAAAAGTTACATCAAACAACAAAATTTTCAAGCGGGAAATTCTCGATGACAATGATTGATGGAAACGTTTACCTTTTAATCTACACTGGATCGGAGATTATTCGCGTTTCGGAAAACGGCGAGGCTTTAACAATTGCGGGAAAAGTTACAGGAGCAATTCTTCCTTCAAGGGAAACAATTGTTTCAAATGATGAAAATCCAAAATCATCGGAATGCTTTGTATACTATACGATTAACAAAGAAAGCGACGGACCAATTGACCGCGGAAACATCCTTTATAAAGCAGAAATCTCAACAGGAAAAACAACAGAACTTTTGAATAAAGACAGAATTAAAGTTACTGTTAAGGCTCTTGGCGGCGGAAGACTTTTCTATGTTAGAAACGAACTTTTTGGCTCAACTTCGGTTTATTCCTACTATTCCAATAGTCTTGCAGAAAACTTTGAAGCAGGAGAAACAAAACAACTTTCCGAAAGCAGTTTAGATGTTTTTGTTCTTGGAGAATATGAAGGGAACAATCTTGGTCTTGCATATGTAAATTCGAACAAATCTTTAATGATTAGAAATATTGATTCAGAACTTGAAGGAGAAAACTTTGCTTCTTCTGTTAATAAAATTCTTTTCTCAAGAAACGGATATTTATACTATGCAACATCCGACGCAGTTTATAGAAAAAGCTTAACGAACAAAGAAGAAGAAAAACAAAAACTAAGCGGTGCGCTTACAATTAAAACAGATTATTTCGATGTTGACGATGAATATCTCTATTTCTTTGCCGAAGACAAAGCAAAGGGAAGCGACGACAAGGTTATTAAAACAACAGAAATGTCATTATACAGAGTTCAACTTAGTTCAGCAGAAAAAACGCCAGTTAAAATGGCATAGGGAGAAATATGGATTCATACAATTTTTCAGAGATAGAAAAAAAGTGGCAAGATAGATGGGAAAAAGAAAAACGCTTTGAAGTTAAAAACCATGAAAACGGAAAAGAAAACACCTATCTTCTTATTGAATTCCCATATCCAAGCGGAAAAGGGCTCCACACTGGACACGTTCGCTCCTACACTGCGCTTGATGTTGTTGCAAGAAAAAAGAGAATGGAAGGGAAAAATGTTCTTTTCCCAATGGGATGCGACGCGTTTGGTTTGGAAGCCGAAAGAACTGCAATTCGCGAACATAAACTTCCTCAAGAAATTGTTTCAAGAAACATTGAAACTTTTAAACAGCAACTTAAAATGATTGGTCTTTCGTTCGACTGGTCTAGAGAAATTAACACTTGCGACCCTTCCTACTATAAGTGGACACAGTGGCTTTTCCTTCAATTTTTCAAACATGGTCTTGCGGAAAAACAAGAAACAATGGTCAATTTCTGTGAAAACTGCGGTGTTTTGGCAAATGAAGAAGTTGAAGGCGGAAAATGCTGCCAATGTCATAGCGAGGTTGTTCAAAAACCAAAAAGCCAATGGATTTTGAAAATGACAAAGTATGCCGAGCGTTTGGCAGACGACCTTAAACTAACAAAATATCAAGAACATATTAAAACAAGTCAAATCAATTGGATTGGCAAAAGCGAAGGGGTTCAAGTTAAATTTGAAATTAAGCAAGGCGGAAGTTTTGAGATTTTCACAACTTGCATCGAAACAATTTATGGAATAACCTTTATGGTTCTTGCTCCAGAAGGACAAATTGTTAAAGATTTAAAAGATAAAATCCAAAACTGGGATGAAGTTCAAGCATACATTAAAGAAACCTCGAAAAAAAGCGAGTTTGAACGTCAAGAACTTATCAAAGAAAAAAGCGGCTGCATTTTAAAGGGAATAACCGCAATCAATCCAGTTAATGGAAATGAAGTTCCAGTTTACATTGGCGATTTTGTTTTGGCAAACTATGGAACAGGCGCTGTTATGGCTGTTCCTGCTCATGACCAAAGAGATTATGACTTTGCAAAGCAAAGAAACATTCCAATCATTCAAGTTATTGAAGGCGACATTTCTTCGTGCGCTTTTGAAAAACAAAGTTATTTAGGAACAGGCGCAAAGCTTATCAATTCTCAGGAATTCTCGGGACTTACTGTTGAAGAAGCAAAAACTGCAATAACAAACAAACTTGTTGCAATGGGGGTTGCAAAAAAACAAGTTAACTTTAAAATGCGTGATTGGGTTTTCTCTCGCCAAAGATATTGGGGCGAACCAATTCCAGTTGTCCATTGTGAAAAATGCGGCTGGGTTGCTGTTCCAGAAGACCAACTTCCAGTTCAACTTCCAAAAGTTGATTCATATGAAACAACAAAAGACGGGCAAAGTCCGCTTGCTGCAATTTCAAGTTGGGTTAACACAACTTGTCCACACTGCGGCGGAAAAGCACAGCGCGAAACCGACACCATGCCAGGTTGGGCAGGAAGCAGTTGGTATTTTATGCGCTATTGCGACCCTAAAAACGACAATGAATTTGCAAGCATGGATGCTCTTAAAGCGTGGCTTCCAGTTAAAATTTATAACGGCGGAAACGAACACACAACGCGCCACCTTCTTTATGCAAGATTTTGGAACAAGTTTTTGTTCGACCTTGGGTTAAGCCCTGTTTCAGAACCTTTTGAAACAAGAATTTCTCAAGGGATAATCCTTGGCTCAAATGGCGTTAAAATGAGCAAAAGTCTTGGAAACGTTGTTGACCCTCGCGATGTTATTCGTGATTATGGGGCGGATTCTCTTCGCCTTTGGGAGTGCTTCATTGGCGACTATGGCGAAACAGTAAGTTGGAACGATAACGGCGTTAAAGCATGCAACAGGTTTTTAAATCGCGTTTGGGGTATGCAAGAATTTCTATCCGATGGAGAAGAAATTTCAAAAGAACTTAAATATGCAATTAACTATGCTGTTAAAAAAGTTACGTCGGACATTGAAGAAATTAAGTTTAACACGGCTGTTTCAACTCTTATGACTCTTTGCAACGAAATATATAAAGTTGGAAAAATCAACAAAAAGGAATATCAAACTCTTGTTTTGCTTGTAAGTCCTTTTGCACCACACATTGCCGAGGAAATTTGGGAAAGATGCAAATTTGAACCTGAATTTAAAAACGCAAGTTGGCCAACTTTCGATGAAAGCGCGCTTGTTAAAGATGTTATAAATCTTCCTGTTCAAATCAATGGGAAAATGCGCGGAACAATTGAAGTTGGAACGGAAGAAAGTCAAGAAGCAATTGTTGAAAAAATCAAAAACGAACCTTCGCTTTCAAAATATTTGGAAAACAGCGTTATTAAAAAAATAATTCTTGTTCCAAACAGAATCATTAACATAATTTGTTAAAGAAAAATATAAACCTTAACTCGCCTTAAACAAAGGGCGAGTTTTTTGTCATAAAGCCCTTTTTTTGCCCATAAAATACAGTATCACTTTTGGAGGTTTTTATATGGAAAATTATGGTCTATATGAAGATATTGCAAAGAGAACTGGGGGCGACATTTATGTTGGAGTTGTTGGGCCTGTTCGTTGCGGAAAATCAACATTTATAACTCAGTTCATGCAAAATCTTGTTGTGCCAAACATTGAGGATAAAAATACAAAACAAAGAACAATCGACGAACTCCCTCAAAGCGCCGACGGGAAAACAATTATGACAACTCAACCTCGCTTTGTTCCAAGCAAGGCGGCGGCAATTCGTGTTGACGATAAAGTTGATATGAATGTTCGAATGATAGACTGCGTTGGCTATTTAATTGACGGCGCTCTTGGCCACGAAGAAAATCAAAAGGAAAGACTTGTTAAAACACCTTGGAGCGACGAGGAAATGCCTTTCGAAAAAGCGGCAGAACTAGGAACAAAAAAGGTTATCGACGAGCATTCAACAATTGGAATTGTTCTAACAACCGATGGAAGCATAACCGACATTCCAAGGTCAAGTTATGTTAAAGCGGAAGAAAGAGTTGTTAGCGAACTTGCCGCTCAAAACAAACCTTTTGTTGTTGTTTTAAACACAAAATTGCCAAAAAGCGACGATGCAAAAAAACTTGCAAAATCGTTGGAAGCAAAATATGGCGTTCCTGTTATGCCAATGGATGTTTTAAAACTTAATCAAAATAATATCGACGAAATTTTTGAAAAAATCTTGTTGGAGTTCCCAATCAAATCGCTCAAGATTAAAATGCCAAAATGGATGCAAGCACTTTCATTTAATCACCCAATCATTTCAAATGTTGTTGAAGAGGTTAAAAAGTTTGGCGAAAATGCAAATAAAATTGGTCAAATTGACAAAACAAATGTTGCGTTCCTTGAAAGCGACGATTTCGAACCAGTTGTTGTTTCGTCAATTAAAATGGGCGAAGGAAAGGTATATTTCGAAGTAACTCCAAAACCAGGCTTGTTCTATCGCGTTCTTTCCGAGCAATGCGACACAGAAATTACCGACGACTTCCACCTTATTTCATATGTTAAACAACTTGCTCATGCAAAAGCAGAGTATGACAAAATTAAACTTGCGCTTGCCGATGTTAAAGAAAAAGGTTATGGCGTTGTTATGCCAAATGTTGAAGATATGACTTTGGAAGACCCAGAAATTGTTAAACAAGGCAATAAATTTGGTGTTAAACTTAAAGCATCCGCGCCAAGTTTGCATATCATGAGCGTCGACATTGAAACCGAAGTTAACCCAATTGTTGGCTCGCAAGCGCAAAGCGAGGAAATGGTTAAATATATGATGAGCGAATTCGAACAAAATCCAAAAGCAATTTGGGAAACAAATATGTTTGGAAAGAGTTTAAGTTCTCTTGTTAAAGAAGGGATTGATTCAAAAATAACTTTAATGCCAGTTGAAGCACAACGGAAAATGAGAAAAACTCTTGGAAGAATTATTAACGAAGGAAAAGGTGGAATTATTTGTATTTTACTTTAATAAATAATTAAAAAACAAAAAAAATAATTAAAAAATTTAAAAACGAGGATTTTCCTCGTTTTTATTATTAAAAAAATTAAAAAATAAACTAAAAAATAAATTAAAAAATAAATAAAAAATAATTTATTAAATAAAAAATAATTAAAATAATTATCAAAAATAAATAAAAATAAATAAAAATAAATAAAAAGTTTTTGTTTAAACAATTTATTTTTGTTAAAAATTATTTTTGGGGTTTTATGCCAGATTATATTGTTGTTTTATTAAACGCAATTTACAGTTTTGCCGCAATGTTTGTTGTTGCAAAAATTCTTGGGAAAAAGCAAATTGCCCAACTTAGTTTCACAGATTATGTTATTGGAATTTCAATTGGGTCAATTGCTGCGGAATGGTCAACCGATGTTGAACAACCCTGGTATTATTATGTTATTGCAATTAGTGTTTATCTTGCTATAAGCTATGTTATAACTCTTTTAGAGCGAACAACACTGCCGCTTAAACGCTTTTTAAGAGGAAAGCCAATTATCATAATTGACAACGGGAAAATAAACTATAAAAATCTTAAAAAATCGAAACTTGATGTTAATGATGTTATTGGTCTTTGCCGCGAAAAAGGTTTTTTTAATTTAACCGATGTTGCCTATGCAATTTTTGAAACAAACGGGAATTTAAGCGTTCTTCCAATTGGAAAGCAAAAGCCAACAGTTATTGAAGATTTGGGCAAACCAGCGAAAAAAGCAAGTCTTCAAAAATTTTTAATTAACGATGGGGAAATTGATGAAAGTTATCTTAAGATTTTAGGGAAAAACAATGATTGGCTTTTTCAAAGCCTTAAAATAAAAAACAAAAAAGAACTTAAAAACATTCTTGTTGCATTTTATGATGAAAAAACAAAAGAGTTTGATGTGCACTATAAAAAACAGCCAAAGAAAAACTAAATTTGGCTTTTAATGTTGCAAAACATTTTGCAAAATGTTAAAATAAACCCCGTGAGAGTTATTAACCTTTCATCGGGAAGCGATGGTAATTTAACATACATTGAAAGCTCAACAACGAAAATTCTTGTTGATGCTGGTTTGTCGTGCAAGGAAATTGAGCTTAGGCTTTCGCTGCTTGGAGTTAGAGGCTCGGAAATTGCGGGAATTTTGGTCACACATGAGCATAGCGACCACATTAAAGGAATTGATGTTTTTGCAACAAAGTTTGGAACAAGAGTTTATGCGCACGAAGATGAATGGGGCGCGCTTTCAAGTAAACTTAAAAAAGTTTCGCAAGGGCAAAAGCGTTCATTCACCTGCGCGCCTTTTGAAATTGGCGATTTAACAATTTCCGCTTTCAAAGTTCCCCACGACAGCGCTTGCTGCGTTGGATTTAACATTGAAAATGAAAAGAGGCACGTTTCAATTTGCACCGACCTTGGCGCAATTTCCGATTCAATTTTAGAAAACATATATGGAAGCGAGCTTGTTTTCTTGGAAGCCAACCACGATGTTAAAATGCTTCAAAACAACATTAACTACAGCGCAAGCCTTAAACGGCGAATTCTTTCGTCAAGGGGGCATCTTTCAAATGTTGCAAGCGCAAATGCAATTTTAAAACTAGCAAGAAAAGGAACGCGCCGCGTTGTTCTTTCCCACCTTTCAAAGGAGAACAATAATCCAACTCTTGCCTACGAAACAATTAAATCAATTTTGGAAAGAGAGGGAACTTATGTTGGAGAAAACTTTAACATTGATGTTGCTTCAACAATGCCAGGGAAGATCTATAAAATTTCGTAAATAATGTTTGATTTGCCTTTGCAAGTGTGCTATAATTGGCGCGTAATATATATTTAAGGAGAAAATTATGAGTTACAAGATTAGATCAAAAGAAAACAATAAGTTGGAAGTTGAGATCAAAATTTCCCAAGAAAAATGGGAAGAAAGTGTTGAAAAATCCTATGAAGAAACAAAAGGAAAATATTCCGTTCAAGGATTTAGAAAAGGAAAAGCACCAAGAAAAGTTATTGAAAAACAATATGGCGAAGGAGTTTTCTTCGATTATGCGCTGGAAATTGCTTTTGCTGATGAATATAACGCATTCCTCGATGCAAATTTAGACATTGAACCACTTTCACAACCAGATGTTAAAATTGAAAAGTTTGAGAAAGAAGGAATTGTTATGGTTGCAACTGCGCCACTTATGCCAGAAGTTAAACTTGGAGCATACACAGGACTTACAGTTGAAAGAGGAAAAGAAAAAGTTAAGAAAAGTGAAGTTGAAGAAGAACTTAAAAAGGTTGCCGAACGTCAAGCAAGATTTGTTGAATCAAACGACGAAGCAAAACTTGGAGATTTTGCAACAATCGATTTTGTTGGAAGCGTTGACGGACAAATTTTTGACGGTGGAAGCGCGCAAGGATATCGCCTTGAACTTGGCTCCCACAGTTTTATCGACACTTTTGAAGACCAAATTGTTGGAATGAAAGTTGGCGACGAGAAAGATGTTAATGTAACATTCCCAGAAAACTACCACGAAAAATCATTAGCAGGAAAACCTGCAGTTTTCAAAGTTACAGTCCAAAAACTTGAAAAGAAAGAAATTCCAGAAATCAACGACGAATTTGCTGCAAATGTTAGTGAATTCGAAAATCTTGAAGATTATAAAAAAGACATTGAAAAACGTCTTAAAGAAAAACTTGAAAGAGATAAGGAAAGAAAAGTTGAAAACGATTTAATCGACCAAGTTGTTAAAGGAAGCGAAGTTGAAATTCCTGAAATTTTGGTTGAAAGACAACTTGACATTTTTATGAAAGACCTTGAAATGCGTCTTTCCTATCAAGGAATTAAACTTGAAGAATACTTAGAATATGTTGGCTCTAATGTTGAAGATTTAAGAAAAGAAAGAGCAGAGCAAGCAAAAGAAACTGTTAAAACTCGTCTTGTTTTGGAAGCGCTTGTTAAGAAAGAAAATATGGTTGTTACCGAAGCAGAACTTGACAAAGTTTTGGAAGAAACAGCTGAAAAATATAAGAAATCTGTTGAAGACTATAAGAAATCTTTGGATAACAGAACGATTGCATACTATCAAAACGACATTTTAATGAAAAAACTCTTAGATTTCTTAAAAACAAACAACAATATAATTTAAATTTTGGGAACAAAATAATATAGAGGTGAAAAATGTTAATTCCAATGGTTGTTGACCAAACCGCAAACGGCGAGCGCTCCTATGACATCTATTCAAGGCTTTTGGAAGACCGAATAATTTTCTTAACAGGGGAAATTAACGATGCAGTTGCAAACAACGTTGTTGCGCAACTTATCTATTTGGAAGGCAAAAACCCAGATAAAGATATTTGCTTATATATTAACAGCCCAGGCGGAAGTGTTTCGGCTGGAATGGCAATCTACGACACAATGAACTATATTCGCTGCGATGTTTCAACAGTTTGTATTGGACTTGCGGCTTCAATGGGCGCGTTCCTTCTTTCAAGCGGGACGAAAGGAAAACGTTTTGCTCTTCCAAATGCCGAAATTATGATCCACCAACCTCTTGGCGGGGCGCAAGGTCAAGCAAGCGACATTGAAATTCAAGCAAAACAAATTCAAAAAATAAAATCTAAAATCAATAACATTCTTTCCGAACAAACTGGGAAACCTCTTTCGCAGGTTGAAAAAGACACCGACCGCGATTACTATATGAGCGCGCTTGAATCAAAAGAATATGGCTTAATTGACAAAGTTATTGAAAAAAGACAAAAGAAAGACTAAACAGGGTTAAAAAATTTTTTTGGCGATATAATATGGATGATATGGAAAACAAAATTTATAAATGTTCTTTTTGCGATAAGCCAGAAAGCCCTTCAAGGCGCTTAATTGGGAATCCGGAAGGCAACAGTTTTATTTGCGAAGAATGTGTTGCTCTTTGCAAAGATCTTATTGGCGGCAAAACAAAAAAAGTTGACAAAGAACTTAAGCTTCTTGCTCCTCAAGAAATCAAGGAAAAACTTGATGAATATATAATTGGGCAAGATGAAGCAAAAAAAGCTTTGGCAGTTGCTGTTTATAACCACTATAAACGAATTAACTATAATGTTATTCACGCACACGATCATATGGGGAAACCAGACGAAATTGAACTTGAAAAAAGCAACATTTTAATGGTTGGCCCAACAGGTTGCGGAAAAACTCTTCTTGCAAAAACGCTTGCAAGGATATTAAATGTCCCTTTTGCTTCGTGTGATGCAACAACATTAACCGAAGCGGGATATGTTGGAGATGATGTTGAAAACATCTTGCTTAAACTAATTCAAAACGCAAACTATGACATTTCTCAAGCAGAACGCGGAATAATTTATGTTGATGAAATTGATAAACTTGCAAAGAAAAGTCAAAATGTTTCAATAACACGCGATGTTTCAGGCGAAGGCGTTCAACAAGCACTTTTAAAAATTGTTGAATCAACTGTTGCTTCCGTTCCTCCTCAAGGCGGGCGCAAACACCCACAGCAAGAAATGATTCAAATTGACACAACAAACATTTTGTTTATTTGTGGCGGCGCATTTGTTGGACTTGATAAAATTGTTGAGGGAAGACTTAACAGTTCAAGTCTTGGATTTAACGCCGATATTAAAACAAAAGTTGAAAAAGAAAAGATTAACATTCTCAAACAAGTTCAACCTGGCGACTTAATTAAGTTTGGGCTTATTCCAGAACTTGTTGGGCGTCTTCCTGTTTTTGTTAGTTTGGACGACCTCGACGAAGAAGCGTTTGTTAAAATCTTAACAGAGCCAAAAAATGCGCTCGTTAAACAATATGTTAAACTTTTCAATATGGATAACATTGAGCTTTGCATAACTCCAGAGGCAACAAAAGCAGTTGCAAAAAAGGCAAAAGAACTTAAAACAGGCGCGCGCGGACTTCGTGCAATAATTGAAGAGGCAATGCAAGATATTATGTTCTTTGCCCCAGGAAATAATGTTAAGAAAATCATCATAACAAAAGACGTTATTGAAAACAAAGCAAAGCCAGAAGTTGTTTATTGCGAAAAAAAGGAAGAAACGGCATAGTAAAATCTCTCAAGATGAGAGATTTTTTATTAAATTTAAAAAATAAAACCCGCGATTTTTTCGCGGGTTTTTCTCACACAAAATTATAAAAACTCTTAACTAAATTACTTTAATTCAACTGTTGCGCCAGCTTCTTTAAGTTTTGCTTCCATTTCTTTTGCTTCTGCAGTTGGAACATTTTCTTTAAGAACTGATGGAGCGTTGTCAACCAAAGCTTTTGCTTCGGAAAGGCCAAGGCCTGTTATTTCTCTTGCAACTTTAATAACTGCAATTTTGTTTGCTCCTGCTTCTTTAAGGCAAACATTGAATTCTGTTTTTTCTTCAGCAGCAGCTGCTCCTGCAGCTGGAGCTGCGCCAGCAACTGCAAATGTTGCAGCAGCGCTAACGCCAAATTCTTCTTCTAATTTTTTAACAAGGTCGTTAAGTTCAACAACTGTTAATGTTTTGATTTCTTCAATAAATTTATTTAAATCTGCCATTTTGATTTCTCCTAATTATTTATTTTTTTTATTTTTTCCTTAAACCGTCTTACGCGTTTTTCTTTGCAATTTCATTAACTGCAACAGCCAAAGAACGCATTGGGTTTTGGAAAATGAACAAAAGTTTTCCAATAAGTTCTTCTCTTGATGGAATTTTAGCAAGAGCTTTAACTTCATCGGATGACATAAACTGACCGTCTAAAAGACCGCATTTAATTTCAAGTTTTTGGGTTTTAGCATTTGTGTCTGCACAAATTTTTGCTGCAGAAACTTCGTCGCCATAGCCAAAAGCAAGAGCGCTTGTTCCTTGGAGTTGTTCGTCAAGACCAGTTATTCCAAGTTCGTTAAGTGCGCGAAGAACAAGGCGGTTTTTGTAAACTTTATAGTCAGCATTGTTTTTTCTAAAAGCGCTTCTCATTGCTGTGTCTTCTTCAACGGTCATTCCGCGATAGTCAACAAAAACAACGGATTTTGCTTTTGAAAGTTTGTCTTTAATTTCGCTAACAAGTTCTTTTTTAGCTTCTAAATTAGCACTCACTTTGTTTATTTCTCCTTTTAATTAAATTTTGTGTGAACAAACAAAATAAAACCTCTCATGCCCAAAGCGAAAGCACAAGAGGAAAGGATTCTTCTTAACTTCACCTCGGCAAGCACTTTCGTTTACGGGAAACCCCACTTGCTGTCTTCGGACAAAGGAATATTTAATTTGCGAGAATATATATAACACATAAAAAGCGCGTTGTCAACAATTTTTGGCAAATTTTAATTTGACATTAAAATTAAAGTTGAGTATTATAAATTTTGGAGAATACATATGAAATTTTTTGATAAGTTCTTGAAAGCAATTGGTTTTGAGGACGAAGATGAAAAGGAAGAAAAACAAGAGATTAAGCAAAAAGAAGAAACAGAAAAGAAAAAAGAGAAAAAGCAAGAACTTCCTTCTGCAAAGTTTAATCTTAAGGAAATTAAAACAGAACTAAACTCTCAAAATGCATATTTGCCAGAATCGCAAAGCGAAATTGAGGATATAGTTCGATATTTTGCAAAAGGAGAAAACGCAACAATTGACCTTTCCAAGTTTGGAGATGAAGACCGCGCTCATGCGCTCGACTTTTTCTCTGGCGCAGCGTTTGCCCTTGGCGGTCAGGTTAAAAAAACAGGGGAATCAATATATTTATTAAAACATTAAAATTATGAAGTTTGAAAGAAGAAAAGTTATAAATCTTTTAATTTGCTCGCTTGTTTTAATTGCGTGCATAATTTTTGATTTAATTGCCAAAAAGTTCACTGTTGGAATCGACAAAGATGCAATTCCTGGCTTTTTTAAATTTCTCTACACACAAAACACAGGTGCGGCGTGGAGTATATTTTCGGGAAGCACAGTTGCGCTTATTATAATTTCCGTTATTATTATTGCTTTGCTTGGAGTTTATGTTTTTGCATCGAAAACAAAAAACGCTTTGTTCTATGTTTCGCTTGGGCTTATTGTTGGCGGAGCAGTTGGAAACTTAATTGACCGAATTTTTTTAGGCTATGTTCGGGATTTCATTAAACTTGAATTTATGAATTTTCCAATTTTTAACACTGCCGATTGTTTTTTAACAGTTGGGGTTATTTGTCTTGTTGTGTATTATTTAATTGAAGTTATTAAAGAATCAAAAAAGAAAAAGGAACAAAAATAAAGTGGAATTTGAGGTTTTGGAAAGCGACAAAGGAAAACGCGCCGATGCTTTTCTTCTTGAAAAGTTTCCTTCTTTTTCGCGCTCTTTCATTCAAAACGCAATGAAGAAACAAGAAGTTTATGTTCTTCGCGGCGAGAAAAAAATTTTTAAAGCAGGCGAGGCTCTTCGCTTGTTCGATGTTGTTTTTTTTGAAATCCAAGAGCCAAAACCAATTGAAACGGTTGGACAAGATGTCGATTTTGAAATTGTGTATCAAGATGCCGATGTTGCTGTTGTTAACAAACCGCAAGGAGTTGTTGTTCATCCATGCACTTCATGCAAAGACGGAACTCTTGTTAACGGGCTTGTTAAGGAAATTAAAGATTTAAGCGGAATTAACGGCGAACTCCGCCCAGGAATTGTTCACCGCATAGATAAAAACACTTGCGGACTTTTGATTGTTGCAAAAAACGATTTTGCGCATAACGAACTTGCAAGGCAAATTGCAAACAAAACTTGCAGAAGGAACTATCTTGGACTTATTGAAGGGGCGTTCAAAGAGCAAGAAGGAACTGTTGAAACCCTTATTGCAAGAGATCGAAAAGATCGAAAGAAAATGGCGGCATATGGAATTGGAGAAAACGTTCCAGGCGCGAGAGTTGCAATAACGGAATATAAAACGGTTGAATATTTCAAAAATTTTTCTCTTATTGAGTTTTCGCTTAAAACGGGGAGGACACATCAAATTCGCGTTCATTGCAAATATCTTAATCACCCTCTTGTTGGCGATGAAACCTATGGCGGCGCAAAGAGGTTTGGTCTTTTTGGTCAATTTTTGTGCGCCTATAAAATTTCGTTTGTCCATCCTCGAACAAATGAAAAAATGGAATTTGAAATTCCGCTTCCAGAAAAATTTGAAGGAATTTTAAACTCGCTTAGGAAAAACAAATAATCAACACTCTTTCGACATATTTTTTCTATTGACAACAGGACGATTTTGTCTTATGATTATAAAAAAGAGGGATGTATGAAAGTTTTTAAAGTTAACGGCAAATATGGGGTTAAAGAAGGGAACAAAATTATTGTTCAACCTGTTTATACGTCAACAAGAGATATGGTTGCAAATGATTCTTTTTTCACCAATCAAGTTAAGCCTTCTTCTCAAGCAAACGCAACAAACTTTGCCGAAAAATAACACAAAAAACAGTTTAACCAAAAACTTTTATGGATTTATTGCAAAATAAATCCTTTTATTATATAATGTGGTTATGCTATTTTATTTAACTCAATATAATTTACCGGGAATTGAAATGCTAATGCTTGCGCTAGCATACGTTTTGGCAATTGTTTTTGCCCTTATGATGCACGAACTTGCCCACGGGCTTGTTGCCTATTGGTGCGGCGATAAAACTGCAAAAGAGCAAGGAAGACTGTCGCTTAATCCGTTTAAACATCTCGACCTTTGGGGAAGTTTGTCGTTCTTGTTTGTTGGGTTTGGCTGGGCAAAGCCTGTTCCAATTAACCCTCTTAATTTTCGAAACTATAAAAAGAGTATGGCTCCTGTTTCGCTTGCGGGAATAATAACGAACTTAATTTTGGCGTTCTTTGCCGTTCCCTTTTTTAAACTTTGCGCGGGGTTTGCTTCGTCAACAAATGCCGGGAAATTGTTTTTGTATTATTTAACAATGTTTTTAATTTTAATTAACATTTCGCTTGCAATTTTTAATCTCTTGCCAATCTATCCTCTTGACGGGTTTAATTTTATTAACACATTTTTAAAATATGATAACAAGTTTTCAAATTTTATGATAAAATATGGAGGAATAATCCTCATTGTTCTTGTTGTCACTGGCGCATTTGGGTTTGCTTTCGACTTTGTTGCAAACGGAGTTTTAAAGTTATTCCTAATGTTTTGGGGGTTAATTTTTTAGAATGGAAGAAGAAATTGCAATTCAAACAGAAATTCCCGACGGGGAAACATATCGCGTTAAGTTGGACGTTTTTGAAGGCCCGCTTGATTTGTTGCTGCACCTAATTAAAGAAGCAAAAATGGACATAACCGAGGTTCGCCTTTCGGAAATAACAGAGCAATATTTGCAATATCTCGACGATATCGACAGCGTTGATTTGGAAAAGGCAAGCGAGTTTATTGAAATGGCGGCAACGCTTTTGGAAATTAAAAGCAAGAAACTTCTTCCTCGTCTTGATGAGGCAATTCCAGACGAAGAAGACCCAGAAACAAAACTTCTTCGACAAATTGAAGAGTATAAAATCTTTAAAGAGGCAAGCGAAAAACTTAGAACCCTTGAAGATGTTAACAAACTTTATAAAGAACCAGAACCAAGCGCTAACAAGTATAAAATCATTTTAAAAGATATGGTTTTGGATAATCTTCTTGATGCTTTCATGCACTTTATGCATAAAACCCAAGTTGAAACAAAAACCGACGAGCCTAAAAACATTGTTAAAGATAGGTTCACGATTGCGGAAAAAATTGCAGCAATTAAAGATGCTGTTATGGTTAAAGATAAAGTTAAGTTTAAAGAACTTTTGGATAAAGACATAACAAAAAGCGAAATAATCAACGTTTTTCTTGCAATTTTGGAGCTTCTTAAACTTCAAACAATCTCAATTTCTCAGCACGGAACATTTGAGGAAATTGAAATAACAAAATATCAACAAAATGCAGCAGAAGAAGATACTTTGGCGGCGGAAAATAAAACAGAAAAGGAATAAACCAATGAGCGACTTATTTATTGAAAAAGATTTGGAAGATATTATTTATGGAATTTTGTTTGTTGCTGGCGAAGGTGTTGACACGAACTATATTGCCGAAAAATTGGAAGTTGATTTAAAACGCGTTAAAAAAGCGGTTGATAAACTTGAAGAAAGATTAAGCAAAGAAAGCGGGGTTCATTTAATTCGATATAACACAAAAGTTCAACTTTGTTCGAACCCAGACTACGCCGAATATATTTCAACAGTTTTAAATCCAATTCGCGAGCGTGCGCTAACAAAGGCAACTCTTGAAACTCTTGCAATAATTGCATACAAGCAGCCCGTGACAAGACTTGAAATTGAAGATGTTCGCGGAGTTAACAGCGACTATACAGTCCAAACTCTTCTCGACCATAATTTAATTGAAGTTGTTGGAAGAAAAGATGCTGTTGGGAAACCTCTTCTCTTTGGAACAACAGAAGAATTTTTAAAGAGATTTGGACTAACAGACATTGCCGACCTTCCAGACAGCGAAGCCCTAATGGAAAGAATTAAAACACTTTATGCCGAAAATGAAACTTCAACCGAACTTTTCAACAACTATGAAATTAAGGAAGTTGAAGAAACATTTGAAAGACGCGATATGAAACGCGAAGAACTTAGCATTGAGGAAATTGACAGCAAAATTAAAAAAGCTATGGAAAATGCAAACTTTAAAATCCCAGATAAAGAAGAAATTCCAGATTTTTTGAAAAACGAAGATGTTGACATTGTAAGTTAAATTATAAAAAACGCCTTGTTTAAAGGCGTTTTTATTATTTCTTAACAAAGATTAACCCGGTTAATGAAGGGCCGGTGTGGGAACAAATAACAGGACCAACAGGGCCAAGAATTGTGTTCATGATTCCATATTTTGTTTCAATAAGTTTTCGAAGTTCAAGCGCATTTTCAACATCACCAGAATATGCAAGATAAATTGGAATTGGGGAAGAAGGGTTATAGTTTTTAAGTCTGTCTAAAAGTGAATGAATTGCACGTTTCGAGCCCATTGCTTTTTCAATAACTTGAAGTTTTCCTTCCTCGTCGAATTTCAAAACAGGGCGAAGTTGCATAACTTTTGCAATCATTGCTTGCGCGCCGCCAATTCTCCCTCCGCGTTTAAGGGCTTCAAGGTCGCCAAGGAAAAACGAAACATCAAGGTTTTTAATTGTGTTTTGCAAAGCTTCAATTGCTTCCTCTGCTGTTTTGCCTTCGTTTCTTAAAAGCGTAGCGTGGCAAAGAATTGCGTTTTGCCCTTGGGTTGCTGAAAGGCTGTCGACAACATAAACTTTCTTTTCCGAAGTTTCGTTAATTTCGTTTGCAACTTGTATTGCAAGCGAGCACGTTCCGCTCAGTCCAGAGGAAAGCGAAATGTGAACAACATCTAAATTGGTTCGGCTTATAATTTCTTGGAAATATTCTTTAAGTTGAAATGGGTTGAGCCCAGTTGTTGAAAAAATCTTCCCCTTTTTCATTTCGTCATAAAAATATTTATATTCTTCGGCGGAGTTAAAGTTGTCTTCATAAATTTCTCCGTCGGAAATGTAGCACATTGGTATGTATTCAATTCGGTCTCTTTTAAGAGTTGATTTAAGTTCGTCGCAGCAGGTGTCGGTTGACAAAACAAATTTATCCATATTTTTCTCCGAAAATATTTATAGCACATTTTAATTTGAAAAACAAAGAGAATAAGGAAAATGGTTTAAAATTTTTTATAAGGTTAATAATGTGTTTTGTATTGGAGGGAAAATATGGTTGACTTTGAAAAATCACAAACGAGAAAAAATTTGGAAAGAGCGTTCATTGGGGAATGCCAAGACGGAGCAAGATATCAATTTCTTGCGCAACAAGCAAAAACTGATAAATTAAATTATATTATGGGGCTTATGAAAACACTTGCGAAAAATGAAATGAGCCATGCAAAAGTTTTTTATGATTTCATTTTGAAATATGGAAAAAACGAAAAAAACATTGCAATTGAGGCGGGTTTTCCAATTTCGCCATATGAGCTTGACCCAGGGCTTAAACTTGCATCAATTGCCGAGCATTCTCAGTTTGAAAGCATCTATCCCGCTTTTGCAAGAATTGCTCGTGACGAGGGATATGACGACGTTGCCGACCAGTTTTTAAGAATTGCAACAGTTGAGGATTGTCACAGCAAGCAGCTAACTGAAATTTACGACAAACTAAAGAAAAACAAACTTTATAAAAGTCAAACGGCAAAAAAATGGAAATGTTCAAAATGTGGATTTGAAGAAACGTCCAAACAGCCCGAAAAAACTTGTCCGCTTTGCAATTATGACATTGGCTATTATGTTTTGGAACTTGAAGACTAAAAGCTCGTTTGAGCTTTTTCTTTTTTGTTAAGAGAAATTGCTGCTAATGAGGCGGAACAATAACATCTTGTTTTTTTTGTTTAAGGCGGAAAAATTTTGCTAAGGAAATAAAAATATTTTAAGTTAAAAAAGTTTGTTAAAAGTTTATTTTTGTTCTATATTATATATAGAGATAATTCCTAACTAAAAACTAAAAAGGGAAAAAGAAATGGGAAAATTTGAAATTGTAAGATCCGAAGGGGTTCGAACCTACACCGTTTTTGCAAAGAGCAGTTATAAAAATATTTTGCGCCTTGAAACCGAAATGCCAATGTATAACTTTATTGGCGAAGGAAGATATATGGTTGAAGAGGTTTACTATGATTCTCCAAACAACCTTCTTGCAAGCGCGGGAATTTTGCTTTCAAAAGTTGTTGAGGGAAACAAGGCTTATTTTAAGGTTGAGAGAGAGGACTACTTATTTGAAAAAAATCTTTCCAAAGAAAAGAAAATATTTGTCCACCCTATTGGGCTTAGAGATGGGGTTCAAGACCATATGCTGTTCCTTATAAACGGAATAACATCGTTTTTCACAACGAAATTTAGCATCGACTTTGAAAACATTTTAAAAGTTGTTGTTCCAAAGGTTGAAATACGAACAAAAGTTGATGCGTTTAAAGTTTTAAGCGGAACAGGGTTTAAAGGGGTTATGACTTTCGAGGAAGTTAAATTTAAAAACAATTTCACAAAAAGAAAAGCAGAATTAGACATGCTTAAAATTGAGCGTGCGTCGTCGGAAGCAACTGCAAAAGACTTCTTAATCTTCATCGACAGGCTTGAAAAGTATTGCAAGGAAATTATGCCAATTTCCGATTCAAAATATCAAATTGCGCTTAGAATGACGAAATAGTTTTAATTTTGCCAGCATAGACTAGATATAAAAGGGAAATAAGATGATTAAAATTGTTGTTGATTCAACTTGCTGTCCAAGCGAGAAATATATCAAAGAAAACGGAATTTATGTTAACCCGCTTCGAATTTTATTTAATGACAGAGAATATGTTGAAAACGATGCCTTATATGATGAAATTTATGAGAAGATGGAAAAAACAAAAGAAATCCCAAAAACAAGTCAGCCTTCTCTTGAGAGCTTCATAAACATTTTTAACGAGATAATCGACCAAGGCAATGAAGCCCTTGTTTTAACTCTTTCTCAAACATTAAGCGGAACATATAACTGCGCGTGCCTTGCAAAAGAGCAATGCAAAGACCCAAGCAAGGTTACAGTTTTTGACACGCAATCCATTGGACAAACCTCAATTGGTTACGTTTATGAAAGTGTTGATATGATAAAGAACGGGAAAAATGTTAAACAAATTATAACTGCGCTTTCAAAGTATAGAAAAAACAGTGCAATAACATTTATTCCAGAAAGTTTCGATAACCTTAAAAAGAACGGAAGAATTGGAACACTAAAAGCGGTTGTTGCCTCGCTTTTAAAAATTAAACCAATTGTCCTTTTCAAAGAAGGTGTTCTATCCGATAAAAAATCAATTGGGTTGTCGAAGGCAATTTCCGACATGATTAAACAAGTTCCAGAAAAAATTCGCCAACTTTTCGTAATTAAAGCAGGGCACCCTTCCTACTTTGGCGATTTTAAACAAAAAGTCCTTGAACATTTTAAAGGTCGAGAAATTAAGGAAGGAACGGTTTCACCTGTTGTTGGTGCGCACGTTGGCCCTTCAATTGGACTTGCTTGGGTTGGAGAATAAGTTTTAAGGAATTCAAAAGATGAAAGTTTTAATTGCAACAACAAATCAAGGAAAAATTGATATATACAGTCAGGCCTTTCGTGAACTTGGGCTTGACTTTTGTTCTCTAAAAGACTTTAACATTTCTGTTGATGTTGAAGAAACAGGGAAAACTGAAGCGGAAAATGCGCTAATTAAAGCGAGAGAGTATCATAAATTAACTGGTATGCCAGTTGTTGCCAACGACAGCGGGCTTATAATTGACAAGCTTAAACCTGAAGACCAACCGGGAGTTTTTGTTAGGAGAAACCACGGCAAAGAGTTAACAGACGAAGAACTTCTTAATGTTTATGTTGAAAAGATAAAAGAGGTTGGAGGTCAAAGCACGGGGCATTTCAATGTTGCCCTTGCAATAATCGACGAAAGCGGAAAGGAGTTTGTTCGAGAGTTTAAGCCTCAACGCCTTTTTGTTT
This sequence comes from uncultured Bacillota bacterium, assembly GCA_900544595.1. GTDB lineage: Bacteria > Bacillota > Clostridia > Christensenellales > UBA1242 > UMGS687. Next base: position 1,328 of record UQVQ01000004.1, on the reverse strand, counting down.
CAACTCCAAACGAAATAATTAAAAAAGGAATTCCTCTCGACAGCATTGCGTTCGACCCCGAAACAGGTAAATATATGAGCGAAATGACAACAGTTGAACGGAACAAATATGAAGGCGAAGAACTTCTTAAACAACAAAATTTTATTAAAGAAATTTTTTCAATGAATCGCAAATAGTTTGCGATTTTTTTGTTCTTTCAGAGTTTGTTAAAACCTTTTATATGCCGAAAAGCCCTATTTTTCGCGGGTTTTGAGCAAAAACACCTTTTTCAAAAAAAATTTTAAAATTTTTGAAAAAATTTGCAAAAATCTGTTGACAATGCTTTTTTAATGTGGTATATTTACCTCGCTACGCTGATGGAGACCCCATTAAACGTAGCAAAACTCCCTTTATTTTTAGAAGGGAAACGAACCTTGAAAACTGAATATTTGGAAAGAAAAGGTAGATGTGTAAACACATAAAAAGGTTTTTATTTTACCTTGTCAATTCATTAATACTTATTCTTATTTACGCAAAGTATAAAAAAGTCAAAATAGTTTTTGAGTCACGTCAAACTAACGATATTTACTTCATTCGAAGTTTATATACAAAAAACGTTAGAGTTTGATCCTGGCTCAGGACGAACGCTGGCGGCGTGCTTAAAACATGCAAGTCGAACGGAGTTTATGAGTAGCTTGCTACGATTAAACTTAGTGGCGGACGGGTGAGTAACACGTGAGCAACCTGCCTATCACAGGGGAATAACACTTAGAAATAGGTGCTAATACCGCATATGACCACAGACCGGCATCGGTTAGAGGTGAAAGGAGTTAAATCTGGTGATAGAGGGGCTTGCGTATCATTAGCTTGTTGGTGAGGGTAACGGCCCACCAAGGCAACGATGATTAGCCGATCTGAGAGGATGACCGGCCACACTGGAACTGAGATACGGTCCAGACTCCTACGGGAGGCAGCAGTTAGGAATATTGGGCAATGGAGGAAACTCTGACCCAGCAACGCCGCGTGAAGGATGAAGGTTCTCGGATTGTAAACTTCTGATCTGTGGAAAGAAACAAATGACGGTACCACAGGAGAAAGCTCCGGCAAACTACGTGCCAGCAGCCGCGGTAATACGTAGGGAGCAAGCGTTGTCCGGAATAACTGGGCGTAAAGGGAGCGTAGGTGGCGATTTAAGTGAAATGTGAAAGCCCGGGGCTCAACTCCGGAATGTCATTTCATACTGGATTGCTTGAGTGCAGGAGGGGTAAGCGGAATTCCTAGTGTAGCGGTTAAATGCGTAGATATTAGGAAGAACACCAGAGGCGAAGGCGGCTTACTGGACTGTAACT
>UQVQ01000003.1 GCA_900544595.1 uncultured Bacillota bacterium | reverse complement strand
GTTCGAATCTTACAGGAGGCGCCAAAACAAACTTGGGAACTAACCCAAGTTTTTTTGATGTTAAAAAATGAATATAGAAAAGAGAACTTGCGACCGGCAAGAAACACGAAAGCCCGCAAAGCCGTTTCTTATAGGTTGCGCAAGGGTTCGAATCTTACAGGAGGCGCCAAAACAAACTTGGGAACTAACCCAAGTTTTTTTGATGTTAAAATAAGTAAAAACTATATTAAATAAAAAGCCGCCAGAGATTCTAGCGGTTTATTTTTAAACAAGGCGGTCGAAAATCTTTTCCCCTCTTTGTTCTGTAGGCTCTTTGCTTGAAAGCTCGCTTTCGTTTGTTTCTTCTAATGTTTTTATTTCGTCCTCTTTTTCAAGATTTACATTTGGTTCGGCAACTCCAAAGGCCTTGAAATCTTGTCTTTTTTCTTGTGGAAGTGGCTTTTCCATTGAAACGTCTTGAAACGCTTCGGTTTTAAGTCTTGCACCTGGGGCATAAGACGAAGGGAATTGAGTTGATGATTGAGGTGGAAATTTGTAGGTGTCGGTGTTGCGATATGGATTTGTTATTCCATTTTCATAGTTGTGCATCCCGTTATATCCGCCGCCATAAACTCCGCCAAACCCGTTTCCATATACTCCGCCATATGTTCCGTTCCCGTATGTTCCGTTAATTGGCGAACCATAAACTCCGTTTCCATAGCCATAGGTGTTGGAGTTGTTTGGAAGTTGAGTTGGAGTTGGCGCAATTGGAATTTCTTGGTTGTTTTGATTATTTTGATTTGTATTATTTTCTGTTGTGTTTTGTTTTGTGTTATCGTGTTTTTTATTTTCTTTTTTAATAACGTTTGGAGTTACTGTTTTGTCTTTAAAAGTGTCAATGTTAGATTTTCGTTCGGATTTTTCGGTTTTTTCCTCGTCATTTATGTTGTAATCAGCAATTTTTTCTGGGTTTACTTTATTTTTTGATGAAATCGTTTTTGTTGAATTTGTTGTTGAATTTGCGTTTGGACAAACAACGTTTCCGTCGTTTATAACTGTATTGCCGTTGCAAGTTCCATTTCCGTTGTTAACAGTTGAGTTTCCGTTGCAAGTTCCATTAGGACAGTTTTTAAGGTAAATTCGATTTCCTTTTTCGTCGCGAGTGTATAAGTTTCCGTCGTTATCAAGGCAATAGGTCCTTCCGCTTTCATCGGTGAAACATTTATCGTTTGAGTTGTTTGAATTGTTTGAGTTTGTGTTATTGCCATTTAATAAATCATTAAGATTTTCCAAATTTTTTAAGTTATTTAAAACATCGTTTGATGTGGTGGAATCTGTTTGGCAATTTCCGTTTAAAACGCATTGAAGTTGAGTAAGAAGAGCAAGAATGTTTTGATAGTTTGTTAAGCGATTGTCAAGGCAATTAACAAGCGTTACATATTTTGAACTTATTGTGTCGATTCCGTTTGAAAAGGATTTTTTTTGCGAAAGCCCTTTGCAACTGTTTGAAACTTCATTTCTTGTGTCGGTAAGTTTGTTTGTTGCTTTTGAAAGTTCTTTTAAAAGACTGTTGCAAGATTCTGTTTGCTCTTTTGAAAGTTCAATTTTGTTGTCTTTAAGTTGTTTTGCAACTTCTGCCAAAAACTCGCAATATGCTAAAATGTTGTTTTTGCAATTGCAAATTGAGTCGTTTACGCATACAGCATCGTTAACCATAACATACAAGTCTTCAACCTTTCCAAGATAGGAGTTGTAGCCCGAATTGGTATAGTTAACATTAGTTAGTCTGCGTGGATTATATGTTCCAATTCTTGAAGAAGAAAGAGATGTTCTTGGCATAATTTTAGATTGGTCGTCTTTAATTTCGTCGGTTGAAACAATTTGTTGGTCGATGCTTGGAAGAGTTGTTAAATCTCCCTGTTTGAGAGGAGTAATTCCAGAGGTTATGTTTTCGTTTGGAGAATAGATTTCTGGAATGATAAGTTCCGAAGTTTTTGCTTCCTCGGTTTTATTTAAAATGTTTGTTAATTTGTTAATGTTATATTCAAGAGTGTAGGAAAGCGATGCGTTCGAGTTCCCTGTTGCGCACCCTGCAAATCCAAAACTTAAAATGATAACAAGACAAATGCAAGAAATTGATAAAAACTTTTTCATGTTTCCTCCTTGAATGTTTTTATGCTTTTATTGTGCATTTTTTTTGAAAAAATATGCTTTTTGCGGTTAAAATTTCGTTTTTTGCGCAACATACGGGTTGAAAAGGAGAAATTTCAAATATGGATTTTGCACAAAGAAACAAAAAATATAACGAATATGTTAATTCAAAAATTCCAAAAACAAGAAGTTGGCCAACACTTTTTAATGCTTTTTGGGTTGGCGGGTTAATATGTGTGATTGGGCAAGGAATTGGCGATGGAATTCGCGCAATTTGGCCAGATCTTTCGGGAATGGCTGTTTCGGGCTGGATTTCAATTATCTTAATTTTTATTGCTTCTCTTTTAACAGGAATTGGAATTTACGACAGAATTGGAGCATATGCTGGCGCGGGTTCAATTGTTCCAATAACAGGGTTTTCAAACTCGATAACAAGTCCTGCTATGGATTTTAAAAATGAAGGAATCATTTTTGGGCTTTGCGTAAAGATGTTCACAATTGCCGGCCCGGTTATTGTTATTGGCGTTTTAGCAAGCGCGCTTGTTGGATTTATATACTTGTTTATTTAAGGAGAAAACAATGCAAAAAGAACGAAAATTTCAAACAATTAAATTCAATAGAAAGCCAAGAATAATTGGGAACTATTCAATTGTTGGGCCGAAAGAAGGTGAAGGCCCTTTTGGGAATATGTTTGACTATGTTATGAAAGACGATTTTTTTGGTGAAAAAACTTATGAGAAAGCGGAAAGAAAAATGCTTGAACATGCAATTTTTGGAGCAACAGACAAGGCGCATATCAACCCAAAAGACGTTGATATGCTTGTTTGCGGCGACTTGCTTAACCAAATCATAACCTCAAGTTATGCGGCACGTGCGTTCGATGTTTGCTATCTTGGAATTTTCTCCGCCTGCTCGGCAATGGCGCTTTCAATTGGGATTGGTGCAACAATGATTGATGGGGGTTATTTCAACACTGTTGCCTGCGCAACATCAAGCCATTTCTCAACCGCCGAACGCCAATTTCGTTTTCCTCTTGAACTTGGGAATCAGCGTCCTCCAACAGCGCAATGGACCTGCACGGCTTCGGGTTGCACAATTCTTTCAAGCGAAGGCGAAGGTCCATACATTGATTCCATAACCTTTGGAAAAGTTATGGACTTTGGAATTTGTGACGTTAACAATATGGGCGCAGCAATGGCACCTGCCGCAATGGAAACAATGATTTCGGTTTTTAAAGACACAAAAACAAAGCCGGAAGACTATGATTTAATTGTCACGGGCGACCTTGGGAAACTTGGCGTTGAAATTTTGCTTGACCTTATGGAAAATCAAGGATATAAACTTGGAACAAACTATGGCGATTGCGGACAAATGATGTTTTATCACGACCAAAATGTTTTAATGGGAGGCTCTGGTTGCGGCTGCTCGGCATCAATTTTCAATTCATACATTGTTGAACGTCTTAAAACGGGTCAGCTTAAAAAAGTTTTGTATGTTGCAACTGGCGCGCTCCTTTCAACAACTTCTTGCCAACAGGGTGAGTCGATTCCAGGAATTGCGCATGGCATTGTTATTAAAAGTGAACCTCCTTTCAAAGAGAAAACAGTGACAAAAGAAGAGAAAAAAGAGTTTGCAAAAGAAGTTAAAATTAAAGTTGAAAAATTTAACACGGAGGAGGATTAAGTGTTATGGAAATTTTTTTGAGATATCTTTATGTTTTTCTTGTTGGCGGGTTTGTTTGTATGATTGGTCAGATTCTTGTTATTCGAACAAATATGACAACCTCAAGAATTCTTGTTTCATTTGTCCTTCTTGGTGTTTTGCTTGAGGCAACAACTGCTTATGACTATATATATAGCATTGCAGGAGCAGGAATTTCCGTCCCAATTGTTGGATTTGGCGCAAGCCTTGCAAAGGGGGCAATAAGTGCTGTTAAAACAAAAGGAATAATTGGAATTTTCACGGGCGGCTTGGAGGCAACCGCTGGGGGAATTGCGGCGGCAGTTATTTTCGCATTTATCTTCGCACTAATTTTCCGTGCAAAAACAAAAAAATCATAAAAATATGTTAAAAATTTAAATAGAATTTAAAAAAACACTATTTTTTAGTGTTTTTAATTTATTTTTTAATTGATTTTTTTAATTTATTTTTATTTAATTTATTTTTATTTCTAATTTATTAAATAATTAAAATAATTAAAAAATAAAAGCAAATTATTTTTTGCTTTTATTTTTTCCATTCAACATCAATCAATCTGTCTTTATCAAAGAAAGAAACATTAGGGCATTGTTTTCTGTGGACAATAATTCCACGGCCCTGGGAAACGAATCCAACAATTTCGTCGCCTTCAATTGGACAGCAGCATTTTGCAAATTTAACCATTAAATTATTAACGCCTTTAACATCAATTTTGTTGTCGCTTGGCTTATATTCAATTGATTCAATGTGCTGCGTTTGGAGTTTTTCTTGTTGTTTCTTTATGTCTGTTTGATAGATTTGAATTAATTTTCCTGCAAACATTTTAGCGGAATATGCGCCGTGTCCAACGCTTGCCAAAAGTTCATCTAGTTCGGAAAAATTAAACTTATCAAGCAAAACTTGAATATATTTTTTCTCGGTCACTTTTGAAACAGAATAGCCAAGATTTTTAATTGCTGCCTCAAACATTATTTTTCCGTTTTTTATGTTTTCTTCCTTCATTTCCTTTCTGAAGAAAGCAAGAATTTTGCTTTTGGCTTGTTGAGTTTTAATAACTTTAAGCCAATCGCGCGATGGCCCGCGTGAGTTAGGGCTTGTTATAATCTCAACAATATCCCCGTTTGAAAGGGGTTTGGTTAAAGGTTGCATTTTTCCGTTAACTTTTGCGCCAACACATTGGTTTCCAACTTCGGAGTGAATTAAATATGCAAAGTCGATTGGGGTTGAGTTTTCTGGCATATGAAGAACTTTTCCTTTTGGCGATTGAACAAAAATTTCGCCGTCATAAATGTCAACTCGAAGAGAATTGATAAGGTCTTCGCTCGACATATATTTTTCGTTTTCCATAATTTCGCGAACCCAGCCAAGACGCTCGTCAAGTGAATCTTGTTTGTTGCGTTTTTCTTTATACATCCAGTGCGCCGCAACACCAAATTCTGCCATACGGTGCATTTCTTGCGTTCTAATTTGAATTTCAACTGGAACACCTTCAAACATAATTGTTGTGTGGAGAGATTGATAGCCGTTGGATTTTGGGATTGAAATGTAATCCTTAAATCTATTTTGAAGAGGCATAAAATTCTCGTTGATTTTTCCAAGAAGGGCATAGCAATCGGCAACAGTGTTTAAAATTGCGCGAACGGCAACAAGGTCGTAAATTTTGTCAAGGTCGCCGCCTTTTTCTTTAAGTTTTTTGCTTATGCTATAGATATGCTTTTTCCTTCCCATAATTTCGCCGGAAAGCCCAAGTTCATGCATAAAAATTTTAATTTGATGTTTCAAATCTTCAACAGTTTTTTCGCGTGCTAGGTATCTTTTGTTAACCTCGCGCTTAATTTCCATAAATTCTTGTGGGTGGAGCATTTCAAAGGCAATGTCTTCAAGCTCGCTTTTAACAGAGGAAAGCCCAAGACGCGCTGCAAGAGGGGCAAACAAATCTAAAATTTGTTTTGCTTTTTCAGTTGCAGTAAGTTCGTTTTGAGTTTTAAGCGCTTTTTCATTAAGGTTTTTTGTTTCAATTTTTTCTTCGGCAAAGGCAGAACTGTATAGTTTAATTTCTGCCAAAACAAAACAAATTTTAACTAGGATCACGCGAACATCTTTTGCAAGAGCGAAAAACATTTGACGAATGTTCTCGGCTTCTTCTTGTTCGTTTGTGTAGGAAATTTCAATAAGTTTTTTAAGCCCATGGAGGAATGCCAAAGTTTCTTCGCCATATATTTGTTCGATGGACTTTTTAAATTCGGTGCGTTTAATGTCAATTTCTTTTTTCCGTTCGTCTTCTTCTTTGCGCCTTGTTTCGTCGAAAGATTTAAGTTCGGCTTCGGAAGGAGGAACATAGATTGCGGTTTTAATGTATGGATAATATAAATAGCATGCAAGAACGCATTCATCGCCAAGATGAAGTTTTTTAACTTGTTCAATTGCAATCTCGCAAATTTGTTTTTCTTCTGGATTTGCAACTTTTTCAAAAAGTTCTTTTGCGCTTTTAAGTTTTTCTTCCATCTTTTTATATTATAACAAACAATTGATTTTTAGAAAAGAAAAAAGAGGCAAATTTTGCCTCTCTCGCTAGAAAAAATTATGGCTTAAAATCTATTTTGTTTCAAGGTTAAGATAGTCGGCTGGGTTAACTTCTCCTTCGTCGCGGAAGAGTTGGAAATGAAGGTGCTTTCCGCTTTTTGTTTCGTTTTTAGCAGTTGAACTTATTTCGCCAATTTTTTGTCCACGCTTAACAGTGTCGCCTTCCTTAACAAGAACATTTGTGTCAAGCGAGCCATATTTTGCCGTGTAAACGTCGTTGTGTTTAATGATAACAACTGTTCCTTCAAGGTCGTTTGTGTAGACTTTTGTAACTGTTCCTTCCGCGCTTGCAAGAACGTCAAGTTTTTCGCTTGTTAAATCAACGCCGTGGTGGGTTGCAAACCAGCCAAGAGTTTCGTTATAAACAAACTTATCTGTTACGTGCGCTGTTAAAACCGAGCAATCTTCAAGAGGAAGGTCGAAGGTTAAAGCATAGGCATTAACGGGTTCAATTGGGTCTTTGTTTTCAACATCAAGCTTTGTTTTTCCTTTGAGTGAAGTTAAAACAACGGTTAAAGTTATTGCAAGAATCAATGCTGCGGCAATGAAATAGTAGCCATATTTTTTCATAAAATTAGTAAATTTTTCGCCTCTTTTGTCAAGTTTAATTTCGTTTTCCATATTTTTTTGTTCCTCCATGCAACAATTGTTGACACAATTTATCAATTTATACATAAACTCCAAAATTTAATATCCAGTTTGTATTATTGGGAACCCAACAATTGATTTTTCGCCGTTAAAAGCAATTTGAAGATTAACTTTTTTGTTATTGCAAACAATGAAATTGTTAATGTTTTCAACAAAGCAATAGTAGATTTCAAGATTTTCGTTTTCTAAAAATTGTTTGCTATGTAGTTTTGCGTTAAGAGTTTTAATGATTTCTCTTGGGGAAAGTTCTGTTTCAAAGCAAAAACTGTTTGGCGTTTGAATGTTCTCAACAACTGTTATTTCGCTTGCGCCAAGTTTTTCAAGTGTTTCTTTTTCCTTTCCGCAAACAAAAACGGCGCAAAGAAGCGCAACAACTAAAATAAAAATCCCAAGACGAACTTTAAGTGTCATGGGATTATTATTGACAGAATTTTTCGCTCTTAAACAACATTCAAATAGCCATAGCGCGAGAGCAGGGAAGGAAGAAGCGACGAAGAAAAAACAGGAAGAATTTCAAGCGATGAAAAAAGTTCGTTTTCATCAATCATTCGAAGTCGCTTTGAATTTGAATTTAATGCTAGAAGTTTTCCGCGAAATTTTGAAATGTTAACTTGTTTTTCCAAACATTTTTCAACAAGTTTAATTCGTAAAGTCTGAATTTTAAATTGTAAATTTTGATTTAATAAGTAATTTGTTTTTAAAATATATCTATTAAATATTTCTTCAATTTCAGTTGAAACGTGGAAAAAATCTGTTTTTTTGCTTAATATTTGCAACATTTTCTCTCTTTCCGGAATGTTTTTTGGCAAAACTAATTTTTGTTTTAAAAAATTTGAATAACATTTCAAAAGAACTTGGCTGCAAAGCAGATATTTTTCTCCAAAGTTATGTTTAAGAGTTGAGCAGTTAATTAAATTTGAAAGCATAAGCGCGCTGTTTTCTGTTTTAAAGGAAACAAGAGAAGAAAGGTCGAAAACATAGTCCATTAAATTTAAAATTGCAAATGAGTTTGAAAGCGAAAGCCAGCCGCAAAGTTCTTCAATCTTTTTAATTTTTGATTTTATTTCTTGAAGATTAACATTTTGTTCGCCTGCAATAAGGTTTTGGGTTTCAAGAGCAAAAACATACTCCAAAAGTCCAAGCGAAAAGCAAAGCGTTGAGGTTATGAATTGCTCTGGGCTTTCGTTAATTATCCTTTCGTCAAGATATACTTTTGCTGGTTTTTCTGTTTCAACAATTTTTGGAATTGAATCGCATAAAACTGCGCATGAAGAAAAAATTCCAAAGTGGGTTATTGTTGTTGGAACAATAACGCAAGGAAGCGAAAGTTTTTTTGCAACAATTTTTGCCGTGTCGGCAACGGTTCCTGCGCCAAGCGCAACAACAACCGACGCACCTTTAACAAAAGAGCAGGCTTTTAAAACGTTTTCGCTTGTGCAAGTTGCGTTTTTTGGCAAACTGTATGTCCAAAAAGTTACGTTGTTTTCTTTAAGCAAATTTGAGATTATTGGAAGAAATTTCTCTTTGGGAGTTGGTGAGGTTAAGATGAAAACCTTGTTATATTGTTTAATTTGTTGGGAAAACTTTTTAATTGCATCTTTTTCAAAAATTACATTGTTCTCTTTCATATCATTATGATAACACTTGTTTATTTGCGAAAAATCGCGAAAAAAAAGGAAAAAGATATATTAAAGGGAAAACAAAATTTGTTTTGCCAAACGAGCAAAAAGATGTAGAATATCTGTAACTTATGTGCGAAATTGAATGTATTATTGAGAGAATAAAATTCAGGAACGAAGAAAACGGTTGGACAATTGCCGTTGCTTCAACAAGCGACGATGAAATAACAATTGTTGGAAAATTTCTTAACATTAACATTGGCGAAGCGTTCAAAGTTTATGGCGATTTTAACACATCAAAATATGGCGAACAATTTGAAGTTGAAAAATATGAATGTGTTGAACCTAAAACAAAAAAGGGAATTGTTAAATATCTTTCAAGCGGTTTAATTCGCGGGGTTGGCCCGGTTACTGCGCAAGCAATTGTTAACGAATTTGGGCTTAACACTCTTGAAGTTATTGAATTTAACCCTAGCGAACTTTTGCGTGTTAAAGGGATTTCAAAGAAAAAAATTGAAGTTATTTCCGAAAGCTTTCTTGACGTTAAAGAAATGCAAAACGCAATGATTTTTTTGCAAACATACAACATTTCTTCTAATATGGCAATTAGAATTTTCGAGAGATATCGCGCGCAAACCGTTGAACTTGTTAAACAAAACCCATATCGCCTTGTTGAAGACATAAGCGGAATTGGATTTGCAAGCGCAGATAAAATTGCAATGGAAATGGGAATTGCAAAAGACAGCCTTTTTCGAATTAGAGCAGGAATTTTGCATCTTCTTTTGGAAGCGTCGGAAAAAGGTGGGCACACTTTTCAATATCGTCCTCAGGTTGATTCAATGCTTGCCGCGCTTCTCGATTTGCCAAAAGACAACTGCGAAAGCCTTGCCGAAAAAGTTTATGACATTCTGCAAAAAGAAAACATAATTAAGGTTTTTTGGAAAGATAATAAAGAAATTATCACAACAACTAAATTATATAACACCGAAAAATCTGTTGCTTCAAAACTTGCTCTTTTGCAAAACTCGTCAATAAATCTTGCGCTTGACGTTTCGAGCGAAATAGACCAATTTGAAAAGAGAAACAAACTCGACCTACACAACGACCAAAAAAACGCAATCAAACTTGCAATTTCAAATGGGGTTTGCGTTATAACAGGCGGGCCAGGAACGGGGAAAACAACAATCATTTCTTGCATTCTTGAAATTTTTAAAATGCAAAGGAAGAAAACGCTTTTGCTTGCGCCAACAGGGCGCGCGGCAAAAAGACTTTCCGAAACAACAGGGCTTGATGCGCGAACAATTCATCGCGCTCTTGAAATTAACTATAAAAACGATGGCGGACTTTTTGTTTATAACGAAAACAACCCAATTTCTTGCGACGCCGTTATTGTTGACGAAGTTTCAATGGTTGACATCAACCTTATGTATAATCTTCTTAAAGCAATTCCGAAAGGAGCAAAACTTATTCTTGTTGGCGATAAAGACCAACTTCCATCTGTTGGCGCAGGAAATGTTTTGGCAGACATTTTGGCAAGCGAAACAGTTCCAGTTGCGGAATTAACTAAAATCTATCGTCAAGGAAACAACAGTTTAATAATTTCTAATGCGCACTTAATTAACAGCGGCGAAATGCCTGTTTTAGATAATAGGAGCAGCGATTTCTTTTTTGAAGCAAAGCAAACTCCGCCCGAAACATTTGAAGCAACTGTTAATCTTGCAACAAAAAGAATTCCAGCCTATTTAAAAATTGAACCGCAAAAAATTCAAGTTCTTGCTCCTTTGAAAGCAGGGGTTTGCGGGATTGAAAATCTTAACAAACAACTTCAACAAAAACTTAACCCGCCTTCAATGCTTAAAAAAGAAATAACAGTTGGGTCAATTATTCTTCGCGAAGGCGATAAGGTTATGCAAACTGCAAACAACTATAATCTTGAATGGAAAAAAGATGGAACTCTTCCTTGCTTTGAGGAAAATGGGAAGGGGGTGTTTAATGGCGACATGGGAACTGTTTCAAAAATTAACTTGCAAACAGGTGAGGTTGAAATAACTTTTGACGACCAAAAAATTGCAACCTATCCTCGCGGAGAATTAAGCCAAATTTCGCTTGCCTATGCGATAACAATTCATAAAAGCCAAGGGTCGGAATTCGACGTTGTTATAATTCCGCTTGTTAGTGGACCAAGCCTTATTTTAACAAGAAATTTAATTTACACTGCTGTAACACGTGCAAAAAAAATGGTTGTTTTGGTTGGGGATAAAGGTGCGCTTGCAAGAATGGTTAAGAATTCTCACACAGCAAAGCGTTACACGCTTTTAAAAGACTTTTTGATTGATGAAAACAACAAAATGAAAAAACTTTTTGGAGAATAAACAAAAATGGAATCTTTTAAAGAATTTTTTGATGTTGCTCTTGAAACACTTTTTCCAAGCGGACTTGTTTGCTTTATTTGCGGAGATGAGGTTCAAGAAAGCAAGTTTGAACTTTGCAATAGGTGCGAAAAGAAAATCCCGCTTGTTAAGAAACATTGCTTGAAATGTGGAAGTCCAATTTATTCCGATGCAAACTACTGCTTAACTTGCAAAAGCAACAAAAGATTTTTCGATTTTGCGCGCTCTGCATTCATCTATCAAGATGAAATTGCTTATGTGATTCAAGAACTAAAATATAATAATAAGAAATATTTGGCGCGTCCTCTTGCAAAATTTCTTGAAAAAGAGTATTTGCTTATTAAAGACAAAATCAAGCCTGTTGACTTCATAATTCCAATTCCTCTTTCAAAAGAGAGGTTCAAGAAAAGAGGGTATAATCAATCGGAACTTCTTGCTTGCGAACTTTCAAAACTTATTAACATTCCAACAAACACGGAAATTGTTGAAAGAATTAAAAACACCGAAACGCAAACAAAACTTTCGTTTGTTGAAAGACAAGAAAATCTTAATGGCGCATTCAAAGTTACATCAAGGGCAAAGGTTAAGAATAAAAGTTTCATTTTAATTGATGATGTTTTAACAACGGGTTCAACCGTTAGTCATTGCGCCGAGGTTTTGAAAAGAGCGGGTGCGAAAGCTGTTTATGTTCTAACCGTTGCAACAACCAACAGTGATAAAACCTAAAGAGCCCCATTTTTCAAGGGAAAGAAGCAAAAGCTGAAATAAAAAACTTTTGAAAAAGTGTTAATTTATTTTGTTTATTGCTAAATTTATGGTATTATTAGAGCGTTAGATGGAAATAATTCCCCTAGCAAAATAAAGAATAAAAGGAGATTTTAAACAATGAACAAAGGAGAATTAGTAAAAGCTATTGCTGCAGAAGCAGGATTAACACAAAAAGAAGCAGGACTTGCTTTCGACGCATATGTTAATGCTGTTACAAACGAATTGAAAGCAGGCAACAAAGTTACTGTTCCAGGATTTGGAACATACGAAGTTAAAACAAGAGCTGCAAGAACAGGAATTAACCCAGCAACAAAACAAGAAATTAAAATTCCAGCATGCAAAACTCCAGTTTTCAAATTCGGCAAAAGCTATAAAGACCAATTTTAATTTTGCTCTTTAGTTTTTAAATTTTGCTCCAACAATTGTTGGAGCTTTTTTTATTCTTGACAAAAACGTTTTTGATGGTAGAATTTAAATATGGAAACTGTTTTGCAAACCCTGACAAATGGGGTTATTCTTGGCGCAAATTACAGAAAAGAAGAATTTTTTAACCCAAAATTTGAGAATTCCAACAAACTCAATTTAGTGGTGTCAACTCAAATCAGAAAAGAATTTGTTGATTTTTCAATCTGGGAAAAGCTTTTTGTTTCAAATTTTTATGGGAAAAATGAAAACGGAATTATTCTTGAAAAGCCAAGCAACAAGAAAACAAAAGTTGAGGAAATTAAGTTAGATATCAACCGCGAATTTGAAAAACTTTGCGCGATTGCAAATGATTTTGCTTTTTTTGAAATTCAAACTTCAAATAATAAGTTTCTTGATCGTGTTTTTGAAAATTCAATTAAAAGACTTGAGAGAAGCGGCGAAAAGCATAAGATTCAAGCAATTCTTGAAAATAAACAAAACATTATTGCAAACGTTGCAAAAAAATGTGCGGAAAGCCAACAGGCGGAATATAAACACATTGTTGATTTAATTAAAGATTTAAATTTTGAGCCGGCTTTCAAGGTTCTTATGCTTCGAGAAACTCTATTACATTCTTACTGCCAGAAAATTGAGGACGGGAAAATTAAAAATTATGTTGAAAAAAGAATTCAAAATCAAACCTTGCTTGGTCATTTGGCGTTTAGTGAGCCAGTTCTGAATTACATATATCATAACGTTGAAAACTATTCTTGTTTTTCAAATCTTTATTTTGATGCCATTAACAGCTCTCGAAAATCTGTTATTAAAGCCAACGAAATTTCTCTTGAAAATGTTAACACATTTGGCAAAGGGGAATGGATTAAGTTTGAAGGAAAACCCAACAACGAAAAAGAATACCTAAATAATGCAACAAAACTTTCCTCGCTTGTTCAAAACACTCCTTGGTGCACGAAACAACTTGCGGTTTCCCAACTTGAGGCGGGAGATTTTTTCGTTTTTGTTGACACTTTGGGGTTCCCGCGCATTGCAGTTAAAACAACCGGCAACAGTATTGATGAAGTTCGTGGAATTAAGGGCGGAGATGCTCAAGAAATTGAGGAAGAATTTCGTTTGGTTGCAATTGAATTCCTTGAAAAGAACAAGGATATTAAAAACGGGAAGGATTGGCTCGAAAGAGAGGAATGGAATAAAAGACTTGTTGGCTGGAAAACAAAAATTGAGAACCAAACTTTTAAGGAAGAAGATGTTGCAAGTTGCCTTAAAGATTTTGTGAACACAGATTTTAATGCTCATGCATGTTTTAAAAACTCAAATCGACAAGAACTTATTGAAACAATGCCAAAAGCAAAAAATCTTTTTGGGAAAGTTCTTAAATGTCAAAGCGAAAAAATTTTATTTGGAGATTATGATTTTAATGGAAATTATGAAACGTGCCCATATGAGGTTATTATTGGAAATGCAAAATTCTTTTCGTGTTTAACAAAAGACATTGGGGATTTAAAGTATATTTTTGGTGATGCCGATTTTTCAAGTTGTGGGATTGTAAGTTTAAATAATTTAACAAAAATTTGGGGGAATGCAAACTTTTCGTGTTCACAAGTTATTGATTTTGGAGAGCTTAAAGAGATTGGCGAAAATGCATATTTTGGAGTTTCAAAAATAACAGACTTAAAGAATCTTGAGAAAATTGGAGGTCATGCATATTTTGTAAATTCAAAAATTGAAACCGCTCCAAACTTGAAAAATATAGAAGGTGAAATATATTTTAATAAAGAAAAATTTTCAAATTTGCCAATTTTTGAGCAACTTGCAAAGATAAAAAATATTGAACAAACGAAAAGTAATCCTAATTCAAAAAAAATAACAAAAATTAAAACAAAAAAATATTTTTTGATAAATTTAAAAAATAAAAAAATTGATAAAAATTTAATAAATGACGATTTATTATCTAATTTAAATAATTTAATTGAATATAAAACCGAAACAGTTGAAATTGACGAAAAATCCGTCAGTCTAGAGGATTTTAGGATAAAAAACGACCAATTTAATTTTTAATTTTAATGATATAATAAATGCTATTTCGACAAAATAGCATTTTTTTATATTTTAAATTTGAAAAAATTAAGTTTAAAATTAAAATTATGAAAAAAAATCGCGTTAATCTTAACAAAAAAGATGTTTTTGTTCAAATTATTAAATATTTATTATTCTTTTTTGGATTTTATGTTATTAGCAAAGCAAACATAAACGGGCTTATCTATCCCTTTTCGTTTGGCTTTTTGTTTGCCCTTATGTGGTGTAACAATAATGTTTTAATCCTTTCGCCTTTATATATCGCGGGAACCTTTCTTGGCTCGTTAAATTTGAATTCGCTTTACAGCGCAATTGGAACGGTTGTTGTTTTGCTTATTTGTTATGGAATCCACTATAAACTTAAAAAACGAATTCGCTATTGGCAAATTGGACTTTACAGTTTGCTAAGCCAAGCAGTTTTTCTTGTCCTTTCAATTCTTGGGGGCGGAAATCTTGTTTACATAATTCTTTCGGTTGTTTTTGGGATATTATTTTGTTTTGCGTGCGTTAAAATTTTTGAAGCCATTTCAACAAAAGGGTTTGCATATAAGTTCACGGTTGACGAAATTATTTGCGCGGCGGTTGTTTTAATGGCTCTTTCAAGCGGGCTTAGCGAATTTTCGCTTGGGAAATTTGAACTTATTAAACTTTTCGCTTGTTTGATTATTCTTGCTGTTTCAAACACATTCAACATTTCAACTTCGCTTTTCACGGCTGGTATTATGGGGTTTGGGGCAATGCTGAATTCCAACAGTCCAATCTACATTGCCGCGTTCATTATTTGGGCGATGGCGGTTTCGTGCTTTAAAACAAGAAACAGAATTTTTGGCGCTGTTGCGGTTCTTCTCGTTGAAGCGGCATTAGGCTGGTTTTTCAAGTTATACTACGACTATTCAATTTTCGGTTATCTTCCTGTTATCATCGCGGCGCTTGCATATGTTGTTATTCCAACAAAGGTTTATGACGAACTTTCCGGATTCTTTGGCGCAACGGCAAGCAAAAGCGCAATGAGAAATGTTGCAAACAGAAACAGCGAAAACATTGCACGAAAACTTGGCGAACTTTCCGAAGTGTTTGGCGAAATGGATTCTTCGTTTCGTGGTTTTATTAAGGGCGGGCTTTCCAAAGAACAGGCAAAAGAAATGCTTTCAAGCGACCTTAAATCTAAAGTTTGTGCTGATTGCCCAGAGCGAAATAAATGCCACAGACAATATGCCGAAGAAACAAAAAAAGTTTTTGCAACAATGGTTAATGCGGGGTTTGAACGCGGAAAAGCAACTCTTATTGATGTTCCTCCATATTTAACAACAAGATGCAACAGGGTTAACACTTTAATTTCAACAATCAATCAAACAAGCGCGCAATATAAACAATATGCAGGGCTTATGAACAATTTTGACGCAAGTCGAACAATTGTTGCCGAACAACTTGGGGGAGTTTCAAAAATTCTTCGAAATCTCTCGCAAGAAGTTAAAAAGCCAGTAACTTTCGATTCGTGGAAAGAAAACAAAATCATTGAAGAACTTTCGTTCAGCGATATAACTTGCAGCGACGCCGTTGTTTACGACCAAGACAAGGAAAACCTTTGCGCAACGCTTGTTGTTAAAAATGAGGACGCCGAAAAAGAGCAAATTGCGAATGTTGTTTCAAAAATTTGCGGCTCAAAAATGAGTTTGGAAAACGAAAGCCCTTCGGGAAGAAGCGGCTGGACGGCGCTTAACTTTAAAACAAGCCCAGTTTATAACATTGTTTTTGGAACGGCTGCAACAAAAAAAGCAACAAGCAAAGTTAGCGGCGATTCCTATTCCTTAATTAAAATTGACAATG
Source organism: uncultured Bacillota bacterium (assembly GCA_900544595.1). Lineage (GTDB taxonomy): Bacteria > Bacillota > Clostridia > Christensenellales > UBA1242 > UMGS687. The sequence continues at coordinate 144,361 of UQVQ01000003.1, read as the reverse complement.
AAAAATTTATGATGGCTCTTTGCGACGGAATGGGGAGCGGGAAAAAGGCAGAAAAGAGTTCGAATCTTGCAATGGGACTTGTTGAAAATTTCTATCGCGCGGGTTTCGATAACGACATAATTCTTTCTTCAACAAACAAACTTCTTGCGCTAACGGGCGAGGAAATGTTCTCTGCGCTTGACCTTGCGGTTATCGACCTTCGAAAAGGCGTTGCCGATGTAATTAAACTTGGCGCTCCTGTTGGGCTTGTTAAGCATATCAACACAATTGACGAAATTGAAGGGAATTCTCTTCCTCTTGGAATTGTTGACGAAGCATCTGCAAACATTAAAAAACTTGTTCTTTCCTCTGGGGATTTTGTTATTCTTGCAACCGACGGAATAACCGATTCGTTTGTTTCAAACGAAGAGTATGCAAATTTTGTTAACAATCTTTCTCAGGCAAACCCTCAAATTCTTGCAGAAGAAATTTTGAAAAAAGCGCTTGAAAACTGCGGGGGCTCGGCTGTTGACGATATGACAATTATTGTTTCGAAGATATTTAAAAATTAAAAATTAAATTAAAAATTAAATAAAATCGCAAAAATATAATCAAATTTGCGATTTTTTAATTATTTTTTGAATTAAAAATGAATTTATTTTTAATTTTTAATTATTTAAATTAAATAATAATCAAGCATAAAAATTTTTTAATTATTTAAAATATATATATTTAAAATACTTTTAAATATTTTATGTAATCATTTGGTGAATTTTGGCGAATTGTGTTAAAATCAAAAATGAAAACTTTTAGGATGGGGGATTTATGAACACATCATCAAAAACAAAAAACACACTTATCGCAATAATTCTTTCGGTTGTCTTAATGCTTGCTGCTTTTTTAACCGCTATTTTTGCTGTTAAAAAAGACAATCTTTCTGCCGATGAATATAATTATGGGGAGTTTAACGAAGCGGGATATTATTCTCTTAACGGCGTAACTTTCTATGGCGTTAAGGTTAGAAAGGGTAGCAGCAGCGGAACTTATTGGCCTTCATATGAAATTGTTATGGAAGATGGAAAGCCAGCAATTGTTAAATTTGGCGAAACAATTCTTTTGAAAGAAGATGAAGCAATTATGCTTTGCTTTGCAAGACAAACAGATGACGGGGAAAACTCCGGGCTTATTGTTGACGCTGACGGAGCAATAATTTCAAAACCAGTTGACTACTTAAATGCAACAATTAAGGTTGACGGAAAAACGGGAACCGATGCTGTTGAAAATAACCTTCCAAGAGCCGAGGGAGAAGCATACAACAAGGAACTTGGATATTTCATTGACCCTAACGGAATTGTTGGCTCGGCAAACGGAAAACTTGGAGTTAACAGCGGAAACGAAGGAAAAGTTGAATTTTCAACAAAAGAATATGAAATTGAAGGAACTTTGCAAAATTTCAGCTTTATGTTCTATGTTTTTAAAGAATCAACCTATCGCAGAACAGAAACTGTTAACACATCACAACCATTTGTTCGTCCAGACACGGAAATAACTGCAACAAGCCATGTTTCCGACCCAACAACAAAACAAGATTACTACGCAGAATATTTCTATTACTATCAAAATCAAGATTTACCATACTTAACTTTCGACCCAACAAGATTTGAAGTTACAATTGAAAAAACAGTTCACAGAACTTCAACAACCTACACTTTTGCTTTTGATAAAAACGCAACAAGCGGGAAAGAAACTGTTTTGAACACAAAAGTTACAAAAGTTGTTAGCGAAATTAGCGGAGGAAAAGTTCTTCAAACAATTTCGCAAGCGCTTTCAACAATGGACATTTATGCTCGAACTCTTCGCGTTGAGGAAGAACACGGAACGGGAAGAATTAGAGTTTATTTTGAAGACCTTGGCGATTATGTTATTACCTATCGCGCAGTTTACCACGATAACGATGAAAAGGTTGTTTTAACAAACCTTAATGAAAATTCAAGAGCCGATAAACTTTCAATTTTTGGAACTGAATTAACCTATCAAGACTATATCAACGGGCAAAGTCCTTTAAGAAACAAAAACAACACATTCTTTGCCGACTTAACCGGAATTCTTGGAAAGGGAACAAACAAATTTGAAGAAGTATTCCAATATGTTAATGTTGTTGAAAACAAGTTTGAGATTAAAGATGTTGAATACGAAATTAAATTTTCAGAAGAAACTCCATCAATCGCAACGAAATTGATTTATTCCGGTGGTGAAATTTTAATTAAGGATAATAAGTTTAAAATTGGCGAGATTGAGTATGAGATTAAATTTTCGTCAACAGAACCAGCAACGGCAACTCAATTGCAGTATTCAATTGGACAGGGGAGACTATCTCTTTCAAGCGACATTTTGATTGCGTCAACAAACCAACCTCCAATCAAACTTATGTTTAATGCGCCTGTTAAGGAATTTGAAGTTTATTTCTCTCAAACAAAAGACGGAGAATTTAAAAAACTTACTGATGTTTCCTACACTTCGAATTTCGATAAACCTGGCTTTTATGTTGTTAAAGTTAAAACAGAATTTGGCAATTATAAATCTTGGATTGGTGCGTCAAGTTCTGCAAGAACCGAAACATTGTTAACCGAACAAATTTATGCTTTCCAAATTAAACAGCAAACCTCAAATCTTCAACTTTATGTTCTTGGAAACGACGGAAAACCTGTTGCTGAAGCAGACAGACAAAGAATCTATTCCGACAATTATGTTAAGAATGGTGTTCAAATTATTGAATTTGAAAAAGCAAACGAATTTGATTCGCAAATCTACTTTGAGATAGTTAAACAGGGTTATTTGCAAACTTCCGTTGAAGCACAAAGGTTCACATTGCCAAACGAAAGCGCAAGCGAACTTTCAGCCGAACAAAAACAATGGCTCTTATCGCTTGGAATTGAAAAAATTGATTCGGCAAACGGAAGTTACTACATTTTAAAACCACGCGAAAATGTTAATGTTGATGGAATATACAGCCTTTCCCTTAAATTTGGAAAGAGCGGGAAAGAAACAGTGTCGTTCAAGCTTGACACCGAACAAATTAACGGAATTTCTTCCTATTCTGCAACAGAAACAACAGGAACTGAGTTTTTTAACACAAAATATTTAATTGGGGAAGAAGGACAAATTGGATTAACAAATATGCCATTCACTCTTCTTTGGAACAACAAAAAGAGCGGGGCAAAAATCACGGCAAAATTTGTTCGTTTCACAATTGATCGAAAACTTTTCAGCACCGACGATTCTGCCTACATTCTTAATACAACGTGGCTTGCAGCCGACTATGCAATTTCGCTTTCGGAAAGCAACCCAGAAACTCTTTATGAAAAAGCAGAAAATAAAAACCAAGTTACTGCAAAATCTGTTTTAAGTTTAAGTGGATTATATATTTTCAGTTTGGAAGATGAAGCGGGAAACAAGACATACTATTCAGTTGTTGTTGATAACTCCGTTTCAACTGTTTTGCAAAAGCCAACAAATTCGTCTGATGCATTTAAGAAAATTCCTGGCGTTAACAACGTTTCGGAAGCAACAACAATTTTCTTTGGCTCGCATAAAGCAATTCAATTTGTTGATGTTAACGGAAACCCAATAACCGATGGATCTGAAATTTGGGGAAGCAAAACGCCAGCTCAAAAATATTTAAGCGCATTAAAAAATAATCTTGCTGCATACGACGAAAAAGGAATTATTTCAACTTGCGATGGAGCATATTTTGCATCGGTTCCAATTAAAAATGTTTATTACAAAACCAATAACGAGGTTACAGAACTTTCAAAAGAACAAGTTGAACAAGGCTACTATAACATTGCTGTTCCTTTGGACCCAAACACAAACCGACTTCTTGATGTGACATATAATTTCCAAATTTTTGATGAATCTAATCTTTCAAAGAATTCGCCAACAACATCTTATGCTGTTAGATTTAACACCGACGCAACTGGATTGTTAATCTACACAGAATCTGGCAAAGTTAAAGATTCGGGAATTCAAAATGTTAACTCAAGAACGGCCGACGACTATTCCTACAGAATTAAATATTACAAAGTTACAGATGCTTCAGTTGCATATTTAACTTGGGACAACTTAATGCCAATTGAAGAACTTAACGCAGTTGTTGACGTTAAAAATGGAGGTCTTGTTTGCAGATTCTATCCTCTTGTTTATAACAAAGAAACAAATTCCTATGAATACAGCAGCGAATATACGGAAATTGACCTTGCTCTTGAAGGGCTTTCAGATGAGCAACTTACAAAAGGATTTAACTCAAGCACGCCTGTTGAAATTCCTCTTAACGTTGTTAACGGGAAAACGCAAGCAGGACGATATGAAATCATTAGAAAATATTCTCCATATAACACACCGGTCCTTGGCGACCTTGGAAGCGATTTCCCAACAATCCAAATTGTTTTCTTTGTTGACCGAAATGAAATTATTTCCCCAGAAAATGTTAACGGAGAACGCGTTGGGTTCTACACATATATAACAACTTTCGACGGCGGGGTTCAAGGCAATAAAGAGTTTTTTAACGAACTTTATCGTCAAGCACAAGGTTCAAATAACTATGTTATTCAAACAAACCAACTTCCAATTGGCTTCTATATTCCAGTTGCAAAATATGGAACAGTTAGAAAACTTTCAAACGGAATTCTTGGCGAGGTTCTTTCTTTGAAAGGCGAAACTGGGGTTCAACAATCCAACATTTCCGACATTCTCTTTAAAGAATCTGTTTTATTTACAGGGCTTGACGTTAACCAACAACTTGGGCTTACCTCAACCTATTCGCCTTTTGAATTCAGAATTGTTTTAGTTTCGCCAGAAACACAAATTAAAGACGGTGTTGTTGAAAATGTTTACTATTACTATTCGTTAAACAAAAACGGATATTATATGCTTTCGGGCTATTCAATTGGAGAACTTGGCTTAACAGAGCAGCCAACTCCAATTGCGAACGCACAAGCATTCTTAAATGGTTCTTTAACTGGAGCACAATATGCAACGGGGAACTATGAACTTCGAATTGGCTGCGTTTCAAACGACGCAACAAACGCATATTTGCAAAACTTTAAAGTTATTGTTAATGTTTATGCGCAAGGGCCAGAATATAAAATGGACGCTGAATATTCCGACCTTGAAAATATGGAATCAAGAGATATATCCTCGGAAAACGGGAAAGACTTTTGGACAAACTCAAATGAAATTCGGGTTTCATGGACAAAGCCTTCAAACTCCTATTTAACAGCAATTGATATTGCGCAAATTTCCTACACCTATTCAATTGGGGCTTCAAGAACAACAATTCCAAGCATAAGCAATGCCGAAGGAATTATGGTTGTTAATGGCGACGAAAAAAGCTTCTTCTTCAAAGGTGCGCAAATCAGCCCGCTCCTAGACCAGGAAGAAAACCGCTATTACATTGAAGAGGGCGGTGAAAAATCTTTCTTATCCTTCCCAATTGTTGTAACTCAAAACGGGAATGCATTCACTTTTGTTGCATCATTCCCAAAAGAAGCAACAAGCCTTACAATTGAAATGAATTATGAAACATATAGCGTCGACACCGCGAAATACTATCGCCCATACTATCCAAACGCGCTTTATAAAGAAACAAAAAATGTATATTTCGACCGTGAGGCACCTGTTTCGTCAATTGCCGAACTTAAAAAGAACGACAAAACAATCGACGGTGTTGTTGACCAATTGCTTAGAGAATCGTCCGACTCTCGCTTTTCAAAATCGGCAACAACTGGAATGTTTGCTTTCTACACATATAAAGCAAATAAAAACTACTTTATCAACCTTTCAAACACTCTTTCTTCAAATCCACTAACCGAAACAAAAACTTTCTACTATCGTGCGTTTAATAACAAATATTCGGCGGCGGCATTCAAAGAAACAGGGATTGGATATGACAAATCGTCCCGCGGGGACAATTTATTCAGTGAATACTTTGCAGAAGGCAATGGCTGGAAAAAAGTTTCAAGCGCGCTTAGCGAAGAAACAATTTTCGAAGACGGCTATTATGAAATTGTTGAACTTGACTATTCCGGAAACGCAACAATCTATTCAATCTATATTGGAGAAACAAGAAACATTGAAATAAGCGTTGACAGAAAGATTAAGGATGTTGAAACAGGAAAGGTTTCAATCTTCAAAGAGGTTGACGAAAATCTTGTTGAAACAATCAATGCAGAAGTTTCTTTTGGAGCACAAACAGATATCCACAGAAACATTGTTTCAAACCCAGTAATAATAAGCAGTTACGATCTTTTGAAATTAAATTGGATTTCGTTTAACGATTTAAATTCATATGCATATTTGAAACTTGTTATTGATAATGTTGTTTACTTTTTAACGCCAAACAACTTGGAAAATGACGGAGAAAAACTCGTTTACACAAGTTTATATACGCTTCTTGGAGAAAAAGTTAACTTGAAAGATGTTTCAATTTCTGGAAGCGGAACTTCCCACACAATTGCAGTTATCGACACTGTTAACTTAATTTCGGGCGCTGCTTCAACCTGCTTTATGGAAGCAAAAGTTGCTTCATCAAACTCAAGATTAACTGATGACGGCGGAGCAATTGTTGTTTCCGACCCAAGCGGAATTATTGATGCTCAAGGGAACCCAATTCCATCGAGTCTTGCGCTTATGGTAACAACATCGCTTAATCCAGCACTTTTTGTTAACACAGAAGATTTAAGAATTTTCAAAATTTCTTCAAACGGAAGCATAAAGCAATATAAACTTTACGATGCCGAAAATCCAATCTACATTTTTGAAAACGTTTTGGCAACAAGCAAAGTAACTTACTACTATATTAAAGCGGAAAACGATTTTGCAACCTCAACATTCTATATTTTATATAAGGATAATTTTGATAATGAGTATAAAGAATTAGTTGAATATAAGGCAGCATCGTTTAATCGCTTTGAAGGAGATTTAGATTTAACACCAGATTCTCAATTTAAAAACGAAATCTTAGTTTCTGGTCCAGTTGCTGTTAACATTTCAAACATCTATCAGGTTGTTTTAACAAACGAAAACGGCGGAAGTGTTGCTGGAAAATTTAACAAAATTGACAGCGCTCTCCTTGGCGGGTCATACACTCAATATCAATTGCTTGCTCCTTCCAAAACTTCATCTTCATTCGCTGGCGGCAAGATAACATTCAAAATCGACCTTAGATATAACATCCCAGAAGAAATTTCTAATGCAATTGCTGGATTATATTCACTTGACGAAGGAAATGTTATTGAAACAATTTATGTTACAATTTTTAACCAATTGCCAGTTGTTAAAGCAACAGACCTTAATGGGGAAGACATTTCAAACGCACTTTTTGGAAAAGAAATTAACCAAAGCGACCCAATAACTCTCTCGTTCCTTAGCGGAAACGAACTTTCTGAGGCAATGGGCTACACAGCAAAAGTCTTCCTTAGAAAACGCGGAGATGATTCTCAGTATGTTGAAATTACATCGCCATATGTTGTTAGCGAACCAGGGGTTTACGACTTATACATGCAAAACTTTGACGCCGACGGAAACCCTCTTGGCTACATAATTTCCAAAGACTTTGTTATTTCCGATCTTGATGTTATGTTCTACACTGTAACAAAAACGAACTCAAATGGACAGCAAGAAATTGTTGATCCAACCGGAAAGGTTTTTGAATATGAAAAAGGCAAATTTGCTTCATATCATTACATTGTTAATACAAATCAATTTGATGTTATAACAAACGGGGCACACGTTTCGAAAAAACTTGTTTACAGTTCAAGCAATGTTTCGGTTTACGAAATTTCAAGTTCGTCGGGAACAATCTATAAGGCAACCATTGCAATTAGTGTTGTTGACGAAACAAACGACATTCTTGCTTCAAATCCTTTCATTTGGTTCCTTGGAACAACCTACAGCGTTCCTTCGGAAAACAATTATATCCGTTCAACAACAAAGGAAATTTACCTTTGCGCAGACGATATCTATAACGAAATCAGTTTGCGTTGGGCATCATATTTTGGAATTGTTGAAAATGAAATAACTTGCGAAGTTTCAAGAGATGAAGGTCTCACATGGACAAAAGCGAACCCAACAACTGAAAATGGAGTTTCATCAATTGTCCTTTCAAAATCGTCAAGTTATCTCTTCCGTTTCAAAGATAAAGCAGGAAACGTTCAATTGTTCTCTTCGCCTTCGGGCTATCCAAGCGAAACAACAAAAGTTAACTTCATAAGAAGTGTTATATTCAATGTTAACGGAGCGACGGCAATTGATAACGCAATTTATAACGGAGCAGTTACAATAACAATTCCAATTAACACAACGCGTTTCTATTCAACAACTCCAATTATAACAGTTTACAGGAATAACGAACCTTACAGCGTTAAAATAAACGAAAAAGGCGAATATATCTTCGATGAAATTGGGACATATAGAGTCTATTTCTCGGCCAAAGTTGAAAGTGGAACAAGAGATCTTAACGAAGATGTTTTAACATTCACAATCATCAATAAAAACGATTCTCGTTGGGCATTCAACTATGTTAACTATAATAACTATCAAATTAAGTCAATCAAGTTTAACGGCCAAGAAATGTCAGCAGCTTTCATTGAAAGAATGCTTGAAGTTGAAAATGAAATTAACATTTCTGCTTTTGATGTTGATTCGCTTGGAAACAGATGGTTTGAAAACGGAGTTTACACAATAACGCTTGTTGCAGCCGATGCAACTGGCTCGCAAACAATTGAATTCAGTTTCTGGATTAACAATGTAACCGCGCCAATAAGTGTTTCGCTTGGCGAAGGAGAATCCACAACTGGAACGGTAACAATTGAATATAACCGCGGAAACTTGTTTGAAATTTTGGGCGATTGCTACATTCAAATCGACAGCAAAATTATTGATGTTATCGACAGCTCAAACAGCACCGAAAGCGTTCCATACACTCTTGGAAGCGTTGGAGAACACTACATTCAAGTTTACACAAGCAGCGGCAAATTGGTATATTCCTACCACGTTCAAATCAATGAACCTCTTAACACAGTTTCAATTATTTTAATTGTTGTTTCGTGTGTTCTTGTTGTTGCCGGGCTCCTAACATTCCTGCTTCTTAGAAAAAGAATGCAAGTTCGTTAATAAAACAAAAAACAGCCAAAAAATGGCTGTTTTTTTGCTAATAAAAACAGGCCGTGGGTTTTTGTTTTTAACGGCGTTTGCCTGTGAATTTGCTGTGTGAAAAATGTTAAAAATTTTTTGTTAAAATTGTTGACAATAACAAAGGGTTGTGATATGATACCTAACGAAAGCAGAAGTGACCATCTTCTCACCAGTCAACAAATAAGTTAGATTAGGTTGTTAGTTTTAATTAAAAAATTTAGATTATAGCTAAATTTAAAACTATGGATGGGAACGGCAGCGTTTCCAATTTTTATTTTTAGGAGGGCACAACAATTTTTAAAGAACTTTTAATCAACGAACAAATTAACGTAAATGAAGTTAGAGTTATAAGCCAAGAAGGACAGCAACTTGGAATTATGAAAATCTCTGAGGCACATGAACTTGCCGATAAAGCAAATTTAGATTTAGTTTGCATGAATGGGAGCGCCAATCCGCCAGTTTGCAAAATTATGGATTATGGCAAATATAAGTTTGACGCAATTAAAAAAGAAAAAGAAGCAAAGAAAAATCAAAAAGTGACCGAACTTAAAGAAATTCAACTTTCAATGACAATCGACACCCACGATTTGGAAGTTAAAGCTAAACACGGAAAAAGATTCTTGGAAGACGGAAACAAAGTTAAGGTTGTTTTAAGAATGAGAGGTCGTCAACAAGCATATGCGCAAAACGCAATAACTGTTGTTAAAAATTTTTATGGAATGCTTCAAGAACTTGGAACAGTTGATAAAGAGCCAGAAATTGTTGGGCGAAACATTATTTTAATAATTTCCCCAAAAACAAAATAGGAAAAACAAAAATTTTTATAAGGAGAAAGATTTTTATGCCAAAAATGAAATCCCACAGTGGAGCAAAGAAAAGATTTAAAGTAAGTAAATCGGGAAATGTTAAATTTGCAAAAGCAAATAGAGGCCATTTCTTAACAGAAAAGTCGCAATCAAGAAAAAGACACTTGAGAAAAGCTGGATTCCTTAAAGGAAAACAAGCACAAACCATTAGAAATATGGTTCAAGGTTAAGGAGGAGCACAATGAGAATTAAAAGATCTGTTAACGCTCTTAAAAAACGCAGAGCAATTTTGAAACAAGCAAAAGGATATAGAGGAGCAAAATCAAAACTTTACAGAATTGCAAACGAAGCAGTTATGAAAAGCGGAAACTATGCTTACATTGGAAGAAGACTTAAGAAAAGAGATTTTCGCCGTCTTTGGATTGCAAGAATTAACGCAGCTTGCCGCCTTAACGATATTTCCTATTCAAGATTTATCAATGGGCTTAAAGTTGCAAATATATCGCTTAACAGAAAAGTCCTTTCAGAACTTGCAACAAACAATCCAAGCGAATTTTCAGTTTTAGTTTCAACAGCAAAGACAGCGCTTGCAAAATAATTTAAACAAATCATATGAAAATTATTGACAATCGGGGTTGAAAGAGATATAATCAATCTCGCTTGTGGTTCACTAGCTCAGCCGGCTAGAGCACTTGACTTTTAATCAAGGGGTCCCGGGTTCGAATCCCGGGTGAGCCACCATTTTGTGAATACAATGTCTAATTATCACTAGATGTTGTATTCTTTTTTTTGCAGGTTTTCAAATTGGTTAAAATTTGATGTCAAAAGTGATGTCAAAATGTGGGATAAAACCCCTTGTATAAATTAACTATATCTTCTTTTGTGATTGTTGGGTCCAAATGCGTGTAAATATCGTTGGCTATAACATTTGAAGAGCGTTCTAAATTTGTTTGACTTCTTTTGTTTTCTGCGCCTATAAATTTCGGTTCTTGCTTTTTGACATAAAAAAACCTTGCAACTTGGCAAGGTTCTTTTTTAACTGTAATTATTTTTTCTTCTTTTTTGAAGATGCACAGAATTTTGCTGTGAACAAATCGATAACTGCGAAAACAACGGCTGCTGCTGCGTTAACTATTGTTGTAACACCAATTGTTGTTGAACCAAGTTCTGTTCCAAAAATTGATGCGCTTCCAGATCTGTCTGAATAGAAAACAACATAACAAATCATTGTTGCAATTGCAATTAAAGCGGTTGCCCAAAGTAAAATTGTGTTCAATTTTGCAATGGATTTGCTTTTAATCACTTTTGTGTTTTGCAAAATCATAAAAATTCCGCTAACAATAAGGCAGCCTGCAAGAACAAGAATAATAACTGAAAAAACACTGAATGCTGTTAAGCTTGCTGGGTCGTTAGATTCAAAACGAATGTATTCATATGCAGATTTTGCTTGCGCAGAACCGAGAACGCTTGTAACACCAATAAATGGCGCCCCATACATTCCAAAAGTTAAAATCCCCAAAATTATTGACAAAATTGGACTAATATACTTTTTCATGCTCATTCCCTCCTTGCTCAAATTCTAGCATAAAAAATTTTGAAAACAAAACAATTGAGTAACACATTTGCGCTTATTTTTCGTTTTCATTTATATTTTTTGATATATTTTTTGAATTTGGCAAGGCAAAAGTGTTAAGCTCTTTTTCAACATTTCTTAAAGTTTCCAATGAATATGTTAAATCCTCTGGAATTTTCCCCTTGAAATAGTTAAGTCTAACGGCGCGAACGCACGCATAAGCTCCTTCCCCTTCTGGAACGCACGCGTAAGCTCTTTCAAGATTTTTAGGAATTAAAGGCGCGGCAACAAAGCCGTAAACTGGCTTTAAATTTGTGTTTAAAAAATAGAAAGCAGTTTTGGTTTCCGTTCCGCAAAATAAACGTGCAAACGGTTTTTGTTGGTTATCAATTTTAATGATATAATCGTTTGCTTCAAATTTGTTCCCCTTCAAATCGTAAGCGTAATTGTTGTTTGGATCCTTAATGTAAAAGGAAAATTTCTCGGCTTTAACATCGCCGTAATAAACCTCTTCTTTTAAAACGCGAACGTTTCTTGCAAAAATTTTATCCATTTTCACCTCCTTAGATGTAAATATATATGTAAAAAAAAGAAAAGAAGTTTCAACAACTTTTTCCACGGCATAATCAAAGTTATTTTATATAAAAGTTTCCCAAGCGAAAGGAAGCGAAGGCAAGTTTCTGAGAGAAAGGGAGAATTTTGCGCGTAAGCAAAAAGACGACCAAATTCGAACAGGGGTTCCCGAGCGAAAAGTAGAAAAAAAGAACCCGAAAGGGTTCTTGTTTGGAGCGGGTGAAGGGAATCGGACCCTCGCAGCCAGCTTGGAAGGCTGGAGCTCTACCACTGAGCTACACCCGCATTTTTTGAATGCGAATGAATGATACCATATTGAGCGGAACTTGTCAACCAATTTTAAAATATTTTTATTGACGAATTAGATTTTATGTAATACAATGTTTGTGAATGAAAAAATTAAAATATTTTACTAAGCGCAAAACCGAATTTAATGGTTTTTTAAAAAATCAAGATAAATTAGGAGAAAGCGGAAAAAAAATTATTATTGCAGCTGCAACAGCAATTTTTACAATTTCGCTTACTTTTTCATTGGCTCCAAGAAAAACATATGTAAATCCTGGAATTTCGCCTTCATATTCTTATGTTGTTGCTCATGCTGGTGGGGCACTTGAAAACGACGGGAAAACCTTAAAGTATCTTAACTCTGTTGAAGGCTTTCAAAAATATTATGCAGACGGAACAAGAATGTTTGAATATGACTTGGTTTTCTCAAAAGAAGGAAAACTTGTTGCAACACATAAATTTGAATATTTCGACGGTTACAGTATGAAAAATCCAATTCCATATGAAACCTACACGCAAACAAAGATTGCCGGCAAATTTGAAGGAATGACGGAAGATAAACTTTTTGAAGTTATTGAGGAAAACCCAGATTGCAAGTTTATTATCGACACAAAAGAGAAAAACGAAACAAATGTTTATGAAAGAATTGTTGAACTTGCAAAAGAAAAAGAAGTTGACATTTCGAAAAGCATTTTGCCGTTTGTAACTTCAAAAGAAATGCTTGAAGACATTAACAAGATGTATGACTTTGAAGAAATTATGCTAACAAACTATAAAAAGAACTACACAACAAGAGAACTTTTGCATATTATAGATTCCTGCGATAAGATTAAATATCTTCATATTTTTCCTGTTGATTTCATCAATATTGATATTAACGAAATTAACAAAAAAGGCATTCGTGTGTTTGCACATATGGATAAGAGAAACAAAGCGCGAACGGCGCTTGATTATGGATGCACGGGAATTTTTTCTGATGATATTTCCGAAAATGAATTTAAAGAAAAACACTATGATTTTATGGTTTCAAAACTTGAAACCGTAAAGGAAATTCCATTGCCACGAAAACAAGAAAAACATTCAATCGAAGTCGAACTAAGTTTTTAAGAAAAATTTTTCGTTATAGATAACAGATGGATTGCGGGGGCGGATTGCCTTCGCTTTTTCATGAAAAAGCTTTGCCTTTTCAAAATTTTCAAGTTTGAAATAAACAAAACAAAGCTGCATATATGGTATGAAATAATAATATTCATCCTCAATAAACGCGCCGTTTAAATAATTTTTTTCGCAATTTAATGCGCATTCAAACCAAAACTTTGCTTTTTCAAAGTTTTTTTCTTCAATTTCAATTTCCCCAAGTAAACAGCAAACCTCAGAACTTGGAAGAGAAAATTTAATTATTGAAAGCAAATTGTCTTTTGCAATTTCTTTTTTGCCGAGGGCTAGATTGCAAGTTGCCATAATTTTTAATGCATCAATTTTGTTTGTTATAAATAAATCTTGTTTTTTTAAGCATTTTTTAAGAATTTTAATGCAAGAAGAGTAGTTTTTGTTGTAGTAAAGTTCGCGTGCATAATAGAAAAGTTCGCGCGTTGAAAACTGATGGTTTTCTTTAATTCTAAGTTGATACATTTTTAAATTGCGCTTTGGGGAAGTTGGAGCAATTTTTCTGTGTTCAATTGTTATGTCTAGATGCTCAACCTTTCCAAATGGTGCAATTGCTTCGTGGATGAATCCGTGCCAAGTTGGATTCATACTTCTTCGAAGTATGCGCTCTCGTTCATATGTGAAAGTTGGGTTGTTTTCTTCATCAAACGCAATTGCATATTTGAGCATATAAACATCTGCGCCTGTTCCAATTTTTTTAAGCAAGTTAATTTTGTTAACGTTTTCCTCTGTTATAACATCGTCGGCGTCAACCCACATAACAAAGTCGCAAGTTGCTTTTGAAAAGGAAAAATTGCGCGCCTCTGAAAAATCGTTAACCCACTTAAAATCGTAAACATTTTCTGTTTCCGTTTTTGCAATCTCTTTTGTTTTGTCGGTTGAACCTGTGTCAACAACAATAATTTCGTCGGCAAAATTTTTAACGCAGGAAAGGCATCTTTTTAAAACCTTTTCTTCGTTTTTAACAATCAAACATACGCTTAAACTAAACATATTAAAACAATATGCCCAAAAATATGTGTTTGTTATTTTGAAATTATAAAGCGGTGTGTTATTATTAAACTATGGTAATAACCTCAACATCAAATTCACAAGTTAAAGAAATTAAGAAGCTTAAAAAAGAAAAAGGCTTTTTGTTTTTAGACAATCCAAAATTGACAGAGGAAGCAATTTTGGCTGGTGAAAAAATTGAAGTTATTGTTTTTGAGGAAAACAAAGAGAAAAAGTTTGTTTCTCTTGCAAAACATAAAAACATTATTGTTTCAAGCGATGTTTTTAAAACGCTTTCAAGCGCAGAAAATTCGCAAGGCGTGCTTGCAATTGTTCGAATCCAAAAACGACCTTTAAAACCTCCTTCGGGGAACTTTCTTGTTTTGGATGAGGTTCAAGACCCTGGGAATGTTGGAACGCTTGTTCGAAGTGCACTTGCTTTTGGCTTTAATGACATATACTTAATAAATTGCGCAAGCCCATCAAACGAAAAGGTTGTTCGAAGCACAATGGGTGCAATTTTTAAAACAAGAGTTTATGAAGTTTCGCGCAAAGAGTTTGTTTCAAATTTTAAAGGAATGAATTTGTATTGCGGAGAAATGAACGGCGAAGATGTTTCAAAAGTGGAATTAAAATTCCCTGTTGGAATTATTGTTGGAAACGAGGGCAACGGCGTTTCAAATGAACTTAAAAAAATTAGCAAAAGCGTTGCAATTAAAATGAATAAAGGAATTGAAAGCTTGAACGCAGGAGTTGCAGGAAGCATTTTAATGTTTAAAATTAAGGAAAAGGAGAATTAACATGAGCGGACATAGCAAATGGCACAATATTAAAAACGCAAAGGAAAAATCCGATGCACAAAAAGGAAAAATTTTCACAAAAATTGGAAGAGAAATTGCAGTTGCAGTTAAAACCGGCGGGGCGGACCCAGAAACAAACGGAAAACTTAAAGATTTAATTTCGAAGGCAAAACAAAACAATATGCCAAACGACACAATTTCAAGAAGCATTAAGAAAGCAAGCGGCGAACTTGGAAACATCAACTATGAAGAATGCAGTTATGAGGGATATGGTGTTGGAGGAAGCGCGGTTATCGTTCGATGCTTAACAGATAACAAAAACAGAACTGCTGGCGACGTTCGCCACGCTTTTGATAAGTTTGGGGGCTCTCTTGGCTCGCTCGGCTGCGTAAGTTTCTTGTTCGACAGAAAAGGTGTTCTTGTTTTGGAAAAGGGAAATTTAAGCGAAGACGATGTTTTACTTTTGGCTCTTGATGCCGATGCCGAAGATGTTAAGGACGAAGGCGATGTTTATGAAATTGTTTGCGCACCAGAAAATTTAACAAATGTTAAATCTAAACTTGAAGAAAGTGGTTTGAATTTCATTTCAAGCGAGGTTGAATTCATTCCTCAAAATTATGTTGACCTTGATGAAAAACAATGTGACACTTTCCAAAAAATGGTTGATAAACTTGAAGAAAGCGACGATGTTCAAGAAGTTATCCATAATGTTAACTTAGACGACGAAGAATGAAATAGTTAAAAAACTGCATTAAATGCAGTTTTTTGAGGCAAAAAAATGGAAAAAACAAATTATAATGAGAAAATGAAAGAAATTATTTCGAACTTGGACGGTCGAAAAACTCTTTTGTTGCATTCCTGTTGTGGGCCATGTTCAAGCGCAGTTATTGAAAAACTCCAAAACTTTTTTGATATAACAGTTTTCTATTATAACCCAAACATCTTACCAAAAGACGAATATGAAAAAAGAAAAAAAGAGCAAATACGGCTTATTGAAATGCTTAACGCAAAGAATGAAAATAAAATTAAATTTTTAGATTCCGACTATAATCCAAGCGAGTTTGCAAACGCAATTTGCGGATTTGAAAATGAAAAAGAGGGGAGCGAAAGATGCAAACATTGCTATTTTTTCCGCTTGGAAAAAACAGCGCATGTTGCCGAAAAAAATGAATTTAATTTCTTTGGAACAACGCTTTCTGTAAGTCCGCATAAAAACGCGGCTTGGATTAACGAAATTTTGATGGATCTTGAAAACAAAATCTTAACAAATGGCGGAAAAACAAAAGCGCTTCTTGCCGACTTTAAAAAGGAAAATGGTTATTTGCGCTCGCTTAAGCTTTCAAAGGAATTTGGATTATATCGCCAAGATTACTGCGGGTGTCGCCCAAATTTAAGCGAAAACAATTGAAATAAGTCTTTTGGAAAACCTTGTTAACACAGCAAGGTTTTCTTTCATATATAAGCCAAAGAGGTTTTAAAATATGAAAAAAGAAAAAGTTCTTGTTGTTTTTGGCGGGAAAAGCGCCGAACATGACATTTCAATCATAACCGGCTTGCAGGTCTTAAAAAATATCAATAGAGAAAAATACGAAGTCTTTCCGCTTTATGTTTCAAGAGAAGGCGAAATGTTTTTTGGAAAAAAACTTGAAAATTATGAAACATATGTTAACTTTAACAAAAAAACGTTTAAAAAAGTTGCGTTTAAACCGGGCGAAAAAAATATCTACATACAATCTGCTTTTGCGCTTAGAAAATCGTTTGAGGTTTCGTGCGCGGTTCTTTGCCTTCACGGGTTAAACGGGGAGGACGGAACGGTTCAAGGAATCTTTGAACTTTCAACAATTCCATACACAAGCGCAAGCGTTATGTCGAGCGCAATTTGTATGGATAAAATAATTATGAAAGATGTTCTAGTTGCAAACAAAATTGAAACCCCGCTTTATCATAGCTTTTCAAAAACAGATTACTATCTTGAAACCGAAAGAATCCTTGAGGAAACAGAAAAAGCACTTTCTCTATACGAAAATTCTTGTTTTGTTAAACCAGCAAATCTTGGAAGCAGCATTGGAATTTCAAAGTGTGAAACAAAACAGCAGCTTGAGGAAGCAATTGAAATTGCCGCAAGCTATGACGAAAGAATTATTGTTGAAAAAGCAATTGAAAACGCAGTTGAAGTTAATTGCGCTGTTTTAGGAAACTCCGACTACCAAGAAGTTTCCTCGCTTGAATATCCAAAAAGTTGGAGCAGTTTTTTAAGTTTCAACGAGAAATATATTGCAAGAAACAATGCGCAAACAAATTCGAAAAAAGAACCAAAAAAACTTGGTCAAGCCGTTGAACAACAAATTCAAGAAATTGCAAAAAAAGCATTCAAAATTTTCGATTGCAGCGGAGTTGTTCGAATTGATTTTCTTGTTGATAAAAAACAAAATAAAATTTATCTCAACGAACTTAACTCAATTCCAGGTTCACTTGCGTTCTATCTTTTTAAAGATCAAGGTTACACGTTTGAAAAACTTATAACTCGTTTAATTGAACTTGCAAAAACCAAAATGGAAACAAAACTTTCAAACAAATATTCCTATTCGTCGAATGCGCTTGCCAATTTTGGCAAGGGAAGCAAAATGAATAAATATACAAAATAAAGAATAAAAATTAAATTTCATAAGTTTTGATAAAATATTTAATTGCTTTGCAAAAAAGCATAATTTCTTCTTCAGTTGTGAAATAGGAAATTGAAACGCGAACAGTTCCTTGCTCAGTTGTTCCAAGCGATCTGTGTTTTAGAGGAGAGCAGTGTAATCCGCTTCGAACGCAAATTTCAAATTTGTCGCTTAAAAATTCGCTAACAATTGTTGAATCCACATTTGAAATGTTAAAAGAAACAACTCCGTTAAGATTGTCTTCGGAAGTGTAAATTTTAACATTTTTTATTTTTTTAAGCTCATTTATTAGTTTTTTTGTTAAAAATTCAAGTTTATAGTTAATTTTATCTTGATTTTTTGAAACAAAATCAATTCCGGCGCCAAGCCCTAAAATGTTTGGAAGAGCAATTGTTCCGCTTTCAAAGCACTCTGGACGTTCGGAAGGTTGAAGGGTTTCAATCGATTGTGTTCCTGTTCCGCCAAAGCGAATTGGGGAAAGATTAACATTTCCGCAAATAAGCAGCACGCCAATTCCTTGAGGCCCATAAAGCCCTTTGTGCCCAGCAAGAGTTAAAAGTGAAATGTTTTGCTCTTGCATATTTATTCGCCTGTGTCCGGCAGATTGCGCGCCATCAACAAGATAGATAAGTCCTTTTTCTTTGCAGAGTTTTCCAATTTCTTCAATGTCGGTTTCTGCGCCGTCAACGTTTGAAATGTGGATTGTTGAAACAAGATAGGTGTTTTCTTTAATGTGTGGCAGAATGTCCGATGCGCAAATTCGCTTGGTTTTTGGTTCAACAATTGTAAGTTCGATAATCCCCTTAGATTCAAGTTCTCGAAGCGGGCGAAGAGTTGAGTTATGCTCATATGTTGTTGTTATAACATGACCGCCTTTTCGCGCCGTTCCAAGAATTGCAAGGTTAAGAGAATCGGTGCAATTTTGCGTGAAAATAACGTTTTGTGGACTGTCGTTCCCAAACATACTTGAAAGTTTTTCGCGAACGGAAGAAACCTCAATTGCTGCGTTAAGACTTGCGATGTGTCCGCTTCGTCCTGGATTTGCGCAAAGAGTTGTTAAACCTTTGTTAACCGCATAAATAACTTCGCGAGGTTTTGGGCGCGTTGTTGCGCTGTTGTCTAAATAAATCATAGAAACCTTCTTTTAACTTTTTTTTTACTTATTCAATATAGTGAATTAAGAAAAAATTTTGTTAACAAAAGGGGAAGAAAAAATGGAATACGGATTGGCAGTTTTCAGAGCTCGAAATGAAACAATAACCTTTGCAAATCTTTTACGTTCATACGGAGTTAGAGTTATGGTTGTTCCAACGCCACGAAAAATCAATGTTTCTTGCGGAATTTCGGTTAAATTTTCTCTTTCAAATTTGGAAGAAGCACGCCGTCTTCTTGCACGACGAAAATTCGATTCGTTTGGCGGGCTTTTCCATGTCTATCAAACAGGAGCAAACGCAAGATATGTTCCTGTTTAAAAAAGTTGCCACAAGGCAACTTTAACGCTTAAAAATAGGTTTTATTTAACTTTTTTCTTGCCACCAAAAATTTTGTTGGAAACTTTAAGAAAACAGTTAATTGGGAAAAGTTTAACAAGAAAATTAAAAACTTTATATTTATTGCCAATGATATACATTGCTTTTGGCTTTTTCTTGCAAACGATTTTGTAAATCTTTTTTGATGCATATTCTTGGCTCATTCGCTTTGAATTGTTTTTTTCAACAAGCGCTTGGGCGTTTTCAACGCGGTTTTCATATTTTTCGTTTGTTTCAAAATTCTTAACACGCGAAGAAATAAATTTTGTTTTAACATCGCCGGGGTTAATTGTCGAAACGTAAATTCCAGCATCTTCAAGTTCCATTCTAAGGCCATATGAAAGCATTGAAAGGGCAGACTTGCTTGCGCAGTAGTGAATTCTAAATGGCATTGCGAAAAGCGCACAGCACGAACTTATGTTAAAAATTTTTGCGCCTTTTTGCATTAACGGAAGCGCACATTGGACGCATTTAAGCGAGCCAAAATAGTTAACATCAAAAAGATTTTTAACTTCATTAAATTCAGCAAGTTCCGCAGCGCCCGAAAGGCCATATCCCGCGCTGTTAATTAAAATGTCGATATGCCCATATTTTTCTTTGACCATATTAAAGAAATTTTCAACTTCTTCTTCGTTTCGAACGTCAACTTTAAATTCGCCGTTTTGAGGATTTCGCCCGAACGCAAGAACAATGTTTCCGTCTTTCTTAAGCATCTCGCCAACGGTTTTTCCCATTCCGCTTGTTCCGCCGCTTATAACAACAACTTTTTGCATGCTATTTTCTCCTTGTAATTGTAACATCAATCTTTGAGGAAAGTTCGTCTAAAAACTCTTCTTTTTCTTTTGGGGCAACGTCGAATCTCTTAAAAAACCCCTTTCCCGTGTAAATTGAAAGCCTGTTAATTGAAAGACAAAATGACGAAAGAATTCCAATTCTTTCTTTAATTTCCGTTATGTTTTCAAGCCTAATCCTCGACGTGAAAGGCCCACTTACGCAGATTATTGAAACGTCGGTTATAACATAGTAGTTCCAAAAAATGCACCAGAAAAAAACAAGAGTTATAATTCCAAGAAGGCAAGTTGAAGCAATTCGAACGCCAAGAGAATCGGAAGCGCCAACGCCTTTTGGCAAAAGCCAAATCATTAAAAAAGCGCCAGTTAAAACAAGCAAAACAAGAGGAACAATAAGTCCAATTTTTCCTTTGAATTTTTTGTATTTAAGTTTTTTCATAAAAAAATATTAACATTTTTAATATAACTAGTCAAATTTATTTTATATCAACAAGTTTTTTTGCTGAAATTTCGAAACTTCCGCTTTCTGAAACAGAAATTATTGTTCCGCCGCGCTGCTCGGTTTTTTCGGCAATTCCTTGGAAAGCATAAGCGGTGTAGTCAATAGATTTGCTGAAAGTTAGGCGAACACCATAATATTCAACAGAAAAATCGTTTAAATGGTCGTGCCCGCAAAAAATTGCTTTTGTGCTTCCAAGGTCTTGAACTTTGTTCCAAAAAGTTCCAAGTTCGCTTGGGCAACTTATTTTTTCGTTTGGCTCGTTTGCATAGCCATAAATAAGAGTAACATTTTCGTTTTCGCCGCTTTTAAACTCTTTCCACGCAAGTTCATATTCCTTCCCTGGAACATGATAGAAAACAAATGATTGGATTGTTTTTCCAACCTTATTTGAAATTAAATTAACGTTTTCTTCATACCATGATGTTTGGCTTTGCGTAACCTCCATATATCCGCTAAGTTGTGTGTCGCCGTTATACATTCCGTTGTCTAAAAGGAAAATTGCGGTGTTAAATTCGCCGTTTGAATTGTATAGGTTAATTATGTGGTTTCCCATTCCGTCAATCGACGAAGGACCTCTTGAAAAAAGACAATAGGAAAGGTCGCTTCCTTCCAAAAAGTCGCAAAGCTCAGATTTTGAATATTTTGCAGTTGATTCTGCGTCGTGGTTTCCAAAACAAATTGTCCACGGCGTTTTATAAGCGTCAATAACTTTTGTTAAAACTTTAAGAGCAGTTAGGTTGTCGTTTGTTCCGGTCAAAAATAAAGTTGGATAAACAAGGTCGCCAGAAAGAACAATTAAATCTGGGCGGGAGTTTTCAATCATTTTGCAAACCGCTTCAATTGCCTTGCGGTCGCGCTTGGAGGTTAGAGGGCCGTTTCCAATATGTATGTCGGTTAGTTGCAAAATCTTAATTGGTTCTTGGGAATCTTTTTTAAGCGATTTAAACCCAAACTCATCGGTGAAGATTTCAATGTTTGATGGGACATATGTTGAACTCACCAAATTTGTGTAGTCCGGTTCTTTTGAGCAGCCCGAAAAAATTGTAATGGCAAAAATCAACAGAGAAAAAACAAGAGCAAAAGTTATTCCAATTTTTTTGTAACCACTTTTTATCATATTTATATTATATCACATAATTTTGAATTCATTTAACAAATAAAAACTCAAGAAAAAACTTTTTTAAAATTTTTTCATATAAAATAAAAGCACCCCGTGTTTTTAACGAACACAAGCAAAAAATCATAGTATGAAATAGGTGGAACTATATGGATAAATTTTTAATTAAAGGCGGCAAAAAACTTGGGGGAGCTGCTCGAATAACCTCTGCAAAAAATGCCTTTCTCCCAATTTTGGCGGGCTGCATTTTATGTGATAAGCCAATAACTCTTCGCGAGTGCCCAGAATATGTTGATATTGTTAATATGACAAAAATTTTGGAAAACCTTGGCGCAAAAGTTGAAACTTCGTGTCCCGATGGGAAAATACATAACAATTGCAATTTAACAATTGATTGCGGGAATCTCTGTTCTTCCGCAATTTCGCAGGAACTTGCCTCGTGCCTTCGGTCGTCAATTTTCAGCCTTGGCTCAATTCTTGGCAAACAAAAAAAAGCAAAAGTGGCCTATCCGGGAGGTTGTGCAATTGGTGCGCGTCCAATCGACTTACATAT
Source organism: uncultured Bacillota bacterium (assembly GCA_900544595.1). Classification (GTDB taxonomy): domain Bacteria; phylum Bacillota; class Clostridia; order Christensenellales; family UBA1242; genus UMGS687. Next base: position 121,841 of record UQVQ01000003.1, on the reverse strand, counting down.
TAAAGGACTTAAAGCTCTTAACGTTAAAATAATCGATAAACATGGCTATTTAACTTGTGACGGAAGCAATATGCGTGGAGGAGTTGTTAATCTCGATTTTCCAAGCGTTGGGGCAACCGAAAACATTATGCTTGCCGCAACAAAAACGAAGGGAACAACAAAAATTATAAATGCGGCTAAAGAGCCAGAAATTGTTGACCTTGCAAATTTTTTAAACAAATTTGGCGCAAAAATTTATGGCGCAGGAACGAGCACAGTGACAATTGAAGGCGTTGAAAGTCTTGGCGGCGGAACCTACACTCCAATTCCCGACAGAATTATTGCGGGAACATATTTGATTGCTGCACTTGCCCTTGGCGGGGAAGTTGAATTTCAAAATTTTCGACCGGAACATAACCAAGCGCTTTTGGAAAAAGTTAAGCAAACAAATGCGAAAATCAAAATTAAAAACAACACACTTTATGTTAAAATTGACGGACGCCCAAAAGCGATTTCAAAAATTGAAACTTCGCCATATCCCGGCTATCCAACCGACCTTCAAGCCCAAATGCTTGCGCTTCAAACGATTTCAAAAGGAACAAGCATTGTTGTTGAAAATCTTTTTGAAACAAGATTTAAACACGTTCCAGAACTTGTTAAAATGGGCGCAGAAATAACTGTTAAAGACCGAACGGCAATAATTCGTGGGGTTGAAAAACTTTATGGCGCAAACATTGAAGCTGCCGACCTACGCGGGGGAGTTGCTCTTGCAATTGCATCTCTTGCAGCAAGCGGACATTCAACGCTTTCAAATGTTAACTTAATCGACCGCGGCTATTATAAATTTGAAGAAACATTTTCGCTCCTTGGGGCAGATATTAAACGAATTTCGGAATAATTCCTTGAAATAAAACCTTTTATTTTTGCTTGATAAAGTGTTCTTGTTTTTGATATAATATCCTTGTAAGGAGAAAATATGGAAACAGAAAAATTATGCATAATCATCAAACCTGGTTTTGAAAAAAATGAAAAGGAAATTGTTGCGCGTCTTAGCAAATATGGAAAGATAACAAAAAGACAAGTTATGCTTTTAAACGATGCAATTCTTGCCGACCACTACGCCGAGCACGTTGGGAAGGAATTTTATGAAAATCTTTGCCAATATATGAAAAGCGGTCCAGTTGTTGTTTTTCAATTGGAAGGCGGAGAAGGTTGTGTTAAACAAGTTCGCAAAGAAACTGGAGCAACAAGAAATCCAGAAGTTGGAACAATTCGCCACGACTTTGGAATTGGCGACACAACTCGAAATGTTATTCATGCGTCCGACAGCCCAGAAGCAGGAATTATTGAATGTAACAGAATGTTTAGAGATGCAAAAAAATATGGCGTTAAAATTTTAAGCAGCGAAAAAGAAAGAACTTGCTAAAAAGCAAGTTCTTCTTTTTTTAAGCGCAAAAACATTTTTTTGCGTTTTTTATTTAATTTTTTCGTTAAGATATATATTCTTCAAACGTGCATTTTTTATCAACGAATGTGTTTTCGTCAACAATATCAATAATTCGGTTTGCAACTGTTTCAACAATTTCTTGGTCGTGCGAAGCAAAAATCATAACCCCTTTAAAGTTAACCATTCCTTTGTTAAGCGCGGTTATGCTTTCAAGGTCGAGATGGTTTGTTGGCTCGTCAAGAAGAACAACATTTCCTCCTTCAAGCATCATTTTTGCCATCATACATCTAACTTTTTCTCCTCCCGAAAGAACATTTGCTTCTTTCAAGGCCTCTTCGCCGGAGAAAAGCATTCTTCCAAGCCAACTTCGAATGTATGTTTCGGTTTGGTCTTTTGAGAAACGACGAAGCCAGTCGACAAGCGAAAGATCGCAGCCCTCAAAGAAAGAGCGATTGTCTTGTGGGAGATAGGTAACTTTTGTTGTCTTTCCCCATGTAACGGTTCCGCTGTCTGGCTTTTCAAGTCCAAAAAGAATGTTGAAAAGGGTTGTTACGGCAAGACCGTTTGAACAAAGAATTGCAATTTTATCATCGCGACTAACCGTGAACGAAAGATTGTTAAACATTCCTTTTTTAGTTAGATTTTCAACTTTTAAAATTTCCTTTCCAATTTCTTGAGTATATTCAAAGTTAATGTATGGATATTTTCTTGAAGAGGGTTTGAAATCGTCCAAAGTGAGCTTTTCAAGTTCTTTTTTTCTTGAAGTTGCTTGTTTCGATTTTGATGCGTTTGCGGCAAATCGCGCAATGAAATCTTTAAGTTCTTTTGCTCTTTGTTCTGCTTTTTTGTTTTGTTCTTTTGCTTGGCGAGCCATAAGTTGGCTTGTTTCATACCAAAAATCGTAGTTTCCAAGATACATGTTAATTTGACCATAGTCAACGTCGCAAGTGTGGGTGCAAACTTTGTTTAAAAAGTGACGGTTATGGGAAACAATGATAACTGTGTTTTCAAAGTTAAGAAGATAGTTTTCAAGCCAGCGAGTTGTTTTAAAGTCTAGGTTATTTGTTGGTTCATCTAGAATCAAGATATCGGGGTTTCCAAAAAGCGCTTGAGCAAGAAGAACCTTAACTTTTTGTTTTGGGTCGATATCTTTCATTTTTGTGTTGAAAAGAGAATCTGGAATTCCAATCCCAGAAAGAAGGGTTTTTGCCTCGCTTTCTGCTTCCCAACCTCCAAGTTCTGCAAATTCGGTTTCAAGTTCGCCTGCTTTAATTCCGTCTTCCTCTGTGAAATCTTCTTTCATATATAGTTCGTCTTTAAGACGTTGAACTTCCATGAGGCGCTTGTGTCCAAGCAAAACAGTTTCCAAAACTGTGTTTTCGTCGTATTTGTTTTGGTTTTGCTCCAAAACCGACATTCTTTCGTTTGGATCTAAGATAACTTCTCCCTTGTTGGGTTCAAGTTCGCCCGTTAAAATCTTAAGAAAGGTTGATTTTCCTGCGCCGTTTGCACCAATAATTCCATAGCAGTTTCCTTTTGAAAATTTAAGATTAACATCTTTAAAAAGAACTCTGCCGCCAAATTGAAGTGTTACGTTTGAAACCTGAATCATATTTTTCCCGCCTTTAGTAAATTTTGCTCTCAAAGTATAACACATAAACATTTTATAATCAAGGGAAATCATAAGTTAAAATCGCTTTGAAAAAAGGGGGAGTGTGTGGTAAAATTAAAGACAATAAAGGAGAATCTTATGGAAAAAGATTTTGAAATTGAAGCCGAAGAGGAAAAAGAAGCAAACGAAGTTAATTGCCAAGAATATTTTGATGAAATCAAAAAACTTGCAAACGATATGATGGCAGAAATCGACTACACAACGCGAATTAAAAGCGAAATTCGAGAAGAAGCGTATATAATTCTCGACGCAATTGTTAATGCCTGCGAAATTGAAAATCTTAAAATTTTGAATGGGCTTATTGTTGGATTCGACTATGTTTCTTCAAGCATTAAATCAATCAAATTTTTATATAAGGAAATGAAAAACGTTCTCATGGATTTCTATGAGGAACTTCAAAACTAGGGCTAAATTGCCCTTTTTTGTTAAAAAATTGGAGAAAAAATGGACACTAAATTTAGCATTGAAGAAGTTGAAAAAACAATAACAACATATAAGAAAAATCAGCTTGCGAAAGGAATTGTTGTTTCAATTAAAGATGACGGGCTTGTTTTTAATCTTGGAGGAAAGCTTGATGCTTTTGTTCCAAAAAACGAAGCTGAGGATTTTTCAAACTCGAAAATTGGCGATCGTTTTTCAGTTCTCGTAACTGGGAATCGAACAGAAGATGGAATGATTGAAGTATCGCAAAAAAAAGCCAACCAAATCAAACTTGAAACGCAAAATGCAAAAGAAATTAAACTTGGAGCGGCCTTTCCAATTATTATCTCAAAATGTTTAAATGACGGCTCTCTTGCATCAACAATGGGAGAATATGAAATTGTTATCCCAGAAAACGAAATTTGTTCATATAAATCTGTTAACCCAAGAAGTTTTGTTGGGAAAAAGGTTATGGCAATTGCAACAGAAATTAGCAGTGAAGAAAAGAAAATTAAAGCCTCAATTCGAATTTTGGAGGATAAAACACGCGCCGCGAATGAAGAGGTTTTTTGGCAAACAAATTTCATAAATAAAATTGTTGATGGAACAGTTAAACGCTTTGTTCCATATGGTGCATTTGTTGATGTTGGAGGAGTTAGTTGTCTTTTACATATTTCGAACATTTCAAATTCAAAAATAAACAGCGCCGCCGATGTTTTGGAACTTGGGAAAACATATAAATTTAAAATCCTTTCGCTCGACCGCGAAAATAAAAAAGTTTCGCTTGGCCTAAAACAACTTGAGCAAAAAAAATAAAGCCCCAGTTAAGAGACTTTTTTGGAGCTGATGGGCGGATTTGAACCGCCGACCTATTGATTACGAATCAATTGCTCTACCACTGAGCCACACCAGCGAACAAAAATTATAATAGCATAATTTAATAATTTGTCAAATAAAAACAAAAGATATGGAGGGGGAATTTATGGGAATCAACATTGCAATTGATGGAACTGCCGGAAGCGGGAAAGGCTCGGTTTCAAAACAGCTTGCAAAGCGCCTTGGATTTTTCCATTTAGATACTGGCGCAATTTATCGAAGCGTTGCATATGCTGCAATTGAACAAAAAATTTCGCCAAATGACGAAAAAAAACTTAAAAAAATGCTAAAAAACATTAGTTTTTCCGTTAAACTTGAAAAAGTTGGCGAAAATCAGGTTCAAAAAAACATTTTAAACGGGGAAGATTTAAAAGAGAAAATTCGAACAGAAGAAATAAGCGAGGCTTCTTCAATTGTTTCCCAGTTTAAAGAAGTTCGCGAATTTGCAACTTCAATTCAACATAAAATTGCAAATAAGTATGACGTTATAATTGAGGGAAGGGATATTGGAACGGTTATTCTTCCAAATGCCGATTTTAAATTTTTCTTAACCGCAAGCCCAGAGGTTAGGGCAAGAAGACGCCTTGAGCAACTTAACCTTCCGGAAAGCGAATTTGAGAATGTCTTAAATGAAATTAAGGGGAGAGATCGACGCGATTCGCTTAGAGCAATAAGTCCGCTTAAAGTTGCCGATGATGCAATCTATATTGACAACAGCAACCAAACAGTTGATCAAACCGTTCAACTTATGGTTGATTACATTATTGGAAATTAAACTAAATAAAAATCCTTTAATATTAGGCAAATAACAAAAAAAATTATAAAAGCAGCAGATATTTCTGCTGCTCTTTTTAATTTTTTAAGCATTCCGAAACAGTTGTTAAGTTGAAGCCTTCGCCAAGAAGGGTTTCAATGATTTTGGGAAGAGCGGCAGCTGTTTTTTCGGTTGGATGCATAAGGATAAGGTCGCCGCCGGCTGCGTTTTTAACCGCGCGCGAGTATATTAAATTTTCGTCCTGATCGCGCCAGTCGATTGTGTCACGGCTCCACATAATGCTTGTGTAGCCAAGTTCTTTTGCGGTTTCAATTGTTGTTTTGGAATAGGAACCGCTTGGGGGAGCAAAAAGGTTCATTTCAACGCCCAAAATCTCTTTAATGAGATTGTGGGTGTTTAAGATTTCGTTTTTATTTTGCTGATAGGAAATGTTTTTGTGGTCCTTATGATAGAACCCGTGGTTTGCAATTTCATGCCCGTTGTTATAAATCATTTTTAAAAGTTCTGGATATTGTTTTGCCCAAGTTCCGCCAACAAAAAATGTTGTTTTAATGTTATTGTCTTTAAGCGTTTTAAGCATCGGTTCAATATAGTCGTTTCCCCAATAAACGTTAATCATAAGAGAAATGTTTTTTGAGGAAGTGTTGCCGTGATAAACCGCTTCAACTTCGTTTGCATTAAATGCGTTAAGCGTTCCGCCAGTGTAGGTTATAATGAAAAGACCAATTAAAACAACTCCAATAATCAAATTAGCAAAAACATTGCGAAAAACTTTTTCTTTCTTTTCTTTCTTACTAAAAAAACCACAAATTTTCATACAAATTATGTTTATGCTGCTTGAACTTTTTATAGCACACAAATTCGCTGGTTAAATCGGTTTTCTAATTATGAAGAATTTGCTTGCAAAAAAAAGGAACTTTATGAAAGTTCCTCTAATATATTATTGATTTCTGTTATTGCATCTGCGCCTTCGTTAATTCTGTCGAGAAGTTCATAAAGAATTGTGGCTTGCTCTTTTGCAATCTTCTTCTCTTCCTCTTTTGCTGCTTCAAGTTTAAGAGGGGAGGCGCATCGAGGGCAAAAGCTCATTTGTGCTTTTCCGTCGTTTCCAACGTGTGCACCGCATTTTGCACAATATGCTTTCTTGTCTTTTTCGTCAATTTTAATTCCAAAATCCATTTTAAACCTCCTGTTGTGGGTCTTGTTGTTTCTTAGTTGGGGAAATTTTTGAAACGCTTGATGGATTCTTTCCTTGCTTTGTTGCATCATTTTGCTTTGTTGCCTTCTTAATTGCTTTCAAGAATTGATTTGTTCCTTTTCTTGCGTTTTCTTCGGTTTTGTTAATTGTTTTTTCAAGGCTTTCGTTAACAACATTTGCAATTCCTGTTAACGCCTCGCTAACGCTGCCTGCGATTACCGAGCTCACATAGTTTGAATCGTCAATTTGATGTTCGTGAGGAGCATTATAATCATTAAAATAAGCGCTAACTTGCGAAACAAGCTGTCCTTCTTTGTTATATCTATGTTCAAAACCAACTTTAAACCAATCTCTGTTAAGGGAGTATGGACCAATTAAAGGACGATTATAGTTAAACGAATCATATTCCGACATTGGCCCAAAGCAAATATAAGTGCAAGATTTTTTCTCGTTTAAATTTGTTGGGTTTGTTGTTAATGCGCCAAACGAACCATTAAATTTTGCAGTTGTGTTCCAATAGATGTCGAATCCTGGTGCAACTTTTTGAGCATAGTTATCAAGGTTTTCCAACATTTTTGCGCGAGTTGAGCCTGGGGGATTAAAGTTTGTTATTGAAATTTTTGCATCTTTCTTATATGGGTCTTTAAGATTGAAAATTAAAACTGTTCGATAGCCCGTAACTTTTTCTGGAATTCCAAGAACGTCTCCAAGCATTTTCATAAGGTCTGGACCGCCGTTTTTAATGATTGTTTTTTCAACCTGACCGCGAGAAAGCGCAACAATTTTGTTTTGAAGGTCGAATTGTTTAATTTTCTTTGCAACGAAACGAACTTGCTCGATGTATGGCAAAATTTCCTTATAGTTTCCCGTTGTAACTCTTGTGAAAATATTTTCCAAAACGAGGGCAGAGTTTCTTGAACTTGCAATTGTTTTAAAAACGTGGTCAATCCATTTCTCATTTATTTTGTTAAGTTCGGAGTCTGGGAAACGAACTCTTTTTGCATCTGGGGAAATGTTATATTTGAAATCGTCGCCATGTTCATTGTTTACAAGTTTATAGGCTCTTCCAAGGTTTAAGTTTGAAACAACATTAAAACCAAAATAGTTGTTGTCGACATCATATGAAAGAGTTGAAATAATTTCGTCTTCCTCCAAAGCAGAATTATCAAGGATTTCAACTTCTTCTTCAACTGCTTCAACATCAAAAGATGAATCAATGTTGTCTTTTGTTCGGAGCTTCTTGTCAATAACTGAAAGAGCTCTGTCATTTTCGCTTGCTGCTGCAACCATAATATCCTCCCTACCTATTCTTTTCCGTTGTCGTTCGAGATTTCATTTTGTTTCTGTTGTTTTTTAACAACTTTCTTGTTAATAAGTTTTCTTTGAGTGTTTGTTAAAAGCGAACTGTATGCTTCCTTATTGATTTCAATTCCTGCTTTTTCAAACAAGTCGGTTAATTCTTTTGTTTTTTCAAGAATTTCTTTCATATAATCATTTTTTGTTTGGTCAATTGATTTCTTTGCACGTTTAATGATTGCGTCTTTTTCTTTTGTGTTTGTTATTGAAAGAATTGGGATTGAGCGAGTTGCTGGAACAAATTCTCTTTCTTTAACTTCGCTTTTCGATTGTGGGTTGTAAAGAGGGTTTTTTGCGCTGCTTATTTCAATTGCATAGTATGGAGAACGAACGCGTTGGGTGTGGGTGAATTCAAAAGGTGTTTGTCCTTCATTTGGTAAAATAACGTTCATTGTTTCGTGTTTAATGCTTGTTTCAAGTTCTGGATCGAAAATTGAATTTGCTTGGGTTTGAACTTTAAGTCGATGCCAGTGCCCAACAACATTAAGGTCGGAATTTGGACATTTAGATTGAAGTTTTGTGAAATCAACGCCGTCGCCATGGTGTGTTACGATTCGATATGTGAATTTTCCATCTTTGCTAAGTTTGTTTTTAAGAACAATTTCTGTAACAGCAAAATCTGGGGCATACTTATTGCTTACATCAAGTGTTTTTGCTGCTTGTTCAATAATGTTAAGCCCGGTTTCCTTGTTAACGCGTTTTTCGTGGTTTCCTGGGTGGAGAACCTCAATTTTTCCTGCTTTTGCAACTTGCGAGAAAAGGTCAACAAAGTTGTCCCATTGTTCGTTTGGATAGAGCAGGTCGTCGAACATATTTTGAACAGCATGAAGAATTGCCGTGCTAAGCATATCGCCAAGAATGAAAAGATATGCGTTTGAAGTGTTAAGTGTGTATTCCAAAACTTCAATGCATCGGTCTATATCAAAGTTTTGGGCGCCAATGTGCCAATCGGAAACAAAAACTGCAACAATTGTGTCGAATTTGTTAGATAGATCAATCGTGTTGTATGCAACGGAGGTGTCGGTTGTTTGTTCAAGTTTCTTTCGATAGTTCTCAATACTTTTGCTTTGATTAAGCTTTTTCTTTTGACTAACTTTAGTTGGTTTATTCATTGCGAGCCCTCTTTTTATTAAATTTTACACTTAAATTTTAACTTAAAAATGTCTTAAAGTCAACCCCCAATAATTTAAAAATTTAAAAAAAATTGATTTTTGTTAGTTTTAAACAAAAAAAGAAAATCGCCTCAAATTATGAGTCGATTATTGGATTTAAATAGTCGGGTTTTTCTTCAAAAGGAGTTGGCGTAAGGTCAATTATTCCAGATGAATTTGGGGAAAATCCATAAAGTCTGTTAGAGAATGCATGATTTTTGTGTGCGCGTGCTTCAATAATTTGGTCTAAAAGCCCAGCATTTTTAAAACTGAAAACCTGCTTTGGCCCGATTATTAAATGATCGGCAACTCTAACCCCATAAACTGAAATTGCTTCAACAATTGCAAGTGTTGCATCAATATCTTCGCCAGATGGTTGAAGTTCGCCGTCTGGGTGGTTATGAGCAATAACAATTATGCTTGCATTATGCTGAAGAACGGTTTGAACGAAACTTGGAACATCAATTCCAACCGAATTAACATTTCCAGTTGTTATTCTTTCAACGCCAATAAGTTCGCTTTTCGCGGTTAAAAGAAGAACATAAAATTCTTCGTATGTTTTGCCAAGAAAGTAGTTTCTTAAAACTCCAGAAAACTGGTTTATTGTTTGAAGGACGGTTTTCTTTTTTGGAAGCGCGCCAGTTTCAAAAACAAAATGCAAAATTTTTCCGTAGCTTAAAAGAAACGAAGCAATTTTTGGGCCAATGCCTTTAATTGCTAAAAGTTGAGTGTAGTTTGAATTAACAATATTTGAAATGCTGCCGAATTTATTAAGAAGTTTGTGTGCAAGCGGGTTAGTGTCGCCTCGCGCAGTTGCAAGAGTTAATAAGTATTCCAAAATTTTAACTTCGCCAAGAGCATATGGGTCGGATTGATAAATTTCTTTTCTTAACCTTTGCCTGTGAAATTTATGAAGTTCTTTTTCTTCTTTCGTAAGTTTCTCTGGCTTTGTGTCTTCCACGAGTTCTCCCCTTTTTTTGTTAAATTATAAAGTTAATCTTGAAAATTCACAAATGTTTAATTGAACATATGTAAATATTTTAAGAAATTCATCTGTAAAAGTCAAACCCTGCAAACAATTTTAAAAAATTTTTTAAGATTGTTTGACTTGAAGTTTTTTTAAAAATATAATGAGGACATGAGAATTCTTGGAATCGACCCCGGCTATGGGATTGTTGGATTTGGCGTTTTAGATTATGAAAACAGCCAATATAAAGTTGTTGACTATGGCGTTATTGAAACACCAAAGGAGGAATCAATTCCTGTTCGGCTTGCAATGATTTACGACGCAATTAAAGAGCTTACGGAAACTTATAAGCCAGACGAAATGGCGGTTGAGGAACTTTTCTATTTCAAGAACCAAACAACAGTTATTCCTGTTGCTGAGGCAAGGGGAATTATATTGCTTGCGGGAATCCATAGTTGCGGAGAGATTTTTGAATATACTCCTCTTCAAATCAAGCAAGCGCTAACTGGAAATGGAAGAGCGGAAAAGGCGCAGGTTCAATATATGGTTAAAGCAATTTTAGGGCTTGAAAAAATTCCGAAGCCAGATGACGCAGCCGATGCGCTTGCCGTTGCAATAACTCACGCAAACTTCAATCAACAAATTATTCGATAACAGCAAAAAACTTTGCTGTTTTTATTTTTTATATGTTATAATGCAAATATGATTAACTATTTAATTGGCGAAATAATTGTTAAAAACAATTCAAGCGTTGTTCTTGAAAACAATGGGATTGGCTATGAAATTTTTGCTTCGGCAACAACAATTTCAACTCTTCCTGTTCAGGGAGCAACCGCAAGGGTTTACACATATCTTCATGTTCGCGAAGACGAATTAAGTCTTTATGGCTTTTCAACACTTGAAGAAAAGGAAATGTTCCTTAAACTTATTGACGTTTCGGGAATTGGCCCAAAAGTTGCGCTTGGAATTCTTTCTGGAATTCGTCTTTCAGATTTAGCCGTTGCAATTAAAACTGGCGACACGAAACTTCTTTCAACCGTTAAAGGGCTTGGAAAGAAAACAGCCGAACGAATTGTTTTGGAACTTAAGGACAAAATTTCTGTTGTTGGATTTGAAAGCCATGAGGACGCAGTTCTTACGCTTGACGAAAATATGGTTGACGAAGCAACCGAAGCGCTTATTGCTCTTGGAATTAGCAAAAACGATGCCTATCGTCTTGCTCGTGAAAATTCGGCTGGAAGCGAAACAACAGAAGATATAATTCGAAAAGTTTTTCAAAATATGAATTAGAGGGAAAAAAGTGGAAGATAAGGGAAGATTTATCACGTCAACAAAAAACATAACCGATGCGGATATTGAAAACAAATTGCGCCCAACAACAATGGCGGAATATGTTGGGCAAGAAAAAGTTAAGGCAAATTTGGAAGTTTATATTAAAGCGGCAAAGGAAAGAAAAGAAGCGCTCGACCACGTTTTGCTTTATGGCCCTCCAGGACTTGGGAAAACAACAATTTCCCATATTATTGCAAGTGAAATGGGAAGTCAAATTAAAGTTACGTCTGGCCCAGCAATTGAACACGCTGCCGACCTTGCTGCAATTTTAACAAACCTTAACACAAACGATGTTTTGTTTATTGACGAAATCCACAGGCTTAACAAAAGCGTTGAAGAAATTTTATACCCAGCAATGGAAGACTTTGCTTTGGATTTTATCGTTGGGAAAGGACCTTCGGCAAGAAATATGCGTCTTAAAATTAAACCTTTCACGCTCATTGGAGCAACAACCCGCGCAGGAATGATTGCGGGGCCTCTTCGCGATAGATTTGGTGTTATTGCGCGCCTTGAATTATACACCGATAAGGAACTTGCAATAATCATTGGACGCTCGGCAAAAATCCTTGGAATTGACATAGACGAAGATGCAAAAATTGAAATTGCAAAAAGAAGCCGTGGAACACCAAGAATTGCAAACAGACTTTTAAAACGGGTTCGAGATTTTGCGCAAGTTATTGGCGAAGGCAAAATAACCTTTGCGCTTGCCGATAAAGCGCTTGGGCTTATGGAAGTTGATAAACTTGGGCTTGACGGCGTTGACAGACGAATTTTGGAAACTATGATAGATAAATTTGGCGGCGGCCCTGTTGGGCTTGAAACGCTTGCGGCAGCAACGGGCGAGGAAGCAACAACAATTGAAGATGTTTACGAGCCATATTTAATTCAACTTGGCTATATTTCAAGAACTCCGCGCGGAAGAATTGTTCTTGCGCCTGCATATGAGCATCTTGGAAAAGTTATGCCAGAATAACAACATAATTTTTAATTGAATTTAAAAGGGGGCGGTCGCGTGGCTTTGCGACATTGCTTTATGAGAGATTACACTTTAACTTCAACCTATGACTATTTTCTTCCAGAAAACCTTATTGCTCAAACACCAGCCGAGCCAAGGGATTCTTCAAGAATGCTTGTTTTCGACGGAAAAAGAACAACAAGCGAAAGCGAATTTAACAAAGAGGATTGCAAGAAGCACATCCATCACAAACATTTTTACGATATAGTTGATTTTTTGAAAGAGGGCGATGTTCTTGTTATTAACAACACCCGTGTTCTTCCTGCACGAATTTTTGGAATTAAAGAGGAAACCGGCGCAAAAATTGAAGTCCTTTTGCAAAAGAGAATTGACCTTACGAAATGGGAAATTATAGCGCGCCCAACAAAAAGGCTTAAAAGCGGAACAATTGTTAAGTTTAACGACGAACTTAGCGGGCGAATTTTGGAAGTTCGAGGCGAAGGAGAATGCTTAATTGAATTTCTTTTTGAAAAAGAAAAAGACGGAAAAGTTGTTTCTTTTGAAGAAATTTTGGAAAGAATTGGGAATATGCCTCTTCCTCCATACATTCATGAAAAATTAACCGATAAGGAAAGATATCAAACAGTCTATTCAAAAATTCCGGGCTCATCCGCGGCGCCAACTGCGGGGCTTCATTTCACGCCAGAAATTTTGGAAAAACTTAAGCAAAAAGGCGTTATAATTGCAGAGGTTTTGTTGCAAGTTGGTCTTGGAACATTTCGTCCTGTTAAAGAAGAAAGCATTTTGAAACACAAGATGCACAGTGAATATATTTCGGTTTCAAAGGAAACAGCCGAAATTGTTACAAAAGCAAAAAGAGAAGGAAGAAGGGTTGTTGCCGTTGGAACAACTTCAATGAGAACTCTTGAAAGTATGGCAGAAAAAGAAATTCAAAATGGAAAGGAAATTTATGTTTTAAAGCCAGGCGAAAAAGACACGGACATTTTTATTTTTCCACCATATAAATTTAAAATTGTTGATTGTCTTTTAACGAATTTCCATCTTCCTCAAAGCACGCTTCTAATGTTAATTTCCGCGTTCATTGGGCTTGATAATGTTATGGAAATATATCAAACTGCAATTAAAGAAAACTATCGCTTTTTCAGTTTTGGCGATTGCTGTTTGTTCTTATAATTTTTAAAAGGAAAAATTTAATATGGAAAACAACTTTGAATTTGAAGTTTTGCATGTTTGCAAGCAAAGCGGGGCGCGCGTTGGTCGATTAAAAACCCCTCATGGGATAATTGAAACCCCAGTTTTTATGCCGGTTGGAACGCAGGCAACTGTTAAAGGAATTTTGCCAGAACAACTTAATGAACTTGGAGCGCAAATCATTCTTTCAAACACCTATCATCTTTTTTTGCGCCCAGGCGATGAAACGATTAAGAATGCTGGCGGACTTCATAAATTTATGCACTGGGACAAGCCAATTTTAACCGACAGCGGCGGGGTCCAAGTTTTTTCGCTTTCCGACCTTCGAAAAGTAACCGATGAAGGCGTTGAATTTCGTTCGCATTTAAGCGGGGAAAAGTTTTTTATAACCCCAGAAAAATGTATGCAAATTCAAAACAATCTTGGGTCGGACATAATTATGGCATTTGATGAATGCACAAAGCCAGGTGTTTCGCATAAGGAAGCGGAAAAAGCTTGCGAAAGAACAACAAAATGGCTTGAAAGATGCTATAACGCGCAAAAAAACGAAAAACAAATGCTTTTTCCAATTGTTCAAGGCAATTTCTTTAAAGATTTAAGAGAAAAAAGTTTGAATGAAGTTTCAAAATATGCACGCTGCGGAATTGCAATTGGCGGGCTTTCTGTTGGCGAACCAAAAGAAGTTATGTATGACATTTTGGATTTTCTCAAGGATAAATACCCAGAAAATATGCCAAGATATTTAATGGGGGTTGGAAGCCCAGATTGTTTCATTGAAGGAATTGCAAGGGGAATTGACATGATGGACTGCGTTTTGCCAACTCGAATTGCAAGAAACGGAACAGCGCTAACTAAAAAAGGAAAAATGATTGTTCGAAATGCAATTTATAAAAATGACTTTTCGCCTTTGGAAGACGATTGTGATTGCTATGCTTGCAAGCATTACACTCGCGCATACATTCGTCATCTTATAAATGCCGACGAAATGCTTGGAGCGCAGCTTCTTTCAATTCATAATTTGCGTTTCTTAACGCGCCTTGCGGAAGATGTTAAAAAGGCAATCTATGAGGATAGGCTTCTTGATTTCAAAGAAGAATTTTTAAGAGATTTTAAGTGGTAAGGTGTCGAAAAACAAAGAAAAGGCTTAAAACATAAGAAAAAAGTTAAAAATTGTTTTGTTTAAACAAAAAAATTTGTTATAACAAAAATATACTAAAGGAGAAAATATGATAACAGCAGCACTCTTAGCTTTAACCACAACACAAATTGTTGTTCCAATTCTTGTTGTGCTTCTTGTTGTTCTCGTTATTTTCGCATTTTCAATTTAGGAGATATAAATATGAATTTTTTAGCAGCAGAAGCAGCAGCAAATGGCAATGCAACACAATGGATTTTACCAGCAATTTTATTGGTTTTAGTTATTGGGATTTTCCTTCTTAACTATTTTAGAAGCAAGAAAAATCAAGAATCAATGAAAAATATGGTTGATTCCCTTAAAGTCGGCGATAATGTTAAAACATACAGCGGAATTTACGGCAAAATTATTGAAATTGTTGAAACAACCGACGGGAAAGTTGCTGTTTTGGAAACTGGAAGCGAAAAGGACAAAGGAATTTTCAGCATCGACATTAACGCAATTTATGGAATTGACGAAAAGAAACCTGTTGTTTACGACGCAAACGGAAATGTTGTTTCCGAAGAAGAACCAAAAGAGGGAGAAAAGGCGGAAGAAATCAAGGAAGATTTAAACAATCAACAAGAAACCGAAAAACCTAAAAAACGCGGAAAGAAAGCAAAAAAAGAAGAGCCAGTTGTTGAAGCGCAAACTGAACCTTTGAAAGAAGAAACTGCCGCTATTGAGCAAGAACAAAGTGTTGAAGAAACCAAAGAAGAGCCTGCAGCAGAAGAAGTTAAAGAAGAAAAACCAAAAAGAAAATCTAAAAAACAATAAAATTTAAAACCTTGAAAGAGGTTTTTATTTTTGCATTTTTTTGTTTTTACAATGTTTTAATATTGTTTTTTTCTTTTTTATATAATGAATATTGAGATAAAGTTTCAAGGAGGAAAAATATGGCAAGAAAAAACAGTTGCAATTTTGGCTGCCTTCAACCAAGAAAATCGTGCCAAGAAAGGAAACTTATTGCTGTTGTTAAAGGGGCTGTTGGCCCAACAGGTCCAACAGGGCCAATTGGAAGAACGGGCGTGACCGGGGCAACAGGTCCAACTGGCGGCGAAGTTGTTGCAAGAACAACAGCAACTCTTGAAGAAGGCGAAGAAGCAAAAGTTGTTTCATCTTTCGAACGCGGAGTTAATTATCTTGATTTTTACATTCCAAAGGGAAGCAAGGGTGATCCAGGAGTTAAGGGGGATAAGGGAGAAAAAGGCGAAAGCGGGTTCACGGATATTCATGGTGCAATGATTGTTTCCTATAACGATAACCCCCAAACTTTTCCTGCGGCAGGGCTTGAAATTCAATCGAACGGACGTTTCCCTTTAATGCATGTGCAAGTTGATGTTGGGGGAATTGCTAATTTGGACATTGTTGAAAACACAATTAAATTCACAAACACAGGAATTTATAAAGTTGAATTTATAACAAATGCATATATAAAACGCTCTGGTCAAGTTTTCGATTCGTCGGAGGATTTCGTTTCGGTTGCTTTCCGTCAAGTTGAATCCGACGCAATTGTTGCCGCAGCAACAGCATGGACGCCAAGCGAATGTGCAACAAATGTTGTTGGACAAGGAATTTTTATTGTTAATGATATTTCAAAACCATATGAACTTGTTAACACAAGGCCACGAAGTATCTTTTTAAGCGGGTGTAGTGTTGGGCGAACTGTTTCACAATCTCTTCTTTCTGTTCCAATGGTTTCAATTGTTATAACAAGAATGCTATAGAAATATTTAAATAAATTAAGTCAAGAATTTTCTTGGCTTTTTATTTTTAAATTGACTAGTTGGTTTATTTTTGTTACTATATTTATATGAACAATGAAGATTTTTGGGATAAGTATCTTGAAAGTATTAAGAGAAAAATTTTCAAATTGGTTGAAAGAAAAAAACAAAATAATGAAAAGTTTTTGCTTTGCGATTTACATATTCATTCAAATCATTCTTCCGACGGAACTCAAAGTTTAGAGGAAATTATTTGCGAAACGCAAAAACTTGGCTTTGAAATCATTGCGCTAACCGACCACGACAGCGTTTCAATTTTCAACGATTTATATAATTTAATTAAGCAAAACAAACTTCCAGAGTTTCCAATAATAATTCCAGGGATTGAACAAACGGTTAGTTTTAAAGAATATCAAACAATGTGTCATATCCTAAAATATTTCATCAATCCCAAAAGCGCGGAAATTTTAGGTGACATTGAAAAGCTTAATAAATCATATTTCACTCGTGCGCAAATTCAGTTTGAAAGAATTGAGGAAAGCCCTGTTTTAAACGAAATTTTTAACGAATATAACATTTCGGTTTCATATGAGGAATTTGCTAACTGGCTTAACGAAAACAGTCTTTTGCCAGATTATGCACCGTTAGTTGAGTTTCTTGCACAAAAATTTGAACAAAAAAATGTTCCAACTTCCAAAATATATGAACTTGTTAAAAAATTTAACGACCTTGACGAATGTGAAGAAAGAAAACATCTTAGAGATTTGCGCTTTGAATATCTCGACAAAAAGTATGAAGGAGTTAATGTCCAAAACAACCGTCGCTTCCTTCTTTCAATTTTAGGGGTTCGCGGGGTTGATGACGCTCAGTTTAAAGGATATAAATCAAGCGGCTCTCTTTCGGTTGATGAATATGGTCAGGTTTCAATTTACGATTTAAATAAAGAAGGCTTAACGGTTTTTGCCCATCCCGACCATTTAAAATTGAGTTTAATTGAAAAAATAAAAAATTGCGCAGGTGGGTTTGTTGCCTTGGAATTAAACTTTAAATCTCAGCAAGAATTTTTTAACGAAATTCGCCAGGAGGCAAAAAAAGAAAACCTTGCTTTAACGGTTGGTTCGGATAAACATAAACAAGATGAGCCAGTTTATGAAAATTTGGAATTTTATAAAATTCCAATAAACAATTTCGAAAAATTCATTAAAAAATTGAAAAAATAATGATTTTTTGATTGTTTTTTGTTAAATTTTTTTAAAAATGAGGAGAAAAATATGATTGGGTTAGACAAAAATTCTGTTAAAGTTGTTCCATATGATGCAACTTGGAAAGATGAATTTGAAAAAGAAAAAGTAATTTTAAAAAACCTTTTAAAAGATTTTGATGTTCGAATTGAGCATGTTGGAAGCACGTCAATCCCAGGGCTTAGCGCAAAGCCTATAATCGACATTGCGCTTGGAGTAAAAGAAGAAAAAACTCTTTTTGAAGTTGCAAAGGTTTTGGAAAATGCAGGTTATGACATTCTTGATTCCTACAACACCAAAGGTGAAATTTTGGCAAGAAAGGGCAGCCCAGAAAACAGAACGCATTATATCCACATTGAAATTGTTGGAAGTGAATATTGGAACGAATTTATGTATTTCAAAAAGTATATGCTAGACAATCCAGATGAAGTTAAAAAATATCAAGCGCTTAAAGAGAATCTTAGCAAAGAATTTGCAGATGAAAGAAAAATGTATACTGCTTCAAAAAACGAGTTTATAACGAATATTCTTGAAAAAGCATATAAGACCTATAATTTGAATTAGAATAAGCATGCAAATATATTTTGTTAATGCATTAAAAAATGATAATATAAACATATATAGGGAGGAAAATGAAAAAGAAAATATTTTTAAGTTTACTTCTTTTTGTTTTGATAATTCCTTGCTGTATCCTAGCGGGATGCGGGCGTGGAGAGGAATTTAAATATGATTTTACCGATGCAGATGGGGTGCATTTTGTTCTTCCGGGTTCATATAATGCTGCTGCAGGCGGATTTGAAAGTGGGAACGGATATGTTAAAAAGGGGGAAAGCGTTAAGTATGACCTTATTCTTTCAAATGTATATGACGCTTCAACTCTTAAAATTTATAACAATGGAGAAGAAGTTTCTTGGACGAAATATAGTTCATACAATTCAAATTTCGAAGTTGATGAATACACATACCAACTTGTTGGATATGTTGAAATTGAAAATGTTTCGCAAGATGTTAATCTTACGGCAACTGCCAACTATCGAACAATAAATTTCGCTTTCAAAATTAAAGAAGACCATTCGCTTTCAGAAGAAGATAAGACAAGGTTGAAAGATTGGAAAATTGATTCCTCTTCAACTCTTTACGACGCAATCTCAAAAGAAAATTTTGTCGTTTCAATGTCTTATGGAGAATATAAGGAAAGAGGAATAAATCTTACAACAAATAAAAAATTCGGCTACTATTTTGTTAGCAATGGCGATGATTGCTTTATTGAAAACGGATATTTTGATAATAATTGGACAAGCGAAAAAAACAGCTATAAACTTACATTAAACTCAGTTTTAGGCGAAAACAACACACTTTCAATTATCCCAGAAAAGTTGCTTGTTAACAAATTTATAATTGAAAATCAAGCAGGAAATATAATTTCAATTTCTTCAACAGAGATTAAAGACATAGATCTTGCTTTGAGCGAAGGCTTTGGCGCAAATGACACTGGAACCATTAGAGTAACTCTTAAAGAAATTGCTGGTGTTGACTTCTCAAATGTTAAACTTGTAATTAACGAAACAAATTTGGGAAGCCCAAGCATCAACGCGGCAACAAGCGAAAAATATTGGGAATTTTCAACCCTAAATTGTCCAATTGTTTATGCGAACTTTAAAGAAGGGGAAAGTTATTTCGACAAGAGCATATATGATTCAAAATATATTCTATCCGTAACAGGTCTTAGTTTTTCGCAAGATTCCAATGTTGGAAAATTTATTATAACAACAGAATCAAAAGATCCTTTGAACAGCCCAAGAATTGCATATTTCGAGGACTTTTCTGTTTACTATTATGACGGGGTTAACACGGTTTATGTTCCAACCGAGCAGCCAACCTTCCGAACGGAATTGTTTATGTATGATAACAATAAACCCAACTGTATAACAATTGTTAAAAATGGCGACCAAGAAAACAAAATTGTGATTTCAATTGCCGACCATCTACAAGAGTTAATTGAGAAAAGGAATTTCACGGTTGGAGAAATTAACATTTCCGTGTCGGCGGCTGATGGCTTTTCATCGATTAGCGAAATAGATTCCTATTCCTTAACTATTTCAAACGAAAAAGCGACTTTTGAAATCAATTATGGATTTTTAAATTAAAAACGTAAAAGATTTAAGTTAACGATGGAATGCGTGGAAGATGTAAATTTATAGGGGTGCATCTCTCGACATTAAAGATTGGAATTTCCTGTCTTAAGATGTTGCAAATTATAAAAATCAAAATTCTTTTATGCCAATTTTATATGATATAATGAAAATATGAAAAATAAATCTTTTCTTGCTGGGTTAATAATTACAATAATCCTAAACTTGTTTTTCTTGACAGGCATAATTCTTTGCTGCATTTTTGGTTTCACGATGCCATATTCAACAATCTTAATAACCGCTTTTATGTTTGCTTATCATTGCGACATTCGAATTTTAATTGCAAAAATTTTCACTGTTTTTTGCAAAAAAAGAGTAAATTTATCAAAAAAAACATATAAAATAAGCAAAAAAGAGTTTAATTTTTTAAATAGGCTTGGCGTTAAAAAATGGAAAGATAGCTTTGTTGCGTGGGATAAAAAGCAATTTGTAATTAAAGATCTGCGCAACCGTGAAAATTTGGAAATAGTTTTAAGAAACAATATCTCTGCCGAAATTATCCACAGGATTTGCTTTATTGCAAGTTTCTTTTCAATTCTTTTTTGTTGCTTGATGTCGCTTAGCGAATGGTGGATATATCTAGTAACAGCAATTGTTGTTCCTCTTTTAATCGACCTGCCTCCAATTTTAATTCAGCGCTTTAATCGTTTTCGCTTGCAAAAATTTTTTAGTATGCAAAGTAAAATTTGAATGGCCACATTTATTTTTTGAGCGCTGCGTGTTTTTTTTCAGTTTAAAAGATTATTTAAAAGATTTTAGTTGTTAAAAGCGAATGTTTCTTAAAGCAAGTTGCAAAATTGTAGAAAAAATTTAACGAATCTGTTTTTCGTTTTGTTGGCATCCATTATAAAATATATGCTTCAATTTCTTGACATAACAAACAAAATGGGGTAGACTTTATTTTGTGCTTAAAGGTAAAAGTGCAAGTAAGTTTTCATGGCATTAAAGGCTTAAAAATTTTAAGGTAAAATGCTAGATCAACAAAATTTGTTTCCTACAAAAATCGTTGAACATTTGGTTCGTGCTGGTGTGGCTCAGCGGTAGAGCACCACCTTGGTAAAACAAAAACGGCACTTTTTAACCACTAAATTTCACCGCAAAAATCAATCAAAAACAGCACTATGCTGGTGTGGCTCAGCGGTAGAGCACCACCTTGGTAAGGTGGGGGTCACGGGTCCGATTCCCGTCACCAGCTCCATTAAACGAAAGTCGCTAAAACGCCGATAAATAAAGGCTTTTGGCGATTTTTTATTTGCAAATTTTTAGGGCACGACTCTCTTCAAAAAATACATTAGGTACACAAATTTGTCATTTTAGGTACACAAAAATTGCATAAAAAAAGACCGAAAATTGAACTCATCAACTTTCGGTCTAATTCTCTCTAAAACTGCCCAAAACTACTACATTAGGTACATTTAGGTACACGATTAAAAAGCTTTAAGGAAATTAATTAATGTATAATCAAGAATTTCTTTTTCTTCGGTAACTTTGTAAATCTCTTCTTCATGCATAATTGTACTTAATTCTGTGCCACTTAAATCTTTAAATTTTTCGCATACTTTTTGAAGTATTGACAATTCTTCAAAACTAAATAAAGAATCATCAAACATATCAATTTTTTTAGGAACAAGTTTAAAAACGATACTATCGCAAATTTCTTCATACTCCTTATCCACTGAACCTAATTCACAAATTTCTCTATATCCTATTGGCAATGCTCCTCTTGGCATATGGGTATATATCAATCCTGTCATAGAATGTCCTGTTTTTTCAAACGATAAAGCATCTGAATACCATAGTAATTTCATTAATTTAACTGTGAATAAATTCTTTGTGTAACGAGCAAAATATGCTATCATACTTTTTAGTTTTTCTATATCTAAAAGCTTGAATCCATTAGCCGAAGATTCTTTATCGTTAAAAATATATTTATTCTTCAGTTGCATTTCATTATATATCTTTTCACTATTCAAAGATATAAAACCTTTAATCGTATTTTGTATTTTAATAAATTTATTGCTACTAAATTTATGTTTAGCTTTCATAAGCATATCATAAGCAAAATTATAATCTTCATTAAACTTTCTTAATAGAATATCATAAGGCTTATCTTGAATAGTATTTGTTTCATATCTTGCTATAGTTTTATCACCAAGCCCTAATATATTAGATAAATCTTCTTGTGAAATTTTAAATTTTTCTCTAATTTCTACAATTTCGTTTTTTGTTAATAAATTATTTTTTATGCGGTAATCATCTCGCATAGTCTGTAAATTCAATTCTACTAATTCACCATTTTCAAATTTTTCATGAGTCTTTTCACATTCATAAGTATAAATTTCACTATTAATTTCACATTCTTTTATTTTACTTTTTTGTTTTATTTTCTTTAATACTACTTCGTGTTCTTCTTCACATATCGGACAAAAAATAATTTCTTTTCTTATTTCAAATTCATTCATATTATTCTTCATTTTCTTTTATTCTTTTATTTTTTAAATTCTTTTATTTTTTAAAAATTCTCGATTTTCTTATATGGTAACTCGTCATCACTTACATTAAATTCCGCAAAATGAAAAGACACACAAAATACTTGTTTTTGTTTTGATTCACTAAGTTTGAATTTAATGTATACTTGTTTGCCATTAATTGTTTTAATAAAACAATAAAATGGCTTAATTTTTCCGGGTTGATTGTCTATAAAAGTTTCCTTGTAGTTTTCAGCGGTTAGAGAAACAATCTCGTTTACCACATCTTGTAAAGTGTAATTTAATTCAATTAAAGTTTCATCATTATTGTAAGAATTGTTTCCACTATATGAACTTCTAAACCGCTGTAAATAAAAGTTATTGCGAATATCAAAAGAACTATCTTTCAGTATACCTTGAGCTTTTAAAAGAAAACTTTCGACAGCCTCTTTGCTATCTACTTGTTTCAAAAGAAAATTTACCTCCTTCTAATATAGTATATGACCATTATAGTATCATATGATACCATATGTCAAGTAGTTAGCAAATTATTTTTTACATTTCCATATCACTTTCGCGTCTGCGTTTACGTTCTTTGCGTTCTTCGAGAAGTTTTGTGAGAATTTCATCAAACTCGTCATCGTCCATATCTGCAACGAACTCATCTTTGCGTTGTTCAAGAATTTCTTCTCGCTTTTTATCGTTTAAAAGCATTTGGTCTTCTTTAACTCTTTCATTAAACTTGTCAGTTGTTTGACGGATATATTCGCTATCAACAGAGTTATAAACTGTAATTGTTGTTTTAACATCACGGTGACCTAAAAGTTGTTGAATTACTTTGGGATTTTCATTCATTTCAAAAAGCATATTTGAAAATGTGTGTCGAAGTCCGTGAAAATGAATATTGTAATTAGTTAATTTATGTCGTTTCTTCCAGCCATCAAAAATTTTACGACTGCCAAAATATGTTCTTACACTTCCATCATCATTGGCAAAAATAAAGGCATTTTTGGCGGTTAAATCAGCCGTAACATCTGGATTTGTATTTTGTCTTTCAATTTGTTTTTCTCGCCAACGTTGGAGCGTTTCCACAACAATGTCTGCAATTGGAATTTCACGCACACTGCAAGCAGTTTTTGTGTCTGCAATGACAGTTACACGGCTTATCACTTTACCATCGTTATCAAACTTTGGAATTTGAGTGATTGCACGTTCGACTTTTAGCGTTTTGTTCTCAAAATTTACATTTTCCCATTTTAATGCTAAAGCTTCACCAATTCGAAGGCCACCAAACATTAGGCAAATACAAAGTGGCTTAATGAAATTGCCATCATCTTTCGCAAGCGCTTCCAGAAATTTTACACGTATCTCGGGAGTGAGTGCTTTATATTTGTCGCTATTAGTGTGGACTTTGTCGTGAGCCCTAACCTTGACTTTATAGACCGGATTTTGAGTTACCCATTTGTTGTCTATGGCATACTCAAAAAATTGGGCGAGTAAATGTTTGTTCTTTTTTATTGTGTTGACGCTGTAATCTTGGTCAATCATATTGTTCATCACTTTTTGCACAACATAGGTGTCTACCTCGTAAATCTTCATATTGCCAATCTGTGGCTGAATGTGTAATTTGAAATTTCGAATAATGCCTTCAAAAGTTCGGGGTGTTACTGCTGATTTTTTAAATACCATAAGCCACTCATTCATTAGTTCGCCAAAAGTTTGTCCTTCAATCATTTCATAAGAATTGCTTCGAATTCGTCCACTGATTTCAAGCAACTTTTTTGAAACTTCCGCTCGAGTTCGTCCATACACAACTTTTTTAATTTGTTTACCGTTTTCATTAACTCCAGTGGTAATGCTTCCAACCCAACGATTGTCGCTGCTGCGTCTAAAAATGCTACCTTCATTATTGGCGCCACGTGTTTTAGTTAAAACTTTGTTTTTAGCCATTTTGTACCTCGCTTTGGTTGTTATTTAGTGTCAGCCAAGTAACAAAATTAAGCACGCTTACAACTTGTCGTTTGCCAACTTTTGTTGTTGGAAAAGTTTTGCTTCTAAGTAAGTTCCTAACATTATCTCTACCAAGTCCAGTGATTTTTATTAGGTCTTCACAATCCAAAAAATCCTTATTATATTTAGTTGAAATTCGGTCAACTTCCGATTGTATTAAGTTGTTTAAATTTAGATTTGTGTTGTTTAAATTCATCGTTTAACATTCCTTTTGTTTGTAAAATTTTTTTCTTTCTACAATCTCTTTCTAAATCTAAATTTGTTAAAATCTATCCGCTATCAAAGCGAGATAAAAGTGGTAGGTTACTACCATAAAATAAAGTGGGTTTCACACTTGTAATTTGTTAAGGGAGATGACTCAAAAATGATGCTTTTTTATTTTTTAGCTGAATCGTAAAAATACCAGTATTTTAAAGGCATTCAAGCACTTAAAAAGTCATTTTGAGCCAATCTCTTATCCTGCTCGTTAAAATAAACACCATTTTTTCCTTTAAATTTCAATGCATAATTACATCTTTCATCACTTTTCATAATCCTTCATAATTTTAAAAATATTTTTATTCCTATTAGAACTTGCATAAGTGTTAACTTTGAAATAACTATTAAAGTTGTTTAATTAGTCCATATTTGCTTAATCCTCCTTTTGATGATAATATTTATCCGTCTACACTATTTTCTTGTCATAATGGCCTAATTTTGGCTTTGCACCTCCTTTTATAAATTTCTCACAACAAAAAAAAGAAACCACAAATTTGATTTCTTAATTATTCATCTTTCTAAAATCGCTGGTATAAGTTTTGTAATCATGGTTATTAACCATACACACTCAAAATTTCTTTTCTTTATTAAATTTTCTTTTCTTATCTAACAAGTAAAGAATAATTAAAAATTATATTTATAAATAATATGGGAGTGGGAAGTGGGTGACACTCTTTCTTGTTAGAGATATTTGATTGTTTAAGTAATATGCTTTTTAACAACACAACACCAGCATAGTTTTTTCTTTGTTAGAGAACTATAATGTCTTTCAAAAAAATATTCCCTCTATAATGTTAACCACTCGATATTCAAAATCGTTAACCCCTTTTGAGCCGTTTTTTCAAAAAAAGTTTAAAAAACTTAAAATTTTTTATACCTCTCTATAATGTTAACCAATCGAATTCTTAAATCGTGACCCACTTTTTGCCACTTTTTGAAAAATTTCTTTAAATTTTTTTAATCTCCTCACTTTATTAACTACATGTTTTTTCAAATCGTCAGGGTATTTTTTAAAAATTTCATAAAAAAAGTAAAAATTTTTTGATATAATTCAATTTTTTCTATTAACGCAACAAAAAAAACACCCAATCAATTAAGATTGAGTGTAATATTTAACCTTCAATTTTTTGAACAATTTCTTCGTTATACCATCTATTAACGGGATTATTTGAATTATATGCTTGTTCAAAAATTGAATATAATAAAGAATAAGTTATATTTCTAGACAGAATAGTTTTAAGCTCTGATGATTGGCAAGGTATAATTTTCATACCATTAATTGATTGTGTTCCATCTAAATTATAATATTCCATTGTCCTTCGATTTCTAAAATCTGAGATAACATTTAAATGTAAGAAGTTTGAAATAAACACGCAGTAAGAATTTAAATCTCTAGTTCTTAATAAATAATCTCCTAAGTGTCTAGACACAGGTTCCATTTCCATTCTTCTTTGATTATTTCCTTCAGAAAGAGTAACTTCAATTAGTAATGAGTGAGCAGGATAATATTCTGTTCTAGGATAGATGTATGTAATATCCTCATGCCCACCTTGTGCATGTGACTTTGGTAATAAATCAGCATCCAAAGATAAATTCATATAACTTAAAACATCTCCAATTTTTTCGCTTATTTTATACCAAGCAACAGCTACAATATATTCAAATATTGTAGGAATGTCAGCATTGTTTGTTACAATCTGTTTTATTTCGTTATCTTTTCTTTCTTCAAACATTGATAATAATTCAATAAGTTGTTCATTTGAAAACTTTTGTTCAATTAAGCGATTAAATCTTTCATATCTTTCTCTCTGTATTAAATTTCTAATATCGTTTTCATTCGAAATTGTAATATTATAAGTCGTTTGAACATTATTAAATAATTGCAATTGAGAAATGTTATAAATATTCGAAATCTCTTCCAATTCACAATTATCAGTTAAATTCGTATTTGGAGTAAACATCAATCTAAATATATTATTACCAACCAAATTAAAATAACATTGTGGAATAACATCAAACTTGACTTCATTATCTTCAAAGAGAATTGTATCTGTTATTTTTAAATATCTTCTATTTAAGTCATAATAATCTAATAATGTAGATTTTGCTTTAAATACATGCATTAATTTAAAAAATTCTTTTTTGAATTCCATCTCATTTGTTAAAGATAAAATAGGCTCGTTTGACAACAAAGAAACCCCATCTCTTTCGATAGAACTTTTTCTTGTGTTTGTAAATATACAATTTTTCCACAATGTAGAAGCTTTGCCAGATATTGAGCATATTGCATTATAAATTTTTATAACATTCTCGTTTGTAGGATTCGCTTGGAAGTTTCGAAGTGAAGTATATAACCAATGGTATGGTCTATCATATTGACATAAACCTCTTTCGCTACTCTTTCTATTCATTCCTATTTTAAGAATAAGTTGTTCTGTTACTTCATTGTCTAAGAAATGTTGTAATGCTTCAATATAATTATCCATCGACATCAATCTATCGAAAATAATACTATTTATATCTAACTGATGATTTCTATATAATGTTATTTTACTAACTATTTCATCATAAGAACTTTGAGAAATAATAAGCGGTGCTAAATAAGTAAATTCTTCTTTTGATAATTTACCAAATCTTTGCAACAATCCTGCGATTACCAAATATGGGTTGACAATGTTGCCATCTACATTATTCGTTGTTTTTAATAATTGCTTAAAGAATAAAAAACTATCGTTATCGATTTGTAAGATATTATCTCTGCCAAAATCCTCTTTTTCAGATATTTCTAGTAATTTTAATCCAACTTCTGTAAGATGCCTGTTTTCGGTAATCAAACCAATATCAACAAGCCCAGAAGTTTTTTCTCTTGCATCTTTAGCTTTGTTTAGTGCATTACCATCAACAAAAGAATTAGATTGCAAAAAATCATAATATTTTATTTGTAGTTGAGAGTTACTAGACCAAGATTGCCTTGCATTTTCTTCAATATTCCAAAAAGATTTTATTAATTTTAATTGCCTCTCAACCTTTTTATTAAATTCTGTTGTTCTAAAACTTGTAGTTCCTAAAGCCCAGCAAAAACTTTTATATGATATCATTGTCAACTCCTTTGTAATTTATAATTAAAACTTCATCGGTAATACAATCTTTATTTTTTGTTTGATAATTACAATTTGAATATGTGCTGTTTAAATGGATAGTATAATACTTGTCTTTATTTATTTCCAACCATTTTTTTAATATTTTGTTTTCTTTACCTTTTGACTCCAACACATTTGAAAGAGCAAATTTAATACCCTTTTTATGCAATTTGTCCAAATATTCGAGTAGAGACTTTTCGTTATTTTCATTCCAAGCATTTTGTTCATTATAAGTGGCACAAGTTATTAAATAAGGTGGGTCAGCATAAACAAATGAATTTTCACCATAAGATTTCACTTCAATCTCATTAAAATCTTTACATAAAAAACTATAATCCGAATTTTTAATTTTATCTATAAATGAGTTGAATTTATTTCTCATTTTACTATTAAAATCTCGTTTTCCAACAGGAAGATTAAACTTACCTTTACTATTAAATCTAATTTGATTATTAAATGCATAACAAATTAGAACATATAATGCCACATAGTAATGATAATCTTCTTGGAATTTAAAGTTAAAATCTTCTCTTAATTTTAAATAACCTTTACTATTAAATTGACCCAATCCATTAGTACTATTGCAAGAATATTTTTCATAACCAAACAAATCACTTCTTGATAAATTATAATTATCAATTATATCATTTATCATTGAAATCAACGACGATTTATCTAAATTTTTAAAAGTGTTTAGCATAGACATTAAGTGTTGATTATTATCATTAAAAATAACCTTTTTACAATCAACATTAATACCAACATTACAGCCACCACAAAATAAATCCACAAAAGTATCTATATTTTTAGGAAATAATGGAAGTATTTGTTCTAATAGCTTAAATTTACCACCAGTATAGTTTAATGGACTTTGAAGATATTTTTTCTTCTTGTCTTCCTTATTACATATGCATAAAAATAATCTTTCTTCATTGTCATTAATTGAAGATTTTCCAGTGGTGAACGCTTTATATTTTTCACTAAAAACTTTTACTTCGCCTTTCTTATTTAAAATTCTTAATATGTCTTCATCTGAAATTTTTGAATTTGACCTATCATTTCCTTTATTTGCCATATTATTGTAGGACAATAATATATATTTTGCATTGATATTATCAATAAGATCTTCAAAAGATTTAGTTGCTGAATTTGTGCAGTAATCACTTTTTAATTTACTTCGGTCCATTTTTCTAGCAACGCCTTCAACAATTGGTTTCTCCCACAAAGCCACATTTTCCAACAAATGATAAGCATCACAGTATTGCCTTGAATTGTAAGGTGGGTCTATATATACCAAGTCGGCTTCGATGTTTTTTACAAGTTCATTTGCGTCCTGTTTGTAAAATACATTGTTTGTATTGTTATCATTATCAACATCTAGCATAAATAATTCAAGTCTTTTTTCAAATTTAGAATTTCTAATATAAGCATCATAATGTCCACAAGTGTTTGCAACTCTATCCATAGCATATAGTAGTGCAGTTATTAGCACCGATTTTTCTCTTTTATTTATCGATCCACTATCATAAAGAGTATTTATATTTTCTCTAATATATCCAATTTTTTTACAATCACTTTCACAGAAAAAAGTGTTAGAGAAATTGTCAGACATATAGTTGTCTTCTTCAACTTTTAGATTATTATAATTGTTTATTAAGTTGAACAATTTAATCTTATCGACATTTTCTGAACCAAACCAAGTGTCGTATGTAATGTAGTTCGAATACAACAAATCATTTAATATTAACTTTTTACCTTTAAATAAAGAACAAACAACACCAGTCCCTGCAAAAATATCAGCTACTGTATTAATATTTTTACATTCTTGTTTTACAATTTTATCTATAAACGGTAATAGTTTATATTTGTTTCCAAGATATCTTCTATTTTGGATTGATAAGGTTTTTATCTTTGGAACTTGCTCTGTTTTTACTTTAGATAAAAAAGACAGTTGCTCTTTAATAGTAGCAATTGTTTCCTCATTAAAACTATATCTTCCATTGCTTTCACTTTGTTCTAAATTTAATGTGTCTTTTAAGTGATTGTATAATGAAGATTTACTAATGCCAATCTCTTTTGCTAACTGAGCAACTGTCATAATTTCCTCCAATGCATCTTTTTTGTCTTTATTTTGGACAATTATAACATATTTATATTCAAAAACACAAGTATATTGCACACAAAAACAATATTTTTGGATGCTAATTTATCATATTATTATTTATTATGTAAGTTTTATATTCATCATCATTAAGCACCTTATCAAAGTCATTACTGTTTACTATGCGTGACAATTGATTACTTTCAATCATATTATTAAAAATTTCTTTGACATTGTTATTCTTACTAATTAATTTGTCAAGCATATTTATATCTATACTATTGTGTAATTTAGAATAAAACAATATCTCGCTCTGTTCTGGAAACTCAATATTTAATTTTATCACACCAATACCAAAAGCATTGTTTAACAATGACAATTCACTCATAAAATCATCATCATCGCTTATATTAGGAGCTACTAAATAACCTTCATTTGCCCAACTAGAGTTAGAAACTGCTTGAAAGTAATATTCTCTCAGGTTTGCCAATGTAATATTTATTTTCATTTCAAAAGCAAATACTTTATAAGATTTTTCATTTAATATTGCAATTGTATCCAAAGTAAGTTTTTCATAATCTTTAAATGGAAAATAAATTCCTATAAGGTCAGGATGTGTCCATTTATCTGCATTTTTAGATTTCTTTTTGGATACTTCATGAAAAATTGTTCTTGTTAAACAATTAAAATGTGAGTTAGTATCAAGATATTTAACTAAAACTGGGTGCAACACTCTTTCATTATACTTTATTTCTAAAATAGAAGCTTCTGCTTCTGCAGACCTGTTTGCAACAAACTTTTCAGAAAATTCCTGCTCTGTTAATGCAAATAACGCAGGTCTTTTTGAAACTTGTTTAAATCTAGAATGTTCACTATTTTTTATCTCTGTATAAATTTGTGCACCGATGCTATGCCAAGGTGTTTTGCCCTCAGTATCAAGTTTTTTGTCAAGACCCAATTTTTGACCTTCTTTCCAAATTTCTATTTTACCTAATGGTTTGTTTGTCTTTTGTAGCACCTCTACAGCAAATTCTTTAAATCCATAAGACATGTCCATTCCTCCACATTTCAAATACATTATAACACACTTTATAATAAGTTGTATTACAATTGAAAATATTTAATTAAAAAATTAACACATTTTTCAATTTCTTGATATGTAATAACTCTTGTATGGTTTAGAAAATCATCATCAAAGTGCGAATAAACTTTATCTCTTATAGAATAAAGACTATCTATCAATTCTTTGTTTTGATCTATAAAGTCTTGTCCAGTTTTTTCTTTTCCTTGTATAGGACTATTTATTATTGAAATTTTATCATTTTTCTTATAACCCAACAAAACAATCAAATAATTAAACATAAACATTTTATGGCATTCAACTTCTAAGTTATAATCCAAATACTTTTCTTTATCTTCTTGGCTAGCATTCAAAAACGTCAACGGGTGACATACTAATTCAGGATTTTCTTTACTTAACCTAAAGCATCTTTTTAATTTTTTACATATGGCAACTTGATGTTGATAGATACTCATTGGTGGTACAAATTCTTCGAACATATAACTCCTTATTAATTATTTTTAATCTTTTGTCTTATAATGGCAATATCCTTATTGCTATCGTTTTTCTTAAAGTTGTCAAAAATTTTAGTTTGACTATCGGAACTCCAATATATTTTTAGTTTTTCTTTGGATCTAGTAATTGCAGTATAAAAAATATTCTTTGTAACTCTTTCTTCAACATTTGATGT
Source organism: uncultured Bacillota bacterium (assembly GCA_900544595.1). Lineage (GTDB taxonomy): Bacteria > Bacillota > Clostridia > Christensenellales > UBA1242 > UMGS687. The sequence goes on along the minus strand of UQVQ01000003.1, from coordinate 90,442 downwards.
AATCACTATTTTTACGGATTCATATTCTAATCCTTGAGCTTTGTGTATAGACACCGCATAAGCAAGATTAAAAGGAATGATATGCCCATATTCATTTTCGTCATCTTCTTTATCTATAAACTCATTTACTTTAAAACGAACATTAATTTTTCCTTCTTTTTCTCCATCATAAATAGTAATTTCTTCTGGACAATAGTCTAAGTCAACTGAATCTTCATCTATTTCTATGGTAAACCACCAACATTTATTTTCAGAATCGATATCTATCTCTCTTATCGTGCCCTTTAAATTGTTATACAAGAAATCTCTAAATCGCGGACAATCATTAAACAATATTCTATCACCTTTTTTGTAAGTATCAATACCAAATGAAAATTCTGGATTTGGATTAGCTGCTTGCTTAATTTTGTTTATATTATTGATTCCATACATTCCGTCATAATTTAAGCATAAAACTATTTCATCTTTTATTTCTTCTTTAAATATTTCTTCTGATAGTGGTTGAGTATATTCTTGATTACTTAAAATATTTACTGCTTTGGGGTTATCATTTCGCACGCAATTCCACAACTCTAGCAGATCTTTATCATCTGTTCTATGAATTTCTGAAAGCTCAAATTTTGTATTAGTTCCAAAATATCTACTACCTAATTGAAACCAATTACTATACTTGATTGATTCAATTTGACAAACATCTCCAACCATAACAATTGCTTTATATTTTTGTTTATTTAATATTGTTGTAATATCTTCATTGCTAATCATACTACATTCATCAATAAATAAAACTTCACAGTCAGAATAACTATAATTTTTAAAATCAGTAATTGTTTTGAATTTACTGTTTTGAGCACTTATTCTAGATGACAGATTGCCAACAGCAGCATTTGTTGTAGAAATAAAATATTTGTTATAGTTTTCAAATGCTTCAGATAACAACTCAACCATTTTTGTTTTACCAGTACCAGCTGAACCATAAATTAAAGCCAAATTCCCCATTGTAAATATTGAATTTAACAATTTGATTTTATCTTCAGAAATATCTGTTTTATCAAAATTAAAATTAACATAACAATCTATAATATCTCTTAAATCTCTATCAAAAGCGTTTGCACATTGCTCCATTTCTTTAATTATGCTTATGGATTTATTTTCGTACGCCTTAATATATATAAATCCTTTGTCAATTTCTAACGTGTTTTTACCATTTTTCTTTATTGATAAATATTTTTCATTAAATTTATTTACTAAGTTATAAACATCTTCAAATTCTTCAAGTTCACTAATAGGTGTATATAATATCTTTTCATTCTCGGTATTATGTTGAATCTTACGATATAAAAGTTCATAGTCATTATCACACATGTCAATCGCACGAATCAAATGAAACCACGAAGCATTGTGATTTAATAAAGACATTGCATAAGGCATACTTTCAAACATACCACAGCCAACTTTAAAATATAGTCTTCCAAATAAAAAATTCAGTTCTCTATCTAATTGATCCCTAATAACCAGATTTTCCATTTTAGTAGTTAAATACCTTAAAAGATTATGCCCCATTATTTCGTTTGTGATGAAGTATCTAATCTTATCAAAAGATTGAGTAATTATATGATTTTCTGCCTTTAAAGATAAAGTTTCTTTAATTTTATCATATTCCTCTTGTGAAGAAATTAATATATCTGTTATGGTGCAATCGTTATTTCTTAAGTATTGCATTAAATTTTTATACTCTTTATAATCTTCATCAAATTTCTTATCAACTCCAATGGTTTTAAATAAATTTTTTAATTCACAAATCCTAATTGCAACTCTATAATCATTTATTACTTTTATTTTAATCTTACCAACATTTAATTGTACAGGTTTGTCCACGCAAGAAATGTTTACCGAATAATTATCAGGAATATAAACAGATGAGTACATGGTTATTCTCTCAAACTTATTCACATAATCTGTAGCCTTAGTTAGTGTAATTTCATAAAAAATTTTACCTTTGGAATATATTGTATTTACCTCTTGTACATAAAATTTACCTTTTATAAAATTAGGCTTTTTATCTACATCTTTTACCACTTCGCAAATAGCATCGTAATTTTCTTTCATTGATTTATCGTCATAGATTGGGAACTCTTCAATATTATTAATAATGTCTATATTATAAACATCTCTTAAGTAATTCTTTATCAAACATATATATCGAAAATAAAAACCTACAAGTTTTTCTGCTCCATCTTCACTCGGCGTATAATGAGATGCAGTTCCTTGTAAAAAATCATAGAATTCCCAAATAAATTTATACTTAGAATCTTTTCTTATAAAATCCAGTGATGGAGTAACATTGTCATAATGTGTATCAAAAGAAAGGTTATTTTCTCTATTATTAATTAAAATAGCAACATCTTCAACTAAATTTCTTAATTGAGAAAGAATATTTTCAGACAAAAAACCTTTATCATTCAATTTTTCATAATATGATATATTCTTTTCTATTACTCTAGATATATATTGAATTTCTTTTTCTGGACTAATCCTTTTCACAGTACTCTCCATTAATTAAAATCACTGCTATTATAACATATATAACATAAGAAAGATATAATAATTAAAAATTTTAAAGAATATTATTTTTCAACTCTTATGAATTTAGGGAACTTTTTGATATATTCTAAATACCATTTGTTCCCTAAAATATTAAATGGGTTTAAAGCGATTTAGGCAGGTTTAGACCACAAAAAGTAGTGAAAAATGTGCTTGCAGGTGTCAATAGGTACATTTTTTTGTGAATAGAATGTATCTAATGAAAAAATACTAGCGAAAATGCTAGTATTTATGGATGGTTTTGGGGTGTGGGCACAAGTTTGGAGCAAAGGTTCGTGTGTTGGTAAAAAGGTGAGGTGGGGGCACGGGTCCGATTCCCGTCAGTAGCTCCACTTATTAAAAGTCACTAGAATCCTTTATTTTCATAGGGTTTTAGCGATTTTTTAGACACGCAAGGTTCTGCGAAGCAGATTCTTATTTTCATATTTTTAAAGAAATTTTTAAAACAAAAAACATTTGCTGTCAATTTTTGGTGCAATTGCTGTCAATATTTGCTCCACAAAAAAGACCGATAGTCAAAAAATCAACTCTCGGTCTAATTTGCTCTAAAACTGCCCAAAACTGGAACACTTGCTGTTTTGCTGTTAAAATTTGCTCCCTAATTGGATTAAAAATATTCTTGCGTGCAAAAAAGCCGAAAGAAGATGGGTTCAACTTTCGGGCTGAGTTTTTTAAACTTTTTTCAAAACTGGGTTATGGGGGAGATGAGAAATTTTACGGGCAAAAACATTAAATCGATTGTGGATAAATTTTAAAAGAGATAGTGCGCCAGGCAAAAGTTTTTGTGCATTTTTCTACATTTGGAGGTCTGTTGTTTGAATTTTTTGAACAAGAAAAGTTGGGGTTTCGTTAATGGTGCTTTCTGTTATTAAAATTTTTTTTGTTTGTGCATAGTTTTCAACGCTAAAATTTTTGTTGTTGCAAAACTCAATTGCAAAGTCGAGAATTTCGGTTTTTGTTAATATTTTTTCTTTGTCAATTATAACAAGATTATGTTCTTTAAAAGTAACATATCCACGAAAATAGTCCATGTCTTCGATGAAAGAATCTTTAATTTTAACTTCCTTTTTAAATTCTTTCATTGAGTTTTTAAAAAACTTAATTTTCTCAAAATATTTCATTGAAACTCCCTATCTTTCGCCAGATGCGCAAGCGTTAACTCCTACATCAATTATAGTATATAACATTAAGGCGTTAAAATGTCAATATGGTTTTTTTGGAATTTTTAAGCGGAAAATGCTTTCTTTAAGCGTTTGACATGAAATTGCAAAAAAAGCTATAATTAAAAAAGAAATTTAAAGGGAAAAATGGGCTATGGATAAATATGTTATTCTTGTTGACATTGATGGAACAATTGCCGAAGTTGGAGCAAGAAACATTAAGCAATGCATTATTGATGAAATTGAACGATTGAAGCAAAATGGACACATTTTAGTTGTTGCCTCTGGAAGAACTTACAATAACATTAAATGTATTAAAGGAATGGAGAGTTTTAACTATATTGGTTCGATGTTTGGGAATATTATTTTTGATAAAAATGGAAATTATGTTGTAACTGGAAAACCAATGAATAAGGCTGATGTTTGCAAAATTGCAGAATTTTCAGAAAAAATTGGGGAAAGTTTTATTTACAAAACTATGTTTGTTGATAAAACATTTGGAAACGATGAAAGAATTAGGGCGTTTAACAATGCTATAAAAGTTTCAAGAGAGGAGTTTGCAAAAGATTTGGAAAACAACGCAGTTTTTCAAATGCTTTGCGTTGGGCAGTTTCCAGAAAACGTTAAAGAAGAATTTAAAAATCTTGAGTTTTATCAAATGCCAGGGGGATATTTTGATATAATTCCAAAAGAAAACACAAAGAAAAACATTGTTAAATATTTTAAAGAGAAATTCTCAAATTATAAAACAATTGCAATTGGCGATTCCGAAAACGACCTTGCGGCTTTCGAAAACAGCGACATTTCAATTGCGATGGGAAATTCAAACAGCAAGGTTAAAGCAGCGGCAACTTATGTTACAAAATCGCTTAGCGAAGATGGGTTTGTTTATGCTTTTAAGGAAATGTTAAAACTATAAAAATAAAGTTTTTTATTTGCCAAGATTTATAATTTTGATATAATAATTCGTGTTGAAAAGGGAAAGTGTTTGAAAAAGTTATCTAGATTTTTTAAAGGGTATAAGAAACAGATGGTGGGGGCGCCCCTGCTTAAGTTTTTTGAAACAATAACCGACATTCTCATTCCTTTGCTTGTTGCAAATATGATTGACATTGGGGTTAAAAACCACGATGTTAAATATATTGCAATTTGGGGTTCTGTTGTTGTTGCGCTTAACATTATTGGAATTGTAAGCGCAATACTATGCGCGCGCCTTTCCGCAAAAGCGTGCTCGGGCGTTAGCTATCAAATGCGCAAAGGGTTATATGAGCATATTAACACGTTATCCCATGCCGAGCTTGATAAGTTTGGAACGGCATCGCTTAATAATCGTATGACCCACGACGTTGCAAGAATTGAAACCGCTCTTGGAATGTTTTTGCGAACTGTTATGCGAACACCTTTTTTAATTATTGGTTCAACTGTTATGGCAATGATAATCGACATAAAACTTTCGCTTTTGTTCCTTGTTGTTGCTCCTTTAATTTTTCTTGTTGTTTTTTTAATTTTGAAAAAAACAGAGCCTTTATATGATAAAACTCAAAAAGATTTGGACAAAGTTTCGGAAATAACACGAGAAAACCTTCAAGGCGCTCGCGTTATTCGCGCGTTTAACAAACAAGACTATGAGGAAGAGCGCTTTGCAATAGCCTCAAAAAAGCTTAGGAAATCCGCAGTTAAAGTTGTTTCAATTTCCTCGCTTATGACCCCAATAACTGGAACGATAATCAACTTTGCAATCATTGCTGTTATGTGGTTTGGCGGGCTTCAAGTTAACATTGGGAATTTAAGCCAAGGGCAAATTATTGCGTTTGTTAACTATCTTCTTCAAATTTCGGCGGCTCTTGTTTCGCTTGCAAATTTGATTATCGCGTTTATTAAAGCATTTAATTGCGCAAACAGAATCAACGAGGTTTTCGAAACAACACCATCTGTTGTTGAAACAAACAAAAACGAAATTGTTATTGAATTTAATAAAGATGTTCCAAAAATTGAATTTAAAAATGTAAGTTTTTCCTATTCAAATTCTTCAAAAACTGCCGTTAAAAATTTAAGTTTTAAAGCCTATGCGGGCGACACAATTGGGATTATTGGGGGAACAGGAAGCGGGAAAAGCAGCGTTATCAACCTTATTCCAAGATTTTACGACGCAACAAGCGGGAAAATTTTGATTGACGGAATTGATGTTAAGGACTATTCCTTTGCCCAGCTTCGCGGAAAAATTGGAATTGTTCCTCAAAAAGCGGTTTTGTTTAAGGGAACGCTTAAAGAAAATTTGCTATGGCGAAAAAAAGATGCTTCAATTGAAGAAATTCAAAAAGCGCTTAAAGTTTCGCAAAGCGAAGAATTTGTTAAAGAACTTCCCGACAAACTTAACTTTAAAGTTCAAGCCGGCGGGAAAAACCTTTCGGGAGGGCAGCGCCAGCGCTTAACAATTGCAAGAGCGATTGTTGGCGACCCTGAAATTTTGATTTTGGACGACAGCGCTTCCGCCTTGGATTTTGCAACAGATGCCGCGCTTCGAAAAGCACTTAAAGACGAAATCAACTCAACTGTGATTTTGGTTTCGCAAAGGGCAAACACCGTTCGAAATGCAAACTTAATTATCGTTATGGAAAACGGAAATATTGTTGGAATGGGAACACACAAAGAACTTATGGAAAACTGTTCGGTCTATCAAGAAATCTATTCATCTCAAACAAAATAGCAAAAAAATTGCTTAAAAACGCAAAAAAAACACTAAAAATTAAAGTCGAAAGCCAAAAAGGAGAAAAAAGTTGGCAAAAAAAGAAACTGAAATTAAAAGAACAAAAGCGCAGGAACGCGAGTTTAGAAAACTTCAAAAAGCAATTGCGGCTTTGCCAAAGCCTTCTTTTAACAACCCGGAAAAAATTCAGCCCGCGAAAGATGTTAACGTTCCAAGCATTATTCCTGCGGCAATCAACAGCCCTGCGATTTCAAGCGAAGAAAAAGCTCAAAAAATTGCTGATGTGCCTTTAATTTTAGACACAAATGCCAAACGAATTGAAAGCGTTGCAAGAATTCGAAAACCAAAAGCAAAATCAACAATTCTTCGAACTCTTGGCTATTTGAAAAAATATTGGTATTTGCTTTTGCTTGCAATTTTGTTTGCCGCAATTAACTCCGTTTTTGAAATTTTCATTCCAATTTTAATTGGTAAAACAATTGACCATATTGTTGGAGCGGGCGAAGTTCAATTTGAAATTATTGCTAAATATATTGGCTACCTTTCAATTTGTGTTGTTGGGTTTGCAGTTTTCAAATGGCTTTTGTCGAGAGTGTCAAACGGTTTGTCCTATCGCGTTGAACAACAACTTCATAACGACATTTTCAAAAAATTTAATAAAGTTCCTTTGAAATACATCGATAATTCAAGCCATGGCGACTTGCAAAGTCGTATGGTTAACGATGTTGATTTAATAACCGATGGGTTTGTTCTTGGGTTAACAACCTTTTTCGATGCTCTTGCAACTGTTGTTTTAACTCTTATCTTTATGATAAAAATCAATGTCACAATTTCAATTGTTATAATTTGCGTAACTCCAATTTCAATTGTTGTTGCAGTTATAATTGCAAAACTTTGCCATAAACTTTTCAGAAAACAAGCAAAAGCCGTTGGCGATCTTTCTGGAACACTTGTTGAAATGGTTGGAAATCAAAAAATTGTTAAAGGTTTTTTATATGAGGAGCGTTCAATCGAGAAGTTTGACGAAATCAACACAAAGCTTAAAAATGTTAACGAAAAGGCAATGTATTATTCGTCGCTTTCCGCGCCAATTGCAAGATTTATTAACGGATTGTTATATGCAACCGTTGCAATAATGGGGTGCTTATTTGCGCTTAAAGGGAATATGTCGATTGGGGATATTTCTGTTTTGCTTTCGTTTGCGAATAAGTATACAAGACCATATAACGACATTGCCGATGTTTTTGCCGACCTTCAAGCAGCCTATGCTTCCGCCGTTCGTGTTTTCAACGTTTTAGATATGAAAAACGAAGTTAGCGATGCCGGACTTCAAGAAATTAAACGTTGCACGGGCGAAGTTGATTTCGAAAATGTTGATTTTTCCTACACTGCGGATAAAAAACTAATTCAAAACCTTAACTTGCACGTTAAAAAGGGGCAAAAAGTTGCAATTGTTGGGCCAACCGGCTGCGGGAAAAGCACGCTTATCAATTTGCTTATGCGATTTTACGACGTTGATAAGGGTGAAATCATTGTTAGCGGACATCCAATTAAAGAAGTTACGCGAAAGAGCTTAAGAGAGCAATATGGAATGGTTCTTCAAGAAACTTGGCTCTTTTCCGCTTCAATTCGCGATAACATTGCCTATGGAAAAACAAACGCAACCGATGCGGAAGTTAAACGCGCCGCGCGCCTTGCCGGGGCAGATTTCTTCATTCAAACAATGCCCGAAGGTTATAACACAATCATAAACGAAAATGGCGATAACCTTTCGCAAGGGCAGAAACAACTTATTTGCATTGCGCGCCTTATGCTCTCAAAACCGCCAATTTTAATTTTGGACGAAGCAACAAGCAACATCGACACTCGAACCGAACTTGCAATTCAAAGCGCATTCGACAAAATGATGAAAGGCAAAACAAGTTTCATTGTTGCCCATCGTCTTTCAACAATTGTTTCTGCAAACGTGATTCTTGTTATGAACAAGGGAAACATAATTGAGCAGGGAACTCATAAACAACTTCTTGCCCAAAAGGGTTTCTACTATAATCTTTATAACAGTCAGTTCAGCCGATATTAAATCAATAAAATTTGTTTTTATGCGAAAAAAAGTTTGATTAAAAAGTTATGAATTGTATCACAAAAATTAAGGTAAGAATTCTTAAATTTTAAAACTTTTTGGGTTTTTCGACAGCCTTTTTTGGGCAATTTAAACAAAACTTTAAAATGAAAAGGAAAACAAAAAAAGTTTAAAAGCGCGAAGATATGCAATGAAAAGAGATTTTGCTTGAAGAATTTAAAATTTGTTAATGTCGAATTTTAAAGAATTTGGAAATTTTTTTGGAAAACACGTGAAAATGTTTTGAAATTTTGGGAATGCTAAGTATAATAATAAGGAAATCTAAAAAAAGGAGGGGGGTGACGATATGAAGTTAAAAGCTAAGTTGATCTCAACAATCGCTGCATTCGCAATGGTTCTTTGCTTAACCATCGTTGGTGTTTGGGCTGCTGCAACAGTAACAGTTAGTGTAACAGGAACAGTTTCATACACAGCAACAGACGTTGACGCAACTGTAACTGGCTCAATCACAGGTATCACTGAAGAAGGTAAAAGTTTCACAAAAACCTTTAACGCTGCTTCAACAGAAAATTCAGGTGCCTGGGATCTTTCTAACATAACATTTGTTAAGAATCAAGATGTTGTTATTACTTTAACAGTAAAGAACAACTCAACAGAAAGACCACTTCAAGCTACACTTGCTAACAACGGCGAAGCTACAGGAACAAACACAACAGCTGCTTTAGGAGAAACAACAACTTCTACAATTGCTGCTGGTGGAGACAAAACTGCAAGCTTTACATTCACAATCAAAGTTACAGATTGGAATAAAACTGCAAGTTATGGAATTAACCTTATGTTAACACTTAACAATCAAGCTGCTTAGTCACTGAATTGAAAAAGAGTTATTTTAAGTTTATTAAATAAAATCTTTATTTATAGCTTAAAATAGCTCTTTATTCAATTTATTGCTTTTTTTACTTTTAAAACAAACAAAATTTTGATTATAAAAATACTTTAAACATTAACTGTTATGGAACAGACCTGTTAATTTGAAAACAACCAATTGAAATTTCTTTGATAATTGGATTAAATAATATATAATATAAAGAGAAAAATAAATTAAAACATTTTAAAGAAGGGGGAAAATGAAAAGACTTTCAAAAGCATTTAACATTGTTACCGACGTTATTTTCTTTTTGGTTATGATTCTTTTGGTCATATACATTGTTATTTCATTTTCTGCTAAATTCTCAAACGGTGTTCCTTCCTATTTTGGCTATTCCTATGTTCGCGTTATGTCGAACTCGATGAAGGCAAGCGGAATTAGCAAGGGGGACATCGTTGTTTTAAAAAGAGTTTATGTTTCCGAACTTAAAGAAGGAGATGTTATTGCCTATTATTTCTATGACGGACCTAGCCCAAATTTCACGGGGCAACCTTCCGAAAATCCATTAGATTTTAAAACAAATCAAGAGGCTCATAAAACAACAATAATTTTCCACCAAATTGCTTTTAAGAAAGTTGATAAGGACGGAAATACTTGGTTCAAAACTTATGGAACAAGCAACGTAACAGAAACGGGCGAGCCAATTTACGATCCATGGGTTCGCGCCGACTATGTTATTGGCATCTACACGCAAAGCAGCGTTGCAACTTTCATTAAGTTTCTGACATCAACGGCAGGAATTATTGCTGTTGTTATTGTTCCTTCGGCGGTTGTTTGCTTGATGCTCCTTTTCAGCATGATCGACACAATCGACAAAATGATGAAGATGAAAAAACTTGCAGCAGCGCTTCCAACAACGGCAGGGCTTATCGACGAAGAAAATTCGCCGCAAGAAAACAAAGACGACGACTAACCTTTTTTAGCAGCAAAAATCAAAAAAAACGCTTGAAATCAAGCGTTTTTTTGTTTGAGGCAAAAAAGGGAAAATATTAAAAAGGAAATTGTCAACTTAATTTTTGCAATTGTCAATTTAACAAGAAAAATTGTCAACTTAAATTCGCATTTTGCAACGAGCTTTTAAGAATTTATAGTTTAATTTGTTTTTTTTAACTTATGAGATGATTGGGGGCAGGGAAACAGAGGGCGCAAAATTCCATTAAATTTATTTTGAAAATACTTAAATTAAATATATAATATATTTTATAAGGAAAGAAAATGAACTATAAAGAACAATTTGAAAAAATTTTTAAGGAAAACATAAAGCGCGAAGGGGCGGACAAACTTTTGGATTGGCTTGAAAAAAGCGATTTTTTCACTGCGCCAGCATCAACAAAGTTCCACAGCGCTCATGAGGGCGGGCTTTGCGAGCACAGCGTTAAGGTTTATCACAGATATTTAAACTTGATTAAAAATGAGTTTGGCGAAAATTTTGAAGAAAAAATTTCAAAAGAGAGCATTGCTCTTGTTTCGCTTTGTCATGATGTTTGCAAGGTTAACACATATAAAATTGAATATCGAAATGTTAAAGAAAACGGAACATGGGTTCAAAAACCATACTATGCCGTTGACGATAAATTGCCATATGGTCACGGCGAAAAATCTGTTTACATAATCAACGGGTTCACGCGGCTTTCTCGCGAGGAGGCGCTTGCAATTAACTGGCACATGGGCGCGTTTGACCTTCGCGTTCAGGGCGGAAGCTATTCGCTTAAAGATGCTTTCTTGACCTATCCAACCGCGCTTCTTTTGCATATTGCCGATGTTATGGCGTCATATTTGGACGAAGAGCAAAGCTTGAACTAGCTGATATAAATTGTTTGTTTTTTTGAAAACTTGGAGCAATCCAAGTTTTTTCTTTTCAAACGGAAAGAATTGTGATACAATATTAAATATGAGATTTTTTAGGAAACATAAAAAGGCAACAATAATTTGCTCAATCGTTTTTGTTTTATTGATTATTTTAGTGGTTTTGATGTTCACTGTTTTTTTGCTTAAAGATGTTAAGGTTGAACTTAAAACGGGAACAGAACATTTAACGCAAGAGGTTGTTTCGGAAATTGAGAACGAAGCGCTTAAAACGGGCGGCTCGGTTTTGTTTTTGGGAAAAGAAAAACTTATTTCTCGTCTTGAAAAGCAATTTCCATATTTAAAAATTGTTAACATTGAAACGCAAATTCCAAACAAACTTGTTATTCATGCGGCGGAAAGGGAAGAACTTTTTGCTGTTAACTCTGGCGAAAAGTCATATTTCTTGGACGAAGAGTTTAAGATTTTGCGTGTTGAAAATTCAATCTATTCCAAACAAGAAAACGGCGCGGTTTTGCTTTCGTTTGGAAGCGTTTTTATCAACGCGGAGGACAAGGCATATGCTGCGGGGGTTGACCTTAAACTTGACGGCGCAGAAGCGGGGCAAACTTTAAACATTGGGAATTCAAGCGAGGAACAAAACTATTTTTCGAAAAAGCTTGAAACAATTGCTCTTTCAATTTTAACTTCTTTCGAGGAAAACGGCCTTCAAATTCAAGATGTTCGAAGCAGATTCCAAAGTTTTGAAATTTTCTTTAAGCCTGTTGAATTTGCTGGTTTAATTTCTTGGCAACCTTGTTTGAAAATTGTTGACAGCGCAAACTTCGAGGCGCAAATCATTTTGGCAGATTCAAACTTAACAACAAAAATTGGCGCATATAATCAAGCAATTTCGGAAGCATCAAAAAACCCAGGTCTTCTTGTTAACAAGATTCTTTACGTTTTCGAAAACAGCAACAATGAAATTGCCTATTCATTTTCAAACAAGTAATTTCTTAAACAATCTTATGTTTAAGAGCGGCAAATCAAATTTTCCTTGTTTATTGAAAATTGGTTGATTTCTTCAAAAAAATAATGATTGACGAAGGGAAATTTAAGGTATATAATTAAACTAATTAAGGAGAATAGTATGAAAAAATTTTTATTATCATTTTTAACGCTAATTCTTGCGGGGGCTATGGTTGTTGCTCTCATATTGCCTCTTGCATCAGTTCAAACAAAAAACAAAGAAACTGGCAAAGATGTTTCGCAGTATGCTCAAAGCATAACAATGATGGATTTCATTCAAAGCATTTTTGCAAATGATGAAAAGAAGGCGGATGCAAAAAAACAACTCGTTGCTAAGGAAGCTGAAATAACTCAAGAAGTTACAAAAGAGGTTGCTAACGGAACTGTTAAGGCGGAAGATTCTGCAAAAGAAATTGCAACTCGTGTTCAAAATTCAAAGGAAAGAGCGCTTTATGACACATATAACTTTGCAACAGAAGAAAATCTTGTTTCCTATGGAACATCGGGCGACGAAAACTTGATTATTAAAACAAAAGCAGTTGGCGGGCTTTCAATTGCCTTCATTGCGTGCGTTGCATTGGTTGTTGTTTTTAATGCATTAACACTAATCATTGGCAGTTCGAAACTTAGAGGGCTTGGCTCATTCTTCACATTCCTTGCTTGCGCGCTTAGCATTGCAATTGTTGTTGTTTTGGAAATTGCATTTAGCGCAACGGGGCTTCTTAACGTTCTTTATGCAAAAGTTAAATGGTTTGGCTATATTATTATTGCTTACACTGCAATGTATTTCGTTCTTAGATTGCTTGTTAACAACAAATTAAAGAAAATGTAATTTAATTTTTTCAAATTTCTAAAAAACAGTTGACTTTTCCAACTGTTTTTTTTATAATTATAAAAAAATTGATTAAATATACATAATCAGTTTTAACAAAAGAAACACCAAGGAGAATTGCTAAGATGCAAAAGAAATATGCAGCAATAATGGACATTGGATCTTCGAAAATTTCCGTTTTAATTGGGCAACAAGGGGTTAACAACTCTTTTGTTATTAAAGGGAAAGGCGAGGCCGATTATGCTGGATTTTCGGACGGAGAATTTCTTGAAACAGAGGAGCTGAAATATGCTTGCGGGTTTGCTCTTTCAAAAGCGCAAGAACAAGCAAGAATGAAAGTTGAAGCTCTTTATGTTGGAGTTCCTGCCGAATTTTCTTTTTGCGATTGCACAGAAGTTGAAACCTGTTTTAAAAGAAAGGTTAAAGTTACGAATGAAGATATTTCCTATCTATATTCAAAAGCACTTAACAAAGAAGTTATGAAATCGAAAACGCTTGTTTCTTGTTCCCCTCTTTGGTTTAAACTTGACGATGGGCGAAGGGCTTTCGATTGCGGGCAGCAAAAGACAACATTGCTTAGAGCAAAGGTTAGTTTGGTTTATGTTGAAAACTCGTTCATTTCGCTTTTCAACGAAACTTTGGGGCAACTTGGAATTGAATCGGTTGAATATATTTCTGCTCCTCTTGCCCAAGCAAACTATCTTTTAACTCCATATGAACGTCAACGCGGCGCAATCATTGTTGACATTGGCTATATAACAACAAGCGTTTGCGGTGTTCTTGGAAACGGTCTTGCGGGGCTTAGTGCGTTCTCGCTTGGCGGGGCACACATAAGCGGAGATTTTTGCGAGGGATTTGAAATTTCCTTTGCAGAAGCTGAGCAACTTAAAAAAGATATTGTGCTTAGCGTTAATTCAAAAAAGGCGGGGAATTATGAGATTAATGTTGAAAATCAAGTTTTGTTTGTTCCAATTGCTTCTGCTAATGAAATAGTTCGCGAAAGAATTGAAATGATTGCGTCTTTCATTAAGAGAAGTTTTCAAAAGTTTTCGGAGCAAAATTTGGAAAATGCCCAAGTTTACTTGACAGGAGGCGGTCTTTCGTATATAACTGGAGGTAGAGAATACCTTGAAAAATGCCTTGGTCGCGATATTCAAATTCTTGTTCCCGATGTTCCTGCATATTCAAAACCTAACTTTTCAAGTTCGCTTTCGGTTTTGAGCGAAGCTCTTAAAAAACAGGTTAAAACCACGAACTGGTTTGTTAAATTATTTAGTTAAGGAGAAATTTATGTATTCAGAAAACAGCATTGGCCCAGTTGCAAACATTAAAGTTGTTGGAATTGGCGGAGGCGGAAACAACGCCGTTAATCGCATGATAAATGCTAACATAACAAGCGCACAATTTGTTGCAATTAACACAGATAAACAAGCGCTTTTAATGAGCAAGGCAGATTTGCGCCTTCAAATTGGCGAAAAGTTAACAAGAGGACTTGGCGCTGGGGCAGACCCTGAAGTTGGCCAAAAAGCAGCAGAAGAAAGCAAAGCAAGCATAACAGAAATGCTTAAAGATTCCGACCTTGTTTTCATCACCGCTGGAATGGGCGGAGGAACGGGAACTGGGGCAGCTCCTGTTGTTGCTCAAATTGCAAAAGACATGGGAATTTTAACCATTGCTGTTGTAACAAAACCTTTCAATTTTGAAGGCAGAAAGAGAATGGAAAACGCTGAAAAAGGATTGGAAGGACTTAGAAAATATGTTGACACTTTGGTTGTTATTCCAAACGACAAACTCTTAAAACTTGTTCCAAAAGGAACTCCAATTGTTGAAGCATTCCGCTATGCCGACGATGTTTTACGTCAAGGTATTCAAGGAATTTCCGATTTAATTGTAACTCCAAGTTTAATTAACCTCGACTTTGCCGATGTTCGTTCAATTATGAAAAACAAAGGTCTTGCCCATATGGGAATTGGTCGCGGAAAAGGCGAAAATAAAACAATTGAAGCTGTTCGTCAAGCTGTTTCAAGCCCACTTCTTGAAACAACAATTGAAGGAGCAACAGGTGTTTTAATTAACGTTAAGGGCGGAAACGACTTGCCTCTTGACGAGGTTTATGAAGCAGTTGACCTTGTTAAAGAAGTTGTTGACGAAACAGGAAACATCATCTTTGGTGCTGCAATTGACGAAGCAATGAACGATGAAGTTGAAATAACAATTATTGCAACTGGATTTAAAGGAACTCCAGACGAAGAGCCAGAAGTTGAAAAAGCACGCGAAGATGTTCAAGCATATGGAAGTTTCGACAAGGAAAAATACGACCAATATGTTCAAAAGAACGAAACAAACGCTCTTGGACTTGGCGTTAGAAGAGTTGTTGAGGAAAAACGCCCAGAACCTGTTGTTGAAGAAGATGAAGAGCCGGTTCAAACTCAAACTTCAAGAATTTCAATTCGCGAAGCAGACATTCCTCCATTCCTTAGAAAAATTAAGAAAGATAGATAATTTAAACAGGGCGGTTGCCCTGTTTTTTTATGGGGAAATGCTTTACGATTTTTAAAGCATTTTTCTTTGGTTTTATTGTTTTGTTTCAAAAATTTTTTGTGGTAAAATTAAGGCATGGTAACACTTTTAATTTTAGATGGATATGGCGAAAGAAGCGAAAAGCAAGGCAATGCAATTCTTGGAAACTCGCCAAAAATTAAAAAACTTAGAAATGAGTTTCCTTCGTGTTTGCTTGAAGCAAGCGGAACAGCAGTTGGGCTTAGCGAAGGGCAAATGGGAAATAGCGAAACAGGACACTTGAATCTTGGAAGCGGAAGGGTTCTTTATCAAGACTTGGAAAGAATTAACAACTCAATTAAAGACGGCAGCTTTCAAAAAAACGAAGTTCTTAAAGAGGCTGCGCTTCATGCAAAAAAGAACAAAAGCAATGTTCATATTATGGGGCTTCTTTCAAACGGAGGAGTTCACAGCAAAATTGAGCACGCGAAACAAATTATTCTTTGCCTTAAAAAGCAAGGCATTAAAAACATTTTTTTCCATGCTTTTTTGGACGGGCGCGACACTCCAATCGACAGTGGAATTAGCTATCTTGGCGAAATTTCGAATTTTCTTAAAGAACAAGAAATTGGTCAAGTTATAACGGTTTCAGGGCGCGTTTATGCAATGGATCGCGAACAACGTTTTGAACGTGTTCAACGCGTTTATAATATGTTAACAGGAATTAGCGCCGAAGGTTACAGCGAGGTTTTAAATCTTAAAAAAGCAGTTGAAATTAACTATCACAAAGGCGTTTATGATGAATTTATGCCTCCAATTAAACTTATTGGAAGCCCAGACATTGAAAGCGGCGACGTTATAATTTCATATAATTTTAGAACAGACAGAATGCGCGAACTTATTTCGGCGCTTTCACAAAAGAATTTCAAGGCGTTTGAACGCAAAAAACTTGAAAATCTTTTTGTTGCAACAATGGCGGAATATGACAAAACTTTTAAGAACGTTAATGTTATTTTTAAGCCAGAAAAAGTTAAGAACTGTCTTTCCGAAGTTCTTGCAAAGAATAATTTTAAACAACTTCGAATTGCGGAAACAACAAAATATGCCCACGTAACATTTTTCTTTAACGGGGGGATTGAAAAACCTTTCCCAGGAGAAGATCGAACGCTTGTTGAAAGCATAAATGTTCAAAATTTTTCGTCCGTTCCAAAAATGAGAGCAAAAGAAATAACTCAAAAAGCAGTTTCGGCAATTAAAAGTAAGAGATATGACTTTGTTTTAATCAACCTTTCAAACCCAGATATGATTGGGCACACTGGCGATTTTATTGCAACGAAAAAGGCAATTAAATATGTTGACAAATGCACAGATTTAATTGTTAAGGCAACTCTTAAAGCGGGGGGAGATGCAATTGTTACGGCGGACCACGGCAACGCAGAACTTATGTTTGAAAATGGAAAAGTTGTTACAGCCCACACAACAAATCCAGTTATTTTCATTCTTGCAAGTAAACGTTTTAAAAAATGTGAATTGGTGCAAAATGGGAAACTTGCAAATGTTTCCCCAACTGTTTTAGATCTTCTTGGGGTTAAAAAGCCAAAAGAAATGACAGAAAACTCACTTTTAGTTTATAAAAATTAAATTTTGCTTTGTTATTAGTTTATAATTGTATATAATAATATTTAGATAAATTGTTGATTTTAGGGGCAACTGGAGGTTTTATGAGAATAATTCCTAGAAAAATTAAGGTTAAAACAGAGTTTATTAAGGGCGTCACATTAACCGATGTTATTTTTGCATTCATTGGCGTTGGCGTTGCGGTTGCTCTTTTCACTGCGAATTTTCCATATCACGTTTGGGTTGGTGTTGGCTGGCTTATTGTTGCATTCAGTCTTTTCCTTCCTGTTGCCGATGGAATTCGTTTTTACTACACATTAGGCTATTTATTCCGCTTTTTCGCGCAAAAGAAAAAATATTCAAAAGAAGCAAAGAAAGAGGAATCAAACATTTCATCAATCATTCCTTTTGTTGGATTTGATAAGGACAGATTTATTAATTATGGCGATTATTCCGCTCAAGTTATTGAAATAACCCCTGTTGAATTTGGGCTTTTGAATGAATTTAAACAAAATATGCTTATTGAAACATTTGCGAACGCTCTTCGTCGTTTAACGGAAAATCAAACAGCAAACATTGTTAAGCTTAGCAAAGCGATGATTTTAGATAACTATGTTTATGTTGAAGACAGAAAGTATGATTCACTTATGGACCTTCAAGTTGAAGGCGAAATGACCGCAAAAGAAGTTGAGGCAAGAGCGGGAATTTTCGAGGACAGGGTTTCAAGAGTTGAAGCCATGAACCGCCAGGAAAAAGTTTATAAAGATTACTACTATTTCGTTGTTTATGGAAAAGACCGAGAGATTTTGGAAACAACTGTTAACGGAATTATGACAACGCTTTCAAATTCTGCAACTCCAATGACAACTCGTCGTCTTGCTGGACGCGACCTTGTTGTTTTCGTTAAAGCAACCTTTGGAAAAGAATTCGACGAAAGAGAACTTGACGCAATTCCAATGAATAAATACTATGATTGGGCTATTCCAAAAGAACTTAAATTCAAAGCGGCAGGATATAATATTGATGGAAGAGGCTATCGCCAATTTGTTATCAGCGACTATCCGCTTAATGTTCCAAATGCTTGGGGATTTAACTTTTTCTCGCAAGACAGAACAAAAGTTATTGTTAAAATTAAACCAGTTCAAAAGTTGAAAGCCGAAAAAAACATCGATAAGGCAATTATGGAAATGGAAAGCAAGGCTTCATATTCCGCAAAGAGCAGTCGAGTTATTGAAAATGAAACACACCGTGAAACCTTGAAACAACTTCTTGTTAGTCTTAAAAATAACAACGAACAACTTTTCGATGTTAACACCTATGTTATTTGCGAAGAGGCGGCAAGAAAGGAAGTTAAAGCAATTTTGAAGCAAGAGGGCTTTAAAATTTCAGAACTTTTCGGACGTCAGGTTGATGGGTTTATCAGTTCCAACATCTCAATGAGAGATAACATTAAAGAAACAATGCGTGGAATCCCAACAACAACTCTTGCAGCAATTTTCCCATTTATTTCGGGCGCGCTTCAAGATAAGGACGGATTCTATATTGGTTATAATGAATATCCAATTTTCGTTGACTTCTTCGTTAGAAATCGCGACAGGGTTAACAGTAATATGATGATTGTTGGAAAATCTGGTTCTGGTAAATCCTTCGCAACAAAAACTCTTTTAACAAACTTTGCAGCAGATAACACCAAAATCTTTATTCTCGACCCAGAAGACGAATACACAATCCTTGCAGGCAGATTGCAAGGCAAGGTTATTGATGTTGGATCGTCGGCAATGGGAATTATCAATCCATTCCATATTATGACAACGCTTAAAGATGACATTAAAGATGTTAACGAAGTTCTGGACGAAGAAGACGAAGAGGAAATTGACGATGGAAAACTTAAACTCAAGTCGGAATCCGACACATTTTCAACCCACCTTCAATTCCTTGAACAATTCTTTAAAGTTATTCTTAACGGAATCGATAGCGATTCGTTCGAGGCTTTAAACTCGCTTGTTGTTGAAATGTATAACGAGAAAGGAATCAGCTCAAAATCCGACTTTGAAAAACTTAAACCAGAAGACTATCCAATATTTGATGATTTGTATGCAATCATAAATGATAGAATTGAAAAAGAAACTGACGCATATCACAAAAGAAACCTCTTAACAATTCAAACCTACATTAAAAAATTCGCAACGGGCGGAAGAAATAGTAATCTTTGGAACGGACCAACTTCAATTTCAACAAAAGAAAATTTTGTTTCGTTCAATTTCCGTTCTCTTCTTGCAAACCGAAACGAAGTTATTGCTAACGCACAAATGCTTTTAATTTTCAAATATTTAGACAACGAAATTATTAAAAACAGAGATTTTAACATCCATTTCAAAACAAACAGAAAAATTATTGTTGCTGTTGATGAAGCCCACGTTTTCATTAACCCAGAATATCCAATCGCTTTGGATTTCATGGCGCAAATGGCAAAACGTATTCGTAAATATTCAGGAATGCAAATTGTTATCACGCAAAATATTAAAGACTTTGTTGGAACACCAGAAATTCAACGTCAATCAACAGCTGTTATTAACGCCAGCCAATATTCAATGATTTTCTCGCTTTCTCCAAACGACTTGAACGACCTTGTTGAGTTGTATCGTAAATCGGGCGAAATTAACGCGGAGGAGCAAAACAGCATTGTCACTGCTGGGGTTGGTCAATGCTTCTTCATAACAGGCGCAATGAGCAGAACAATGATGCAAATTGAAGCGCCAGACACAATTAGAAAAATCTTCGAATAAGAGTTAAAAAAGAACCTAAACAAAGGTTCTTTTTTGTTGGTTCAAAAATGTGAACATATTATAAATGACTTCGGCAAAATATGATATGAAAGAAAAAACTCCACGCAAAAATCCGTGGAGTTTTAAGTTTTTTTTAAGGTTAAGCTTTAATTGAAAGAATTTTATATTCAATTTCGCCGCCTGGGGTTGCAACAGCAACAACATCGCCTTTTTTCTTTCCAAGAAGCGCTTTCCCAACTGGGCTTTCGTTTGAAATCAATCCTTTGAGAGGGTCGCTTTCTGTTGAGCCAATAATTTGATATTCAACTTCTTCGTCGAATGCTTCATCATATAACCTAACAGTGCAACCAACGGAAACACTGCTTGTTGAAATATCTTTCTTATTTATGATTTCGCAGTTGCGAAGTTTAACTTCAATTTCAGCAATTTCTGCTTCAATTTGCCCTTGTTCGTCTTTTGCTGCGTCATATTCTGCGTTTTCGGAAAGGTCGCCAAACTCTCTTGCAATTCCAATTTTCTTTGTTACTTCTGGCCTTCTAACTGTTTTAAGTTCAACAAGTCTGTCTTCAAGTTGTTTTTTTCCTTCTGGTGTTAAAAATGTTTTTTCCATTCAGTCCTCCTGTTAATAAAAAGAAGACACATTGACAGTTCAATGTTCTTCCAAAAGCAGATAGATAATACAACAATCAAACAAACAAGTCAACTATTTTTTTTATTATTATCTATCATAAATATATTTTTATTCTGCAATTCAAAAATTATTACATTTCATGGAACGTTTCAAGGCACTTTGGTGTCTTAACATTTTTCTCGTATTCTTGAATCATTGCATTAAGTTCGCGTTTCGACATTCTTCCAAAAATTTCCTTAACTTCTGGGGCTTCTGGGTCGTTCCCGCCAAACTCACAAACTTTTTCAATAAGTTCTTCTTTTGTTTTGATTTCTTTTTTATTGCTAATGTTTGCAACAAATTTATTTTTTGAAAATTTATTATTCATCTTTATAGCTTCCTTTTTCATTCCTAGTTTAATATGAAATCGAATAAATTGCAAGAGAAATTTTTGTTTTTTTTGCAACATATTTGAATTATCGGTAAAATTTTAGTAAAATTACAAAATTTTCAAGTTAAACCTAAAACATTAAATGTATATGCTTATTTAATTAGTTTTGTCTTTTGATTGAAATTAGTTATAATGCAATTATGAAAATAAAATTCGCAACAAAAGACGACATTGAAAAAATTTTTGAACTTTCGGCTTTAAATTTTGACTGGACAAAAGAGGGAATTGAAGGGGCATTTAAGTCGAAAAATATAATTTTAAAGGCAGAAGAAAACGGAGAAGTTGTTGCCTTTTTAATTGCTTCCAACCTAATCGACAGTTATAATCTTCTTCTTATTGGTGTTAAAGAAGAGCAAAGAGGGAGAGGAATTGCAACGAAATTGCTTGAGAAACTTGAAAAACTTGCAAAAAAACAATGCATAGACAAAATTTGGCTTGAAGTTCGAGAAAGCAATTTTAAGGCGATTGGACTTTATCAAAAAAACAACTATAAAAATATTTACACACGGAAAAAATATTATTCGAACGGCGAAAACGCTTTCATTTTTGAAAAGAAAATATAAAAACATGGGTTTACCATGTTTTTTAATTTTTAAGGTTTGCTTCGGCTTGACTTGGACGAATGTAAAGCGGAACAAGTTCTTTTTCGGTTGTGAATTTTCCTTCTTCTGCTTTTTTTGTTGCAACCTCAAGAAGCGAAGCTGGGGAAAGTGCAACAATCTCTGTTTCAAAAGGAAGATTCTCAATTGAAACAAGATTTTTAAGGCTGCTGATTTCGTTTGTGCTAACCATTTTTGGCTTTTCAACTTCTTTATTTGCTTTAAAACTTGAAACGAAATAGAGCCCGCTTAAAGCGTCTAGAATTGGTGTTTTATCTTCTTTTTTGCTTTCATGAGCAATAAGAGTTAAAGAATCGATTGCAATTGGTTTAATTTTTTCACAAACAGAAAGAATTGCTTTTGCTGTTGCAATTGAAATTCGAAGACCAGTGAACGAACCAGGGCCAATAACAACGGCAAGCGCGTCAAGTTCGTTTAAGAATTCGCTTGTGTTTTTTGCTCCTGCTTGTGCAAAGATTTTTTCAATTTGAACAAGCAGATTCTCGGAGTGTTTAGAGTTTGCGTCAATTGTTTTATAAAAGTTTTTTCCGTTATATGAAAGGGTAATGTGCGCTTCGGCAAAGGCGGTGTTTAAACATAAAATATTCATACTATTTCCTCAACTTTAATTTCTCTTTTTGTGTTTGAAATTTTGTTTAATGTAATTTTTGTGTATGGGGGAGAAAAAAGTCCTTTAACATTTTCTGCCCATTCAACCAAAACGATGCCGTCGTTTTTATTGAAATAGTCTTCAAAACCAAGTTCATAGGCTTCTTCTTTCGACGAAAGGCGATACATATCGAAGTGATACATTTTTTCCTTGCCCTCATATTCATTAAGAAGAGTGAAAGTTGGGCTTGTTATAATTTCGTTAATTCCAAGTCCTTTTGCAAAACCTTTCGTGAAAGTTGTTTTGCCGGCACCAAGATCGCCCGAAAGAACAATAATCTTTGGTGCTTTAATTTTTTTTGCAAGTTCGTATGCAAAATCCATTGTTTCATTTGCGCTTGATGTTATCAATATGTTTTGCCTCCTTTTTCGTTTTTTCGATACATTAAAATTCCAATTGTTGAAAAAATAAGTCCAATTGCAACTGCAACAAGAGTGTCGGAAAGATAGTGTTGCCCAAGATACATTCTTGAAACTATAACAAATCCAACAAAAATTGTAAACAAAAGTGTTGAAATAATTTTAACCCAAAGTTTTTTCGATTTTGTCCAAATTAGATATAAGCAAAAACAAGATATTATTGTTGCGCTTAAAGTGTGGCCGCTTGGCATTGAATCTCCGCCTCCAGGGAAAACATTTTTAATTTCGCCGCAGGCAATATATGGTCTTGGGCGCGCAATTATTGCTTTCAAAATCCAATTTGTTAAAAGAGAAATTAGATAGGTTGCAGAAAAATAGACCGCATATTTTTTGCTTGCCAAAAAGAATATTACAACAAAGGCAATTGCAAAACCAAAATAGTTTCCAAGTTGGGAAATAAATTTAAAAAACCAATCCCAAAATGGAGTTGATGCGCTTTGAAGTGTTTTAATTATCTCAATTTCAAATTTCATTTCTATATTATTGCAAAATCTGGCTAAAATTATTTTTTAGCCTTTTTCCCTCCCTTTTTCTTAACGTTAAAAAATTTAATTAAATATGGGGAGTAGATAATTATTGCGCTTGCGCCAACGCCAATTAAAACAATTTGCCAAAGTTCCAATTTATATGTTGTGTATTGAACATGATTTGCAACAAGAGAAAGTTTTCCAACAGTTGAAACACCAACAAGAATGTTGCCGTTGTTGTCTGTTCGATAGATTGAATTGGTGGTGACCCCAGCATTGTTTAATCGGTCAATTGCCTCTTGCGAAGGATGACCATAACTGTTTTTACCAACGGAAATTATTGCATATTCTGGCTTAACAAGGTTAAGAAAATTTTCGGAAGAAGAATATTTGCTTCCGTGATGTGCAATTTGCAAAATGTCAACATCAAAATATGTTTCCGAAAAACCTGCATAGCCGTTTTCTTGCGCCTTTGAAATAAAATCTGTTTCAAGCTTTTTGCTTCCGTCGCCCGTAAGCATAATTTTTCGTCCCATGTATTCAACAATGATGATTGGAGAATATTCGTTTGTTATCGCTTCTCCTTTTGAAATGTATTGTTTTCCTGTTATTGGCGCGAAAAAATTGACAGCCCACATTTCGTTTGACGAATTTGCGCTCTCTTCGTTATATGATGAAGAGCGAATTCGAATATGTTCGTTTGCGTAAACTTTTTGGCAACCAAAAGAAGAAACTTCGTTGTCTAAACTTGTTATAACTTTGCGATAGGTTTCGTCGCTGCAAGTTGGAGCAGAGGGCGGAATTGCCCAAGGAATGTCCTCCGGAGATTCGGTGTTATAGTAATAGATTTGAGGAAGATAACAATTTTTAACCAAATAGTTTTCAAAAACATATGTTGCACCGCCAATATGATCGGCGTCGGGATGAGTTAAAACAAGATAGTCGATAACTTGTTCGTTGTTTTCTTTTTTAAAATTAAATTTACATAAATAGTCTTTAAATTTATCAAGGCTTGAAGATTTATAGTGGCCGCAATCAACAATCATAGTTTCGCCGGTTGGAAACTGGATTAAGGCGGCAGAACCTTGCCCAACATCAATGAAATGTGCTTTAAGCCCATTTTCATCAATTTCGGTTGAAAGAGCATTTTTGTTTAAGTTGTAGTTAACAAGATTTTCAACCTTTTCCTTAAAGAAAAACGTTGAACAAAGAGCAAGAACAATCAATGCGAAAATGATTGTTCTTGTTATTAAGGCGCTTTTTGCTTTCTTTGTTTTATCTTCCGTTTTTTTGTTCAAAGTTTAAAAATTTCCTTTGTTATGACTAAATTTTGCTAATTTCATATCCGTCTTTTGTGTCTTTAATTAAATATCCTTTCGATTTAATCAAATCGCGAAGTTCATCGGATTTAGCCCAATTCTTTTCGGCTCTTGCTTGAACTCTTTCGTTTGCAAGATTTTTAATTTCTTCTGGAATTTCAACTTCGTCTTCCTTCCCAAGGTCAAGACTTAAAACTGTGTCGAATTTCATAAGAAGGTTGTAAACATCTTTGCTTTTTGGTTCATTTTTAAGCATTTTCCAAACAACCCCAACTGCAAGAGGAAGGTTAATGTCGTCGGAAAGAGCATCACGGAATTCTTTTTCATATGCGTCAAGTTTATCTTTTGAAACTTGCGCCGTTCCGTTTTTGTGTTCAATTGCAAGTTGTTTAAGCGATTTCAACGCTTGCTTTGCTGCTGTTAATCCTTCAAAAGTGAAATTAAGGCTTTTGCGATAGTGCGTTAAAAGATTGAGATATCTGAAATCAAGAGGAGAGTATCCTTTTTCAATAAGTTGGTCGAGAGTGTATAAGTTTCCAAGACTTTTGCCCATTTTCCCGCCGTCAACTTGAAGGAATTCAACATGCATCCAATTTTTAACAACTTGTTTTCCTTCTTTTGCGTCATTTTGTGCAATTTCGTTTTCATGATGAATTTGCTTATGGTCAATCCCGCCGGTGTGGATGTCGATTGAGTTTCCAAGATATTTTTCGCCCATTGCCGAGCATTCAATGTGCCAACCAGGGCAGCCAACTCCCCAAGGGCTGTTCCATTTCATAATATGTTCCGCTGGAACAAATTTCCAAAGCGCGAAATCGAAAGGGTGGTGCTTTTGTTCGTTTTCGTCAATTCTGTTAACCCCAACAGTTGAAAGGTCTTTCCCAGAAAGAGCACCATATTTTTTAAATTTTTGGACATCAAAATAGACCCCGTCATCAATAATATAGGTGTAACCCTTTGCTTCAAGGCGTTTAATGAAATCAATCATTTCTTGAATATGCTCGGTTGCTTTTGCAATGTGCTCTGGAATTTCAATGTTAAGACGCGAAACGTCTTTCATAAAACAATTTGTGTAGAACTTTGCAATTTCATATGGGTCTTTGTTTTCGCGTTTTGCTGCAAGTTCCATTTTGTCGTCGCCTTCGTCCGAATCGGAAACAAGGTGTCCAACATCTGTAAGGTTCATAACGCCGTTAATTTTGTAGCCGCAATATTTCAAACTTTTGCGCAGAAAATCCATGAAAAGATAGGCACGCATATTGCCAATATGTGGGAAATAATAGACGGTTGGGCCGCAAGTATACATCTTAACTGTGTTGTTTTCAACAACAAGTTCTTCTTTTTTTCGTGTTAATGAATTATAAACTTTCATTTTAGCTCCTTAAGTTAATATATATTCGATTTAATTTTTGCTGGTGCGGGTGTTATTGCAACGAACTAACAACCGCGGTCATACACAAATCGAAATATCTTGGAGGAAGCGACATAACCGAAAGGGCATTGTTTTTGGAGTAGATATGTTTTTCGCCGTCGCGAAGAAGATCGGTTAATTTGAAGAAATAGATGTTTCCAAGATTGCAATACACACTTGATAAATTGATTGGCTTGTTAAATTCAACAACGCAAGAAAGTTTTAATCCTTCGTTGATGTTAATAAGCGAACTGAAAGTTATTTCTCCTTCATTTCGATTTATAACAAAATCGTAGGTTTGAATTTTTTCAACAAACTTTTTCGCATCAACAAACATTCCGTTAAAGTTACTTATTTCCGTTGTTTGTGCTTTATAATCTTTAACGTCAAACTTAATTTTCTTAAATTGTTGGAAAAGAGGATTTTCAATTGCACCAATAATTTTTTCAAAGCGGTCGTCAATATCAAGAGTGTGGAGAATTGAAATTGAGAAGTTTTCTTGTGGTTCATCCAAAAGCTTGAGAAGATATTTTCGCTGAACCTTTCCTTCCTCGTTTTCTTCCAAAACAAAAGCATTATAAAGTTTTCCAGTTTTATATTCTCCCCAAATCAATTTTTTGAAAAGAGATTTGAAAGGTTCAAAGTTGGAAATCTTTTCAAAGTTTTTGTTTGAATATTCTCTTCCGTTAAGAAACGCAGTTTTAAGGCGTTGAACTTGCAAATCAATTTCGCTTGGGGAAGTTTTTCCAATTGCAAGTTGGTCTTCAATGTCCAAAATGTTAATTTCTGCTTTCTTTGCAAGCGTTTGAAGCATGTCGCGTTTCCAATTTTCGTCGTCAAAATTTTTAATTGCGTTTGACGCAAAAACTTTGGCAACCTCATCTTTTCCGCAATTAACAAGACATTCGGTTAAATACTTTGCCTCTTTAAATCTTCCAAGCCCAAAAAGTTGACAAGCGAAGTTTGTCATTTCTTTAATTAAGTTTTCACTTCCAAAAAGTGCGCAAAAACGAATTGCCCATTTTGCTTCTTTAATGTCGTTTTTCTTTGAAACAACATCGTAAAGTTTTTCGGCGAAATTTTCAAGTCCTTCCCTTTCAAAAACATTGAAAAGGTAGTTTAAGTTAGTCAGTTTTGAAAGAGTGTTCTCTTCCTTAACAATGTTGATTAGATATGTTTTCAAGACATTGTTAGCAGGGAAGCCGCTTTCAAGTTTAAGGTCAATTTTGTCGAAAGGAATCCCAAGAGTTCTTTCTTGTGGCTCTTTAACTTTGCGTCTTGCGGCGTAAACAAATTGTTTTTCTGTTTTAACTTCTGGGCTTTTAATTATTTCAAGTTTTTCGGCAATTGCATCACGAAGAGATGAAGATGTTGCTTTTTCATACAAATCGTTTAAGCGGGTTAGGGCTTCGTTGTCGCTTCCAAATGCAACAAAAACTCCAGCAAGTTTTTCCTTTTCTTCTTCTGGAATGTTGTCGTATAAACGTTTATCAAGCTCTAAGAAAGTTTCACGTTTAAACTTTTTAAGAATGTGGGAATTTTGTTCTTCGTCGGCATTATCCGAAACAAAATCGTCAATAAGCATTCTAATTCCGCGCGCAGTGTTGAAATCGGTTATGATTTCAAGAAGTTTATATTTGTTTTCTTTGTTGGAATTAAGATAGGAAATTGTCCAATCTTCATTATCATTGAAAAAGTTTTGCATAAATTCAACGGCAGGGCGTTTCCAGTTGAAAAGGGTTTCGGTTTTGTCGCTTTCAAATGCTTTAATGATAAGCGGCAAATATAAATTTCTGTCTATTTCGCAGTTTTTAACAATCTCAACAAATCGGTCGAAATATCTTTCCAAGAAAGAATAACTTTCCTTAACCGAAGTGTATTTAATTTGACCAATTTGCCCAACAAAAATCTTTTTAACAAAATGAAAAACACTTTCATATTTTTTTGCAGTTAAAAGAAGTGCAACAAAATTTGAAAGAGCAAACATATAGTTTTTAAGTTGGAAAATTAAATCGGAGAAAGAGTTAATGTCGTCCTCGCTTAATTCCTCTTTTGTTATGTTTTTTGCAAGATGTTCAATTTCCTCGCTTGTTAGCGAGCGATTGATAAAAGCATCAGCATCAATTTCAATTTCGAATCCAAAAAGTTGTTTAAGTTTTGATTCAATTTGTTTTATATCTTTTAAAATTTCCATATAAGGATTATATCAAATATTTACTAATAAAACAAATCAATCCGTATTCTTCCCATAAAAAATTTTTTCAAGATTTTGCCAAGGGGTGTTCGTTTCAAAAATCTTTTGGAACTGGTCTTCGGTTAACATTTTGATTTTCCCGTTCCTAAACTTAACAAAAAATATTGTGTATTTGAATTTGTTGATTTCACGAAGAAGTTTAAAAAGAGGGGAGGAAGAAAGAACGTAAACATTTTTAACTTGCAAAACTTCCTTATTCTTTTTCTCAATTTGATTGATAATTGGCGAATATTCTCCATTAAATTTTCCATCGAAAATTCCTGCAAAGAGAAAAATTGCAATTAAACCAAAAGAAAAATTTATTTGAAAAAAAGCAGAAATTATGAAAAAAATTAAAAAAACTAGAGAAAAAATTAAGTTGATTATGCAGGAAACTTTATAAATTGTTTTTTCTTTGAATTTAAATTTTAATAGAGAAGTTAAAATTCTCCCTCCGTCAAGAGGAAAAGCAGGAAGCAAATTAAACGTTAAAAGCGAAAAATTTGAAAGGGCAAAAGTGTAGGAAAAAACATAGGTTGAAGGGAAAATCCACCAAAGCATTATTGTTATAACAAGCAAAATTGCATTCATGATTGGCCCGGCAAGCGCAATTTTAATTTCGTCGCGAGGGCTGAAACAAAAGTTCTTAAATGAAACACACGCGCCATAGGGAAGAATCCAAATTCTATTAAGTCCATAGCCAAGTTTTTTTGCAACATATGCGTGGGCGAGTTCGTGGAGCGTTATTGCAATTATGTATGGAATTAAAACCGACCCAAAACCTGTTAAAATTAAAATTAGCAAAAAAACGAATGTTAGAGGGTGAATTCGAAGAGTTTTCATTTGATATTAAAATATGTTCACATATTAGAATATATAATTTTTTTGACAAAAAATTTGCAAAAAACATATTATGCTTTTAGTAAATTTTAAGGAGGTAGAATGAAAAAAATTGCAATTTTTCTTGCGCTGATTGTTGGAAGCATTTCTGTTTTGTTTGCAGGCTGCGGTGGGAGCAATGTTATTCGTGTTAACGAAGTTACCCACAGCATTTTCTATGCACCATTCTATGCGGCAATCAATCTTGGCTATATGGAAGAAGAGAGAATTGAAATTGATTTAACAAACGGGGGTGGCTCCGATCAATCGATGACAGCTCTTCTAAGCGGAAGCGCAGATATGGCTCTTCTTGGCCCAGAAACAGCAGTTTATGTTGTTGGCGAAGGAGCAAAAAACGCGCCAGTTATTGTTGGACAATTAACAAAGCGCGATGGCTCTTTGCTTGTTGGAAGAACAAACGAAACCAACTTTAATTGGAGTAATCTTGCAGGGAAAGAAATCATTGGAGGACGCCGCGGCGGCTCGCCATCAATGTCTCTTCAATATGCTGTTGAAAAAGCGGGAAACACTGTTGGAACAGCCCCAGAACAATGTAACATTAACCTTGATGTTGCGTTTAACCTCGTTGTTGGAGCGTTCGAGGCAGGACAAGGCGACTATTGCACAATGTTTGAACCAACTGCAAGCGAATATGTTGCAGCAGGAAAGGGATATATTGTTGCAGCAGTTGGACAAGCAAGCGGGGAAGTTCCTTTCACATGTTTTATGGCAATGCAAAGTTATTTAAATAAAAATCAAAGCAAAGTTGAAGGGTTCTTGCGTGCTGTTTCGCGCGCATACAACTATTTAATTTCGGCAACCGACCAAGAGATTATTGATGCGCTTAAACCATCGTTCTCAACAACAACCGACGAAATTATCGTTTCCGCAGTTCGTAATTATATCGACTTTGATATGTGGAAAAGCACACCAGTTATGAACAAAGCAGATTTCGAACGCTTGCAAGACGTTATGCAAAACGCGGGAGAACTTCAAAAAAGAATTAACTTTGAAGATGTTGTTAATAACACATATGCAGAAAAAGTTATTGATTCTTTAAAATAAAAAATAATTTAAAAAATTAAGAGAAGAATTTTCTTCTCTTTTTTATTTGAAAAGTTTTTTTATTTTAAAATAAAATAAAAAAATAAATAAAAAACATTTTTTAAATATTTTTAAATATTTTTTTCTAAATTTTAATAAATATTTTAATAAATATTTTAATAATTTTAATTTTTTTAATATTTTTTAATATTTATTGAAGGAATTATTATTTTTTTAAAGACATATTCTTTAATATGAGAATTTCCGCGCGGGAAAAGTTTTATTATGGGGTTGGCGATTTAGGATATTCAACAATAACCTCAACTCTTTCAAATTTTATTATGTTTTTTGGGACAAGTGTGCTTGGAATTTCGGGCGCGCTTATGGGGCTTGCTGTTTCTCTTGGAGTGTTTTGGGATGCAATTTCCGATCCTATAATTGGATATTATTCCGACAACCTTTCTTCGCCTCTTGGCAAACGACACCCGTTTATGATTATTGGAGTTTTGGGGCTTTGCGCAATTAACCTAGCAATTTGGCTTGTTCCAAATGAAGCGCCAACTTGGGTTAAATTTATTTGGATTTTGCTTTCTCTTTTGGCTCTTCAAACGTTTTCAACTTTTTTTGGAACTCCTCATATGGCGTTGGGGCTTGAAATGACAAACGACCCAAATGAGCAAACTTCAATTCAATGCTATCGAACAGTTTTTTCGCTTATTGGAATGATGCTTCCAACAGTTTTTATGTTTATTTTTATGCCTTCATCTGCGTCGAGTCAAGGGCAACTTGAAACGCAAGGATATATTAACATTGCCTATGCTTCGTCAATCCTTTGCCTTATTTTTGGGCTTATAACAATTTTTGGAACGCTTAAAAGGCAGGTTTGTTGTCCAAAAGAAAAAACAAAAAAACAAAAGGGACTTTTCAAATCTCTTTTCACAGATATATTTGGAATTTTGAAAAAAAAGCAATATCGAATTTTAATTTTGGGATATGCAATAAGCCTTCTTGCCTCGTCAATTTTAACCGCCGCCGGAATGCATATGTTCACATATTGTTTCCATTTTAACTCGCAGCAAATTTCCGTTCTTCTTGCCGCGTTCATTGTTTCGGCGGTTGTTTCCCAATTTATATGGAGCAAAATTTCAAAAGGAATTGGGAAGAAGAAAACTTTAATTCGCGGGCTTTCGCTTGGAATTATTGCAATTCTTGTTGTTTGGGCAATTTTTATTTTGCGTGATTTCTTTTCAACAGCAACTTTGTTTTGGATTGTTTCCCCTTTAATTTTCTCGGTTGGGCTTGGAACAGGAGTTTTGTTTTCCTTTCCAATTTCTCTTTTTGGCGATGTTATGGCAAAAGATTTCGAGGTTCAAAGCTCAAACAAAGTTGGGGTCTATTCGGGAATTATGACGCTTGCATCAAAGGTTAGTAATGCATTTGCGCTCGCAATTATTGGTGTTGTTTTGGATTTAATTCATTTTTCGTCAAGTTCGCCAGTCCAACCGCTTTCGGTTCAAAACGGCCTTGGGCTTTTGGTTTTGCTTGGAACAGTTATGTCGCTTGGGTTTTCAATTTCAATATTCAGTAAGTTTAAAGAATAGTTTGACAGGCTTAAAGAAAAAGTGTAATCTTTTTCTTGTAAAAGGGGAAGACTATGGGAAAATTTGGAACAATTTCATATGGGGTTAGAACTCCAATTATTAAAAGAGGGGACGATCTTATTGAAATTGTTACTTCAAGCGTTCTTGGTGCGCTTAAAGAAAATAATCTTGAACTTCAAGATCGCGACATAATTGGGGTTACCGAAGCAGTTGTTGGAATTTCGCAAGGAAACATTGCAACGGTTGAACAAATTGCAAAAGATGTTGAAAAAAACTTCAAAGGAAAAACTGTTGGCTTAATTTTTCCAATTATGAGCCGAAACAGATTTTCGCTTTTGCTTAAAGGAATTTCAATGGGATGCGATAAACTTGTTATAATGCTTTCCTATCCTTCCGACGAGGTTGGGAACCCTTTAATTTCGCAAGAAAAATTGTTTGAAAGCGGAATAAACCCATTTGGGAAAGCGCTTTCCGAAAAAGAATTTCGCGCAGCGTTTGGCGAAACAAAACATCTTTTCACGGGTGTTGACTACATTGAATTTTATAAGGAAACAGCAGGGAAAAATTGCGAAATTATTTTTGGGAACAAAGCGGAAGACATTTTAGATTACACGAAATTTGTTATAAACGCAGACATTCACACTCGCAAACAAACTAAACAACATCTTCTTGCCTGTGGGGCAGAAAAAGTTGTTTCTCTTGACGAAATTTTAACAAAAAGCGTTGAC
Source organism: uncultured Bacillota bacterium (assembly GCA_900544595.1). GTDB lineage: Bacteria > Bacillota > Clostridia > Christensenellales > UBA1242 > UMGS687. Next base: position 57,984 of record UQVQ01000003.1, on the reverse strand, counting down.
GGAAGCGGATTTAACGAAGAATATGGAATTCTTGGAAGCAACATCGACACCGACACAACCGTTAAACTTTTCCCTCGTGAAACTCGAAAATTTGCCTATGACCTTCAAGCGCGATTTAAGGAATTAACAGGGAAAACTGTTGAATGTTTAGTTTATGGCGACGGCGCTTTTAAAGACCCTGTTGGAAAAATTTGGGAACTTGCCGATCCTGTTGTTAGCCCAGGCTATACCGACGGGCTTTTGGGAACGCCAAACGAAATTAAATTAAAGTATATCTCAGAAACACTTCTTGCAAATCTTTCGGGAGAAGAAGCAAGCGAAGAGTTTAAGAAGATTGTTCGCGAAAAGAAAGGAGATTCGAAAGAAAACAACCGTGCGGCTCTTGGAACAACTCCTCGTCAACTCACCGATTTAATTGGCTCGCTTTGCGACCTTACAAGCGGAAGTGGAGACAAGGGAACGCCTGTTGTTTTAGTTCAAAATTATTTCAAAAATTATGCCGATTAGCTTGGAAACTTTTCAAAAGTTGGAACTTATTAAATTATTGCCACCGAATTTTTGGTGGCATTTTTATTACTAGAAAAATCTGTTATTTGCTGATAATTTTAAAAATGACATTCTTAAAAATTTTTTAATAAATTTTTGTTGTTTTTCTAAAAAGAGTGTATAATTATCTCATAAGAAAAAGGGAGGCGATTTTAATGTTCTTAGAAACAAGCGAAAGTTTGGAAAAAACGCTTATGGAAGCAAGCGCGGTTGCTCTTCGTTTTGGCGGAGAAATGGTTGAAACCGAGCACATCCTTTACGGGCTTACAAAAGTTAATTGCACGGCTAAAAAGATTTTGAAAGAATTTGGGGTTACAGATTCCAAACTTCTTAACATTTTCCGCGAAAATAACGAGGAAGAAACTTTTTTCGACAGCGTTGTTTTAACGCCAGCCGTTAAAGATATTTTCAAAATTGCGCAAACAATTGCGCTTCAACTCAATCATAATTTTCTTGGAACGGAACATTTGCTTCTTGCTCTTGTTTCGTCGCAAGATTGTTTCGCAACGCGTCTTTTAACAAGTTATTTCAAAGTTAACATTCAAGAACTTAAAAATAAAGTTGTTTCGTTCCTTCAAGGAAAAGGTTATGGCGAAAGCGACGAAACAGAAATTCAAACGCAAGAAAATCAAAAACAATCTAACTTGCCAGAAAAACTTTTGGAAATTGGAAGCGATTTCACTCTTAAAGCACGCCAAGGCAAAATTGATCCAATTATTGGGAGAGAAAAAGAAATTGAGCGTGTTATTGAAATTCTTTGCCGAAAAACAAAAAACAATCCAGTTTTAATTGGAGAAGCGGGCGTTGGGAAAACGGCGGTTGTTGAAGGGCTTGCCCTTGCAATTGTTCGCGGCGAAGTTCCAGATTTGCTTAAAAACAAAGAAATTTTCTCGCTTGAAATTGGAAGTTTAATGGCGGGAACGAAATATCGCGGGGCGATGGAAGAAAAACTTAAAGATGCAATTGAAACAATCATTGCAAACAAAAACATTATTGTTTTCATCGACGAAATTCACACTCTTGCGCAAGCGGGCGCCGAAAAAGGCGAAACAAGCCCTTCGGATATGTTAAAGCCATATCTTTCAAGAGGAGAACTTCAAACAATTGGCGCAACAACAACCGATGAGTATAGAAAATTCATCGAAAAAGATAAAGCGCTTGAAAGAAGATTCCAACCAATTCTTGTTGAACCTCCAACAGTTGAACAAACAATTGAAATTTTGAAAGGTTTGCGCGACAGTTACGAAGCGTTCCACAAAGTTAAGATAACCGACGAAGCAATTGAAGCTGCGGCAACTCTTTCTGATAGATATATTATGGACAGAAGTTTGCCAGACAAGGCAATTGACTTAATCGACGAGGCTGCTTCAAAAGCAAAAGTTAATTTTTCTCTTAAACCAACCGAAGTTCGCGAAAAAGAAGAAAAACTTAAACAACTTCAAGCATCGCGCGATGAGGCAAGTTTGGAAAGAAACTATGAAAAAGCGGCGAAAATTCAATCGGAAATTGTTAAACTTGAAGATTCTCTTGAAAAACTTAATGCATCGCTCAATCGTTCAGACAAAAAAGTTAACTCAATTGGAGCAAACGAAGTTGCCGATGTTGTTGCAAGGTGGACGGGAATTCCGGTTAATAAAATAACGGAAACAGAAAAAGAAAAACTTATCAACCTTGAAAAAATTCTTCATAAACGCGTTGTTGGTCAAGACGAAGCAGTTGAAGCGGTTGCAAAAGCAATTCGAAGAAGTCGTGTTGGACTTCAAGATGCAAAACGCCCAATTGGCTCGTTCCTTTTCATGGGCCCAACTGGCGTTGGAAAAACAGAACTTTCAAAGGCAATTGCCGAAGCAATGTTCGACAACGAAAACAATATTGTTCGTTTGGACATGAGCGAATATATGGAGCCACATTCGGTTGCAAAACTTATTGGCGCGCCTCCGGGATATGTTGGGTTTGACGACGGCGGGCAACTTACCGAAGCGGTTAGAAGAAAACCATATTGCGTTGTTCTTTTCGATGAAATTGAAAAAGCACACCCAGACATTTTCAATGCGCTTTTGCAAATTTTGGACGACGGACGATTAACCGATTCGCAAGGAAGAACAGTTAACTTCCGAAACACAATCATAATTTTAACAAGCAATATTGGAGCTCAAGAAGTTCAGCGCCAAAAAAGGCTTGGATTTGAAACAGGCGAAGGCGAAGATGAAACATTTGATGAAATTAAACATATTTATATTGACGCATTAAGAAAGAAGTTCAAGCCAGAATTCTTAAACAGAATTGATGTAACTTGCGTGTTCCATTCTTTAACTCTCGACGATTTCACGAAGATTGCAAAAATCCTTATGAAAAACATCAACAAACGTCTTCAAAAGCAGGGGATTGAACTTAAACTTACCGAGCGTGCTTTGTCATACATTGTTTCGCAAGGCGCAGACGCAGAATATGGCGCAAGATCGCTTCGAAGATTTATTCAACAACACATTGAAGATGCAATTGCAGAGAAAATTCTTCTTGGCGAACTTGAAAAACAAGGGACAATAATTATTGATTTCGAGAACAATAGATTAACTTTCAAAAACGAAAAATCAACTTCTTTGGAACAAAATCAATAAAAGCAAAATTTAGCAAAATAAGTTAAAAAATTAAAAAAATCACGATTTTTTCGTGATTTTTTATTGTTTTTTATGCATTTTGAGTTTTATTTTTTGAATTATTGAGATTTTTTTTAACTTTATTTGCTTCCTTTTTGATCATTTTAATTTCGTCCTTAACCATACTTTCGCCTTCGTCGGCAAGGTCTTGAACTTGTTTGCAATATTTATGGAGAACAATTCCAACAAACCCTCCAACCATAAGTCCAACAATAAATCCCTCTTTCATTTTTGTTTTCTCCTTTTAAGCTTTTTGCTTAACATTAGTGTTTGCAAAAAAGTCTATTTTATTCTTTTATGGCATAGGTTAAAAAGAAAGGGAAAAATTATGTTTAACTTTTTTTCGGAAATTAAAAAAGAACTTAAAATTCCGTTTGCCGAAGGGGATTATAACATTGTTGTAACAAGCGGCAAGGCGGTTTATGCTGAGGGAACAAAAGGGCTTGTTAAGCTTTCAAAAGAGCAAATTATGTTCAAGGTTAAAGGCAAAATCATAAGCGTTTTTGGAAGCGGACTTCAACTTAAAGAAATGGGGAATCAAACAATTTGCATTGCTGGAAATATTGACAAAATTGAGGCGAACTGAATTGAAATTCAAATTTTTTAAAAGGGCAAAAAAAGAAAAGAGAAGCAAAAGGTCGAGCGTAACCTTTTCTCTTTTGGGCTATAATTTTGAAAGGTGGCTTAATGTTCTTTCAAACAAAGGCGTTGAAATTTACAGCGCCGAAAAACTTGATATTAAAAATTCGCGTCTTGAAGTTGGAATTGAAAACGAAAAAGCGGTTGAGAATTTTTTAAAATCCAAAAATTTTTCAGTTTCAAAAAAGGAATATAACGGGCTTGCGCGTCCGCTCAAATTTTTTAGCGTTCGCTTTGGAATTATAATTGGAGTTTTCCTTTGTTTTTGTTTTTATGTTGTTGCTTCAAACTATGTTTGGAGAATTGAAGTTTTTGGAAACGAAAGAGTTGATTCAAATGAAATTGAAAGCGTATTAAATGAAAATGGTGTTTCAATTTTTTCGCCATTGAACTCAAAAACAAACGAACAAATTGAAAACATAATTTTGGAGAATTTTAACGATGTTAGCATGGTTAGCGTTGTTAAAAAAGGAACTTCAATAATTATCAATTTAAAAGAAAAGCTTATAAGCGATGAAATTGATGATGAGTTTAAAGTTGGCGCAATTTTGGCGGGCGAGGACGGGACAATTAAAAACATCAAACTTATTCAAGGAACTTTGCTTGTTAAAGCAGGAGATAAGGTTCGAGCGGGCGACGCACTTGTTGCACCATATATTGTTGACAGCAGCGGCAAACGAATTCCAACCCAGCCAAAAGCGGAAATAACATTTGAGTTTTTGCTTGCGGGGCAAAGCGAACATAAAGAATATTCCAAAACGGAAGTTCGAACGGGAAGAAGTGTTTCGGAAAGAATAATGAGTTTTTTGGATAAGGAAATTGTTACAACAAAAGCAGAAATTCCTTTTGAAAAATATGAAGTTGAAAGAAATGAAACCTATCTTTCAAACTCTGTTTTGCCGCTTAAATACATCATTTTAACATATTATGAACTTGAAGAAGTTACTTTAACGCAAAACTTTTCGGAAGTTAAAAACCAAAAAATTGAAGAGGCGAAAAAACTTGCCATGGCAAGGAAAAAAGAAGACGATAATGTTGTTTATGAAAACTTCGTTATAACAGAAAAAGACGGAAGAACAATTGTTGACTATGTTATTTGTGTTGAAAGAATTGTTTCATTTTAAATTTTGTGATAAACTATTTATATGAATAAAGTGTATTTTACAAACGTTTTTTCTCCATGTTACAAAAAAATTGCAACAAAACTTTTCAGCGATGCGGTCGAAAAGAACTATTCTTTAAACAAAAACTTTTTCGCAAATGTTAAATTTGTTTCAGAAGAGGAAATTCAAAAATTAAACAATGAATTTCGAAACATCAACCGAGTTACAGATGTCCTTTCCTTTCCAAACTATGAAATTCCAAAAGAAGAATTTTTTGAAGACGACGATGTTTTTCTTGGCGACATTGCAATTTGCAAAAGTATTGCAAGAAAGCAAGCAAAGGAATATGGACATAGTTTAAAAAGAGAACTTTGTTTCCTTTCTCTTCACGGATTTTTGCATATTATGGGATATGACCACATTGAAAAAGCCGACGAAGAAAAGATGATGAAACTTGCGAATGAAATTTTAAGCGAAAACGGAGTTGAAAGATGAAAGCAGGATATGTTGCTGTTATTGGAAGAACAAATGCAGGGAAAAGCACGTTAATTAACGAACTTTTGGGCGTTAAGCTTAACATTGTTTCCCATAAAAAACAAACAACAAGGAACAATATTCTTGGGGTTTTAACCGAAAAAAACTTTCAAATTGTTTTCATCGACACCCCTGGAATTCACAAAAGCCAAAATTGGCTTGACAAAGCAATGAACAAAAGCGTTCGAAACGCAAGAGAAGGAGCAGATGTTGTTGTTTATTTGATTGACGGCTCAAAAGCTTTTTCAAACGAAGAAATTGAAAATGTTAAGGCAATTTCAAGTCTTGGGAATTTGGTTATTGGGGTTAGCAAAATCGACCTGACAACTCCTGAAAAACTTGCAGAAAATTTGGTTAAATTAAACGAAATTGATGCAAAAGCAATTGTTCCTTTTTCATCCAAGAAAAAGAAAAATCTTGGAATGCTTAAAGACGCAATTATCTCCTTGCTTCCTTCAAACGAAATGATTTTCAAAGAGGATGAATTAACCGACAGGCCAGTTAAATTTTTCTGTTCGGAAATTGTTCGCGAAAAGATTTTAAACTTCACAAACGAGGAAATCCCACACGGCGTTTTCTGCGAAGTTGTTTCATTTGAAGAAAGCGAAAAGAAAGCCGAAATTTCAATTGATATAATTTGTGAAAAAGAATCGCATAAGTCAATCATAATTGGAAAAGGCGGCGAAAGTCTTAAACGAATTGGAACAAGCGCAAGAATTGATATGGAAAAATTTTTAGGGAAAAAAGTTATGCTTAAACTTTTTGTTAAAGTTGAAAAAGATTGGCGAAACAAACAAAACTTTATTTCCGCAAATGGCTTTTAAATTGGGATATTGACAACTTTTCAAGAAATGATAAAATATTAAAGAAATGGAGGTTTGTATGACAGAAAACGAAATTTACAAAATGGACGACAGAAGACTTATAAACTTTTTTGAAGACTCAATTTTACAAGACCCAACTTTGGAAACAACGCTTAACAACTTAATAGCGCTCACTGCACTTTTAGACAGAGGATTTATTTCAATTTTCAGTCCAAAAATTGATATTGTTTTCAGCCAAAGCAAAAAACAATTTATTGTTTTCGGGCGAACGCCAGAAGAAAAATTTAATGAAAAAAACTTTGTTGAACTAGGCTCAAGATTTAGAGATATGGTTTCAACATATGAAAAAGTTTCGGACGAACTTAAAGACGGGGCAGATTTGAATTTTAGAACAAGAATTGTTGACCGCGACGAAATTGTTCATGCTTTAACCGACAAGTGCTATAAATCCTATATTTCAAGCAGAAATGATAGAATAAGCCGACAAAACTCAATTAAAAGCATTAAAAATCAATTTAACAACGACCAAACTTTCTAATCTCGCTATATATAACGTAATAAAAATAATGTAATTTAATTGCAATAAAAAAAACGATGTGGTAGAATGTGAAATGTAAATTTTACATTCTATTTTTTAAGCTAGGAGATTAAGATGAAAAAAGAAGTTGCAATGCCATCGCTTGCAAAAAACGAAGAAGAAGTTTTGAAATTTTGGGAAGATAACAAAATTTTTCAAAAACTTCAAGAAAAAAATAAGAAAACAGGAAAATATTATGCCTTTTTAGACGGCCCAATAACAGCAAACAACGAAATGAAGCTTCACCATTGCTGGAACAGGTCGCTTAAAGACATTATGCTTCGATATAAAGCGCTTCAAGGATTTGATGCGCACTATCAAAATGGTTTCGATGCGCAAGGTCTTTGGGTTGAAGTTGGAGTTGAAAAATCGCTTGGGCTTAACGATAAGCGCGATATTTTGAAATTTGGAATGGACAAATTCACGGAAGCATGCATTGAACGTGTTAATCATTTTGCTGGGATAATTGCAAACCAATCGAAACGCCTTGGACAATGGATGAATTGGGACGATTCATATTTCACAAATTCCGACACCAACATAACAACAATTTGGTATTTCCTTAAAAAATGTTATGAAAAAGGGTGGCTAATTGAAAAATATCGCCCAATGCCATGGTGTTCCCACTGCGGAACTTCGCTTTCCGAACATGAACTTGCCGATAGCTATCAAGACATGGAACACACTGCTGTTTTCTTTAAACTTCCAATTAAAAACAGCAATTTGGATATGCTTGTTTGGACAACAACGCCTTGGACTCTTTCGTCGAACGTTGCAATTGCAGTTAACGAAAATTTAACATATTGCATTTGCAAAGTTAAATCAAGCAGCAGACTTTTAGTTGTTGGGAAAACTGCTTTAAAAGTTTTGAAAGACGATTTAATTTCTGTTGAAAAAGAAGTTCTTGGAAGCGAACTTGTTGGAAAAGAATATGAAACTTGTTTTGAAGAACTTGAAGAACAACAATTTATTCATAAAATTGTTGCATGGGATCAAGTTGACGCGCAAGAAGGTTCGGGCGCTGTTCATATTGCACCAGGCTGCGGAGCGGAGGACTTCGAACTTGGACAAAAACTTGGGCTTAAAAATATTTGCCCAGTTGATGAAAGCGGAATTTTCTATTCAAATTTTGGCTTCCTTTCTGGGAAAAACACAACAGAAGTTGCAGACGATGTTTTCGAACAACTTAAATTGCGCGGAAAACTTTATTACACACATAAATATAAACACCGCTATCCAATTTGTTGGCGCTGCAAAAATCCTTTAATTTTCCGTTTAACAAAAGAATGGTATATTAAAGCCGACGAAATTCGTCCTCTTTTAATTGAAGCTGTTGACACAGTAACCTGGCAACCAGAGTTTATGAAAAAACGTATGCTCGATTGGCTTAACAACATGGGAGATTGGAATATTTCAAGAAAACGTTTCTATGGACTTCCTCTTCCATTCTATCGCTGCAAACATTGCGGGAAATTAACAGTTGTTGGAAGTTTGGACGAACTTAAAAAACTTTCAAGCGAAGAAGAAGTTAACGCTCTCCCACATCTTCACCGTCCATACATCGACAACATTAAAATTCGTTGTCCACATTGCGGACAGGAAGTTGAAAGAGTTAGCGAAGTTGGCGATTGCTGGCTTGACGCAGGAATAACACCTTTCAGCACTAAAAAATATTTCACAGATAAAGAATTCTGGAAAAAGAATTTCCCAGCAGAATGCGTTATTGAAATGAAAGAGCAAATTCGTTTGTGGTTCTATTCGCTTTTGTTTATGGCGGTTACGCTTGAAGGCCGCGCGCCATATAAAAAGGTTATTGGCTTTGCAATGCTTGTTGCAGAAGATGGCTCAAAATTCTCGAAATCGGGGCCAAACAACATTTCATTCTCCGACCTTGTTTCAAAAACTGGCGCAGATGTTATTAGATATATTTTCGCATCAAATAATATGCTTAACGACACTCGTTTTGGCTTTGGAATTTGCGACGAAGTTAAGAGAAAACTCCTTGGGCTTTGGAATGCATATGTTTTCTTTAACACATATGCTTTAATCGACAATCCAAACATTGCTGCTTTCAAGCCAGATTTTGGTAAGTTTGATATAACAGATAAATGGCTTTTGGAGGAATGCAATAAATTTATTGAGAATTCAATCGAAAATTATGAAAATAACAAATATTTCTTGGTTGTTAAAGATTTTGAAAACTTCATCGATAACTTAACAAATTGGTATATTCGTGTTAACCGTCGAAGATTTTGGAAATCGGACGATGAAAAGGATAAACTTAATGCATATTGGAGCTTATATAACGCTCTCAAAACTGTTTGCCGTGTTATGAGCCCAATTCTTCCTTTCTTAACTGAATATATTTGGCAAAATATGGTTCGTGAAATTGAAAAAGACGAAGCAGAAAGCATCTTCCTTGCATCTTTCCCAAAAGTTGGGAGCGTTCGTTTTGGTCGCTTAGATAAGCAAACAGAAGACGCAAGAGAAATTATTGCAATTGCGCAACGTCTTAGAAACGAAAATCAAATTAAAGTTAAACAACCTCTTAAAACGATGTTCTTAATTGTTAAAGAAGATGTTAAAGAAGGAATTTTAGGTTTTGAGCCAATAATTAAAGACGAACTTAACATTAAAGAAATTGTTTTTGAAACTGATAACTCGAAATTTAACGATGCGTTCTTAACTGTTGATTTCAAAAAAGCAGGCGCAGTTTTGAAAGGAGATGTTCAAAAAGTTAAAAATCTTCTTTTGGAAGCAAGCGAAGAAGAAATGAAAGAGTTAACAAAAATGCACTCTGAAGGCAAAGTTTCAATTGGGGAATTTAAAGACCTTCCAAGCAACCTTTTCATTGTTTCCTATAAAGCAAAGCCAGATTATGTTATTGCAACAGAAAATGATATGACGGTTGTTCTAGACATAACAATTGACGAAAATCTTATGCTTGAAGGGCTTTCAAGAGAACTTATAAGAACAATTCAAGTTTTAAGAAAAGAAGCAAATTTCAAGGTTGAAGAAAGAATTGATGTTTCTTTAAAAACCGAAAGCGAAACATTGCAAAAAGTTATTGCAAAGTATGCCGAAAGAATTAAAGCCGAAGTTTTGGGTAAGAACATTTTAGAGGACATTCAAAATCCAACAATTGAAAAAGAAGTTGAAATTCAAGAAGAAAAAGTTTTAATTAAACTTAAGGGGCAAAATGCAAATTAACACCGAATGGAAAGATTATGAAATAATTGCAACCGGAAACGGCGAAAAACTTGAGAGATGGGGAAATGTTAAACTACTTCGTCCCGACCCTCAAGTTATTTGGCCTGCGCAAAAAGACCTTTCAAAAGAAAAAGGACTTAACGCAAGATATGTTCGAGAATCAACAGGCGGCGGCTATTGGGAAAATCTTTTGCCAATGCCAAACGAATGGAAAGTTTCTTGGCGCAACCTTAAATTCCTTGTTAAACCAATGGGATTTAAACACACTGGGCTTTTCCCAGAACAAGCTGTTAACTGGGCAAAAATGATTGACCTAATTCAAGGCGCAAATCGCGAAATTAAAGTTCTTAACCTTTTTGCCTACACCGGCGGGGCATCGGTTGCTTGTGCAAGCGCAGGGGCAAGCGTTGTTCATATTGATTCAAGCAAAGGAATGGTTGAGCGCGCGAAAGAAAACCTTGCGCTTTCAAACCTTAAAGAAAAGCCCGTTCGCTTTATTGTTGAAGATTGCAAAAAATTTGTTGAAAGGGAAATTCGCCGAGGAAACAAATATGACGCAATAATTATGGACCCTCCTTCCTATGGACGCGGTCCAAGCGGCGAAATTTGGAAAATTGAAGAAAACTTGTTTGAATTTGTTAATCTTTGCTTTAAAGTTTTAAGCGATAATCCGCTTTTCGTTTTAATAAATTCCTACACAACCGGGCTTCAACCTCAAGTTATTAAAAACATTTTGCTTCTTAACGCAAAAAACAAAAATGCGGAATGTGAAGCTTATGAAGTTGGGCTTCCAACCGACGAAGGAATCATTTTGCCATGCGGCGCAAGCGGACTTTTAACTTTTTAAGGAGAAATTATGAACGAGAATTTAGACATCATTTATGAGGATAATCACATTATTGTTGTTATTAAACCGCAAAACATTCCAACACAAGAAGATGAGAGCGGCGACATAGACTTGCTTTCGCTTGTTAAGCAATATATCAAAGAGAAATATAACAAACCTGGGAATGTTTATGTTGGTTTAGTTCATAGGCTTGACAGACCAACGGGCGGAGTTATGGTTTTTGCAAAAACATCAAAAGCCGCTTCAAGACTTTGCAAGGAAATTCAAGACGGAACACTTAAAAAAGAATATTTAACAGTTTTGGAGGGGCAACTTCCTTTAAAAACAAAACATGTTGTTAACTATCTTAAAAAAGACGAAGAAAAAAACATTGTTCGCGTTGCGCCAATGGGAGAGCAGGGCGCAAAAAGAGCAGAACTTGTTTATGAAATTGTTGAAGTTGAAAAAGAATATAAAGATGTTAACCTTGCGCCAAGCCAAAAAATTAACGAAAATTCTTTGGAGGAACGCGCTCCAAAACAAGCAAGAGAACTTTCAAAAACTTTAACCCTAGCAAAAGTTCAACTTTTAACAGGGCGCGGACACCAAATTCGCGTTCAGTTTGCGAATTTGAAAGCCCCAGTTTATGGCGACGGGAAGTATGGCGCGAAAGAAGGAAAAACAAGCGACCTTGCTCTTTGGGCGTATAAACTTGAATTTGTTCATCCAACAACAAAAGAAAAAATGAGTTTCACGGTTCTTCCTCCTTCCGAAAAAGACCCATGGAACAAATTTAACTTAAATCGCGTTTAAAAATGTTATGTAGGAGTTGGAAAGATGAAAAAAAGAAGCGAAATTGAAGAAAAATTTAAGTGGGATTTAAGCGGATACTTTAAAAATGACGACGAATTTAAAAAGGAATTTGACGATTTAAAATCGCAAGTTCATTTCCTCGACGAATATAAAGGCAAACTTAACAATGAAAAAACAATTCTAGAATGCCTTCGAAAAAGCGAAGCGTTCGACCAACGCCTTGAAGTTCTTTATGTTTACGCAACTTTAAAAACGCGCGAAGATGCAGCAAATTCGTTCTATCAAGAACGCGCAACGCAAGTTGGCTCGCTTCTTAGCCAAATTTCAACTCAAACTTCTTTTGTTAGCGTTGAAATTAAGAAAAATCCTAATTCGCTTTTGGAAAAATTGCAAAAAGAAAGCGAGTTTAAAAACTATTTCAAAAGTATTTTAAGAAACAAAAAACACATTCTTTCCGAAAAAGAAGAAAAAATCCTTTCCATGAGCGGGGATATGGCGGGCGGATTTTCCGATAATTTCGATTTATTCGACGACGCAGATTTAAAATTTCCTTCTGTTAAAGACTCAAACGGAAAGATGCATAAGTTAAACCATTCATCCTATATGGCTCTTATGCAAAGCGAAGACAGAACTCTTCGAAAAAACACACTTAAAAAGTTTAACGGGCAATATGGGAAATTTAACAATTTTCTTGCTTCAAACTACATTTCAAACATAAAAGCCGATGTTTTTTATGCAAAAGCATCGAAATATAAAAATTGTTTAGATAAATCAATCTATTTGGAAGAGGCAAGCCGAAAGGTTTATGATACGTTAATTGACTCAATTAACAATAATTTATCTGTTTTTTATGAATATTTTGATGTTAAACGCGAAAGCCAAGGGTTAAGCGAGTTTGCTCTTTACGACCAATATGTTAAAGAAAAAAGCATAAAGAAAAAATATACTTTTGACGAGGCAATTGAGATAATTAAAAAAGCAACAGCACCTCTTGGAAGTTTCTACACCTCTTTAATTGAAAAGGCAGTTAAAGAAAGATGGATTGACATCTATCCAAACGAAAATAAGGACAGCGGGGCGTTTTCTTGGGGAGCATATGGGAAAAATCCAGTTTTGCTTACTAATTTCATTGGGGATTCAAACAGCGTTTTCACTCTTGCCCACGAACTTGGCCACAGTATGCATTCCTATTTTTCAAACAGTAATTTAAATCCAGACCAAGCGCCATACACAATTTTTGTTGCCGAAGTTGCAAGCACGGTTAACGAAATGTTGCTTTTGAAATATTTCCTTGAAAATTCGAAAAATAATGATGAAAAAATATATTATTACGACTATTTTTTAAGCGAATTTAAATCAACTGTTTTCCGTCAAACAATGTTTAGCGAATTTGAACAATTTGCTCATGAAACTTTTGAAAAAGGAAATCCAATTTCTGCGCAAATTTTAAACGAAAAATATTATGAGTTAAATAAAAAATATTTTGGGAAAAATGTTAAGTTAATTCCAGAAATTAAATATGAATGGTCAAGAATTCCGCATTTTTATAACTCTTTCTATGTATATAAATATGCAATTGGAATGATAAGCGCGGTTTATTTGGTTGAAAAAATAATTCCGCAAACCCCAGAAAGATATATTAATTTCTTAAAAAGCGGAAGCACAAAACCTCCAATTGAGTTGCTTTTCGACGCTGGGGTTGATTTAAATAAAAAAGAAACATTTAACCACGCATTTGATTGCGTTGAAAAAATGCTTAAAAATTGGAAAAATTTATTAAAAAAATAAGAAAAAATTAAAAAATAATTAAAAAAAATAGAACAGGAGAAAAAATGGAACTTCTTTCGCCAGCAGGGAATATGGAAAAATTGAAGGCTGCAATATATTTTGGCGCCGATGCTGTTTATGTTTCTGGGAAAAAGTTTGGGCTTCGCGCTTTTGCAGGGAACTTCGACGAAAACGAACTTAAAGAGGCTGCAAATTTTGTTCATAAAAGAGGGAAAAAGATTTATGTGACTGTTAATATTGTTGCTCATAACAGCGATTTTAACGGTCTTGAAGAATATTTAAAATATCTTGAAGAAATTGGAATTGATGCAATAATCGCAAGCGACATTGGCATTATTTCTTTTGCAAAACAATACGCGCCAAAACTTGAAATTCATGTTAGCACACAGGCGAATGTAACAAACAAGTTTGATGCAAAGTTTTTTGCAGATTTTGGTGCAAAACGAATTGTTCTTGCGCGCGAACTTTCAATTGATGAAATTAAAGAAATTCGCCAGTTTCTTCCAAAAGAAGTTGAACTTGAAGCATTTGTTCACGGAGCAATGTGCATAAGTTATTCTGGAAGATGTTTGCTTTCAAACTATTTAACTGGGCGTGACGGAAATCGAGGAGCGTGCGTTCAAGCTTGCAGATGGGAATATACAATTTGCGAAAAAAGCCGCGGGGGAGAAGGTTATGAAATTCAAGAAGACAACCGCGGAACCTACATTCTTAACTCAAAAGATTTAAATATGATTGAGCACCTTAAAGAACTTGAAGAGGCGGGCGTTTCAAGTTTTAAAATTGAAGGGAGAATGAAATCTTCATATTATGTTGCAAACATAACAAATGCCTATCGTCGCGCGCTTGACGCAATTGAACGCGGCGAAGAAGTTTCGGAAGAAATCTATAACGAAACATTTAAATCGAGCCACAGAAATTATGCAACCGGTTTCTATTTTGGAAAGCCAGAACAAAATTTGGAGACTTCAATGCCTGTTGCAACTCATGAATTTGTTGCCGTTGTTTTGGAAGATGCAAAAGACGGGAAAGTTTTTGTTGAAATGAGAAACAGATTTGAAAAAGGCGACGAATTGGAAGTTCTTTCGCCAAATGAAACTTTTAACAAAAAAATTATTGTTTCAAAGATGACAAATGAACAAGGCGAAGAAATTGAAGTTGCAAAAAATGTTCAAGAAAAACTTTGGATTGAAACAAATTTGCCTCTTAAAACAGGAGATATTTTAAGGGAAAAGAATTAAAAAGGCAAATTGAAAAACAAAATTATGAAATCAACAAAATTGACTAAAAATTGTTGACAGCCTAGCAACTTTGTGATATATTATGTCTTGCTTGAATGAGCAAGAAAATATGCGGTCGTGGCGGAAATGGTAGACGCGCAAGACTAAGGATCTTGTGGAGCGATCTGTCCGGGTTCAAGTCCCGGCGTCCGCACCATTCGATAAATAGGGCAGTTTAGCCCTTTTTTTGTTTAATATTTTTTTTAATTAAAATTGATTAAAAATTAACAATTTTTAATATTTTTTTGGGTATGATTTTATTCAAAATAATATAGATTTTTGTGTAACAAAATTAGCATAATTACCCTCTTTGCAATTTAGTTTTTATTAAACCCTTAATGGAAGTTTTGCATAAATTTTGAACATATAATTTGATTTTATTTGTAAATTTTTGAATGAGAAGGTAAAATGTTTTTTATGGAGGAATGTATGCTTAAAAAGAAAACCAAAATTCTTATTGCGCTTCTTTCAATTTTAATGCTTTTTGCAATTTCAATTTTGGGCGGATTTCTTGGAGTTTTTATCCAAAGAAAATCCAAACAAAACACGATGGATTTTTCTTCGCTTGTTTCTTCGGCAAACAAAACTGTTTTGTTTATTGGCGACGGAATGGGAGAAAACCACATTAAGGCTGCAAGCGCGTTTTATGAAAAAGAAATGTTTATGACAAGTTTTGAGAAAAAGGGATTTGTTTCAACTTTTTCCAACTCGCTTGTTTCGCCAACAGACAGCGCTGCCGCAGCAAGTGCACTTGCAACGGGGCAAAAGTTTGACAATAAAGAAGTTTCAAGACATAACGGAATTGATGTTGAAACGATAAGCGAAATTGCGAAAAAAACAGGAATTGGGGTTGGAATTGTCACAACCGACAGTTTGGACGGGGCAACTCCTTCTTGCTTTTCGTCGCACGCAAACAAGCGAGGAGATAGCGACGAAATTATTAAAGGGCAAATCGCAAGCCAAATCGACCTTTTCCTTGGCGCAGGCAAAAACACATATGATAACCATCAAAGAGAAATTGAAGGCAAAGGATTTGCATATTCAAGTAATTTAAACGACTTTTCTTTTGCGCAAAGAAGAGTTTTTGGTTCATTTGAGAGTGTTGTTTCAAAAGATGGAACAAACCTTGCGCCAACCCTTGAAATGCTTACGAAATTTGCGATTGATTTTTTTGAAACAAATTTTCCAGATGGATATTTTTTGATGATTGAAGGGGCGCATATTGATAAGAAAAGCCATTCAAACCAAATTTTTGAGATGGTTGAATATTTAAACAGTTTTGACCAAAGCATTAAAATTGCGCACGATAAGTTAATCGAGCAAAATGGAGTTGCAATTATTGTTACTGCCGACCACGAAACGGGCGGGTTGCAATTTAATAACCAAACTAAAGAGCAAATAAGTAATTCTCTCTACACGCGAACGGGGCACTCGTCGAAAGATGTTCCATATTTCATATATTTTAAACCATCAAAAAATGTTGATTTAAATGCTTTAAAACCTAAAATTGACAACACCGACATATTTAAACTTTGCAAAGCATTTATTTCAAAATAAATAAAATTTAAAAAAATAATGTGGCATTTGAATAATGCCATTTTTTTTTACGCACAATAAATTCACATATGTTTTAAATTTAATTTTAAGGGGATAATTATGAAGAAAAAAGCAATTAACTGGGAAAAGTATAACAAGGAATTACTTGCAAATGAAAAAACAGAACAAGAAATTTTGAACGAATATAGAGAAGATTTGCATACTATGAAAATGAAAGATGAATTAAGGGAATGTCATCTTTGCAAAGCTTACAAACGAGTTGTTAAAGAAAACGAGGAATTTGACAAAACAAACCAAGATTTCTTTAACTACGAAAAGGAAATTGGAATTGGAAAAACAAATTAAACGAGGAGAAATATACTTTGCCGACCTCAGTCCCGTTGTTGGGAGTGAGCAAGGGGGAGTTCGCCCTGTTTTAATAATTCAAAATGACACGGGGAATAAGTTTAGTCCAACCGTTATTGTTGCCGCAATAACAAGCCAACTTTCCAAAGCAAAAATTCCAACACATATTGAACTTCCATCAAGCGAATACGGGCTTCAAAAAGACAGCGTTGTTCTTCTTGAACAAATTAGGACAATTGATAAACGTAGACTAAAAGAAAAAGTTTGTGAATTAGATAGCCAAAAAATGAGAAAAGTTAATGTTGCAATTTTAATAAGTTTGGGATTTAATTAGTAAAAAATAAAAAATAATTAAAATAAAAAAATTAAATAAAATTTTTTTTAAAAATAAATAAATAATTAATTAATTAATTAAATAATTAAATAAATAAGCAAATAAATAATAAAATAAGCAAATAAATAATAAAATAAATAATAATAAAAATATAATCAAATAAATTAAATTAAAAAAAGTTTAAAAATATTAGAAAAAATAAAAAACACCGTAATTTGGTGCTTTTATTTTTTTGGCAGGGATGGTAGGAATCGAACCCACGACAATGGTTTTGGAGACCATAGTTATACCATTTAACTACATCCCTTTGCTTTTTACGAATTATAATTTAACACAAAAAATTTGTTATGTCAATTATTTAAAAAGCATTTACTTATTTTTTTAAGGATTTCTTATTTGCCTTGGAATCGTTTTGAGAAGAATTTGCCTTTGCCGAATTAACTTTTTTCCTTGCAATTCTTTTCTTTGCATCGCTTTCAAGCTCGCCAACGCGTTTGTTTGAAAGGTTAACATAGAAAATGTTTCCTTTATATTCCATCTTATTTTCAATGCCGCGCAAATGGAAATATTCGTTTGGATTTCTTCCACGTTTTTTAAGTCTTGCATCTCTAATCATAATGTAAACGAAAAGAACAAGACCAATGCAGGCAGAAATTATGCTCATAAGTTGAGAAAATTTAATCGAGCCAATAAGCATTGGGTCGGTTCTGAAAATTTCAATAACCGAGCGAACAACGCCATACCACATTAAATAGCAAGAAAGAACAAGCCCACGTTTTTTAGATTTATATAGGAGGGTTATTAAAACCGCAAACCCAATTGTGTTTAAAACCGCTTCGTAAAGAAATGTTGCAAGAAAATAGTGCCCGCCAATTTCAACAGTGAATGGAAGTCCAAAATATTTTGGGTTAAAAACTTCCCAGCCGTGCGCTTCTTTGTTGATGAAATTTCCCCATCTTCCCGTTGCTTGGGCAATTATAAGCCCCGGAGCGATAACATCGCAAATTGAAAGCAAATCTTTTTTATGAATTAGGCAATATAAACAAACTCCAAGGAAACCGCCAATAATTCCTCCCCAAATTGACATCCCGCCGTTCCAAATTTTAAGAGCTTCAACAAAGGTGTAGGTGTCGCCATTTGGGTTAAAAACAACATAGAATGTTCTTGCGCCAATAACTGCAAGAGGAAGGGCATAAAGCGCGCAACAAATAAGGTCGGAACTTTTAATTTGGCGCCTTTTTGCAAAGAAATAGCAAAGGACAATTGCAAGAGCCATTGAGCAGGCCATAATAACACCATACCAAGCAACATGAAGATTGCCGATATAAAAACCTGGATTAACATTTAAAAAGCTTTTCATACAAATATTGTTACACTTTTTATTATTTTTTGCAAATAAAAAACCAGCAAATATATGCTGGTTTCAGTTAAGTTCCTATTCCATTCCTTGACCAATGTCGTTTGATTTTTGTTTAGGTTCGCTTTGAGCATAAGTTTTATAGAATTTTGAAACTTCTTTTTCGGAAAGAACTCTTGCTTTTGCAATGTTTGCATCGGTGTTAAGTTCTTCCTTAATTCTCTTTCCGCCCTTGTTAACTTCGTCGATAACAACTTTCTTTGCTTCTTGAGGGATAAGAGTTATAAGCTTTGATTTAAGAAGTTTTGCTGCTTCTCTGTTATCAAAAGCATATTTCATTTGAACTGGAGCTTGTTCCTCGTTTGTGTAGTAGGAAATGGTTCCGTAGGTTACAACTGGCTCATTATTTGCTTTTTCTGCAAAAACATCGTTGAAGAAGTTTTCCAAGTCAGTTTTTTGAACTTCGGAAAGTCCTAATCCTTGGTTTTGAACATATCTGAATGGGAAAACTGGAATTTGAGAGAGTTCAACTTTTCCGTTAAGTTCTTGGGAATTTGTTGAGAAAGCCCAATCCCCAAAGTATGCATCTTTTTGAATTCCTGGAGCTGCCTTGTTAAAGCTTGCTATTGCAGTTTCTAAAAGTTTTCTAGATTCCTTTGAACTAGGGGAGTTGCTTTCAAGATATTTTGAATATGCAATTAACCCGTTGTTCAATTCTTTATATTCAGTTTTTGTTAATTCGTCGTTTCTATATCTGCCATAGTTTCTCCATTTTGCAAGAGTTGCATAGGTTTTAAGACGTTTTGAATCGAATTTTTCGTTTTGAGTTGTTTGAGATTTTGCTGTAACTTTCAAAGCGGTTGTTTCGCGTTTGTCTTGAAGACGAGTTGAAACTGTTTTGCCTTTTTCTTCTTTCTTTGCAATTTTTGCATCATATTCTGTAAGTTTTTCAGCAGATTTAATGTTTTTTTGGTCTTGAATTAAACGAGTTCCTTGTTTTCTAACGCTTGAAGCATTAAGTTTTCTTTTAAGGAAGAGTGCAATTGCTGCGGCAGCGCCAACAGCACCTGCAGCAAGACCGGCTGTTATTGCATATGCAACTGCTTGATTTGAAATTCCAGCTTCTGACGAGTCTTGTTTAGGTTCAAGGTTTTCAATTTCATCGAAATTTGTTCCATGATTTGGGTCTTCAATTGGATTGATTGAAGGATTTGAATCGCCTTTTTCAATTTCGTCGAGAATTTTTTGTGTTTCATCTGATGGAACAAATCCGTCTTTTTCAAGGTCGCTTTCGCTTTCTGCTCCAACTTTATCCAACGCGCTTTCGGTAAACCTGTCGGCAGCGCTTCCACGTTTTGAAGTTGAATCGTTGTTATTGTTAAAACTTGCCTCGTCATCTTGCGATTCTGCCTCGTCATCTTGCGATTCTGCCGCAGCAACAGCTTCGTCGGTTGCTTGTGTTTCTGCGTTGTTAACAATTGTAAATTGAGTTCCTTCATTATTTGTCATATATGTTGGAATTTCAGAAACAACTGTTTGAACTTGAACCATGCTTGGTTTTGCTGTTCCAACGAATGCGTCTTCAACCATTTGCTTTGAACTTTTTTGCGCATTTTTAAATTCTTTTATGCCAGCAAGGCTTGCTAAAGTTAATGCAAGACCAAAAGTTGTTTTAATAAGTGATTTAGCTGTTTTGTTCATTTTTAAACCCCTTTTTTAATTTCGACTTATTATAACTTGCTTGAATTTATTTGTCAATAGCAAATTCTAAAATTTTTCTTATATTTTTCTTACATACTTTTGTATTATATATTCATTATTGATAATAGGGGATTTTGGCGAAAAAAATTGATAAAAAAGAAAACGAAAAAAGTTTTGAAAAACAGTTGACAAGAAAGTTTTTTTATTGTATTATTATCACGCTTGAGACAGGGAATGACATGTGAGGTTACTTCTTTGAGCTATGCGAGCGCTCACTGCAAGAGAATTCACATCGACAAGTTTTAACATCGATTAAAGCGCCCCCGCAAAAAGCTAATTTTTTTTGGTCACAAGCGCGACACACACGGAATAGTTGTTGAAGGAAACCTTTAACCGCATTAAAAAATAAGTCAACACTTGGTTGAAACTGTTTTTTTGCGGCGTTTATGTTTTTAGAAATGGCAATTCCAAAGCGGTTGCAAAAGGGGGATTAAAATAGTTTTAGACAGGAGGAAAAATAATGGCATCGCAAAAAATCAGAATTAAATTAAAGGCCTATGACCACGTTTTGCTTGACTTAGCTTGCGCTAAAATCATTGAAACAGCAAATAAAAATGGTTCAAAAGTCGCAGGGCCAATCCCACTTCCAACAGATAAAGAAGTGGTAACAATCATTCGTTCACCACACAAAGATAAAGACAGCCGTGAACAATTTGAATGCAGAACACACAAAAGAATGATTGACATTTACAGTCCAACACAAAAAGCAGTTGATTCTCTTATGAGATTGGATTTGCCTGCTGGTGTTGATGTAAAAATTAAGCTATAAGGAGAGAAGATAGAATGAAAAAAGCAATCTTAGGTAAAAAACTTGGCATGACCCAAATCTTCACGCCTGACGGTTTAGTTATTCCAGTTACAGTTGTTGAAGCTGGCCCATGCTATGTTGTTCAAAAGAAAACAAACGAAAAAGATGGTTATGAAGCACTTGTTGTTGCTTTCGACCAAACAAAAGAAAACAGATTAAACAAACCTCAACTTGGAGTTTTGAAAAAAGCAAATGTTGCTCCTTCAAAAATCCTTAGAGAATTCCGTTTTGAAAACACTGCGGACTATGAAATTGGAAAAGAAATTAAAGCAGACATTTTCGCAGAAAGCGACATAGTTGATGTTTCTGGAACAACTCGCGGACGCGGATTCACAGGAAACATTCAAAGATGGAACGCACACAGATTAAAAATGACACACGGTGTTGGCCCTGTCCACAGAGAAGTTGGTTCAATGGGCGCTAACAGCACTCCATCAAGAGTTTTCAAAAACAAGAAAATGCCAGGACACTACGGCTCAGAAAGTGTTACAATCCAAAATCTTGAAATTGTTAAGGTTGACGCTGAAAGAAACATTCTTTTAGTTAAAGGCTGCCTTCCAGGGCCAAAAGGTTCAATCGTAACAATCAAAGAAGCGGTTAAAAGATAGGAGGAAATATGGCAACTAAATCTAAACTTTATAATATGAACGCCGAAGAAGTTGGCACATTGAATCTTTCAGACAACCTTTTCGCAGCTGACTATAACGAACCTTTAATTCACGAAGTTGTTGTTGCATATAACGCAAACCAACGTCAAGGAACAAAATCAACTTTAACAAGAAGTGAAGTTAGAGGACACGCAAAGAAACCATACAGACAAAAACACACAGGACGTGCAAGACATGGTTCAACAAAATCGCCAGAATATAAAGGCGGCGGAGTTGTTTTTGCTCCAAAGCCACGCGATTTCTCAAAGAAACTTAATAAACAAGTTAAGAAAATTGCATTTGCTTCTGCAATGAGCGAAAAGCTTAGACAAAACGAAATTGTTTTCATCGACGAATTCAAACTTGCAGAACCAAAAACCAAAGAAGTTGTTAAGTTCTTGAACGCATTTGGATTAAACAAATCTGTTGTTATTGTAACAGATGAGAAAAATGCAGATGCACTTAGAGCAGCAGGCAACCTTCAAAATGTTCAAATTCAAATTGCAGAACTTTTGTCAACATATGATGTTGTTGCAAATAACAAAGTTGTTATGACAAAAGATGCTGTTAAATCATTAGAGGAGGCATATAACTAATGAACGCATACGACATCATTAAAAAACCTCTTTTATCAGAAAAGAGTTATGCAAAGATTAGCGATAAAATCTACACATTTATTGTTGACAAAAACGCAACAAAAATTGACATTAGAAATGCTGTTGAACAAATTTTTAATGTTAAAGTTGAAAAAGTTAACACATTAAATGTTAAGGGACACGAAAAAGCCCAAAACACAAAGAAAGGAAGAACAGTTGGAAGAACAAGTGACTATAAAAAAGCAATTGTCACATTAACAAAAGATTCAAAACCAATTGCATTCTTCGAAAGTTTATCTTAAGGTTTAAAAGGAGAATAAAGATATGGCTATTAAGAAAAGTAATCCAACAAGTGCTGGCCGCAGATTTTACTCTTCTGCAACCTTTGAAGAGGTAACAACAGACAAACCAGAAAAAAGTTTGCTTGCTAAAATCAAAAAAACAGCGGGAAGAAACGCACAAGGAAAAATAACCGTTCGTCACATCGGCGGAGGAAACAGAAAAAAATATAGAATCATCGATTTCAAAAGAAATAAAGATGGAATCCCTGCAAAAGTTGCAACAATTGAATACGACCCAAACAGAACAGCATACATTGCACTTTTAGTTTACGCAGACGGAGAAAAGAGATATATCTTAGCTCCAATTGGACTTAATGTTGGCGACATTGTTATGTCCGGCGAAAACGCAGAAATCAAAGTTGGAAACGCTCTTCCACTTGAAAACATCCCAGTTGGTGCTGTTGTTCATAACATTGAACTTCAACCAGGAAAGGGTGGACAACTTGCAAGAAGCGCAGGAGCAGAAGTTCAACTTATGGCTAAGGAAGGCAAATATGCAACCCTTAGAATGCCAAGCGGCGAAATGAGAAAAGTTTTAACAAGATGTAAAGCAACAGTTGGTCAAGTTGGAAATTTAGACCACGAACTTGTTTCTCTTGGTAAAGCAGGAAGAAAAAGACATATGGGAGTTCGTCCATCCGTTCGTGGTGTTGTTATGAACCCTAATGACCACCCACACGGCGGTGGTGAAGGTAAGAGCCCTGTTGGTATGGCTTCGCCAGTTACTCCATGGGGTAAACCAGCTCTTGGACTTAGAACAAGAAAGAAAAATAAAGCTTCTAACAAGTTAATTGTTAAGAGGAAGAAATAGGAGAGGAATATGAGCAGATCGTTAAAGAAACAACCTTATGTGTTTGACAGACTTATGAAAAGAGTTGAAGAAAACAACGCATCAGGCAATAAAAAACCAATTAAAACATGGTCTAGATCATCAGTTATCTACCCAGAATTTGTTGGAACAACATTTGCTGTTTACAACGGAAAAAAACATGTTCCTGTCTATTGCACAGCAGAAATGATTGGACACAAACTTGGTGAGTTTGCTCCAACAAGAACCTTCAAAGGTCACGCAGGAGACAAAAAGTCGGGCGGCAAAGTTGCTGCAATGAAGGCAAAGAATTAGGAGGATAAAAAATGGCAACAAGAATTAGAGAAAAAGCCGAAGCAAGAAAGGCAAACAAAGACAATCGCCCTTATGCAAAGGTTAAATATGTTCGTATGAGCCCATCTAAAGTTAGAATTGTTCTTGACTTAGTTAGAGGCAAAAACGCAGAAACAGCTCTTGCTATTTTGGAAAATTCTCCTCAATCCGCAGCAGCTGAATGCGCAAAACTCCTTAAATCTGCAATTGCTAATGCTGAAAACAATAAAGGAATGAACAGAGCAGACCTTTATGTTGCAGAAGCATATGCTTGCCCAGGACCAACAATGAAAAGATTGAACATCCGCGCAAGAGGCAGAGCAGACAGAATGTTAAAAAGAACAAGCCACATAACAATTGTGCTTGACAGTAGAGAATAGGAGGGCAAGATGGGACAAAAAGTTAGTCCAGTTGGACTTAGAATTGGAGTTAATAAAGGTTGGCAATCTTCTTGGTATGCAAACAAAAAAGATTTTGCTAAATACATCAAAGAAGACGATAATATCAGAACTTTTATTAAGAAAAAATATAGCAACGCTGCAATTTCAAGCATCGACATTGAAAGAACAGCAACAAAAGTTGTTGTAACACTTAACACCGGACGCCCAGGTATGCTCATTGGAACAAAAGGCGCAGGCGTTGAAGAAATTAAAAAAGAACTTTCAAAAATGGTTGGAGCAAAAACTCTTTTCGTTAATGTTAAAGAAGTTAAAAAACCAGACCTTGATGCAGTTTTAGTTGCAGAAGGAATTGCAAGCCAACTTGAAAAACGTGTTGCATTCAGAAGAGCTTTGAAACAAGCAATTCAACGCGTTATGAAAGCAGGCGCAAAAGGATGTAAAGTTCAAGTTAGCGGAGTTGTTGACGGTGCTAACACAATTGCTAGAACCGAAAACTATATGGAAGGTTCTCTTCCACTCCACACTTTAAGAGCAGACATAGACTATGGTGTTGCTTCGGCATTCACTAACTATGGAAAGCTTGGAGTTAAATGCTGGATTTATAAAGGCGAAATCCTTGGAAAAAAATCCGCTGAAAACAAAGGAGGTATGAACTAATGTTAATGCCTAAAAGAGTTAAAAGAAGACGTGTTCATAGAGGCAGAATGACAGGCGTTGCAACAAGAGGAAACAAACTTGCTTATGGCGAATTAGGACTCGTTGCAACAGAACCTTGTTGGATCAAATCAAATCAAATTGAAGCAGCTCGTATTGCTATAACACGTTACACAAAAAGAGGCGGGCAAGTTTGGATTAAAATTTTCCCAGACAAACCTGTAACAAAAAAACCTGCTGAAACAAGAATGGGAAGCGGAAAAGGATCTCCAGAATTCTGGGTTGCAGTTGTTAAACCAGGAAGAATTCTTTTTGAAATTGCTGGGGTTCCAGAAGCAGTTGCAAGAGAAGCTTTAAGACTTGGGTCACACAAACTTCCATGCAAAACCAAAATCATTAAGAAGCAGGACGAAACCATAACAACAGAAGGTGGTGCTGTATGAAAATAAGTGACATCAAAAACTTAACAACAGAAGAATTGATTGCTAAAGAACAAGAATTAAAAACTGAACTTTTTAACTTAAGATTCTCCCACGCAACAGGAAATTTAACAAACCCAATGCAACTTCATAACTTGAAGAAAGACATTGCAAGAGTTAAAACAATAATTCGCGAAAGAGAAATTAAAAAGGTTAATGGGTAAGGAGAAACAATATGGAAAAAGAAATCAGAAATAGCAGACCAACAAAACAAGGTGTTGTTGTTAGTGCTGGAAAAATGAACAAAACCGTTGTTGTTGCAGTTGTTGAAAACAAAAAGCACCCAATTTATAAGAAAGTTGTTAAAAGCACAAAAAAATATAAAGTTCACGATGAAGAAAACGTTTGCGGAATGGGCGACACTGTTGAAATTATGGAAACTCGTCCATTAAGCAAAGACAAATATAACCGTTTAGTCAGAATCGTTGAGAAAGCGAAGTAGGAGGTAGAAAAATGGTTCAACCACAAACAAGATTAAAAGTTGCCGATAACACAGGCGCTAAACAAATCATGTGTATTCGTGTTCTCGGCGGGTCTTACAGACGTAGCGGGAACATCGGCGATGTTATTGTTGCATCAGTTAAATCTGCAATTCCAGGCGGAGTTGTTAAGAAAGGTGATGTTGTTAAAGCAGTTATTGTTAGAACTTCAAAAGGTCTTAGAAGACCAGACGGAACTCACATTCGTTTTGACGACAATGCAGCAGTTATCATCGACAATCAAAAACAACCAAAAGGAACACGTATTTTCGGGCCTATTGCGAGAGAACTTCGTGATAAAAACTATATGAAGATTATTTCGCTTGCGCCAGAAGTATTATAGGAGGAAGTCGATATGGAAATTAAAAAAGGCGACAACGTTGTTGTTATTGCTGGAAAAGACAAAGGAAAGAAAGGGAAAGTTGTTGAAACTTCTCCAAAATCTTTAAAAGTTGTTGTTGAAGGCGTTAACGTTGTTTCAAAACACAAAAAACCTCGTTCTGCTCAAGATAAGGGCGGAATTATCAAACAAACAAACCCAATCGATTCTTCAAATGTTATGGTTGTTTGCCCAAATTGCGATAAAGCAACAAGAGTTGCACATAAAGACATTGAAGGCAAAAAGGTTAGAGTTTGCAAAAAATGCGGAGCAAGTTTAGATAAAGAACATGCAAAAGCAGTTAAAAAAGATGCAAAAGCAGCTGCTAAAACAGCAAAAACAGAAGAAAAGTCGGCAGAAAAACCTGCAAAACCTGCAGCTAAATCATCTGCAAAAGCTAAGAAAGCAGAGTAAGGAGGAAAACAATGGCAAACAGAATGAAAGAAACCTATAAAAATGAGATTGTTCCTGAACTTATGAAGCTTCACGGCTATAAAAACGTTAACGAAGTTCCAAAACTTGACAAAATTGTTTTGAATATGGGACTTGGCGACGTTAAGGACAATTCAAAAAGCTTAGGAATTGCAATTGATGAACTTGGAATTATTTCCGGTCAAAAACCAGTTGCAACAAAAGCTAAAAAAGCTATTTCTAACTTCAAAGTTAGACAAGGCATGAAAATTGGCGCAAAAGTTACACTTCGTGGCGACAGAATGTATGAATTCCTTGATAAATTAATCTCAATCGCTCTTCCAAGAGTTAGAGATTTTAGAGGAGTTTCAAGAAAATCTTTCGACGGACATGGTAACTATGCACTTGGAATTAAAGAACAACTTATATTCCCAGAAATCAACTACGACAAAATCGAAAAAATCAGAGGTTTCGACATTATGATCGTAACAACTGCAAAGTCGGATTCAGAGGCATTATCTCTTTTAGAGGCTCTTGGAATGCCTTTCAAGGATAGATAGGAGGGAATATGGCAAAAAAAGCTTTAATTGAAAAACAACAAAAGAAACAGAAATTCTCAACTCGTGAATACACCCGTTGCGAAATTTGTGGCCGTCCACACTCTGTTTTGAAAAAATATGGTCTTTGCAGAGTTTGCTTCCGCGAAAAAGCAAACAAGGGAGAAATCCCTGGCGTTAAAAAGGCTAGTTGGTAAGGAGGAAAAGTATGGTAGTTACGGATCCAATAGCAGATATGCTAACAAGACTTAGAAATGCTATAACAGCAAAACACGACAGCGTTTTGGTTCCTGTTTCAAAAGAAAAGGAAGCAATTGCAAAGATTTTGCTTGACGAAGGTTACATTAAATCTTATGAAAAAGTTGAAGAAAACAAGATTAAATACCTTAACATAGCAATCAAATATGATAACAACGGAAACAGCGTTATCTATGGTTTGAAGAGAATTTCAAAACCAGGCCTTAGAGTTTATGCAAGTGTTGATAAATTGCCTAAAGTTATTGGCGGAATGGGAATTGCAATCATCTCAACAAACAAAGGAATTTTAACAGACAAACAAGCAAGAGAACTTAAAGTTGGCGGCGAAGTTCTTGCTTACGTTTGGTAGGAGGAGAGGTTATGTCTAGAATAGGAAGAAATCCAATCGTTATGCCAGACGGAGTTAGCGCATCACTTGATGGAAATAAAATCACAGTTAAAGGACCTTTGGGTTCGTTAACACAAGATTTTTCAGATGTTAGCGTTAACATTGAAAACAATATCATTCATTTGACAAGACCAAATGATGAAAACGAAGTTAAAGCAAAACACGGACTTTACAGAGCTTTAATCGCAAACATGGTTAAAGGCGTTAAGGAAGGATTTTCCAAAAACCTTCAAATCAAGGGAGTTGGTTATAAAGCAAGTAAAGTTGGAAACAAACTCGTTTTAAACTTGGGATTTTCCCATTTAATTGAAGTTGTTGAGCCAGAAGGCATCAAAATTGAATGCCCAACAGCAAACGACATCAAAATTTCGGGAATTGACAAACAAAAAGTCGGACAACTTGCTTCAAACATTCGCGATTTCAGACCTGTTGAACCATATCATGGTTATGGAATTAAATATGATGATGAAGTTGTTATCAGAAAACAAGGTAAAACTGCTGCTAAAGGCAAGAAATAAGGAGCAAAAATAATATGATTAACAAACAAGATAAAAACGAAATCAGAAAAAATCGTCATGCCCGCATTAGAAATAAAGTTTGCGGAACAAGCGCAACTCCAAGACTTGCAGTTTACAGAAGTCTTAATGGAATTTACGCACAAATCATCGATGATGAGAAAGGCGTTACATTAGTTTCTTGCTCAACAATTGATAAAGATCTTGTTGCAAAGAAAGTTTTTGAAGGCAAAAACAGAAAAGAACAAGCTAAAATTGTTGGTGAAAACCTTGCAAAACGTGCTTTAAAGAAGAAAATTAAAGCTGTTGTTTTCGACAGAGGCGGCTATCTTTACACAGGAAGAGTTCAAGCTCTTGCCGATGGTGCTAGAGAAGCTGGCTTGGAGTTTTAGGAGGAATTTATGAACGAAGAAATCAAAAATGAAAATGTCGAAACTCAAGAAGTTGTTGCAGACGTTGTTAAAGACGAAAAGAAAAGACGCGAAGATTTTAAACGCGATAAGAAAAACGGCGAAAGACGCGAAAGAAGACGCGAAGAAAGCGAATATGATAAATCGCTTGTTTCAGTTCGCCGCGTAACTAAAGTTGTTAAAGGCGGAAGAACAATGCGTTTCAGCGCGCTTGTTGTTATTGGCGACCGCAAAGGAACAGTTGGAATTGGAACAGGACGCGCTAAAGAAGTTCCTGCTGCAATTGATAAAGCAACTCTTCAAGCTAAAAACAACCTTAAAAAGATTAATATTGTTAACGGAACAATTCCTCACGAAGTTGTTGGAAAATATGGCACAAGCAAAGTTTTGATGCTTCCAGCAAAGAAAGGTTGCGGAGTTATTGCAGGTGGCGGAACACGTGCTGTTTTGGAACTTGCTGGTGTTAAAGATATTGTTACAAAAATTCATGGCTCAACAAACAAGATTAACTGCGTTAGAGCAACTTTAAGAGGTCTTGAAGCTCTTAGAACAAAAGAAGAAGTTGCAATTGCTCGCGGGAAGTCTGTTGAAGAAATTTAAGAGGTGAATTATGGCAGAAAAGAAACAAAAAATGTTAAAAGTTACCTATGTTAGAAGTGTTATTGGCTATAACAAAAAACAAGCTAAAATTCTTGAAGCATTGGGGCTTACAAAACTTAACCAAACAAAACTTCTTCCAGATAACGACAGTGTTCGCGGAAGTTTATTCCATGTTAAACACTTAGTTACGGTTGAAGAGGCTTAAGGAGGGCAAAAATGTATATACAAAATTTACAACCAGCACCTAATTCACGCTTTTCAGAAAAGAGACTTGGAAGAGGCATTGGAAGCGGTCTTGGAAAAACAAGTGGAAAGGGACATAAAGGACAAAACGCAAGAAGTGGCGGAGGAGTTCGTCCTGGATTCGAAGGTGGACAACTTCCACTCATTCGTAGAATGAAAATTCGTGGATTTAACAATGCAAACTTCTCGAAGGAATATGCAACTGTTAATGTTGGCGATTTAGACAAATTCGAAGCGAACACAGAAATAACTCAAGAATTCTTGTATGAAAACAGAGTTATTGGGAAAATAATGCCATACGGTCTCAAAGTTTTGGGCAACGGGGAATTGTCAAAACCACTCGTAATTAAAGCACAAAAATTCTCTGCTTCCGCTAAAGAAAAAATTGAGAAAGTTGGCGGAAAAGCAGAGGTGATTTAATGTTTAAAAGAATTGCTGAATGTTTTAAAACAAAAGAAGTTCGCGTTAAAATTTTAATAACGCTTCTTTTGCTTTTAGTTTTTAGAGTTGGTTGCTGGCTTCCTATTCCAGGAATCAACACAAGCGCATTTGAAGTTATAACAAGCGAAAACAGTTTCTTATCGTTGCTTAGTTCAATCAACGGTGGATCGCTTGCAAACGGAGCATTCTTGGCTCTTGGTGTTTCACCATACATCAGTGCTTCAATCATCATCCAACTTCTTTCAATTGCAATCCCAAGTTGGCAAAGACTTAGCAAGGAAGGCGAAGAAGGAAGAAAAAAACTTTCAAGATACACTCGCATCGCAGCGTTGATTTTAGCGCTTGCGCAAGCAATTGGTATTGTTGTTGGTTTTGGTGATGTTATTCAAGCAAACATGCTTTGGGGCGGAGCGCCACAATGGACAACTGCAATTGTTGTTGTTCTTGTTTTAGTTGCGGGCGCAATGTTCACTGTTTGGCTTGGCGAAAGAATAACAGAGCTTGGAATTGGAAACGGGCTTTCCCTTCTTATCTTTGTTGGTATTCTTTCCTCAGCTGGAATGGCAATTCTTGCAAATGTTCAATCAATCATAAAGGGAGATTTAAACGGTCTTTGGACATTGCTAATCTTCCTTGCAGCCGTAATTGTTATCTTTGCTTTAATTGTTTTTGTTGATGGAGCAGAACGTCGAGTTCCTGTTCAATATGCAAAACAAATGAAGGGAAGAAAAATGTATGGCGGACAAAACACAAACATCCCAATCCGTGTTAACGGTTCTGGGGTTATGCCAATCATTTTTGCGAGTGCGCTTTTAACATTCCCACAAATGATTATGAGCATTTTCTGGCCAAATTCAAATGCGATGGCTTGGTATAACCAATGGATGGGAACGGGCTCTTGGCCATACATCGTTGTTTCCTCGCTTTTGATTTTGTTCTTCTCATATTTCTATGCTCAAATTACATTTAATCCAGACGATATTTCAAAACAAATTCAACAAAATGGTGGGTTTATTCCTGGAATTAGACCAGGCAAACCAACATCCGATTATTTAAGAAAAATTTCAAACAGAATTATTTTGTTTGGAGCAATTTTCTTAGCATTCATCAATCTTGTTCCAAGTTTGGTTTTCAAAGGAATAAGCGGAAATTCAACATTAGTTAGCGCATTCAGCGCAACCGGACTTTTGATTGTTGTTTCTGTTGCACTTGAATTTGATAAACAACTTGAAGCACAACTTTTGATGAGGAATTACAGAGGCTTTTTGAAATAGACGGAGAATCTATGAGAGTTATTCTTTTTGGAGCACCTGGAAGCGGAAAGGGAAGTCAAGCAAAACTCATTTCAAGAGATTTTGGAATTCCTCAAATTTCAACGGGTGACATTTTAAGACAACATATTGCAAATCAAACAAAAATTGGGAAAATTGCAGAAGGTTTGATTAACGACGGAAAACTTGTTCCAGATGAAATCATTATCGAAATTGTTAAACAAAGAATTGCAGAAGATGATTGCAAAAATGGTTTCATTTTAGACGGGTTCCCAAGAACAGTTGGTCAAGCAGCGCAACTTGATTCAATAACAAAAGTTGATGTTGTTATTTTCATCGACATTAGCATTAACGAAGTTGAACGCCGCGCACTTACAAGACGAATTTGCCCACAGTGCGGGAAAATTTTTAGCATTGCTGAAAAATACACCGAGATTTGCGATGAATGTGGTTCAAAATTGATTCAAAGAGAAGATGACAAACGCGAAGTTGTTAGAAAACGCGTTGACCAATATCTTGCTCAAAGCGAACCACTTATTAAGTTCTTTAAAAAACGTAAGATTTTGAAAACTGTTTTAAGTAAAAACAGCGCAGAAGAAACTTACGAAGAAGTTAAAAAAATTCTTTTGCAAGTTCGTGCAAAAAGAAAATAATTTCCTTTGTTATGCGAGCAAAATTGCTCGCATAAATGCGGAAATTTTAAGGAGAAAAAATGAAACAGTTATCGCCAGCACAAATTGTTTTAATGCGAAAGGCAGGCGAATTAACAAAAAATGCTCTTTTATATGCCGAAACCCTTATAAAACCGGGGATTTCAACCAATTCACTTGACAAGTTAATTGAAAAGTATATAATAGATCATGGCGGAATTCCTTCATTTAAGCACTACGAAGGCTATCCAAATTCAACATGCATTTCTGTTAATGAAGTTGTTGTTCATGGAATACCAAGCGAGCGAAAACTTAAAGAAGGCGATATCGTTAGCGTTGATGTTGGAGTTATCTATAAAGGCTTTAACGGCGACGCGGCAAGAACATTTCCTTGCGGAAAAATTTCCGAAGAAAAACAAAAACTTATTGACGTAACAAAAGAAAGTTTTTTTGAAGGAATTAAAAACCTTAAGGCAGGGGAAAGACTTGGAAAACTTAGCGCAAGCATCCAAGCTTATGTTGAAAAAAATGGCTTTAGCGTGGTTAGGGAGATGACAGGACACGGCATTGGCGAAAAAATGCACCTCAATCCTTCAATTCCAAACTATGGGAAAGAAACCGACGGACCAATTGTTCAAGCGAACACTTGTTTGGCAATTGAACCAATGGTCAACATGGGAACAAGAAGAATTTTCATTTTGGATGATGGTTGGACAACCATAACTCAAGATTTAAAGCCTTCGGCCCATTATGAAAACACTGTTTTAGTTCTTGAAGACAGAATTGAAATTTTGACATTGTGAGAGGAGAAATGAAACTGGAAAGATTTGAAGTTGTTGAGTCAACCGCAGGACGTGACGAAGGGTGCATCTATCTTGTTAGCGAAATTTTAGATGAAAACTTTGTTTTGCTTATCGACGGAAAAACAAAACCAATTTCAAAACCAAAGAGAAAGAAAGTTAAACATCTTAAAACTCTTGGGGTTGTTGAATCCGAACTTTGTGGAACTTTTGAGGATAAATCCAGAACAAATGACGGTGTTATCAAAAAAATTCTGAAAAAATACGAAAAAACTTGTTAAAGGAGATTGTATGTCGAAGGAAGATGTGATAGAATTTGAAGGTGAAGTTGTTGAAGTGTTACCAAACACAACATTTTTAGTTAAGCTTTCTAATGGGCACGTGATAACTGCATACATTTCTGGTCGTTTAAGAATGCACTACATTAAAATTCTTGAAGGCGACAAAGTTAAAATCGAAATGAGCCCATATGATTTAACCAAAGGAAGAATCACATGGCGAGGAAAAAATTAAAAAGGGGAAAAGGCAATGAAAGTTAGACCATCAGTTAAACCTATGTGCGACAAATGCAAGGTTATTAAAAGAGAAGGAAAAGTTATGGTTATCTGTTCAAAAGACAAAAGCCATAAACAAGTTCAAGGTTAATTAAATTTGACAAATCTCGGGCAAAAGTGGGGCGGCTGTGTGAAACTTTGTGTTTCGCATCTCACACCCGTTATTTATATAAAAAACAAATAATAAATTAGGAGAAAAGAAAAATGGCAAGAATTGCTGGCGTAGACTTACCAAGAGACAAGAGAATTGAAATTGGTTTAACCTACATCTATGGAATTGGCAGAGAATCTGCTAATCAAATTTTGGAAGCAACAAAAATCAATCCAGACACAAGAGTTAAAGACCTCGACGAAAACGATGTTGCAACTCTTCGTAACTACATTGAAAAACATTATTCTGTTGAAGGCGATTTGAGAAAAGAAGTTTCCATGAACATCAAACGCTTATCAGAAATTGGCTGCTACAGAGGAATTCGTCACAGACGCGGACTCCCAGTTAGAGGTCAAAACACAAGAACAAACTGCAGAACACGCAAAGGCCCAAGAAAGGCAGTTGCAGGAAGCAGCAAGAAAGGTAAATAAGGAGGAAGATCATGGCAGCAGCAAAAGTAGCAAAAACTAAAAAGAAAAAAATCACACAAAGCATTGATAAAGGCCAAGTTCATATCAAATCTTCTTTCAACAACACCGTTGTAACATTCACAGACATGGCTGGAAATGTTCTTTCTTGGTCAAGTTCAGGAAAACTTGGATTTAAAGGCTCGAAAAAGAGCACACCATTCGCAGCTCAATCATCAGTTGAGGATGCAGCAAAAGTCGCAAAGGATTATGGCATTAAAACAGTTGAAGTTTATGTTAAGGGGCCAGGAAACGGCCGCGAAGCAGCAATCAGAACACTTCAAAACTTGGAAATTGGCGTTTCTCTTATTAAAGATGTTTCACCAATCGCTCACAACGGATGCCGTCCACCTAAAATTAGAAGAGTTTAAGAGGAGAGAGGAAAATGGCTAAATTAATTGGAGCAAGTTGCCGTCAATGCAGACGTGAAGGTTGCAAGCTCTTCTTGAAAGGCGAAAGATGCACAAGCAAAAAATGCGCTTTTGAAAGAAGACAAACACTTCCAGGACAACATGGCGCAGCTAGAAAAAGAGTTACTGAATATGGTCTTCAACTTCGTGAAAAACAAAAAGTTAAAAGAGCATATGGAATTTTGGAAAAGCAATTCAGAAGATATTATGAAGAAGCAGAACGCATGAAAGGCATCACTGGTGAAAATATGTTGTCTTTAATCGAAAGAAGACTTGACAACGTTGTTTACCGTATGGGAATTGGCGCAAGCCGTAAAGAATGCCGTCAAATCGTTAACCATGGGCAAATCACAGTTAACGGAAGATGCGTTAACATTCCATCATTCATTGTTAAACCAGGCGACATAATTGCAATTAAGGAAAATAAACGTGACCTTGAAATGTTTAAAGACCTTAAAGGAATGAAAATCATTATGCCAAAATGGCTTGAATTCAATTCCGAAAAACTTGAAGGAAAAATCTTAGCAAATCCATCAAGAGAAGATATCGACCTCAACATTAAAGAACACCTCATCATTGAGTTGTATTCAAGATAGTAAGAAGGAGATTATAAATTATGTTAATGGAAATTGAAAAACCAAAAATTACATGCGAAGAAACCGAAAACGGAAACTATGCTAAATTCACTGTTGAACCTCTTGAAAAAGGTTTTGGAATCACACTTGGAAACTCTCTTAGAAGAACTCTTCTTTCTTCGCTTCCAGGCGCAGCGGGAATTGCAATAAGAATCCCAGGAGTTTTGCATGAATTTTCAACGGTTCCTGGTGTTTATGAAGATGTTGTTGACATCGTTTTAAACATTAAAGGACTTGCAGTTAAGGTTGCAAATCCAGACAGAGATTTCAGAAGTGTTTTAAGAATTAAAACAACAAAAGGTGGAGAAATCACAGCAAGAGATTTCGAACCAAACAGTGAAGTTGAAATTTTAAACCCAGACCTTCATATTTGCAGCGTTGAAGAAGGATATCCTTTTGAATTGGAAGTTTTGGTTGGGAAAGGACGCGGATATGTTTCTAATGTTAAGAACAAAGAACTCCTCGACAACCCAGAATACATTGCAATTGATTCAATCTATTCACCAGTTAAAAAATGCAGCTACAGCGTTGAGCCAACTCGTGTTGGACAAAGCATCGACTTCGATAAACTTGTTTTGGAAGTTGAAACAAACGGAACAATTTCTGCAAGAGATATCGTAAGTTTATCCGGTAAAATTTTGCAAGACCACATCTCAATTTTCGTTGATCTTTGCGAAGCAATGGGAAAAATGAACATCCTTGTTTCAACAGAAGAGGACAACAAAACAAAGATTTTGGATATGCCAATTGAAGAAATGGAACTTTCAGTTCGTTCCTACAATTGCCTTAAAAGAGCAAACATTAACACTGTTGAGGACTTAATTCAAAAAACAAGAGAAGACATGTTGAAAGTTAGAAATCTTGGACTTAAATCAATTGATGAAGTTCTTGAAAAACTTAACGAATATGGACTCAGCTTCAAAGAGTCGGAAGAATAAAAGGAGAAACAAATGGCAAATAGTAAGTTAGGAAGACCAACAAAAGAACGCGTTGCTATGATTCGTAACCAAGTTTCAAGCCTTCTTTGGAATGAAAAACTTGAAACAACTTTGGAGCGTGCAAAATCAACACAAAGTGTTGCAGAAAAAATCATAACTCTTGCAATCAACAGTTATGAAGACACAACAAAAGTTGTTAAGACAGTTAAAAATGAAAAAGGTGTTGAAAGCAAAAAAGAGTTCATTAACGATGGCGTTAAGAAACTTAATGCTAGAAGAAAAATTATGAGCTATCTCTATGACCTTCAAGAACAAAAAGGTGCAAAAGAGAGCAAAGCAGCTTTCAGAGCTAAAACAGAAGATGTTAACCACCCATTAGTTGAAAAAATCTTCAATGTTTACGCTCCTAGATATGCAGAAAGAGCTAAAAACCTTGGACAAAAAGGCGGCTACACTCGCGTAACAAAACTTGGAACAAGACGCGGCGATAACGCAGAACTTGCACTTGTTGAGTTAGTTTAATTTAATTATTAAAAAATGTCACACTCGTGGCATTTTTTTGTTGCATTTAATTATGGTTGTTTTATAAAAATTATGCGAAAAAATTGAATTTTGCTTTAATTTTTTCGATAAAGTTTGTTTTTTTGCTGAAAATATGGTAAATTATTATTGTATTGTAACTATCTAAAAGGAAACAAAATGAACAAAACATACGATTCAAAAGACATTGTTGTTCTTGAAGGACTTGACGCGGTTAGATTGCGCCCAGGAATGTATATTGGAACAACTGGCATTAAAGGTTTACACCACATTTTATGGGAAATTGTTGACAACGCAATTGACGAAGTTTCAAATGGATTTGGAAACAGAGTTTCGATAACTCTTCACAAAGACGGAAGCGCAAGTGTTGAGGATAACGGACGTGGAATTCCTGTTGATATGCATCCAACTCTTCATAAAAGCGGGGTTGAAGTTGTTTTCACTCAACTTCACGCAGGCGGCAAGTTTAATAACGATAACTATGGATATTCCGGCGGGCTTCACGGCGTTGGTGCGTCAGTTACTAATGCGTTAAGTCTTTGGACAAAAGTTTATGTTTGCAAGAATAAAAAACGCTATTTCATGGAATTTGAAAGCAAAGCAGACGAAAAAGGTAAAATTCGAAGCGGAATTCCTGTTGCGCCTTTAATGGAAATTGGCGACACAACAAAAACAGGAACAAAGGTTACATTCATGCCAGACCCTCGTGTTTTCGAAAGCGTTGTTTTTAATGCAGAAACAATTTTAAAGCGTCTTAAAGAGCTTGCATTTTTGAATAAAGGCGTTTACATTGAATTTTCGGATGAAAGAACAGGTCAAAAACAGGTTTTTGCATATGAGGGCGGGCTTAAAGACTTTGCAATTTATCTTAACGAAAACAAAACCGCACTTTATAAAGATCCAGTTTACATTTCGGGCGAGAGCAAACTGGTTAAACTTGAACTTGCAATGCAACACACCGACACCTACACCGAAAATATGTTCTCTTATGTTAACAACATTCCAACAAGCGAAGGAGGAACGCATGAAACGGGCTTCAAATCGGCTTTAACGCGTTTAATGAACGAGCTTGCGCGTGAACAAGGTTGGCTTAAAGAAAAAGAACAAAACCTTATTGGCGAAGATTTTAGAGAAGGAATTACAGCAATTCTTTCAATTAAAATGCGAAATATTCAATTTGAAGGGCAAACAAAAACAAAACTTGGGAATCCAGAAATTCGTCCGGAAGTTGATAACATTGTTTATAACGAACTTTTGAAGTTCTTTGAACAAAAAGATAATATGTCAATCGCTGAAATTATCTTTAATAAGGCAAAAGGTGCGTCAAAAGTTAGGGAAGCGCAAAGAAAGGCAAAAGACCTTGCGCGCCAAAAAAACAGCGTTGATAAATATAACCTTGTTGGAAAGCTTTCGGCTTGCACAAGCAGAAAAGCGGAAATTAGCGAGCTTTTCATTGTTGAGGGTGATTCCGCGGGCGGAAGCGCAAAGCAAGGACGCGACAGAACTTTCCAAGCAATTCTTCCTCTTAAAGGGAAGCCTCTTAATGCGGAGAAAAAACGTCTTGACCAAGTTCTTGCAAATGAAGAAATTAGAACAATTATAAGTGCGCTTGAAACTGGTGTTGGAGAAGATTTTAATCTTGACAATTTAAGATATAAAAAAGTTATTATTCTTTCCGATGCCGACCAAGATGGTGCGCATATTCGCGCAATTTTGTTAACATTCTTCTTCCGTTATATGCGCGGATTGATTTATGACGGCGATGTTTACATTGGTTTGCCACCACTTTATAAAGTTTACAAAAAAGATGTTACAGAATATGTTTATTCCGATGCAGAACTTCCAGAGGCAATTGAGCGTGTTGGAAAAGGCTATCAAATTCAACGATATAAAGGTCTTGGGGAAATGAACCCAGAACAACTTTGGGAAACAACAATGGACCCTAAAAAACGTAATTTAATTCGCGTTACAATTGAAGATGCAGCCGAAGCCGAAAAGATGATAACAACCTTAATGGGGGATAACATTGAGGCAAGAAAGGCCTACATTTCGGAATATGCAAATTTCGATCGTGAAGATGAGTTCATGGCAAAAACTTTTATGTAAAAATTTAAAAACATATTGACTATTTCATATTTTTTAAATATAAAAAGGAACTTTGCATTTTGTTTGCATTGTTCCTTTTCCTTTTTTATTATGTTATCTCTTAAAAATGTTTAGAAAGTTGTTTTTATTTCAAAAAAAACCTCAAACGAGTTGGAGGTTTTTAAATAAAAAAATGGTGGAAGTTATAGGATTCGAACCTATGACCCCCTGCTTGTAAGGCAGGTGCTCTAACCAGCTGAGCTAAACTTCCAACCGAGAAGTAATATACCATAACTTAGCCGATTATGTCAACATTTTTTCAAATATTTTTCAAAATTTTTTTAATTTTATTCTTCAATTGATTTAAGAAGTTTTTTTAAAATAAGGCGATGATTCTCTTCGTCGGCAAGAATTGCACCAAGCAAGAGTTTAATTTGGACGTTATCAATTTTTGAAATTGCAACCTTATAGTCTATAATCGATTTTTCCTTGGCTTCCAAGTTCACGGAAAGAATTTGTTTAACACTTTTAACATAGTCAATTTGCCGCCCGCCAATCCATTTCCCGGTTGAAGTTGCATAAACTGGATTTCCATATGTCTTTTCAATTGCCGAAGCAAGAAGCTCTTGGTGCTTTAAGTCGCACATTGAAATTTCTTCAAGAACGCTTGAAATTTTTGCATTGAAATTTTTTAAAACGTTTGAGTGGTAGCGAAGCTGCAAAAAAATTATAACTTCGCCTTCCGAACCGGCATAAAGATTTTGCAAAATTCCGCTGTAATAGGAATTTTTGCAATAACTTTTTAAAGCGGGGTAGCTGCGCCCCAAAAACTCATCTTTCTTTCCCAAGTTTTGCCTCTTGACTTGTATATGAAAAGAAAGAAATTTTTGTTAAAAAAGCCTTCAATTGAAGGCAAATTTTTTATTATGAATACATCTTTGAAACAACCCATTCAATAAATCTGTTTGGCAAAATTTTTGCAAGGAAAAGCAAAAATTTATATGGAACTCCAATTGTTTTTGTTAAAGGAGGGCGCTTTTTGTTTGCGATTTTGAAAATTACATTTGCAACATATTCGCTGCTCATTCCATTTCGCTCGTCGTGTTCCATTTTCTCAATTGATGAGGTGTATCTTTCGTTATAAACTCCGTCGTCTTGTTTAACGCGATTTGCCGTGAAGGATGTTTTCGTGTCGCCAGGGAGAACATTTGTTATTTTAACGCCATATGGCTTTGTTTCGGCGCGCATAGCAGCAGAAATTGCGTCGACAGATGCTTTTGTTGCGGAATAGAAACCTTGGAAAGGAATATAGAATTTGCTTGCAACAGACGAAACGTTAATAATTCTTCCTTTGCTTTCTCGAAGAAAAGGCAAAGCGCTTTTACACATGAAAAATGTTCCAAAGAAATTTACGTCATAAATTCTTCTCGCGTCTTGTTCGCTTGTGTTTTCAATTGACCCCGAAATTCCCATTCCGGCGTTATTTATAACAAGATTAAGTTGCCCTTCTTTTTCAACAATTTTTTTAACAGTTTCTTGGCATTGCTTAAGGGAAGAAACATCGCAAATTATGTGGGAAAGACCGTCAAGCGAAAATTCTTTTCTTGAAACGCCATAAACTTTCCAGCCAGATTTTATGAATTTTTTAGCAAGTTCAAGCCCAATTCCAGACGAAACGCCAGTTATTAAAACAACTTTTTTGTCCATATTTTCTCTCCTTATTTTGCCCATGAAGGCGTAATTTCAAAATCTAAATTGTTAAGATATTTCAATTTTTCATCTTTTATTTTAAAAATGATTTTAAACGAAGTAAGTTTTTGAGTTTTTTCTTTAAATTTTCTGTTATCAACATTCTTTCCATATTTTCCGTCGCCAATTATTGGAAAACCAAGGTTTGCAAGCTGAGCGCGAATTTGGTGGGTTTTTCCGTTATGAATTTCCGCCATAATAACAGATGTTCCGCCAGAGGAGCGACTTATAACTGTTAAGTTTGTTTGAATTTTAACAGCATCTTTTCTTGGTGAATTATAAATTTTTACTTCGCTTCTTTCATCGTCTTTAATTAAAAACGAAATTGCTGTTTTTGTTTCCCAACTTGGAACGCCAACAACATTTGCCAAATAAAATTTGCTTATTTCGTCCTTTTTCATTGCTTTTTTAAGAATTTCCAAAACATTTTTTGATTTTGCAAAAATAACCAGCCCTTCGGTGTTTCTGTCGAGCCTGTTTAGCGCATAATACTTTTTTTGCGGATTTTTATTAAGCATTTTTTCAACTGAATTTTCGTTTGGAGATGTTACTTCAATTCCGCTTTTTTTGTTAACGATTGCAACATTTTCGTCTTCAAATTCAATTTCAAAAAACTTTCTTTCGTCAACAACTATTGCCTCTTCTGGCAGGAAAATTGTTATCGTTTGCCCAGGGAAAACAACAATGTTTTCGCTAATTTTTTTGTTGTCAACGCGAATATCTTTTTTTCTTAAACACTTGTTTGCGTTTGCGTAACTTATATCATTTTTTGAAACGATATTAAGAACTTTATCTTGTTTGTTTGCAATAATTTCTTTTTTTATCATAGTTTTAATATACTATTAAAATTGTTTTTTTCAAAATGAATTGTTTTGAATTTTTGCTTTGAATGTGTTAAAATAATATTGTATTATGGACGAATTTAACGAAAGCGAAAACTCCCAACCAATTGAAGGGCAAATATGTTATGACGAACTTGAACCAATTGTTGAAGAAAAAGAGGAAAAGTTTGAAGCAAACTTGGATGGGCAAATTGGTTTCGATGATTTTTTGAATTCAAAACAAGAAATTGAAAAAACAAAGTTTAATGAAAACGAACTTGGGAAAATTAACATTAAAGAAGAAAAAAGCAAAGTAAGGAGAGATGTTAACTTGGAAAACATGAGCGACGAAGAAAGAAAAGAAGAAATTTTGGAAGAAGCGCAGGGTTCGCCTTCTTCTTCGAAACAAGAAAGCATTTTGGACGAAATTGAGCAAGACAGAGAAACAAGCAAGCCACAGGGCAGCGTTAGAAAAGAAAGAGTGAAACAAGTTAAACTCGATCTTTCGGAAGCGGACGGAAGCGGAATTATTTTAACTTCTCTTGAAAATGTTCTTCATAACTCAATGATTCCATACACCGAACACGTTGTTCTCGACCGTGCTCTTCCTCGCGTTGAAGATGGACTTAAACCCGTTCAAAGAAGAATTTTATATACCATGCTTGAACTTGGTCTTCAACCAGACAAGCAATACAGAAAATCCGCAAGAATTGTTGGGGATTGCATGGGTAAGTATCACCCTCACGGCGACAGTTCGGTTTACGACGCAATGGTTAGAATGGCGCAAAGCTATTCTCTTCGCGAACCTCTTGTTGACGGGCACGGAAACTTTGGGTCAATCGATGGCGACAGTGCAGCGGCAATGAGATACACCGAAGCTCGTTTAACACCTCTTGCAATGGAACTCTTGCGTGATTTGGATAAAAACACAGTTCGTTGGATGCTTAACTTCGACGACACTTTAAAAGAACCAACGATGCTTCCAGGGCGTTTTCCAAACCTTTTAGTTAACGGAACATATGGAATTGCTGTTGGTGTTGCAACAAACATTCCTCCACATAATCTTTCCGAGGTTATTGAAGGAATTATTGCTTACATTGATAATCCAAAAATAAGTTTGGAAGAAATGATGAAAATCATTAAAGGACCAGATTTTCCAACGGGCGGAATTGTTATTGCGGGCGATGAACTTGAACAAGCCTATCGAACAGGGCGAGGGAAGGTTTTAATTCGCGCAAAAACTCACATTGAAGAAAAGGGCGACAAGAAATCAATCGTTATAACCGAAGTTCCATATCAAGTTAATAAAGCGGCATTGCTTCAAAAAATTGCTGAACTTCGCGAAGCAAACAAGAATTTCCTTTCTGGAATAACCGAAATTCGCGACGAGTCGGACAGGAGCGGTCTTAGAGCCGTTATTCGCCTTAAAAAAGAGGCAAACGAACAATTTATTTTGGACTATTTGTTTAAACAAACGCAACTTCAAGTTACATTTGGAATTAACATGGTTGCAATTGCAGGCGGAAAACCAAAGCAAATGGGGCTCATGGAAATCATTTCCTACTACACAGAATATCAACGCGAAATTATCTATCGTCGAACAAAATTTGAACTTGACCAAGCAAAAGATCGCGCACATATTTTGGAAGGCTTGCTTATTGCAATTAAAAATATCGACGAAGTTATTAAAATTATTAAATCTTCCGCCTCGGTTAGCGAAGCAAAACTTAAACTTCGCTCTAAATTTGTTTTAAGCGAAAAACAAGCACAA
Organism: uncultured Bacillota bacterium; assembly: GCA_900544595.1. GTDB lineage: Bacteria > Bacillota > Clostridia > Christensenellales > UBA1242 > UMGS687. The sequence continues at coordinate 15,243 of UQVQ01000003.1, read as the reverse complement.
GCAATTTTGGATATGCGTCTTGCGCGTCTTGTTAACTTGGAAGTTAATAAACTTAAAGAAGAACTTGAAGCGCTTAAAATTCGAATTGCAGAACTTACAAAAATTTATGAAAGCAAAAAACTTCAACTTGGCGTTGTTAAAAGTGAACTTGGCGATATTCGCCGCCGCTTTAAATCAACAAGAAAGAGCAATATTGACAAAAAAATTATTGTTGAAGAAGCAAAAACAAGGATTAAAATTGAGCCTGTTATAACCGAAACAGAGGTTATGTTGGCGGTTACGGGAAGCGGAAATGTTAAATCAATTCCTCTTAAAAACTTTAACCTTGCGCAAAAAGACCTTGGCGATTCCTCAACAGTTGAGCATGTTCATTCTCAACTTCTTAAAACAAAAAACACAACAAAAATTTTGATTTTAACAAACAAAGGAAATTGCTATAAAACAACTGCTGGGTTCATTCCAGAACTTAAATGGAAAGAAAAAGGCGCAACATTAAAAGCCGTTGACAAGAGAATTCCAAGCGACGAAAAAGCAATTAAGATTTTCGAACTTCCAGAAAAACTTGAAGGGAAAGAACTTATTTTCTTCACGAGCGACGGAATGGTTAAACGAACAAAACTTGAGGAATATGACATTGCAAAAGCATTTTTCCAAGCAATTAAACTTAAAAATCTTGAAGAGGTTGTTGGCGTTGAAATGTTTAAGGAGGGCGGTTCAATTGTTTGCGTAACAAAACAAGCCATGGTTCTTAACTTTGAAAAAACTGACATTCCTGTTCAAGGAAGAGTTTCGGGCGGCGTTAAGGGAATTAACCTTGACGACGGCGACAATGTTGTTTATGCAACCCAAGTTGATAAAGCAGGAAACTTAACTTTAATTTCCGATAAAGGTGTTGCAAAACGCGTTCCAATTGCTGAATTCGGGCTTTCGGCAAGATACCGCAAAGGGCTTCGTGGAATTAACCTTGGACTTAAGGGAAGTCTTATTTATGCTGAATTTGATTACGACAGCCCAAGCGTTGCGCTTATGGCAAATGATAAACTTTCTCTTTTAACGAATGTTCCAATTTTAAGCCGACTTAGCGACGGAAAACAAATTTCAAAAGATAAACTTTCTGGGGCATGGAGATATTGCGTCCAGTAGGAAAGGAGAGATGAAAAATGAACATAAGTTCCGACTCAACTGTTAATAAATTAGTTTTGCTTTTTGTTTTGGAAAAAATTGAAATTCCGCTTGCCGAAAATTCAATTTTGGACATATGTTCAAGCCGAAACAATTGGGTTAACTATATGGAATGCAAAGAAATTTTGTATTCTCTTTTGGAAGTTGGATTTATATATAATATCGATCCAAACGGAGAAGAACCACGCTATAACATTTCCTATGAAGGACGAAATTGCCTCTCGCATTTCTATCGCCGAATTCCTCTTGCTCTTCGCGAGGAGATAACTGAATTTACAAAACAAAATCGACTTGTTTTCAAGCGCAGCCAAGAATATTTGGCAGACTATGAAAAACTTGAAGACGGCTCATACAACCTTAAACTTAAAATTCGTTCGCCTTTCGACAATGAGCCAATGTTTATTGTTGAATTTCGTGCGCCTTCGCGTTCAAGTGCAATTAACGCTGTTCGTCTTTGGCGTGAAAAAGCGGCAACAATTTATGAAAATGTTTATGAAACACTTATTGAAGAAGAATAATTGCATTAAAAGTTGAAATATGATAGAAAGATTTAGGAGGGGGAAATGAACAATAATTCAAATTATAACGGGTTGTTTGCAAAACTTATTGAAAAAGCAAACGAACGAATGGACAAAGTTAACGGAACAGTTAACGGTGAACCTGCAAAAAAAATCCGCAAAAAACTTTTAACATGGGGCGGAGTTGGAGCAGGCTTAGGAATTGCAATGATTATTGCTGGTTTTATAACTTTTGCAGTGGGCGGCTTTAAAAGCGTTGAAACAATGAAAACTTCTGTAACAACAATAATTGGGCCAGTAATCTTTATTCTTGGCGGGTTGTTAATGACATTTGGAATTGCTGCAATTCGTGCGGGGCTTGCAATTGTTATAACAGGTGTTGCAACAAAATCGCTTGATGTTAATAAATATTGTCCACATTGCGGCGACATTATTGATGAAGATGAACTTTTTTGCAATAAATGCGGAGCAAATTTAAGAGAAAACAAAATTTGTGAATGCGGAACTCAAAATGATGTTGACGACGAATATTGCAGAAAATGCGGAAAAAAATTAAAATAAATTGGAGCAAAATATGAATTTCCTTATAACTAATCCAACAAAAATTGATTATGTTGACAAAGTTTTTGACCGTCTTCAAGATAATTTAACACTTAAAGCGCATCTTAACGATTCCGAAAACAAACGATTCTTGATTATGCAAATTGAGCAAAACGAAGTTTACATAAATTGGCTTCTTCGCGAAAACAAAGGCGCGAAAGAAGAAATTGAAAATGTTTTTAAAACAATTGAGAAAATTGATGAACTTCAAATTGGAATTGCAAAAGGAAAAGAAAAAACATATGCTGTTGTTGATAAACTTTATAACGAAGCATATGGAAACATTCCTTCAATTGCAAATCATCTTTTCGATTTTGCAAAACCTCTTTACGCTTCGCGTGTTGAAAAAATTTTTAATAAAATAATAAGTAAGAATTTTGAAAATTCACTTGAACAAAATCTTTAAAAAACAAGTTGTAAAAACACTTGTTTTTTTGTTTTTCTTTTGCTATAATTTCTTTGTTTTAAAAATGCCCTCATGGTCAAGCGGTTAAGACGTCGCCCTCTCACGGCGGAATCTGGGGTTCGATTCCCCATGAGGGTACCAAATTTTTTGAAAAGCAAAAGTTTGCTCATTGAGTTAAATTTTTGTTTTTTTTGTTTTGAGGGGAATCGAACTAAGCGTTAAAAAAAACAACGCGGTGTCGTTGTTTTTTAGCGCCGGCGTGAAAGCGCAAATCCATCAGCGCCTTTCTTCCGCGGAGCGATTCCCCATGAGAGCACCAAATTTTTTGAAAAGCAAAAGTTTGCTTTTCTTTTTTTGTTTTTGGGGGAGGTTAAACAAAATTTTAAGGACGTTTAAAGATGAAATAAAATCAATGTATTTGCAAATAATAGGGGTATGTTAGATAAAAGAAGCGAAGCGCTTTTACGAATTATTAACAAGGAATGCAATGAGGGGTCGTATCGAGTTTTGGAGGTTGACGACTTAATTCGTCTTATGCCAAAAAAATTTAAAGTTGATTTCGACACAATTTCCCAACTTATGGGATATCTTAAAACGGGGGAGTATGTTTCTGTTAAATACAGCGACAATGAAGTCTTTTGCGTTTCGCCGCTTCCAAGGGGCCGAAGAATTTTTGAGGTTGAGCAGGAAGAAAAAAACAGCAATAAAAAATCGAAGCTTAAAAAATTCTTCCTGTTAACGTTCTATCTTCTTCTTATATTTGGAGTTTCGCTTGGCGCAGCATATATATCAAAATTTTTTTAGGTTTGTTTAAAAAGTTTATAAAAATAAAAAAAACGGCTTTCGCCGTGCTGCACAATTGATTTGTCAACCCACCTTGCCGAGCCATCATAAATTTTGCTCCACCAAAGTTTCCTTAAATCACTTGCTTTAATCTGCTTAATGATGCTCCCGTCAGGGCCTGACATGGTTCACAGCAAAACAATGCTTAAGACCTTGATTTCAACGCAAAAGTTATAACTCATTCCGTCAAAATGAAATTGCCGCAGTCAATTCTTCGATCTTGCTATAGCGGATTGCAAGTTCAGGGCACCGCTAGCTCCCCACCTAGTGCAGCAACTGCATTATATCACAAGAAAATTAAGATGTAAAGCAAAAAAAGAACGACAGGTTAGTCTATACTGTTTGAAACTAGCAAAAACACGGATAACACTTTAATCAACTTTGGTTAAGGTGTTTTGCTTTCATTTATTTAGTTGTAGAGTCTGCTTGTCTTCGGTGGAGCGTAGCGACACCGACTTGTACAAGACAAGCACACATTTAAATGCCATAATTAGATAACTTCTTTAATTTTATAAATTTTATCAGTAAGTGTAAATTGGATATATTTATGGTATAGTGCAAAATTTAGTATCATTAAATGAAATATTTAGTGTTAGTTAATATCATTGCAAAAAAATAACCTTTTGTAATATAATACATTATATGTTAGAGTTGATAATATTTGGAATTATAGTTGGTTGTTTGTTTATATTTTTTATATTTGCAGGTGTTTGCTATTTAATCAAAACAATGTCTGCAAATCTTTTTCTAGTTAAATTTAATAATTTACTAGATAAAAATGAATTTATAGATAAAAAAACTACGCACGGTTTACGAAAACAATATGCATTTACATATAAATTATTTAATCTTTTTCACAATGACATTATTGATGAATTTATGTTAACTTATCAAAATTTAGAAAAAGAAATTGATAAACATAATGAGAAATTTGTAAAAGAGGAAAAAGATAGATATTTTAATCTATTCTCAAACATAGATAATAAATCACTTGATGAACAGCAAAAGACCGTTTGTGTTAGAAATCAAAATGCCACCCTAGTTGTTGCAGGTGCAGGAACTGGTAAGACATTAACTATTTGTGGAAAAGTTAAGTATTTACTTAGTAAAGGAATAAATGCTAATGAATTGCTTTTAATATCTTTTACAAATAAGGCTTGTGACGAGTTGTCTGAAAGACTAACAAAGATAAGTAATACAAATATCAAAGCTCAAACATTTCACAAGTTTGCTTTAAATGTAATTGATGAAAAGTTAAAAATTGCTGATGAAAATTATGCTTATAGAGTTGTCGGAGAAATATTTAGAGAATTAGTTAATTCTGATTTTGAATTTCAATATATGTTTGTAGAAGAATTTGCTAAGGAATATTTGAAATTCTTAAAAGAACAACATGGTTTAGATATTAAAGAAAATTTTAATATAAATAATAAATTAGAATTATTGAAAAATTTAGAAAATATAGATATTGGCGACAAATTAATAACTTTTAATAAAGAAAAAGTTAAAAGTCATTATGAAAGAACTATTGCAAATGTACTTTATTTATTAGGCATAAAATATGAATATGAGAGTTTTTATCAAACTGATTTAGAAATAAACAAAAAACCCGAATGGCTAAAAACATATAAACCTGATTTTTACCTGCCCGATTATAATGTTTATATTGAGCATTTTGCGAGTTATGATTGGTTTAAAGACAAAGAAAAATGGGCTAAATATAAACGAGAAATGAGAGACAAAATAAAAGCTCACAAAAAGTATAAAACTAATTTGATTTGCTCTTACTCTAGATATGGTGATGATTTAATACAAAAACTATTAGAAAATTTAAAAAAGTACAATATTAATGTAAATATTGATATTCAAGAAATTTTAAACAATATTGAGCAGTTAAAAGAATTAGATTTTATTCACAACAAAATTAAAAACTTTCAAACATTTATCAAATTGTTTAAAAACAACAATTATAAGATAGATAAATTTTTAAGTTTAGATAGAACAAACTTTATTAAAATGGTTGAGAAAATATATTTGCTATATCAAAAGCATTTAAAAGAAAACAATATGTTAGATTTTGAAGATATTATTAATGTAGCAAACCATAAGTTATCACGATACAAATCACAACAAAACAAATACAAGTATGTAATTGTTGATGAATATCAAGATGTATCTAAAAATAAAGTAGAACTATTAAACAATCTAATTAGAATTTATGATTGTAAATTATTATGTGTTGGCGATGACTGGCAATCAATTTATAGATTTGCAGGTAGTGATACAAATTTATTTACAAGTTTTGAAAAGTATATTAGTTTTAGCGAATTACTAAAAATAGAAACAACTTATAGAAACTCACAAGAATTAATAAATGCAAGTAGTTATTTTATACAAAAGAACAATGCACAAATAAAGAAACAACTTACCTCTAATAAACATATTTCAAAACCAATACTTGTTGATTATGTAGAATATTCGGAATTTAAAACAATAGTAAACTTATCTGAACAAGATAAAAAGAATATTAAAAAATCTCCAAAACTAATACTAATAAAAGACGATGTAAGAATTAAAAAACTTATTAAGTTTTTAGAAAATGCTATAAATAAAAACTACAAAGACATTTTGATACTTGGAAGAAATAATTTTGATATTGAGATATTTGAGGCTTTACCTTATGCGATGTCAGACTTATTTAAAAAAGACCAGTCAAATTATGATGCAAATGTTTTGGAATATAAAAGTTTAAAACTAACTTGTATGACAATACACAAAAGCAAAGGTCTTGAGGCAGATGCTGTAGTATTGTGGAATATGAGAGAGGGAGTTCGAGGGCTACCCGATACAAAAGGCGATGAAGAAGAATTAAAACAAGTTTTAACTCAGCCTGACAATATGGACTATGCAGAAGACCGAAGATTGTTTTATGTCGCTCTAACAAGAACAAGAAATGAAGTTTTAATTATTGCATTAAATGGGCATTTATCTTCTTTTGTTAATGAATTGATAACCAATCAAAGTCAATATATAGCAACTAATAAGGCTCTATGTCAAAAATGTGGTGCAGAAATGATTTTCTATAAAGATTATAATTTTTATGGTTGCTCAAATTATAGATTGACAGGTTGTGATTATAAAATTCAAAATGCTAAAGATTTCTTATATACCCAAGACTTGCCAACACCAGTGTATAAATCAAAATATGTGTCAATCAACAAAACATTAAAAGACAAATCAATCAAAGAACTATCAAAGCAAACCAATATTAGTAAACCAATTACCGAAGAAAACAAAAATATTATTGAAGATTTTTTAAATGGTTTTACTTATTATGCTTTATCACAAAAATATTTACTTTATATTGAAGATATTAAAAAAATTTTAAATAGAAATGGTGTTATAGATAAAACTGGTAAAATAACTAAAGAATACTCAAATAAAGTTATACCAAGAGAAGAAGATACTTTTATTTGTGGTTGGCTAACTGAAAATATGTATAACGAATGGCTTTCAAAAGGGTTAATCGCCAAAAAGTATAAAGAACGAAATAAAGAAAAGTACAAACAAGAAAAAGAACATTTAGCAAAGTTAAAGAAAAGAGTATTTATAAATAAAGATATTGAAATAACACACCCAGATATTGATGGAGTTTGGAAAATTAGAATATTAGCAATAGAATATGAATATATTGCTAAACCTAATGGAAATCCAGCAATATTTAATCAACAAAATTATGATAGAATTCGTATATGTAAAGCAAACATCAAAGAAAATACTATCGCAGAAGATACACCTCTAGCACAGGCTCTATTAGATAAATTTGAGGGCGAAGAATATTCTTACAATATAGGAAATGAAACAATAACTGGTAAAATTGTTAAAGTTTACTAACGACGACCATAAGGACTTATTATATATAAGAGTTGTAGAAATATAATGATTTCGATTTCAACACACGCCATTAGTAATACTTTTTGAATCTAACAAAAAAAGGAACATCGCATTCAATATGCTTTGCTCCTATTTTTTATTTTGCTAGTTTCAAAAGTGTTATCCCTTGCCGTTCTTTTTTATTATTCTTCTTCAACTTTCTCTGTTTCAGCTTTTTCTTCTTCTTTCTTAACGCTTTGTTCTTTAAGAGGAAGAGTTACTGAAAAGTTGTTTGTTGCTCCTTGCGAGTAGGTTATTTCGCTGTCGCCAACAGAGGAGGCAACTTTTCCTTGAATTTGCGCATCAATTTTTGCGTTTCCCATGAGAAGAGCAATTGTTCCGTCATTTTGGGAGGAGATTTTTGCTTCGTCGCAAATTTTATCAATTTCGCCTGCGTTAATTGTTCCAACAATTGATTTGTTAAGAAGTTGTCCAATTTTTCCATTCATAATTGTTGTTATTTGGGCGTTGTCTTCAAGAGCAAGGATTTCGCCGTTAATAAGGGTTCCAATTTTTGAGTTGTTTCTCATATACAAAATTTTGCCGTTATTAAAAGTTGTAACCTTTGCTTTATCGTCCAAAAATTTTATTGAACCTCCGTTGAAAGTTCCAATTTTTGTTTTATTTTTTAAATAGTCAATTTCTGCGCTGTTAACTGTTGTTATTTGAGCCGAACCCAAGACATTTGTTATTTCCCCTTCTTTAAAAAGTCCAACAACTGCTTTGCCAGAAAGGGTTTTAATTTTGCCGTTGTTAAAAACATAGATTTTTGCTTTGCCGGAAACTTCTTTAAATGTTGAATTTGTTGTTTCAAGCGCAATTGCTTTTCCTGTTAGAACAATTTCCTCGCAGTTTTCAAAAAAATGACGTCCTTCCTTAATTTCAAGGTTGTTTTCGCCCTTATGGAAAATTGGTTCTTCTTCCTTTTTAAATTTTTCAAAAAGTTTCATTTTCTTCTCCTTTTTTTAATATATTACCATAATAAAAATTTTTAACAAAATAAATGAAAACTTATTTCAAATTTTTTCTTTTAAATTGCAAAAATTTGTTGAAAAATTTTGGAAGATTTAGCCCATTTTTTGTTGGTTTTTGTTGTAAAAAATTTATGCTTATTTCAATTCGTCATTGTTTTGAAAAACCGCCCATTTTTCGACCTTTTAACCCCTTTTTCTCCTTAAAAAAGTTTCTCAATTTATTCTAAACTTGCCGTGGCACTACAAATGAATTTAAGGAGGAAAATATGGATAAAAATTACAATTGTGATGCACTTAAAAGACTTGCACGTCAGGCAAAGAATCGTTTGAGTAAACGAAATTATTTAAATGGGAAAGGGGAACTTAAAGTGATAAATGGCGGCTATCTTGCCGACTATAAACTCGTTCTTCTAAGCGGGAAGGACGACGAAAAACTATATTGCAAAGTTAAAGAGATGTTAAGCGAAAATGAGGATACGGCAAATCCAATTGGCAGACTTGTTGATAAAACAAAATTTTCATCTCTTTCGCCTTGCGAGCAAGAAAGATATATTTTTAACTTGGTTGATAAGTATAAGAAAATGAAACAACGATTTGAACAAGAAAAAGAGCTTTCAAAGGTGTGTTAAATTCTTTCTTGTTTTCGCTTAAATGTGCTATCATAAAAACGTGAGCGAAATTTTAGATCAACTTAACAGCGAGCAGCAAGCAGCCCTTCTTCAAACAGAAGGTGCTGTTTTGGTTACTGCTGGGGCTGGAAGCGGGAAAACAAAACTTTTAACAAACAGAATTGCCTTTTTAATTAAGGAAAAAGGTGTTTTGCCATACAACATTTTGGCAATAACTTTCACGAATAAAGCTGCAAAGGAAATGAAAGAACGCTGCGAAAAACTTATTGGCGAGGGAAACAGCGTTTGGATTTCAACTTTCCATTCAATGTGCGCAAGAATCTTAAGAACCGACATTGAAGCGCTTGGCTCCTACACAAAGAATTTTACGATTTATTCCGAACAAGATTCCGACAGGGTTTTGAAAAAGATTTTTTCAGAAATTGGCGTTGAAAAAGACGAAGTTAAGAAAAACATTTCTTTCCATATATCAAATTTGAAAACTAATAATATAACGCTTTTGGAATATGAAAAATTATATTCCTATGTTTCATGTTTCAGTCAATTTAAAAAAGCCTACGTGCTTTATGAAAACGAACTTAAAAAAGCCAATGCGCTTGATTTTAACGATTTGCTTAATAAAACATATGAACTTTTAACTTCCGTTCCGCAAGTTTTGGAAAAGTATCAAGAACGATTCAAGTATATTCTTGTTGACGAATTTCAAGACACAAACAAGGTTCAATATGACCTTGTTAAACTTCTTGCGGGGAAATATAAAAACATTTTTGTTGTTGGCGACGAAGATCAATGTATCTACACATGGCGCGGAGCAAATTTTTCAAACATTTTCGATTTTCAAAAAGATTTTGAAAATGTTAAAGTTTTTAAACTTGAAAGAAACTATCGTTCAACAAAAAAGATTTTAAACCTTGCAAATGCGCTTATAAAGAAGAATAAATCACGGCTTGATAAAAACCTTTGGACGGAAAATGAAGGCGGGAAAGAACCAGAAGTTCGCCTTGTTTACGACGAAAAAGAAGAAGCAGAAATTGTTGCACGCGAAATTTATGACCTTGTTCAAAGCGGAGAATATAAATTTGGCGACTTTGCAGTTTTAACAAGGCTTAACGCATTAACCTATCCTTTTGAAGAAAAATTTTTGTCGTATAACATTCCACACAGAATTTTTGGCGGGTTCAAATTTTTTGAGCGCGCGGAAATTAAAAATGTAATTTCTTATTTAAGACTTTTCTTAAACCCACGCGACGATGTTTCATTTTCAAGAATTGCAAACTTTCCAAAACGGGGAATTGGCGACAGCGCTCTCAACACTGTTTCAACGCTTGCAAGTCAAAATGATTGCAGTATGTTTGAAGCGGTATTAAATCTTGAAAAGTTTGGCGCGCAGCCATCACTTATTAAAAAATTTGAAAAATTTAAAAACACATTCATTTCGCTTCTTTCGAGCTTTGAAGAATTAAGTTTATTTGATTTTGTTTCAAATGTTATAAACAAATTTGAAATTTTGAGCGCGTATTCAAGCGGAAGCGAAGAAGACCTCGACCGTAAACTTAACATCGACAACTTGCTTGTTTCGGTTAAACAATTTAGCGAAAACAATCCAAGCGGAACGCTTCTCGATTTCTTGGAAAGCGTTACTCTTGTTTCCGACATAGACACTATGGACGACGAACAAAATGCGGTTACAATTGCAACAATCCATTCGGTTAAAGGGCTTGAATTTAGATATGTTTTTATAATTGGTCTTGAAGAAAAAATCTTCCCAATTTCTCGAGCCTACGACAACCCAGACGATATGGAAGAAGAACGCAGACTTATGTATGTTGCAATAACGCGAGCAAAGGAAAACTTGATGCTTACGCGCTGCAAAACTCGTTTTCTTTATGGTCGAAGAGAATATGAAATTGACAGCCGATTTTTAAAGGAACTTGGGCTTTCAAAACCGCAAGAATTTGTTATGCCAAAACTTTCGCAAACGACGTATCAGTCTGCGCCATTTTCCGCCCCAAAAGTTTATAATTTTGAAACCGAAGATGTTAAAACGCAAACATCAGAATATTCTTACAATCCATTTAAAAAACAAGAAAAAACTAAATATGAAGAATATGTTAGCGCAAATCCAAAGCCAATAAAAATTTTTGCGAAAGGCGAAAAAGTTAGTCACCCAAAATTTGGAATTGGAATTGTTCAAAAAATTGACGGGCAGTTTATCGACATTGATTTTGGAAAACTTGGCGTTAAAACGCTTTTAACAGAAATTGCGCCGCTTGAAAAAATTTGATTAAGGAGAAAATTATATGGGTTTATTTAAAAAAATTGCAAACGCACTCAAAAAAACGAAAGAGGCAATCTCAAGAAAATTTGACGCTCTTTTAAGCGGAGGGGAACTTAACGACGAGTTTTATGAAGAACTTGAAGATGTTTTAATTTCTTCCGATGTTGGAGCAAAAGCAAGCATCGAAATTGTTGACGAGCTTCGCGTTTATGCAAGGAAAAATAAAATTCGAACGGCAAACGACGTTCGCGCAGCGCTTAAAGAAATTCTGATTTCAATTTTTGATGATGTTAAAGTTGAAAAATATGACGGAAGTTTTTTTAAAGTCCCTGCAATTGTTTCGGTTATTGGCGTTAACGGAGTTGGAAAAACAACATCGCTTGGGAAACTTGCCCATAATCTTAAAAAAGAGGGAAAAGAGGTTTGTCTTGTTGCTGCCGACACGTTTCGTGCAGCTGCTTCCGAGCAATTAACAATGTGGGCAAACAGAGCAAAAGTTAGAATTATTAAACACGCGGAAGGGGCAGACGCGGGCGCGGTTGTTTATGATGGAATTGCAAGCGCGAAAGCAAAGAAAACAGATGTCCTTTTGGTCGACACCGCTGGCCGTTTGCACACGAAAGAAAACCTTATGAACGAACTTGCAAAAATTGACCGAATAATTGATAAGGAATATCCAGAAGCAAACCGATATAATTTAATCGTTATTGATGCAACAACGGGACAAAACGCTGTTAGCCAAATTGAAAATTTCAATGAATTTGTTAAACTTGACGGAATAATTTTAACCAAACTTGACGGAACTGCAAAAGGCGGAATAATAATTTCAATTGCAAAAACTTTGAAACTGCCAGTTTTTTATGTTGGCGTTGGCGAAGGCATTGACGATTTGGAAGAATTTAATGCAAAGGAATTTGTTGAAAATATTTTCTAATTTAAAAAAATTATAAATATTAAAAAAAATAATTTATTTAATAAAAAAATAGTTAAAAATATTATAAAAACTATTTAATTTATTTAAAAATATAAAAATAATTAAAAATAAAATAAAAAACAGGATTTTTAAACCTGTTTTTATTTTTATAATTGTTTTGTTTAAATAAATAATAAAATTTTATTTATTTATTTATTTATTTTAGTCCTCGGAATTAAGGTCAACAATTTGTTTTGATTTTTCTTCGCGAGCAATATCATCAACCCCGCGCCAAAGAGAGCGTTTGATTTTCTTTGTTGGCTTTTCTTCTTCGTCATCGTCAACAAAGAAATATGGCGCCATACTTTCTTTAAAGAAGGGACCGTTTTTGTTTCCTGTTGGGGTTATTGTTACGAACTTATTTTTGTTAACTGTTTCTTTTGCCGAAGCGGTTGGGTTGTTTGCCTGCCATTCTTCAAACGAAACCCCGCTGAAAATTCCTGCTCCCGATGGTTTAACTTCCGATGATGAAAGCACCGATGCAATTTTTTGAGGGAATTTTGTTGAAACAAGGTTAATGCTCATAAGTTCAATTCCAATTTCGTCAAGCCATTTTCCAAGTTTCGTGAAAATTGATTTCAAAATAATTTGATTTTTATTAAACAAATTTCTTGCAGTTGGGTTTTCTTTTTCAATAACTCTTGCAATTCTCTCGTTAACAAGATTCTCCAAAATTTTTCTTGTTTGAACAGAACTTATAATTCCCATTTTTGGAAGCAGGAACGCAACAAGTTTCTTTGGGTTTACAATTCGAAAAGCAATTTCGCCGTTTGCTTTAACGGAGTAAACTCCAAATTCGTGGTCTTCAAGTTCAATTGATGGTGTCTCAAAAGCAAAATTTGTTATTGTGTTTTGGTTAACAAAATATGCTTCTGCCTCAAAGAATTTTGGCATTCTTCCTTTCTTATCAAGTTTATATAATTTTAAATATTGCGTTGTTTCTGGAAGAGATTTAACAGAAACAATAAACTTATCACAAACGCAATCAAAAACTTTTTCGTCCTTAGTTATAACGAAAGCAAAGTTTCTTGGAACTTCAACTGGCGTTCCAAAATAGATTCTGTTTCTCTTAAACTCTTGAAAAAAAACAAGTTCCCTTGATGTTATGTTTAAATTTGGTTTAACAAATTTGGTTCTTCCAAAGCACATTTTGCCCTCCCTGATTATTAAATATCTTAGCATAAAAGCTCGAATAATGCAAGTGTTAGCATAAAATCAGGTGCGAAAAAATAGATTAAATTAATTGCAAAATGTGTTTTAAGGGAGGCAACAATGCAAAAAGTTTCACAAATAATTTCAAAACCTGTTTACAGTTTGTTTGAAGGGGCACTTGCGGGAACAGTTAAAAATTTTTTGTTTAACCCAAAAACAAAGAAAATTTCAGGTTTTTTTATTTTTAGCGACGAGTCGGAAAACGAGTTTTTCCTTGCAACAAACAAAATATATTCAATTGGCGAAGACAGCATAACAATTCGAAATCTAAATGACCTTGAAATCTCGCAAGGGGGATTTAACGATCCAGAAAAAATTGTTACAAATGATGCGTTAACAATAAAAGGCGATTGTCTTGGGAAAATTGTTGATGTTTTTTTTGATGAAAAATTTTCTGCACTTGTTTTTGAAACATCAAGCGGAGTTGCAATCCCAAGTTCGCTTCTTTTAAGCGTTGGAGAAGATGCCGCAATTTTCGACCTTGAAAGCACAGCAAGCATTACAAAATTTAAACCAAAAAATCAAAAGATTGTTGTTCAAAATTTGCCAGAAATTAAAGTTTCAATTTTGAAAGAAGAGGATGCAGGTTTTCCAATTATAAGCAACAATTTTAACGAATCAAGTTTTTCAAAAGGACGAAAAATCGAAGGGACTTTTGAAATTTCAAAGCCAAAAAAAACGGAAATAACCTTTCCTAAAAAACTTGTTTCAAACCCGAAATCAATTTTGGGGAAACGCGCAAATAAAACAATTATTGGGCTGAACGGCGAAATTATTGTTAAAGATATGCAGGCTATAACCGAAAAAATTATTGAAAAAGCGAAGAAACATTCAAAACTTTTTGAGCTTACAAATTCAATTGAGGAAAACTCCTAAAATTTTTAAAGATTTTCATGTATTTCATTGACTTTTTATTCAACGTGTGCTATCATAACAAAGCGTTTGAAAACGAATGCGCTAGTAGCTCAGTTGGATAGAGCAGTGCCCTTCTAAGGCAAAGGTCAGGGGTTCGAATCCCTTCTGGCGCACCAAGAAAAAAAAGAGAGTGCCTTTGGCAGTCTCTCTTTTTTTTCTGCGTGTGTTGTAATGCAGCATATTTTGAAAATCGACGATTATATCCGCGGTAGCTGAGCCGCTTGAATTATAAATTATCGAGCGTTTTGCTCACAATTCCCTCTTTATACGTCCTAAAAATGTTATAGGTCGAGATTATATAAAATTTTAATAATTACTATAAAGATTTAATATTAAAAGTCGTTATTTTTTGTGATATTCTATTTTTGACAATAATTGAAGGAGGGAACATTATGTCAGAATCAAAAAACAATGTAATTGCGGTTAGGGTAAAAGAAGAGCCTAAAAAAACAAGTTATGTAACTATGATTGTTGGAGCAGTTTTATCACTTTTTATCAGTTTAGGAAGCCTTATGCTTTATTTTCTTGATGGCGTTGATGCTTTCTTATACATAGGCTTAATATTCTTGCCATTAGGAGTCTTCTTTGCAATATTTATTCCTATTAGTCTTAAGAATTATAAAAGAATATTGCAAGAATTAAATTATCCGCTTGAAGCAATAAAACTTGTTGGAAATGCAATCGAGATTATCACAGATAAAACGGAAAGGGTAAGATTTGACGAAATCAAAAAGGTTGTTGGCACAAATATTTCAACAACTGTAAGTTATGGCTTTTTTA
>UQVQ01000002.1 GCA_900544595.1 uncultured Bacillota bacterium | reverse complement strand
GTCTAATAATATTCTATTATATATATTTATCACATTTTTATATAAAAAAGCAAGCAAAATAGCCCATAAAAATTGAAAAAAATTTATCTTTATATTTTTTTGTTAAAGAGGGTTGATTTTTTTGAAAAAATGAGTATACTTTTTACGTAAGTTAGCCAGATGGTTGCATGTCTTTGTAAGGAAGAACATGAGGAAAGTCCGAGCTCCATAGAACAGGGCGCCGGTTAACTGCCGGCGAAGGCGACTTTAGGGAAAGTGCAACAGAAATAAACCGCCAAGCTTGCTTGGTAAGGATGGAAAGGGGAGGTAAGAGCTCACCGCATGGTTGGTAACAACCGTGGCACATGTAAACCCCGCCCGGAGTAAGGTTAAAAGAAGCGCATGGGTTGTTCGCCCGCTTCTTAATAACACCGCTTGAACATATTGGAAACAATGTGTCTAGATAGATGACCATCAAATACAGAACTCGGCTTACAGACTAACTTCATTTCGTGAGAAACAACGGCTTAAATTTGCCGTTGTTTTTCTTCATATATCTTGTGTTTATTTGAAAAGTTTGATATACTATCTCTATGAACGAAAACAAAAGAAACTTCTATACAGATTTTGATGGGGGGCTTGCCTATCTTTTTGCAATTGTTGTTCCAATTATTGTTGGAATGATTTTAAATTTAATTTTTTCGCCAATTGCAGCGGCAAAAGGGCTTGAAAGTTTCACGCAAAGCCCTCTTTTATATTCTCTTTACATTCTTTTTGTTAACAGTTCGTTGCTTGGTGTTTTTTTTGTTTATAACAAGGTTGCAAAAACAAATTATGCCAGAGCTGGGTTAATCAAATTTAAGTTTGGGTGGATTAACCTAATTATGTCAATTGTTGTTGCAATTGTAACTCTTTTTGGCTCGCTTTATCTCATTAACTACTTAACATATTTGATGAAGCAAATTGGATATAACCCAGACGGGAGTTTGCCTCTTCCTTTAACAAATGCGGGGTGGCTTGTTTTAAATCTTCTTTTGCTTGCTGTTTTGCCGGCAATTTGCGAAGAACTTGTTTTCCGCGGAATTGTTTTTAATGGGCTTAGAAAATTTGGAAATGTTGCCGCAATTTTCATTTCCGCTTTGTTCTTTGCTCTTGCCCACGGAAGCGCAATGCAATTTTTCTATCAATTTGCGCTTGGGCTTGTTCTTGCGGCTGTTGTTTACAAAACAGGGTCGATTGTTGCAAGTATGGTAACACACTTTGTTAACAACGCAACTGTTGTTGTCTATAATTATATTGCAGTTCGGCAAGGGATTAGCGAAACAGAAGTTTTCACGCCAAATTTAATTGCAATATCCTTTCTGGTTGCAATTTTGGCAGGGCTTGTTCTTTGGCTTATTCTTCGAGGAGTTAGCGAAAGGAAGGGTAAAACTGAAGAGATTTCGGCAAATGAAACATATAATGTTGTTAATTCAGGGTTAAACAAGAAATTTTCAAGTAAAGCGTCAACTTTGTTTTTCTTCCTTGGGCTTGGAATCTCTGTTTTGATTTGGTGCCTTGGAACTTTCCTTGGCTAGGAAGTTTTATTTTTTAAAAATTTTTATATAATAGATAAAGTAGGAAAAAAGTGAAAAAACATAACGAGTTATTCAGCGCGAATTTAATTTATTTCATAATAATGGTTCTTTTTGTTGTTTTGCGAATTTGCACGGCAATGAATCTTTTTTCGTTCCTTGGAAATTCGGCAGACCTTATTCTAACAGTCATTGTTCAAGTTGGGCTAATGTTCCTTTTGCCTTGGCTTCTTTTTTCGAAGTTAAATAAGAAAAAACCTTTTCAAACATGGGACGACTTTGGGTTTAAAGGTGTCAGTTTTAAAGTTGTTTTAATTTCAATTTTAATTGGGCTTGTTGTTTTCATTCTCAACATTTTCATAAGCACATTCTTTTCATACATTTTAAGTATGTTTGGCTATCGAACGGCGTCTTCCGCTGGCGGAGAACAAACATGGGGAACGTTTTTCTTTTCGCTTTTTTCTGTTGCTGTTCTCCCAGCAATTTGCGAAGAATTTACCCATCGCGGAATGCTTCTTTCGTCGTATAAGAAACTTGGTTTCAAAAAAGCAGTTCTTCTAACGGGGCTCATGTTTGGGCTTATTCATCTTAACATTGGACAATTCTTCTACGCAACAATAATTGGGGTTGTTTTAGCCGTTGTTGCGCTCTATTCAAGAAGCCTTGTTCCAGGAATTATAATCCATTTTATGAACAATGCAATTAACGTGTATCTTGATTTTGCGCAATCAAAGGGGATTTTTGGAGCGAATTTCTATTCCAACATAACAACTTATGTGCTTGGCGGAAACTTCTTCACGAGCATTCTTTTCATAATTGCAATCCTTTCGCTTTTGATTTTGCTTTTGGTTTATTTAATTAGTTTGCTTCTTAAAATCAACGCTCAAAAATCTGTTATGCAATATGCCGAGCGCCAAGCGCTTTTGGCAATGCGACAAGAAGTTTTGAAAGATATTCTTCCAGAATCAAGCCAAGTTAACTTTAATGAACCACCAATAATTTTTGCGAAAAATGCAATGAAAAACACGATGAGTGTTAAAATCCCATACGAAATTTTAGGGTTTTATATGGAGCCAGAAATTAAGCCAACTTCGCTTGATAAGGTTTTCTTTTGGGGAACAATTGTTCTTGGCTCTCTTGCAACAATTTCAACCTTTATTTGGGGAATTTTATAAAAAATGCGTAGAAAACAACAAAAAATCGCTTAAAAAGCGATTTTTTTATTTTAAATATGAAAGTTTCGATTTAATTCTTGAAAGACAATTTTCGATGCTCTTTGTTTCTTTTTCGAGAATTTGCCCCATCTCTTTATAGCTTAAACCTTTAAGATAAAGCGAAAGAACTTTGCGCTCATAAGTGCTAAGTTTTTGATCTATTGCGTTTTTAATTTCATCAACTTTTTCCTTATATATAAGTTCGTCGTCTGGCAAAGGGGAGGAAGAAGGAATTATGAAATATAACTGCTCCTCGTCATCGCTTTCATAAACGTCAATCCCTCCTTGGTTGTTAAGACTTATCGACTCGTTTAAAATTTTGTTCTTTTTTCGATTTGAGTTTTTAACAGCGGTTTGAATTTGCCTGTTAATGCAAAGTGTTGCAAAACTTTTAAAATCTTGCCCAGCAGTTTCGTTAAAAGATTGTTCCGCCTTGAAAAGCCCAATCATTGCTTCTTGATATAAATCTTCTTCGTCTTGCCCAGCAAGAAAATATTTTCTTGCAATTTTGCAGGCAAGAGGTTTGAATTTTGCAAGGAGCAGTTCAAGGCTTGTTTCATCGCCTTGTTTTGCTTTTCGAATAAGGTCAATGTCTTCCATCAAAATAATTATAACATAAATTTGTTAAAAATAAAAATTTATTGATTTATTTGAATTTTTATAATAGAATGTATGTATGGAAAAAATTGCAATAATCTATGATTTCGATTACACGCTTTGCCCTAAGGACACGCCAAACTTTGGACTTTTCGACTTATATAATTTAAACGACGAGTTTTTTAAAAAAGTTAACCAACAAGCCCGCGTAATAAATATGGAAGGCAATTTAGCTTATTTATATTTTTTAAGTGAGCACGCAAAAAAGTGTGGGAAACCTTTAACAAAACAAATTCTTTCAGCGGCGGGGGAGAACATTCGATTTTTTCCAGGTGTTGAAACATGGTTTGAAAGAATTAACAAATTTGGAAAGGAAAACGGGGTTGAAGTTGAGCACTATTTAATTAGTTCTGGGATTTTGGAAATTATTGAAGGAAGTCCAATTGCCAAAAATTTTAAGAAAATTTTCGCAAGCAGTTATCACTATAATAAAGACGGCGTTGCCGATTGGCCTCTTTGCTGCATAAACTACACAAACAAAACACAGTTTATCTATCGAATTAACCGCGGACTTTTAAATAATATCGACGACGATTTGCTTAACGGCTATTTCCCAAAAGAGAAAAGAGCGGTTAAGTATGAAAATATGATTTATATTGGCGACGGATTCACCGATGTTCCGGGAATGAAAACAACAATTCAAAAAGGCGGCCTTTCAATTGCTGTTTATGGCGAAACAAGCCAAGTTGCAAATGAACTTTTAAAGTATGGAAGATGTAACAAAATTTGCAAAGCCGACTATCGCAAAGGCAAAGACCTTGAAAAGTATGTTCAAGAGAAGATTTTGCAAGTTAAAAATGCATAAATATGCAAAATTCATGAAAAACACTTGACGAAGCAAAATTTTAATGCCATAATAAGCACGAAATTGAAAAATATAATATATACATAGGAAGAAAAGGTGAAATTAAGCATTAAGAAACTAAACGCATATGTGGCATTTATTTTGGCGGTTATTTGCATAACCGTTGGCCTTTCATTGATAGATTTTAACTCGCTTATAAGCAGAACCGATGCAGAAGAAAGTCAAACAACAATCAACCCTGATCAAAACAACGACAATAATCAAGATGATTATGAGGAGGAATTGCCAAGCCAGGGAGGAACAACCCTTCCAACTAAAATTGTTTTTGAAAACGCTTGGCAAGCATATAACTACGCATTAGAAATGGAAAAGAAATCGAAAAGCTATCGCGAATATCTTTGGACGGTTCATGGCGATGCTGAAAAATTTCCAGTTACGGTTGATTATACCGGCAAAAGAAAAATTTACGATAACTTAACAGAAATTTATGTTATTAACAGCGTTCAAACGATTATTGATGTTGGAAATCTTGGAATTAACATTGGAGCGGGAAAAACATTCACTTCCTACACGTGTTTTGACATGGTTAACCAAATGGTTCAGCTTTCTAAAAATAACCGACACACGCTTCAAGAAGACATTGATAAATATAAGATAACAACCTATCAAATTCCTTATATTATAAATAAAAACACGGCAAAAGCCTATCTTAAAGACGATCCAACAAAGAAATATTATGAAGTTCAAATGATCTTAAATTCAAAGTCTTGGAGGACATATCAAACTGTTTTAAAAGATGTTGTTGGAAATGTTGATGGCTTGCCAAAAATCTCTTCAATCACAATCGTAATTAAGATTAGCAAGGCAACTGGAAGATTTATTTCTTTCGATTCAACCGAAAGCTATTCTCTTGTTTATAACTATAACGGAATTAAAGCAAATATTCAGGCGAAGGGAAAAGTTTTCATTAAATATAACTACACAAAAGATATTTCAAAAGATGTTGCAGATATGCGCCATCGTGTTGGAATGAACTAAAAATATTGAATAGAAAATGAATATTTATGCAAAAACAGTTGACATTATGAATAAGTTATTGTATACTCAAATTATCAATCATATAAATACTTAGGAAAAGACAATTTTCGGGGAAAAAGAAATGAGTTATAGTAAGAAAAAATTTAATATAATAGTATGCATCACGCTTGCTCTTATAAGCATTGTTGTTGCATTTTCAACCATAGATTTCACATCGCCTAAACATAATACTTCAATTGACCAAGCAGATGCGGAAACAGGCGAAGATAACAAAAACAAAGATGGCGAGAACACAGATTCCAAGGACAACACAA
This sequence comes from uncultured Bacillota bacterium, assembly GCA_900544595.1. Lineage (GTDB taxonomy): Bacteria > Bacillota > Clostridia > Christensenellales > UBA1242 > UMGS687. Next base: position 160,663 of record UQVQ01000002.1, on the reverse strand, counting down.
ACCAAGGGGAAAACAACCAAAACGGAATGACTAAAACAAACCCAAGTTTCACAAGTGGTGCGCAAGCCCTTAGTTATGCGCTCGATATGTTAAACAAATATGACCACAGAATAACAAAAAGCCAAGCAGTTGATGCAAAAGCAGGAAGCATTGGCGGGGTTCAAAAAGTTAACGAATGGATTTATAACGTTGGCGGAAAATCATACATTAAAACAGTTGCCGACGGAAGTGCAGTTCCAGCAGGACAAGGCGAAAACTACACAGAATTTAAAAAGATTGAAGGCTCAAACATTGCTATTAAAAGAAATGGTTTAACAACCCAAACAACAGCACAATATCTTTCAGTTTATGGAATTTTGCCAAATGCAGTTCCTTATGACATGAATGCTGCAATTAAAACAATTCCTCTTCTTAAAGACGACCCAGGAAAATCATACTACACAGTTTCTGTAACATTGAATGCTGCGTGCTGGAAAAATTATGTTAAAAATATGACAGCAAATGGGGGAGCGGCTCCTTCGATGAAAGCAATAACCTTGACGGTTAAAATTGATAAAGCATATGGAACAATCTCTTCAATTTCAGCCGTTGAAAACTATGATATAAGCCGCGGAGGATTTAATGCCGAAGCAACCGCATCAATAAGTTATGTCTTTGATTACAGCGGAAACTACAGCTCGGCAATCTCGGCAATTAACTCGCAACTTAGATAATTTAAAAACTCTCTTCTTGAGAGTTTTTTTATACTTAAAACGAATAAAATCATTTAAAATATAAAAAATTATTAGGAATTCAAGTTTTGTTAGAATGGCGCGCCCCGTTTTTGGGAACAAATTGCTTTAAAACATTGAGAAGTTTAAACAAATAAAAATTTATCTGTTGTTTTTTGTAATCAAAAGTGGTATAATTTCTTAAAAGAAAAAAGGAGAGAAAATATGGAAAAAGCAAGAAAACCTTGGTGGGTTAAACTTATAATCGCAATTTTATCAATTATTATCATAATTGCTTTAGCATTTGCTGGCGCGTGCATTTTCGTTAAAGTAAAATATAATGTTAGCGTTTTGGGAACGATTGGAGAAATTAAAAAGCTCCAAGAAAATGTTGATGAAGAAAAGATGTTTCCAAACCAATTTACAGCCAGCGATATGACATCGGCTCAAACAACTGTTAACGCGCAAATTGATGGGTTAATTGTTGGGAATGAGGAAGAAGGTTTTAAAATCTCAAAGCCAGTTGGAATAAACATTAAAGAATCTTTCAAATTAACCGATAAACAACTTGGCGCCATTGCAAAAATTGCGTGTGGCGAAGGTATGGATATTAAATTTGACGAACAAACAACGCTTAAAGCAAATTTAATTCAAGTTAAATTTAGCAGCATTGAGGGGAACAGCGCTGATGTTAATTTTGTTGTTAAAGTTGATGTTTCTCAAATTAAAGAAAAAATGAAAGATTTTCCATTAAGTTGGTTTAAAAAATATATTCCTTCAACGCTTTATATTTCTTCAACCGTTTCTGTTGTTAAAGGCGAAGGGGAATTTAACTATACAGTTGAAAGCGTTGGAATGACAATTAACAACTTAACACAAGAACAAACAACAAGCTTTTTAAACACAATAAATTTAATTGCAGGAACAGGAACTGCCCAAGAAATCAATCTTCAAATTGGCTCGCAATTTGTTAATGCGTTAATTGGGGACGCTAACCACACAGACGGTTTTGTTTATTCTCTTCGTGATCTTGGTGTTACGGATTATGCTTTTGAGGCAAACGGCGAAATTAACTATTTTGTTATTAAAAAGTAAAAGAAAAAATTTTAAAAAATTTTTGATAAACATTGCTATTTTTGTCAAAAGTGTTATATAATACACATAGGAGGTTTTTATGAAATCATATGTAAGCGCATTCGATGGATTTTCGAAAGTTGCTAAAGTTTTGCTTGCTTTACCTGTTCTTGACATCCTTTGGGTTCTCTACAGAATTTTCAAGAGTGCAGAAAGCAAAAACACATTAGGGGTTGTTTTGGGAATAATAATTATTATTGTTGGACTCCCATTCCTTTGGCTTGTTGACATGATAACCCTAGCAACCGACGAAAGAGTTATTTGGTTTGAATAACGAAAGAAAGCCTTACAGAAATGTAAGGTTTTTCTTTTGTTAAAATGTGTGTTAAAAAAATTTTTATTGTTGGAATTAAGGAAACTTTTTCTTCTGCAAACATAATTATAAATTGCGAAAAGGAATAAAAAAAGAGCATATCGCTCTTTTTTTAAATTCTTCCAACAAGCTCGTCAATTGAAAGCCCTAACGCATCGGCAATTTTCCAACAATCCTCAACATTTGGAATGTTAATCCCATTTTCCCAAAAACTTATTGCGGCGTGAGTAACTCCAATTTTGGATGCCAACTCAACCTGCGAAAGTTTTGCATTTTTACGGCAGGTTTTAATTGAAACGCCAATTTTTTCTTTAATTTCCATACTTATATTTTAAAGAATTCTTACATTATTATTTCTACTTTTAAGAATTCTAACAAAAATTGTGAAAATTTAACATAAATCTAATTTTTTTCTATTCTCTTCCCAAATATTCAATAACAACAGAAACAGGAAGAGTTGTGAAATAGGATTTTGTTGCGCTTAGCTCAAGTTTTGGAGTTAAAAGATAGAATTCTCTTTTTGTTGTGTTAATAATCTCATAGGTTGCTCTTGGGTCAGGAACAGAAATTATGCCTTGCGCAAACATTGGGATTGGAAATTCGTCATAGATCCATTGGCTGGCTCCAATATAAATGTTGTCTGTTCCTGTTTCGCAAAATCCAACTGAAACAAAGTCTGTGTCGGGATTAAAGGCTTGATTGTCTGCATAGTTGGTGTAGGCGCTTACAACAATTGTGATTCGATACCAACCAATCTTATTAAATTGCAACGTGTTGTCGGCTGTGTTAAGCGTTAAATAGTTGTTTGGATCCATTTCAATTCTTGTGATAGGCAAGCGCTCCTTGCTTTCAACTCGAATTCCTTCGTCGGTTGGATTTGGGGCGTAGGTAACGAGATAGGCGTGGCGCATTTTAAGCGATGCATCCGCTCCGGTTGGGCCAGTTGCTCAGGTTGGGCCAGTTACTCCAGTTGGTCCTGTTGCTCCAATTGAACCAACCACGGAGATAATCGAATTTGGATTGCTGCTTTGACTGTTAAGCGGATTTAAAGTTCCGCAGCATCTGTTTTTTCTCATGGTAAACTTCTCCCTTACAAGCAGTATATAAAGAGCAACCAGAATTTTTTAAAATGTTTAATAAGTTTATGTATAAACGTCAACATTTTTTAAAAAACATATTTTTTAAACAAATTTTTTGTTTAATTTGTTGTGTATGAAATCTAATTGTGCTATCATACTTATGACAAATTAGTTAAGGAGGTAAAAATGAAAACTAAAAAGTCAAAAAGTATCTTAGCTTTGCTTTTTTCAGTGGTGTTCTTAATTCCAGTTATGTTTGCACTCACTGGCTGCGGCGGAGAACTTGAACAAAAGGCAACATGTAACACAAACCAAAGATATACATCGTCATCAGCGGAGGAGTTTGTTGAAAAAACAACGGGAAAGGGAGATTTCACAAGAGTTAGTTCAATGGCTGGTGGCTATCGTCTTACCGTTGAATCAAACGCAGAAGGAATGGTTGGACCAGAAGGATATCAAACAAAGTATTCAATGAATTCTTTAACAAACGCAATCATTAGATTGGATCCAGTTGATGGAAATCAACTCGGATTAAAAACTGTTGTGGACTACGACATTGTTGGAATGAAAGGCAAGATGACGGCGGAATCGTATGTTAAAAATAATAATCTTTATGTACATACTTTGCCAACGACAATTGAATCTAACCACACAAAAGTTCAAATCAGTGAACAAAAACTAATGATTGAAGAAATCAACGCAGATGCTGCATTAGAAAGTGTTGGGAAATTAGACAAACTTTGCGACGACACAGCGATCATTGATTTCGTTAAAAACAATCTTGAATCTGCAAATTTCCAAATTTGCGTAAAAGGAAACAACATTGGATTTAAAGTTGAGTTTAACGATAACATCACATATGGTTCAATGACAAATGTTGTTGTATATGTCAACGTGGACGCACAACATCGTGAGAACAATGGCTATATGATTAAAGAAGTTAGAGTTGAAGGCGACTATTCAACAACAGCAGGTTCTGGCGCAGCAGGAAGTTCAATTTCAATGAAAGGCAGAATGAGCATAACCCTTTCCGAATACTGGGGAGATAGAGATGGAAACATTCCATTCCCAAGTTTCGATGGCTATAAAGCAGGCTCATTAAGCGATATTAAATCTTTTAATTAACATAAATAATATAAATTTAAAAACACCTTTGCAGGCTGGTCCTCAAAAGGTGTTTTTTTATGTAAAAATGTTTTTTGTTTAAACTTTTGATATAAAAAATTCAAAAAGAAAATAAATATTTCACTCAAATTTTAATAATTTAATATAAAAAGTTGGTTTTGTTATATTTGTTTAAATAATAAATCCATTTTGCATTAGCCAAATTGCGAATTTAGACATTGACGCAAAACCAGTTTTTTCTAAAATTAGTGTTATTGAGTTTTTAATTGTGGACTCAGAAAAGGACATCTTTTGTGCAATCTCTTTTCGATTATTGCCTTGACAATATAGCCTTACAATATTTAGTTCGTTGTCAGTTAAATTTTTCAAAAAAGAAATTTCTTCTCTTTTGCTTATTGGAAAAGTGCCATATCCATTCATAGCACTATGAATAATTGTGATTAGTTCTTTGGTTGGTATAGTTTTATATACGAAACTGTCTGCACCAGATTGCTTGGCTCTATCGATAAAACTTATTTCCATAACAGATGTCATTAGAATAATTTTAATGTTTGGGTTGTCTTGCTTAATTTCTTTTATATAGTCTATGCTATTGTGATTATTCGCGCAGCAAACATCGGTTAAAATTACATCAATGTTTTTTCTATCTTCAATATAAAAATAGTCTGCAATATCCTTAAATTTTTCAACAATTTCAATTTCGCCACTCGCTTCAAGCGACAAAGACATTCCGTCTAGTAGCAAATCTTGGTCTTCAACAAGCAATACTTTAATTTTATCCATTTTCGCTCCCAAAAGTATTTATTTTTTATATTATATCATAAAAGCCCCACAAGATAATAGGACTTTTGTCCTTTTTTTTGAACAAAAGTTTAGACTTAAGTCCTAATCATTTTTGAGGGTATTATGTTATAATAAAAATGTGAAAAAGAAGATTGATAGATTTTCTTCTTGTATTTCACAAAAATTTAAATATAAGGAGAAAACATGACAAAGAAAAAATCAATATGGGCTTTTGTTTTAGCCCTTTGCCTAATCATTCCGGCGATGTTTATGATGACCGCTTGTGGAAACAAACCAATCAGCGAAAAAGGAGTAACTTACACTGTTGTAAACAAACAAAGCGATATAACTATCAATTGGGGTGATGACAAAGACACTCTAATAGAAGAAGGTGGAAGTGAAGAAAGTGCAAAAGCAGTATTTTCCACATTTGTTCTTATTTTTGATGAAAATGGTGGCGTTAAGATTTCTACTGGTGGTGAATCCGATGATGGATGGTTCTATGTTATAAATGAAGATAACTGTATAGAATTTTACAATACCCAAGAAGATGCTGAAAACAAATTTAATCGAGTTACTGATGACTACTTAAGTGCCGAGTATAAATTTAGTGCAGATAAAAGAGTTATAACAATAACAAAACGAATTAGTGCTAAAACCAGTGTTGTAATAAAACTATCTGCAAAAGTGTAAAATATACCGCACTGGATATGGAATAAAACAATAATACAAAAAAAGGACTTTTGTCCTTTTTTTTGAACAAAAGTTTAGACTTAAGTCCCAGCCTTTTTTGAATATAATATGCTATAATTTAACTGTGAAGATAAGGAAATGTCATTTTCTCCTTATTGTTTCACAAAATAAATAAAAGGAGAATAAAAAATGACAAAGAAAAAATCTTTATTAACATTCGTTTTTGCAATATGTTTAATTGTCCCAGCAATGTTGATGTTGACAGCTTGTGGACATAGTCACAAAGCATCAGCAGAATGGTTAAGTGACGAAACATATCATTGGCATGTTTGCGAAGATGAAAATTGCAAAGAAATACTTGACAAAGCAGAGCACACTTGGGACGCTGGCGTTATTACAAAAGAGGCAACATTTCTAGAAAATGGTGAAAAAACCTACACCTGCTCCGTTTGCAAAAGAACAAAAACAGAACCAGTCACTTATAACTATATCGACTTAAACTATGTGGAAAAAGATGACGAACAAACTTACACTAAGTTTACAGTGACCGAGGCGGGCACCTATTACTTCCGCTATGAAGTGAAGGATTGTGGTTTCGCAAACGGCTACTACTGGATAAATATGAATAAAGTCGGCGGCGGTTTGCAACAAACAGATACAACTCACGCACAAGCCAAGATTTATGATGCAAACAAAAAACTTATTAAAACTGGTATGTTCACTCGAGCAGCTGGTCAATTTGGGGCGGTGGAAATCTCGAGCGACACTCCAGAAATCGTCAGAGAATTGATGGAAAATGACGTCAAATATCTTGAAATGCCTTTTGTCACTCCAGGAGAATATGAGATGGTAGTCACACACTATCCTTCAAACCCATACAAAACTCTTGAATACAGTGAAGGGACTTTCTCAAAAACAAATGTAGCATTATGGAACAACGAGTACAACTATTTCAAGCTTACGTTGACAGATGAAATGCTGGAGGGAGGTTCCTACGGCACAGATTTGCAACTTAGTGCATCTCCTGCAACCGGTCTGACCTGGCAATTCCTTGATGCAAACGGCAACCCTGTTGAAAAACAAGAAGGCGACAGCGACACCTATTACAGCTCACCTGCAGCAGGAACATATTATATCGTCATCTATACCACAACAAAGCAAACGGGTGTGACGGTAAGCGCAAGTCTTGTCTAATAGAATGAAACGATTTGAAAACAATGGAAAGCAGATAAATACACTGGTGTTTTAACAAAAAAGAGCTGTTCTTCTTAAAGGACGGCTCTTTTTTTAAATATATTCTTAAAAGAACTTCAAATTAGAAATAAATATGCTATAATAAATATATGAATAAAATATTTTGCAAAAGGAATTTAATTGTTGGTGGGATTATGTTTGGCGTTTTGCTTTGCATTATTTTTGCACTCTTTTTTGGGAAAACTGATGCAAGCGAAACTAACCGAAAAGCCGATGTTTTAATTTATTGTTTGGTGGCGATACTCTTGGCTGTTGTTATGTTTAACAGCATTATTAAAATCATAGACAAAAAAACTAAAATATATTTTATCATTTTGTTTTGCTTGTTTGCGTTCTGGCTGGGAATAAAAATATTTGACAAAGTGTCGGGATTCAATGACGAGAACGATTATACTTGGTATTTGTTATATATTCCTTTGCTATTTATTCCAACAATGTGGTTTATCACAAACAATCAGATTTATATTAAAAACAAAACATACAAAAAGGTTGTTGCAATAATTTCGCTTGCCATATCCCTACTTTTATTATTGCTTGTTTTAACAAACGATTTTCACGAGTTTGTGTTTATTTTTCCAGATGATGTGACAGGAAATCATGTGGGAGATTATAAATACAACCTTGGCTATTTTATTATCTATGCCTTTATTTTTATTGAAATTTTAACAACCATTGTATTGTTTTATACTTTTTCAAACAAAAAAACGACCATAAAGCAAAAGATTTTGCCAAGTCTTGTAATTTTGCTAGTGCTTGCATATAGCATTGTGTATGTGGTTGGCGACCTATATGTTCCATATCTTTCGGATATGACACTTGTTTACACAATTTTAGGAACAATTCTTGTTTATGTTTCACTAAAATGTGGGCTTGTCAAAAACAGTGGGGCATACTTTGAGTTTTTTGAAACATGCAATGTGCCACTTGCAATAGTGAATGAAATGCAAGATATCGAATATCAAAACACGCAATATCGCAAGCAAAAAGCAAATAGCAATATGCTTTTACAAAAGCAAAAATTAAATTCTGGTACACTTTTGGTGCTTGATGATGTTGGAAAGCTTAAAACCTTGCAAAAAGAACTAAAAACTGAAAATGAAAAAATTGAATATATAAACAAAATTTTGGAAAACAAAAAAGAAGTTTTGCAAAAAGAAAAACAAATTAAACAACACGCTTTGCTTTTAGATAAAGTGGAAAAACAAATAAAAAACAAGAAAAATGTGCTTGAAGAATTGTCAAACAATTTGCCAGAAACCATAACCACTGAAAACAAAGAACAGACAAAAGAAACTTTAAATGAAATAAAAATCATTGTGGGCTACTTAAAACGAAAAACAAGCCTTATTCTTCTTGCTGAACAAAAGCAAGAAATCACAAAAGACGAATTAAAACTTTTGTTTAACGAGAGTTTTAATGACATTAAATGTCTTAATATAAACGCTGGCATTGGGCTTGATGAAAAACCCATTCCAGTAAGCATTGCCAACAAATTTTATGATATTTACAACGAATTACTTACAAAAATTAAAAAAGAAAACCTAGATATTTGGCTAACAATCAAAAAGAAAGATGTTTGGGAATTTGAAATCACTTTTGATGATATAAGGTTTGAAAAACCAGAACTAAATTTACCAAATGAATATAAAATGGAATATATTTTCACTTTGGAAGACGACGGCACAATCGTTTGTTTTAAGGAGGTAACAAAATGAGTTATTTATCCATGTTAAACAACGAAATGCAGTCTCTTATGGTTGTTTTGCTATTTATCAGCACAATTTTTATGACAATTACATTGCTTTGTGAAATGTTTTCTAATAGAAAACTTAAAATTGATCTTTTTGTTGTTTGCAGAGTATTAAATATTGCTCTTTGCGTTATTTGGGCATTTATATTCTATAACTTTAAAAACACGCCACTTTGTGAGATTTTAGCGTATTATAGTGCCTTAATTTTGGTGTTTGAGTTATCGCTAATGCTAGCAAAAAAAGACTATAAACTTGCAATAGATTTTCCGTTTTTAATTATGCTTTTGCCATTTTGGAAATATGCAAATGAAACACTTTCAGTTGTGTTTATACTCATTGGCGTTGCTTATCTATTTGCAAAATCGCTGACAAGTTTATTAAACTCTTTAACTAAACTAAAAAGCAACATAAATTATTATTCTTTAAAAGAAGCACTAGATGGACTTAAAACCGCTGTAATGTTTGAAAGTAAATTTAATGTGGTTTATGAAAACCTTGCAATGAAAAATTTGCTTGAAAAACTAAAAATTAAACAAAATCAAAGTTCTTTTGAAATTTGGCAAAGCCTTAAGTCAAGAGAAAATTCCAAAATAGTTGATGAGCAGAATATTTTGATTTTCTTAGACAACAAAGTATATTCATTTTCAAGAATTAAGCAATCAAAAACTCAAATTTATGCGTTTGATATAACAAAAGAATATTTAACAACCATTGAGATTGAAAACAAACAAAACGAACTTAAAACAAAACAAACAGAAATTCTCAAAATGATTGAAAATCTTGACGAAATTGAAAAACAAAAAGTAGTTTTGACACTTAAAAGCAAATTGCACGACATAATCGGTCAAAGGTTGTTTATTTTACATCACATTTTAGATGTGATTGATGAAAAGAATTTTGACCTAAATAATGTTAAAAGTTTGTTAAAAACAATGCTTGATGAAATTGATAATGAGGATATATCCGAGGCTCAAAATTTGCAAAATTCCATTGTAACAGCCTTTGAAATGATAGGCTTTAATATTAAAATTTCAGGCGAAATGCCAAAAGATACGCACAAAGCAAAAGCGTTAATTAAAATTATAAGAGAATGTGCAACAAACGCAATTCGCCATGCAAACGCAACTAAGCTTTTTGTTAAAATTGCAAACGAAAAAATTGAAATATCAAATAATGGAAAGTTTAATGCTAAAACATTTGACGAAGGCACGGGAATTCAAGGCATGCGCTTAAACGCGGCTGAGCTTGGAGGAGAACTTGCGCTTTCAACCCAAAACTCCTTTAAAGTAACGATAAACATAAAAAGGTGAGAAAAACAAATTCGTTTCATATAAAGCAAGGGCTCTTAAAAAAGCCAAGCGTTAACGCTTGGCTTTTTATGTTTCTTCGAACAATTAAGAATAGATATTTTGCATAAACTCGAATATGTTCGTATTTTAGCATCTCTGGTTGGAATGAGTGGACTCGCGAATGTGCCAGCGTTAGCGCCAGCACGGAGTCGCGTAGCGGACGCCGACCCCAACCTTATATCTCGCATTCGCTCGATATAAGTTCTAGGGTCTTTTAAAATTGTGGTTTTCGCGATATATTTCAGTCAAGAGCAAGTTTGCGTTGCAAACTATTTTTCCTTTGCCTAAAATCGCTTATGAAAGTAAACTTTCAACGCTCTTTAGACAAAAGAAAAAGTGCTTGGCTTTCGCCAAACACTTGCTCTTGGTTGGAATGAGTGGACTCGAACCACCGACCCCCACCTTATCAGGGTGGTGCTCTAACCGACTGAGCTACATTCCATCGTTGGTGGAGATAATCGGATTCGAACCGATGACCCCCTGCTTGCAGGGCAGGTGCTCTAGCCAGCTGAGCTATACCCCCAAACGATGCTTTGTTATATTATCAAATTAAATATAGTTTGTCAACAATTTTTAATAAATTTTTTGTTTTCTTAAAAGTTTTTTGTTGGAGGAGTTGCTATTCTAAAGAACATTACAAATTTTTAAATTTGAAAAAGAAAATATATTTTTATTTTGAATTTAAAAGTATTTTGTGATAAAATAAAAAGTAGGAGGGAAGTATGGCAAAAACAGCAAAAAAAGCAAAAAGCAGCAAACAAGGAAGCGCAGGGGCAAGACTTCTTCTTTTTTTAATTTGTTTCTTCTTTGGTTGGTTTGGCTTGGACAAACTTTATATGGGCGGAACATGGAAAATTATGCTTGTTAAATTTTTATTAACTTGCGTTGGAATTGGCGCTCTTTGGAATTTATACGATATGATTTGCGCATGCATTGGTCGTTATAAACTTAACCCATTCAAATAATAAAAAAAAGAAAAATATCCACGGAATTTGTCCGTGGTTTTTTTATTATTGAATCTTAAACTTTCTAAAAAATGCCTCAATAGGATCTACACAACATTGACGGCGGAGAGCATAAGGTCGTTAACTTTGCTGCTTGTTAGAGAATATAGAATGATTTTTCCATCGCGCTTGCACGAAACAATATTTTGAGATTTTAGGTATTTAAGTTGGTGGCTTATTGTTGTTTGGTTAACATCAAGAATTGTTGAAATGTCGTTAACACACATATCGCACATTGCTAAACAAGAAATTATTTTAAGCCTTGTTCCGTCGGAAAAGTTTTGGAAAAACAAAGCAAGTTTACTTATTGAACTTTCGTTTGGCATATAGTTTAGAACTTCTTTTTTGCTCCTCTCCGACAGAAGCAAAAATTTTCTTTCCATTTTTTTCTCTCCTTAACAAATAAATAATTTTTTGCATATATATTATCGATATTTTAAAATGCAAAAGAAAAACCGCCAAGTTATTTTTTGGAGGTTTTTGACATATTTTAACAAAAATTGGAAGTGAGGTTAAAAAATGAACTTTTCAAACGAAATTTTGCTTGTTATGTTAATTGGAATTATTGCAGCGGCAACCGACACCGATCTTGCAACTAATTCAAACATTTTGCTTCTTTTGCTCTTAATTCTTCTCTCAACATCTGGAAGTTGCAACAGTTGCTGCACCTCGTATGACAGTTGCGGAAACCGAAGAACAAGTTTCTTTGGCTAAATTCGTTTTGCGTTTTCAATTTTAATAACGGTTGCGTTTGGAATTCGTTCTGGCTTGTCGGTTGAGCTTATGAAGGTTTGGGTTAAACTGCAAAACTTTAAAAGCCTTTCGCGGCGCGACTTGTCGAGCTCGCTTAAAACATCGTCCAGAATTAAAATTGGCATTTCGCCCGTTTGAGATTTAATGATTTCAATTTCCGCAAGTTTAAGCGAAAGGGCAGCGGTTCGTTGTTGACCTTGCGAGCCAAACGATTTAACATCTGTTTCGTTAACAAGAACCTTAATATCGTCGCGGTGTGGGCCAATTGTTGTGTAGCCAAGGGAAAGGTCTTTCTCAAGGCTTTTTTCATATAACGAAATAAATTTTTGCTTAATTTCATCAAATTTATCATTGTTTGAAATTATTTCGTTTCCAAGTTGTAATGTTCCTTGATATTCAATTTGAAGGTCTTCAAGGTTATTCGTTAAAAATCTATGCGCTTTTTTTGCGTATGGAGCAAGGCTTATTATTAAATTATTCCTTGAAATTGTTATTTTCGAAGCGCATTCGGCAAGTTGCGCGTTATAAACTCCAATCATACGCTTGAAATCTTCAAAGTTGTCCAAGTTGATTTTTGAAGTTTTTTTGAAGTTGTTTTTATCTTTAAAATCTTTCAAAAGTTTGTTTCTTGATGAAATAACTTTTTCATATTTATTAAGTAAGTTAAAGTATGTTTTTGAAATTTGCGAAAGAGATATGTCCATAAATCTTCTGCGATCTTCTGGACTTTCTTTAATAAGTTTAAGTTCGTCTGGCGCGAAGAAAACACATCGAAGTTCGCCAAGCAGTTCGCCAATTCGTTTAATTGGCATTGAATTGATTTTAATTGCTTTTTTCCCTGCTTTAAAGAAATATATTTCAATTTTAGATTTTCCGAAGCGTTTTTCAACCTCAAGTTCAATTTTTGCGTTTTCCTCGCCCCATTTAATAACTTCGTTATCTCGAACGGCTCTCATACTTTTCCCAATTGCGCATGTGAAAATTGCTTCAAGAAGGTTGGTTTTTCCCTGGGCATTTTTCCCAAGAATTATGTTTGTTCCCGGCGAAAAAGAAACCTCAATTGAAGAGTAGTTTCGATAGTTATTAAGTTTCAGTTTTAAAACTTTCAATTATTTTTCCTTTTTAAATAACTTTTAACATTAAGTGTTATTATGTGAATTATACAAATTAAGAATGAAATTATCAGCGCAAGTTTCCAAACGTTTGTTGTTACATCATCAATCCCAAAAAACTCTGGTAAAAGCCCGCCGGCAACACCTAAGCAAACAGCCGAAAGGGCAATAACAAGCGATTTATAAAGAGTGTATGGGAAGCAAAGCGCACAAAGGTTAAGGAAGCCAGAAATTGTTAAAATTAAAGTTGTTAATGTTTGATTTTCGCTTGGGGTTATAAGGTTGAATTTCCACATAAGCGTTACGCTCATAACGCCAACAAACATCATAAACCCATATGGAATTCCGTGCTTTAAAACGTAGCCAATAAATCCACCTTGAATAAGATTTTTGTTTGGTTGAAGCGCAAGTAAGAAGCTTGGAATTCCAATAACAAAAAGTTCAAGAAGGAACATATTTTTTGGATAGAAAGGATAGCGAATTTGAATTGCAACGCAGAAAACGGAAAGCAAAATTGCAAGAACTGTTTTCATAAAGAAAAGTGTTGACGATTTTTGAACGTTGTTAATAACTTTTCGTCCTTCTTCAACAACTGTTGGAAGAGAGGAGAAGTTTGAGTTAAGCAAAACAAGGTTCGAGATGTTTCTTGCAACCTCGCTTCCGTCGGCCATTGCAATTGAACAATCTGCTTCTTTTAAAGCAAGAGTGTCGTTAACGCCGTCGCCCGTCATTGCAACAACTTTTGTTTCTTTAAGAGATTGAATTATTGCGTGTTTTTGTTCTGGGGAAACTCTTCCAAAAACAGTGAATTTTTTTGCAAGTTTTTTAATCTCTTCAATGCTTATTCCTTCAAGGTTAACAAATTTATCTGCATTTTCAACGCCAACTCGCTCTGCAATATGGCTTACAGTTTGAGGATCGTCGCCAGAAATGATTTTAATTTCAACGCCGTTATCTTTAAACCATTTAATTGTTTGTGGGGCGTCTTTACGAATTGTGTCCTCAATTAAAACAGTTGCAACAACTTCCAAATCGGCTGGCAAAGTTTCGCCTTTAATTTCGCTTTTTGAATAGGCAACAACAAGAGTTCTAAAACCCGCAGAAGTTGCGTCTTTGATGTTTTTCAAAACTTCTTTCGATGCATTTGCTTTAATATAATCAAGCGCGCCAAAAACAATTGTTTCGCCGCTTTTGAATGTTGTTGCGGTGTATTTTCTTTCGGAAGAAAAAGGAATGTTAAATTTAACAGGCATATTTGTTTTAGAGCCGAAATAATCTATGAGTGCTCTTGAAGTTGAATTTTGTGTTGGTTGAAGTGAAAGAGAATTTGCGAGCGCTTTTTCGATTAAATTTTGGGTTGTTTCGCCATAAAACTTAACTTGTTTAACCTTCATTGTTCCGTCGGTTATTGTTCCTGTTTTATCAAGGCAAAGAACGTTTGAGCGCGCAAGCATTTCAATTGAATAGATGTTTTGAACAAGCGTCTTCTTTTCGCTTAAACGAATTACTCCAACTGTTAGGGCAACGGAAATAAGAAGGAACATTCCCGCTGGAATCATTCCAACAAGGCTTCCGCAGGTGCTGCTAACAGATTCGGCAAGGTTTCCAACCGATGAGGCTGCTTCGCCTGTTGCTGTTTTTGCCCAAATATAATTATTGCAAAAAACAAGCGCGCCAATTGGGAGAATGAAAAGTCCAATTCCTTTAATGATTCTGTTAAGGTCGCGGAAAAGATTTGAGTTTGGTTGTTTAAAGTTTTTTGCAGCTTTTGCAAGCGATTGAACATAGCTTTCATTTCCAACTTTATCTGCTTTTGCATAACATTTTCCGCTTGTTAAAAAACTTCCTGCAAGAAGGTTGTTTTTTTCAATTTTTCGAATGGACTTGCTTTCGCCCGTAAGTAAACTTTCGTTAACTTCAACAATTCCGTCCAAAATAACACAGTCGGCTGGAACTTGGTTTCCAGAACTTAAAATCATAACATCGTCAAGAACAATTTCGTTTGAAGAAATTTCAATTTCCTTACCTTCGCGAACAACTTTAACTTTTGGGGCAGTTATAAGCGAAAGTTTTTCAACAACATGTTTGCTTCGAATTTCTTGAATTATTGCAATTAAGGTGTTAAAGAAAATAACAACAATAAACAAAAGATTTTCATATGATTTAACAACAATAAGTGCAATGAAAATTGCAAGCCAAAGCATATTAAAAAAGGTGAAAATATTATCTAAAAAAATTTTCAAATATGTCTTTGAAGTTTTTTGCTTTGTGTTATTAACAAGCTTTTCGCTTTTCCTAAGTTCAACTTGTTCTTTTGAAAGACCAAAGTTGATGTTTGGCGAAAATCTTTCAATTTCTTGCTTGAGTTCTTCTTTGTTTTTGCGCATCTTATTATTTTTTCCCATTTATTTAACTAATTATTATATTATCAAAAGTGCTTAGATTTATTAAGTTTGTTGCGCTAAGCAACGTGGGTTGTTTAAGCAAACAATATAACATCACTTAAATAATATATATCACAATTTTAATGTTTAATCAAACATTTGACAAATTTTTTAAATTTTCTCATAATAAAAATGATGCAAATTCAAAAAGAAAAGCTAATTGAAAAAATTGAATCAATTTCAAATAAACTTGGAAAGCAAGTTCCAATTTTGGCAACCGATTTAACCGATGTCGTTTTGTTTTTGTCAATTTATGGCGGAAATGCTCCTGTTTCAATGGAGCAAATTTTAATTAAAACTTGTGGATTCGATTCGCCAAAAGAAATAAAAAATTTTAATAAGAACGGGCAAGAAAAAAAAGTTAAACGCGAGGGATATGAGGCAACGAAATATGTTGCGAAAAGTTATGACGGTTCCATTTCATTGGAATTTGTTGTTTCAAAACAATATTTAAAAATTGAAAAAACTTTTGATGATTTTTCAAACTACTATCTAAGCGAGTATATTTTCGACGGCAAAGGAAACTTTGTTCGCCGTGCAAAACAAAGAAGCCATCCTCTTGAAAAGCAACTTGAATTTTTTGAAGAATCGGAAGGAAATTTAAAACGCGGTGTTTGCTTTTCAAACATAACCGAAAATTCGCAAAGCCTTGATGTTAAATTTATAAAGGTTTTAACATCAAAAGGCGAGGAGTTATATTATTCTTACAAGGCAAGCCCAGAATTTATTTTTGCGTTTCGCGTTCCAAAAATAATTTCGTCGGTTCCTTCAATAACATCGCTTGGGATGAAAGCGCTTAACGCAATTTTGGAAATGCAATGCGAAAACAAATTTGTTAAACTTGACGAAAAACTCTTTAAGGAACTTTCAAAATCGGCAAGAGAAATTTATGAGGCACAAAAAAAATCCACTAAATAAAAAGTGGATTTTTTATAGTTTTTGTAATTTATTTTTCAATGTATGAAACAATGTCGGCAACAGTTTTAAGATTCAAGGCGTCTTCATCTGAAATTGAAACACCAAATTCGTCTTCAAGAGTCATAAGCATTTCAACCATATCCAATGAATCGGCTCCAAGGTCTTCAACAAGTTTGGAATCGTCTTGAATTTTGTCTTTTGAAATGTTGAGTTGAGCTGCCAAAAGTTCTTTAACCTTATCAATTGTCATATCAAACCTCCGTTTTATTATTTTTAATTTTATCATAAAAAAATTTTAAAGTAAAGGAAAATGTGATACAATATTTTTATGGAGCAAAGAAGCAAATTTGTTTACGACTGCCTTAAAGAAAAATTCCCAAATGCCGCTTGCGAACTTGAATTTAATTCAAATTTCCAACTTTTGATAAGCGTCATTCTTTCTGCACAGTGCACGGACAAACGCGTTAACGAAGTAACAAAAGTTTTGTTTGAAAAATATCCAACTGCATTCGACCTTGCAAACGCAAAACTCGAAGATGTTATTAAAATTGTTAAACCATGCGGATTTTTTAATAATAAAGCAAAAAATATTATTGCAACAAGCAAAACACTTGTTGAAAAATTCAATGGGGAAGTTCCAAAAAACTTTTCCGCGCTTCTTTCTCTTCCCGGGGTTGGACAAAAAACAGCAAATGTTTTAACTTCTGTTGGATTTGGGGGAGATGCCTTTGCCGTTGACACCCATGTTTTTCGAGTTTCAAAACGTCTTGGGCTTGCAAATGAGAAAACCCCCGAAAAAGTTGAAGAGCAACTTAAAAAAGTGTTTTGCAAAAATATGTGGAGCGAAACCCACCATTTAATGGTTTTATTTGGAAGATATTATTGCAAAGCAAAAAATCCGCAATGTAACGATTGCAAATTAAAAGAAATTTGTTTATACTATAACAACTTAAAAAAATAGGCAGGGAAATATATGTTTTTAGATGTTGCAAAAATTAAAATTCAAGCAGGCAACGGCGGCGACGGCGCTGTTTCTTTCCATAGAACAAAATTAACGATGAATGGCGGACCGGACGGCGGAAACGGCGGCAAGGGGGGCGATGTCTTTTTTGTTGCAAAGTCGAACCTTTCAACCCTCTATTCTTTTAAATTTAAAACTAAATTTAAAGCAGGCGACGGCGAAAGAGGAGGAAAACAACTTTGCTCTGGGAAAGACGGGCAAGACATTGAAATTGAAGTTCCTTGCGGAACAATAATTAAAGATGCCCAAACAGGAAAAATTTTGGCAGACCTCGTTGAAGAAAATAAGCCTGTTAAAATCTTGCGCGGCGGCGGCGGCGGGAGAGGAAACAATTTCTATGCAACTCCAACACGCCAAGCCCCACATTTTGCTCAAACTGGCGAAAAAACAAAAATGTTTGAAGTTGTTTTGGAACTTAAAACAATTGCCGATGTTGGGCTTGTTGGCTATCCAAATGTTGGGAAAAGCACCCTCCTTTCAACAATAACAAACGCACGTCCAAAAATTGCGAACTATCATTTCACAACTCTAACTCCAAACCTTGGTGTTGTTGATTACTATGGGAATAACTTTGTTATTGCCGACATTCCTGGGCTTATTGAAGGCGCAAGCGAAGGTGTTGGACTTGGGCACGAGTTTCTTAAACATATCGAACGTGTTCGTCTTATTGTCCATATGGTCGACATTTCTGGGTTTGAAGGGCGTAATCCGTTTGATGATTTTGTTAAAATCAACAAAGAACTTGAAAATTATAGCAAAATTCTTGCCTCACTTCCTCAAATTATTGTTTTAACAAAAATTGATTTGCTAAGTGAAGAAGAATTAAATGAAAAAATTAAAGAATTCGAAAAAAATATTAAAAAATTAAAAAATAATTATGATATTGTTCCAATTTCTTCAATAACAAGAAAAAATCTTGATAATTTAAAAAATAAAATTTGGGAAAAACTTGAAAAAATTCCAAAATCAAAACCAATTGAAGTTGAGGAATTCGAACTTGATGCGCGCGATAAAACTTCTCTTCAAATAACGCAAGAAGAAGACGGCGCTTTCCGTGTTTCTGGCGGACTTATCGATAACATGGTTCGTGGAGTTATTCTTGACGATATGGAATCTTTTGCCTATTTCCAACGCCGTCTTAAACAAGACGGAATTTTGGATAAACTTCATGAGGCTGGCGCAAAAGATGGCGACACAATTCGAATTAAAGAAGTTGAATTTGTTATGACGGACTAATTTTAATTAAATAAATTTTTAATTCGTAAAATAACGAAAAAATTAAATTAAAAAAGCAATAAAATAATTAAATTAAATAAAATAATAAAAAAACAATAAAAAATCATAAAAAAACAGCAAAAAATGCTGTTTTTTAATTTTTAAATTATTTTTTTCGATTTTTTAAATCATAAACCTCGCTTGCATTAAATAAACGCGAAAGTTCTTTTTCTCGATTTTTAAGAGTGAACCCATCAAGCGGAGTTCTGTCCATAAAAAGTGTTTTGAACGAAGAGTTATAGGGAAGATTTGAAAAAAATGGATTGATTCCAACGCCGCAAAAAAGTTTGAATCCGTTTTCAAGAAGCAACTTGTGTTTTTCCGAAATTGTTCCGTCTTCGTTTTCAAGTTCCCATTCGCCATATGGATAGACATAAATTTGTGTTTTCCCAATTATGGGTTCAACTTGCTCTTTCCACTGCAAAATTTCTTCCTTAAATTTTTCAAGCGAAATGCTTTTCATATGGTAGTGTCCAAAGGAATGGCACGCAAAATTCCAGCCATTTTCTTTAAGTTTTTCAACAACAATTTTTGCGTTGTTAATTTCTTGCTGGCGATTTGTTGTGTTAATGTCGCTTGTTCGATAGCCCAAAATTCCGTCGAAACCTGTTAAACAAATTGTCCCTTTTGCGCCGTCAATTGAAAAATCGGGATGTTCTTTAACAAAGTGTTCTAAAATTGGAATAAACTCATTTTCTTTTGAAATGTCGGTTGTTGGCGTAAGCCCCCAAGTTATTTCGGTTTGAGAGGCAAGTTCGCCGTCGTTTCCAACAATAATTTTATCAACCATTCCGTGTTTTGCTTTTTTCTCGTCGTAAATAACATCGTCGAAACTTAAAACAAAAGGCTTTTTGCCTTCTGGAATTTTCAACTTGCTTTTAACAACCTTTCCGTTTTTCTCTTCAAAAATTTTGTTAATGTCAATTAAAGCATAGTTGTTTTCATAAAGTTGATTTAAAATTTCTTTAAATTCGCTTGGCGTTAAACAATTGTTGTTATATGTATCTTTAAGTGGGTTTTCGGAGGAAAGAGCAAGAGTAGGGTAGGCAAGAAGACAGTGGGTGAAAAGATGCTCAATGGTTCCGTCATAGTCAACCTTATTTGACGAAACTGTTAAGTTTGGAGAAGGGAAGGAATAAGAAAGAGTTATTGGAAGAGCAAAAGCAAGACCAACAACACTAAAAAAACATACTAAAATTATGAATCTTCTCATAAAATTAGTATGTTTTCTTTGTTTAATTTAATTCAAAAGGAATTAGTTTCCCATTTCTTCGCTTTGAGCAGTTTGTTTCTTTGCTTTTCTTTCGGCCTTTTTCTCGTCGTTTGCTTTTTTAACAACATCGTTAACTGTTTCTTTAAATGTTTCTCTTGCAATTGTGTGAGGTGTTTTGTTTGAGTTTTCTTCGTTGTTTGCTTCTTTGAAAAGTTTTGGAACACTTGTTGTTTTAAGTTCGCCTTTTTCGGATTTTGATTTTGCAAGCTCGAATGTTTTTCCTAACATTGCTTTAACCCTAACCGAAAATTCTTGTGCAATTTTTGGCGATTTTTCAACTGCTGTTTGATATTTCTTTTGTCCTCTTCCAGTTTGTTTTGCTTTTTCAAGTTTTTCGCCTAAAACAAATGTGATAACGTCTTGAGAATCGGATTCAAAGAATTTCTCGTAATCTTTTTTATCAATTATTGCTGCTTCCAAAGTTCCTTTATAGGCAATAATCTTCTTTATGAGAGATGGAGAAGCGGATTTTGCTGCTTTTGCAACGCAATCAAGAGCTTTTTGTTTTGCAACTTTTGTTGTTTCATTTTCTTGAACTTCAGTTGCAATTGCTTCAAGGTTTCCTGCCATGAAAATTGCTTCGAAAACTGATTTTGGCTCTTGGGTGTATTTATATCCAAGGTTTTTAAGGTTGCCAACAATTGCTTCTTTTGTGTAGCCAAGTTTATTGCAAATTGATTCAACAACAGTTTCTGTGAGCGTTGAAATTGATTTAACAATGTCGTTTCTTTTCCCGTCTAAAAGAGTTAATGTGTGGAAAAAATCAAATTTCAAAGCATCGTCGAGGGCTTTTGCCGGAGCGGGATTATTGTCGTCAAGAATTGTTGCACGTGCAAGTCCAAGAGTTGCAAGTTTTTCTGTTGCAATTTTGAAATTTTCTTTGTCTTTGTCGTTAAGAGCAATGTAGGAAGCGTTGTTGAAAGACTTAACTTCATTTTCAACTGCTTGTTTTGCAAGGCAATTAAGAATCATTGCAAAGCGGTCGTAGTCGGTTGTTACTGCGTTATTGCAATTTAGAACAATTGCATCTGCTTTTTTGAAAGCAGCTTCCTTAACTTTTTCAATTCCATAGGTTGTTGGGGAAGAGTAGCTTGAATTTTCAACAACTTTAAGACCAAAAGTTGGTTGAATTTTTTCAACAAATTTTTTGTATCTTGAAGCGGAAAGTGGCAAGGAGCAGTTTTGTTCGGAATAATTTCTCTTAACAGGAATAAGAAGTTTTGATGCGTCCCACCAAGGAAGTGTTACGGCAAGGCTTGAATAGCCAGCATTTGAATATGGTTTGATGCTTTCCATAACTTTTCCGTTTCTTGCGGTTGTTGCCCATTCTTGTTTTGTTTGGATTGCTCCAATTGTTTTTGGGTTTGTTAAACTTTGGGCCATTTGAATTAAAGCATTAACAGATTTTTCACTTTTGTTAAAAACGAAGTTTCCAATGCTGTCAAGTTCTTGGCTGAGGGCGAAGTTAATGTCGTCCTTTGTTGTTTGGGTTAAGTTGTCCCAATCGTTTTGAGTGAAGTTATGTTTAAATGACATATTTTTACCTCCAATTTTCACGATATAATAGCATATTTGTAATATAAAATCAATAGTATTTTTTAAAAATCTTAACAAATTCACATGAATTTATTATAGCTGAAAAGTAAATTTTGTGACGAAAAAGAAGCATAGGTTCATAAATAAAATTATGGAAAATTGTTCGCCAGAAAAACTTGCTTTAATTTCAACGCAAATTGCTCTTGAACTTTCAAAAGGAAAAACAATTTCCCAGCTTAATTTAATTAAAAGCGTTTTAACTCAAATTTCGGCAACAATGCAAACAATAATTTCAAAAAAACTTTGCGAAGATCAAGAAAATAAACACTGCAAAAAATAAAAAAGCAGCAAAAAATGCTGCATTTTTGTTAACATTCATATAAATTTTTGCCGCTTGAAACTTCAACAGGAAGGGGAATTGAAAGAGAAACAACGCTTTCCATTTCTTCTTTAAGAATTTGCTTAACAGTTTTAACTTCCTCGCTTGGACTGTCTACAATAAGTTCGTCGTGAATTTGCAAAACGAGTTTTGATTGCAAATTTTCCTTTTTAATTCGGCTTGAAACATTAATCATTGCAAGTTTAATTATGTCGGAGGCTGTTCCTTGAAGAGGCATGTTAATTGCAACGCGTTCGCCAAATTTTCGAACAGCAGAATTATCTGCGGAAAGTTCTGGAATTGGACGAATTCTTCCAAAAAGCGTTTTTGCATATCCTTGAGATTTTGCAAGTTCAATACTTTCGTTCATGTATTCTTTAACGCGGGGGAATCTTTCGAAATATTTTTTCATATATTCCGCTGCTTTTTTAACCGAAATTCCAAGGTTTTGGGAAAGCCCATATTCGCTTATTCCATAAATGATTCCGAAGTTAACACTTTTTGCAAGGCGGCGCTGATTCGCTGAAACCGCTGAAAGAGGAATTTCAAAAATTTCCGACGCTGTTCTTGCGTGGATATCTTCGTTTCGTTTGTATGACGCAATCATGGTTTTGTCTTGGCTGTAATGCGCCATTAAACGAAGTTCAATTTGATTATAGTCGGCAGAAACAACTTCGCCGCCTTCGAAGCGCGAAACGAAAACTTTTCGAAGTTTCTTTCCTTCTTCGTCGCGAATTGGAAGATTTTGAAGGTTTGGTTCGCTTGACGAAAGTCTTCCAGTTGCGGTTAGAGTTTGATTGAAAATTGTTCGAATATATCCGCCTTCTCTTTTTGAAATTTCATAGAACGCTTCAACATAGGTTGAAAGAAGTTTTTGAATTTTGCGATATTTCAAAATTTCGGGAACAATTGGGTGTTGAAGCGAAATTTCTTGAAGAATTTCAACATTTGTTGAATTTTTCTTGTTATTTCTCGCTAAAAGCCCAAGTTTATTAAACAAAATGTTCCCAAGTTGTTTTGGGGAATTGATGTTAAAACTTTCGCCCGCAAGTTCAACAACTTTTTCAGTTATTTTTTCAAGTTCGCTTTCAAGCGAGGTTTTCAAAAGCAAAAGTTCGTTTTCGTCAACTTTAAGCCCGTCTTTTTCCATTGAAAACAAAACAGTTGTTAAAGGAAGTTCAATTTTGGAGTATAAATCCATTAAAGAAAGATTTTCAAGTTCCTCTTTAAGTTCTTTTTTAAGAAAGAAATAGAAAGGAGGGTCGGTTTCAATTTTTGCTTTGTTGGAGGTTAAATATTTTGCAATTGAAAGGTCGAAAACATCCCCGCATGGGGAAATATTATATGCGCTTAAAATGTGCAAATGCTTTTTAAAATCGTAACAAATTTTTTCAATGTTTTTGTTTTCGAAAATTGGTTTAAGTTTTTCAAGCGCGGTTTCAAAAGATATTGAAGAAGAGAACATTGAAATTTCTTGCGAGAAAGAATATAAAACATTTGGGGAACAAGAAATTTTTGGCTCACTTTGAAAATCGAACGCAATTCTTCCTTCCTCTTTAATGTAGGAAATAAGTTTATCTAGGGTTTGTTCGCTTTCAACTTTAACAATTTCAAAAGTTTTTTCATGAGATTTTGGAAGTTCAAATTCATTCGAAAAAATGTCTTTTCTTTTAAGCAAACTTTTAAATTCATAGTCTTCAAAAAAGTTGTAGGTTTCCTTTGAATATGGGAAAGTGTAGGTTAAATTTTCAAGCTTAAAATCAAGGGGAACATTTCGGTTGATTGTTGCAAGTTTTTTGGAAATGAATGCTAAATCTTTGCTTTTTTCAAGTTTTTCGCGCATTTTTGGCGAAAAATCGTTCAAATTTTCATAAACTTTTTCAAGCGTCCCATATTTTTTAATTAAATCGAAAGCACCTTTTTCTCCAATTCCAACAACACCTGGGATATTGTCGGAAGCGTCGCCACGAATTGATTTAAACTCAACAACTTCTTCTGGTTTGCATCCAAATTTTTCTTCCAAATTTTTTGAAGTTATTATGTCAATTTCCGAAACACCTTTTTTAGGAAACCACATGATTGTTGAGTCGTCGAGAAGTTGGAACAAATCTCTGTCGCCCGAGAGGAGAACTTTTTTAACTCCCGGTGTTTTTGCGATTGTTCCAATAATGTCGTCGGCTTCTATGTTTTGCATTTCAAAATAGGAAATTCCCATTGACGAAAGAAGATTTTTAAGAATTGGCATTTGGCACGCAAGTTCCGAAGGCATTCCCTTTCGCGTTGCTTTATAGTCCGAATAGATTTCATTTCGAAAAGTTTTCTTTCCAAAGTCGAAGGCAACGGCAATATATTTTGGCTTTAAATCCAAAATTGCCTTGGTTAGTGTGTTTGCAAAGCCATAAACTGCGTTTGAAAATTCCCCCTTGCTGTTTGTTAAAAGTGGGAGAGCGTAGAAAGAGCGATTGATAATGCTGTTTCCGTCGATAATAAGCAATTGTTCCATATTGTTATTATAACCCAAAATCCTTAAATTTCATAGCATTTTAAATTGCGCAAGGCATTTTTATTGACTTTAATCTTATTTAATGATATTTTTATTAAAGCACTTAAAAGAGAGGCAAGAAAATGGAAAAAGTTGAAGCAACAAACTTCATTGAAGAAATTATTAACAAGGACATCGCCGACGGCAGAGTTAAAGCAATTCAAACTCGTCACCCCCCAGAACCAAGCGGATATTTGCATATTGGGCATGTTAGAAACATCGTCCTTAACTATGGAATTGCGCAAAAATATGGCGGCGTTTGCAACCTTAGATATGACGACACAAATCCAACAAAAGAAAGTCAGGAATTTGTTGATGCAATTCAAGAAGATGTTAAATGGCTTGGATACCACTGGAATGAAATTCACTACGCAACCGACTATTTTCAAAAGAACTATGAATATGCTGTTCAACTTATTAAAGATGGAAAAGCATATGTTTGCGATCTTTCGCCAGAAGAACTTTCAAAAACACGCGGAACTTTAACAGAGCCAGGAGTTGAAAGTCCATATCGAAACAGAAGCGTTGAAGAAAACCTTGAACTTTTTGAAAAAATGAAAAACGGAGATTTCCCAGCGGGTTCTCGCTGCTTGCGTGCAAAAATTGACATGGCAAGCCCAAATATGAACATGCGCGACCCTGTTATATATCGAATTCAATTTAACCACCACCAACGCATTGGCGACACATGGAAAATCTATCCTTCCTACGATTTCTCCCACCCTCTCGACGATGCGCTTGAAGGCGTTTCCCATTCAATTTGTGGCCCAGAATTTGAGGATCATCGTCCTTTATATAATTGGGTTGTTGAAAACTGCAAAACAGGGAACAACCCTCGACAAATTGAATATGCAAACCTTTATATTAAAGGCGCAATTTTAGGGAAAAGATTTATTAAAAAACTTGTTCAAGACGGAGTTGTTTCTGGATTTGACGACCCAAGATTATATTCCCTTCGCGGGCTCAAACGCCGCGGAGTTCTCCCAGAAAGTCTTAAAGACTTTGTTGTTGGAGCAGGAATAACAAAAAGCAACGCACTTTTAGAGCCAGCGTTCCTTGAACATTTCATTCGTAACACTCTTAACCAAGTTTCCCGCCGTGTTATGGCTGTTTTAAATCCTTTGGAACTTGAAATAACAAATTATGAAGAGGGAAAAGAAGAGGAAGTTTATCTTGAAGACTATCCACAACGCGAAGAAAACAAAGGCGAAAGAACCTACTATTTTGGAAAACATCTTTTAATTGAAAAAGAAGATTTCATTAAAGAGCCAAACCCAAAATTCTATCGTCTTTATGTTGGCGCAGAAGTTCGCCTTAAAGGCGCATACATTGTTCGCTGCACAGGCTTTGACGAAGATGAAAACGGAAATGTTACAAAAGTTTATTGCGAGTATTTGCCAGACACAAAATCTGGTTCGGATTGCACGAAAAAAGTTAAAGGAACAATCCATTGGATAAATCCTTCTCATGCGGATAAGATTGAAGTTCGTCTTTTTGAAAACCTTATCGATGAATCTTCCGCAAGCGATGTTGAAGGGCAGGAACATGCTGTTGAAGGTTACAAACTTAATCCAAACAGTAAAATTGTTTTGGAAAACTGCTATATTGAAAGCGGGCTTGATGTTAATTTTGATGAGAGATATCAATTCATTAGAAATGGATATTTCTGTTTAGATAAAGATTCGTCAGACGAAAAGATGGTTTTCAACAGAACAATAACATTAAAGGAAACAAAGAAAATATGAAAATGAGAGTTTGGGAAATTGTTGTTTTAAGCATTTTGGCAGTTGTTGCAGTTGCTTCGGCTCTTTTAAGAAAAGTTTGGGACGGATTTTCCTATGTTTCTTCTGTTGCATTTGTTCTTTTCATGGGATTTTTCTTATATAACAAAATCTACAATTTGAAGTTAATGAAAAAACAATATGACGAAGGTCTTGAAACATATTTTGTTGAACTATACAATAATGGGCTTATAACAAAAGACCAACTTGAAAATGGCGATCCAAGAATTGTTAAAGGATATTATAAAGACTATCGCCAAAAACGCTCGCTAACAATTCTTCTTCTTGTTCTTCTTGCTGTAATTATTATTGGAATAATTGTAACGCTAGTTGGAATTTGGTAAAACTTATAAGTAATAAAAAACGCAAAAATAAGCAAAATAACAATATGAAACATAAACTTTTTCCATTATTGTTATTTTTTTTAATTTTCCCATTTTGCCTTTGCGGCTGCTTTGGGAACTATAATGGCATTAACGGAACACCAGATGTTAACATAAATATGACTCCAAGGAAAATTTCATCTTCGCAAAAAACAAATTTCGAGGAGATTGTTTCGCTTGTTGCTCCGGCGGTTGTTGGAATTAGCGCAGTTTATGACGGAATTGAAAGCGTTGGAAGCGGTGTTGCAATTGCCGAAGGCGGATATGTTTTAACAAACAACCATGTTGTTGAGGATTCGTCTTCAATAACTGTTTATTATGCTAACAAAACAAGCGGGCGCGCAAGCCTTGTTTGGCGCGACCCTGCAATGGATCTTGCGGTTATTAAAACAACCGTTGATATGCCATATTTGCAAGCGGGGGATTCAAGCGTTGTTCAAACTGGGGAAGATGTTATTGCAATTGGAACGCCATTAACTCTTCAATTTAAACACACAGTTACAAAAGGGATAATATCTGCAACAAACAGAACAGTTGAACTTGAAAATGAAGACGGCTCAACAAGTTATCTTCAAAACTTGTTTCAACACGATGCAAGCATTAACCCAGGGAACAGCGGCGGCCCGTTAATTAACGCACGCGGCGAAGTTGTTGGAATTAACACGTTAAAAGTTTCGGAAGCGGAGGGCATTGGCTTTGCAATTCCAATTGAAGTTGCTCTTCCTGTTGTTTCCCACATTTTAGAAGACGGGAAATATGAAACGCCATATCTTGGAATGTTTGGGCTCGACAGCGAAATTGCGCTTTTCTATGGACGAACGCTTAACAAAACCGGAGTTTATGTTGTAAATCTCGACCCTTCTGGGGCAATTGCAAAAGCGGGAATTAACAAAGAAGACATAATAACGGGGCTTGACAATTTTGAAATTAAAACCATGCTCGATTTGCGAACCGCGGTTTATAACTATAAAGTTGGCGATGCTGTTGAATTAACTTTCCTTCGAGAAGGAGTTGAAAGAAAAACAAGTTTAACATTAACAAGAAAAAACCTTGCATGAAGCAAGGTTTCTTTTTGCGCTTTTCGGGGGAAAAATTACGCAAGTTTTTTATGTAAGCTAAAATTATGGTCTGTTTCCGCAAGTGTTGCCATTGTTGCAAAGGCAGGATAAGAGAAGAATCCAAATTAAGCAGTCGCATCCGTTTCCGCCAAATCCTTCGCCGTTTCCGCATCCGCAAGACGATAAGAGTAAGAGCAAGATGATAAGTGAGCAGCAGTCGCATCCATTTCCGCCAAAGCCAAATCCGTTGAAGAAATTCATGATATGTACCTCCTTAAAAATTTTCATATGTATCGTTTCATCTTTTGTGCTTTAAGGAATTTTTCTTTTGTCCTTACTTCATACTACTCCCAGATTTTCATAAATGTTACAAATTGCTTAAAAAAATTCATAAAGCCAAATTTTTCAAAATATATTAAAGTAAGCGAAAGGCAAATTCGACAAAAAACTTGCTTATTTGCTTTAATTCACCACATTAAACCTTGCCGCATATTAGTGCGGTTTGGTATTGTTAAAAGCGAGGAGAAAATGCATTTCTATGTTGTCAAATCTAAAACATTAGCAATTTGTTTGGTTGTTATTATTGTTGCAATTTTGCTTGCGATAAGCATCGATGGCGTAAGCGCCGCCCAAGTTTATTTCGGCTATGCAAACAGAAAAGTTCCTGTTTACTATGTTCAAACCGAAGAAAAACGGGTTGCAATAAGTTTCGACGCCGCATGGGGAGCGGACAAAACTCAAGGAATTATGGACACACTTAAAGAATATGGCGCAAACGGAACATTCTTCCTTGTTGGATTTTGGACAGATAAATATGCGGATATGGTTAAGAAAATTGACGAAAACGGCTTTGAAATTGGAACCCACTCCAACACTCATCCCGACATGACAAAACTTTCTGCCGAGGCAATTAAAAACGAACTTGAAGCGTCAATCAAACTCATAACCGATATAACTGGAAAAGAAGTTAAACTCTTTCGTCCGCCATTTGGGGCATATAACAACACTCTTTTAAATGTTGCCGACGAAATGGGGCTTATCTCAATTCAATGGGACGTTGACACATTAGATTGGAAAGGTCTTTCTGGCGAAGAAATTTGCAATCGCGTTTTAAATAACGTTCGCCCTGGAAGCATTATCCTTTGCCATAATAATTCCGACCATATTTTAGACGCTCTTCCTCTTGTTCTCGACCGCCTTCAAAAACAAGGCTACACGGTTGGAAGCGTTGGCGAACTTGTTATGAAAGAAAACTTTGAAATTGACAGAAACGGAATGCAAAAAGCTCTTGCTTAAATGAGGAGATTGATATGAACTACGAAATGATGAACAACAACAAAGTGTTCTTGCTTGGGAAAATTGAAACTGAACCAGTTTTCAGCCATGAAACTTTTGGCGAAGCATTCTATGAAATGCAAATGAGCGTTCCGCGCCTTTCGGAACATAACGACTTAATTCCAATAACTGTTAGCGAAAAATTGTTAACAAACAATAAGTTTGATGTTGGAAATAAAGTTGCAATTAAAGGGCAATTCAGAAGCTATAATAAACTTGTTGACGGCGTAAGCAAACTTGTTTTAACTGTTTTTGTTCGCGAAATAATTGAAGTTGATGAAAGTATGAATCCAAATATAATTGAAATTGTTGGATATGTTTGCAAACCTCCAATCTATCGAACAACTCCGTTTAAACGCGAAATTTGCGATGTTTTGGTTGCCGTTAACCGCGCATATAATAAATCGGACTATCTCCCTTGCATCGCTTGGGGAAGAAATGCAAAATATATTAAAGATGCCGAAGTTGGAACGCAAATTTCAATTGTTGGAAGAATTCAAAGCCGCGACTATCAAAAGAAACTTAGCGAAACCGAAACGGTAACAAAAACTGCATATGAAATTTCGGTTAGCAAAATTCAAATTAACGGCGAAGAAATTGAAACCGAAAACGAAGACGAAACCGCAATATAAAAAAAGAAGCCCAAATCAGCTTCTTTTTTTTGCAAATTAAGATCTGATGTTTGCTTTGCGGAAGAAGTTCGGTTGTTTTCAAGAATTGAATCCCTAATAAATTCTTTTGCGGTGTATGGTTGGTTTAAACCATCTGTATAATAACTGCTTGATTCATTATTGTGCATATAAAGTTGCCCATCTTTTGTAAATGCTGCTGAAATTTCCTAGAAAACTTTTTCAACTTCGCTAACATCTTTTGAAAGTTTTTTAACATATGTTGAGTTGTAGGTTATCATATTGTCCTTTTTTTAGCACGTGAAATTATATCGATGAGTTTTTCTATTTTCATTAGCTTTTTTGTAAACTTTTTATAAATTTTTAATTAAAATTTTATATGAAACAGTAATTTCATCGCTTTTTTTAAATTTTTCAAGGGTATTTTTTGCATTTTTTCTTGAAATCAATCAAAATTCATAATTCGATCTTGGGGCTTGAACTCTTTTGTTGTGCTAAAATTGTTTTGAGCGCGAATTGCTTTTAGGTGTTTAACGGTTAAAATAACATCGTTTGCAATTTGGTCGTATGATTGCTGGTCGCCATTTCTTTCTCTATATGGAATATCATATCTTGTTAAAATTGACAAAATTGAAGATTTAAGAGCGTCCGCTTGACTTTCGGTTTGAAGTCTTCCTGCGGGGTTATAAGGTTTTGTTCGGTTAATTAAATATGTCATGTTGGAATATGATTTAAAAACTTTTGCAACAAGCGCGTTGAATTCTTCTCCAAGAACTTTATCTTTGTTGTAGAGAATGCTGTTAAGCAAAGGTGAGTCGGTTATTATAACATCAACCTTTTTTTCGCATCTGCTAATTTTGTAGTTTTGTTTCCCAAAAATATAAAGTTGATTTGAAAGCGCTGCTTGATTATCTTCCCAAACTTTGTCTTTCGCGAACTCTGTTATGAGTTCGGCATTGATTCCTGCAAGTTTAAGTTTTGAAAAAATGTAGGCGCAACCCGTGCTTTTCCCTGCTCCTGGTGTTCCCAATAAATTAACAATAATTGCCATAATTTTTCTCCTTTTTTTAAAATGTAGTTGCATTATATGAGAAATTATGGTATAAGTAAAATATCTTGTTGTTATATGAGGTATAAGTATGGATAATACTAATTTTGACTTAAACTTAATAAAAACTTTTGTTAGCGTTTATGAAACAGGGAGCACAACTTTGGCAAGCGAAAAACTTTTTGTTTCTCAGCCTGCAATAACGCAAAGCATTAAAAAACTTGAAGAAACGTTTAACTGCGAACTTTTCGTTCGTTTGCCAAAAGGAATGAAACCAACGCCAAGCGGGGAAGTTCTTTATGAGGATTTCAAGCGCGCGCTAAACTGCGTTCAACACGGGGTTAATGTGTTGTTTGAAAGGAACCAAATTGAGGGCGGCGAAATTGTTATTGGTTCAAGTTCAACGATTATGCGCGGGCTTTTACTTCCTTTCATTTTTAAATTTCGAGAAAAACATCCAAACATAAAAATTTCAATTGTTGACGGAATTAGCACGCAACTTATGGAAAAATTGAAACGTGGCGATGTTGATATGGCAATTGTTTCCGAGCCTGCCCAGTCAATTGAAGGAGCAAACAAAAAAGTTATAACAACAATTGAAGATTGTTTTGTTGTTAACAAAAATTTTGAAAGCGATTTTGTTTCCAAAAATGAACTTAAAAACTATCAAATGATTTTGCAAAAATTGCCTTCAAGCAACCGCGTGTTTTTCGATAAACTTTGCAAAGAAAACAAAGTTACAATCGTGCCAAGCCTTGAAACCGAAAGTTTTGGAATAATTTTGGATTTTGTTTCAAATGCAACCGACATGATTGGCTTTTCAACAAAAAGTTTTATTGAAAAAGACTTAAAAACAAAAAACATAAAAATTCTTAAAACAGATTTTGAAATTACACCTCGTGAAATTTGCGTTTTTAATATGAAAGACAAATTTATGGCAAACTCTTCGCGTATGTTCCTTTCAGAACTTGAAACTTATTTTGCTTCCGTAAAAGAATAAGAAATATTATTGCAAAGTAAATATTATCATATAAAAATTTTTCGCGTTTAAGTATATCTAAATAAAATAAAAAAGCCGTTTCAAAGGAAACGGTTTTTTTTGGTGCGGACGGAAGTTTAATGCGCGAACCATTGGTTTTAGATAAAGCAGAGTTTATTTGTTCTGCTATTTTTATGTTTTCTTCAACTGTTAGTTTTGGTTTGTCTGGTGGTGTTGCAAAATTAAAAAGTATTATGATTTTATCTTTATAGAGGTATATTTGTCTTACAAAAGTATTTATCACAAGTTTTTGTATCTTTTATATCACTCATATCTTCAAATACTTGTTTTCGTAAAAATTGTTGTCCGCCAGTAGCATTACCTTTAAACCAGCTTTCTTTAAGTCCACGATTTACTTTTTGAGTTAGTTCTTCACTGAAATATTTGTTAAATCCTTCAAGTAATGCTTCCATTAAAGTTCTCTCTGGCGTGTCCGGGATGTTTTCCATACAAGATATGATTTTAACCCCATTGTCCTTTAATGTTTTCTTGTGAATAACACTTTCGTATTTATTTCTCGAAAATCTATCCAACTTGTAAACAAGAACGATAGAAAATTGATGATTACTACTATCTTTAATCATTTTTTGGAATGCGATACGATTATCATTTGTGCCTGACATGGCTCTATCTATGTATGTATCAACAATGACAATATCATTCTTTTGGGCATAATCTTTGCATACTCTTAATTGGTTCTCTATACTTTGTTCAGTTTGACTATCTGAACTATATGCATATATTTACTGCTGTTTTCATATTTTTCTCCTTTTATTTAGTTTAATTTTTGTCTTTCGACAGAGCGAAAAGAAACGAAAAGGGATTAAAATATTTTTATTTATTATTTTTCTTTTCTTGTCAAGGGTTGTGGAACAATACATTTTATCCTTGACAAGAAAGAGTTTTCGTTTATGCTCTGTAACCGAAAGAAATAATACTTGTATCAAGACAAGCACACGCCATGATCTCAATATTGCACCTCGCATTTTTTGAAAAGCATAATCTGATTTAGCATTGCAACAAAAAATTCATTGTCTAGCAAAGTTAAATCTAATTCGTTTTCAAATTCAATCTCTAGTTTTTGCATAATTTTTAACTCCTTTTTGTAAACTTGGAATTAAAAAGACTGAGAAATTTCTCTATGCCATAAAATCTAATCTACTAGTGCTAACCCCTAGTCGGGCTTTGGGCTTTTTTATTCGCCATTCCAATATACAACTAAAATCTTATTGTCATTTTGCATTGCCTTTTTTAATTCGTTTTTAGTGTATCTAAGGAATTTGGATAAGGGAATGACATCACTTGCCAGCTTAATGATATTTATATGCCTTATTTTTGATTTAGTTTGATATTTCTTAATTCAAACTTGTTTTCACTTGATACACTACAAACATTTTAAGAGGCGCTTTTTAGAATTACCAGTAACTAAACCCATACTTTACCCATGTCGGGTTCTAGTAAAATAGAGTGTGTGCTCTATACATCAAAACATCAGTAAAATAAAGGCTTTTAGCGATATAAGAAAATATTTGCTGTCTTTTGATAAGAAAAAATGACAGCAATTGACAGCAAATGTGATGTTTTTACTAAAATTGGTTGCTCTTGAACTGCCTAAAACTTTGTAAGTTTAACAAAGTGGTTTTAATATGATTATTAAAGACAATAATTCATAATGTATCATTGTAATGATATAAATTTAATATTCGTGATTGGTTGAAATGCAGATATATCATTGTAATGATAGAAAATGTCATAATTGATTGACAATGTGTCATTGTAATGATATAATAGCATAGATTAAAAGGAGAAGAAGATGTCAAAGTTGGTTATTTATCACGGTTCAAAAGATATTATTGAAAAACCATATTATCACGGTGGGAAAGCCGAAAATGATTATGGTTTTGGATTTTATTGCACAGAAAGTTTGGAACTTGCAAAAGAGTGGTCTTGCAGTAATAACGAAAATAATGGATTTGCAAATAAATATTCTATTGATTTGTCTGGGCTTAAAATTCTAGATTTAACAGATAAAAGATATTCAATACTGAACTGGATTGCAATACTTTTAAAATTTAGAACTTTTGATTTGAGCAATGATATATCTATTCAAGCAAAAGAATACTTGCTCAAAAACTTTTACATTGATGTAAATAATTACGATATAGTTATTGGGTTTAGAGCAGACGACTCATATTTTAGTTTTGCAAGAGATTTTGTAAACAATACAATTCCTGTTAGAAAATTAAGTCAAGCTATGGAATTAGGTCAACTTGGAAAGCAAGTTGTAATAGTTAGCGAACTTGCATTTAGTAAACTTCATTTTGAAGGTTTTGAAACTGCAGACAGATTGGAATACTTTACAAAAAGAAAAGCAAGAGATGAAAAGGCACGAGAAGATTATTTGAAAGGTACTAGAAAGTCGGCGACACTAACCAATGATATATTTGTAGTGGATATTATGAGAAAGGGGTTAAAAGATGGCGATTCAATCATATAACGATTTATATTTACCAAATCTATCCGAAAATTTGGGTGTAATGTTTGAGCATGCTGTGGATATTGGAATAAACCCTACAATTTTTTGGAACACCTTTGTCAATTCCAATGTGGCAAAACAAATTGAAAAAGGAAATCCAAAATATCTTACCTGCTCTGCATTAGATTATTTGAATGAAATTTATAATAGAAAAAAATCCATTCCAAACAAAGAAGATATAAACAAAGATAAATATTATTGGGCTGGCTGGGTTTTGGCACAATTCCAACACAAAAAAGGATATTCTTTCTATAAGATAAATAATTCATTGCCTATTGAAGAAGTTTTAAGACTATATCCAACCTTGCACGAAGCCGATGTAACAAAGTTTTTTGATGTAGCGAACACATATTTCAAAAAGTCTGAAATCACCAACCTAAAAAAAATAAGACAAGCACGAGGCTTATCTCAAAGCAAACTTGCAAGTCTTGCAGAAGTGGAACTTCGCTCTATTCAAATGTATGAACAACGAAGAAACGACATAAACAAAGCACAAGTTGAAACACTTTACAAACTAGCAAGAGTTTTGGGTTGTAATATCGAAGATTTGCTGGAAAATTAAAGAAATGTATAAGATGGAAACCAATTTAAGTTTTTTTAGAACTATATGCGTCCTTTTTGTCTCATGTGGTATGATATAATTGAAATAGTGGAGGTGTGTAAGTGAAAAAACACAAAAAACTTATTATATTATATGTTTATGATGCATTAAAATATGGAAGTTCGGAAAATTGTCCTTTGCATCAAACAAAAATCGCAGAACAAATTAGCAAATTCTGTGGGATTTCTTGTGATAGAAAAACAATTGCTCGCAATATTGGTTATCTTAGGGAGTATGGGTGCGACATTGTTACAATTAAAGGTAAAGGTTGTTACATGAAGTCCTATCCACTTCTAGGGGGAAGTGTACCAACGAACACAACTGTTTTGGAGAAAAATAGTGGAGAGAACTGAAACATTTTATATGCCACTATATAAGTGTAAGTGTTGTGGCGAAATTTTTAGTGAACCGCAATTAGAAGATTTTGAAATCGTTTACAAAAAATATCATTGTCATGGGAGATGGTGTTTGTGTGAAAGGTGCTTAGAAAAAGGAGTAAATACTCCTAGTATCACGCATTTTACAAAACGCCTACAAAACAAAAACATGATTTTATTTTTGAGAGAATTGATAGATTTAATCTTAAAATATAAGGTAAAGCAAGGAGATTGTTTTTTTAAGGAGATTAAAAAATGATTAAAAGATTTTTTGATAGAGATTTTGAATTTGGCGGAACATTGAGAGATTTGAACGAGAGCAAAGGAAATTACTATGGAGTTTATATTATTGTTCTTCCTAGTGATTTTGGAAAAGTAAATTTTAACGAGGCTGTTAATTTAGAGATATGGAGAGATAGAAAAGTCGCTGTTTCCATTGATGAGTTGCAAAACAGATGGTTGAAGGATGCGGATGTTCTATATATTGGGAAAAGCGAATCTAAAACTGTTTACAAAAGAGTCTTGGAACATCTCAAGTTTTGGGGTGGGAAAAATGTTTCTGCCTTCGGTGGTAGAATAATTGGACAAATACAAAATTATGAAGACTTGCATATATGGTATATGAAGTGTGAAAATTCTGAAAAAGTAAAAAAAGAATTGTTGTGTGAATTTAAAAACAAATATGGACAGTTGCCTTTTGCAAATTTGAAACAATAAACAGGTGTTTTGATGGAGAATGATAAATATAATTTGGAAAGGTTTATAAAAGCACAAAATGAAATTTATTGTGATGTTATCAAACAATTAAAAAATGGTTATAAGGAAACACATTGGATTTGGTATATATTCCCACAATTAAAGGGCCTTGGAAGAAGTGAATATTCAAATATTTATGGAATTGAAAATATAGAAGAAGCGGTGGCATATGCGAAAAACAAAATTTTGTGGGATAGATATTTGGAATGTTGTAATATTTTGTTAAATTTAAAAGACTTTACTATCTATGAAATATTGGGATTTATAGATTCAATAAAATTTTGTTCTTCATTAACTCTATTTTACGAAGTAACAAAATTACCAATATTAAAGAATTTATTATTTAAGTATTTTGGTGGGAACAGATGTGAAATAACATTAAACAAAATAAGAGATTTTAAGAATAAAAATGTATGATAAAATAATTTACTTGTTTTAATTGAGAATTTTTATAACATATTTCATATACAAAAAGGAGGAAAGAATTATGAATACGAACGAAAAATTTATGAATAAAGAAGAGGATTTTGATACTTGGTGCAAAATGCTACTAGATTATACCCAAGCAATGGTTCATAATCCAACAGTTGCGAACAAGTGGATATTTGATAGAGCAAGTCACGACGAGTGGGTTTTATCAAAATTTCCAAAACATTTAGCAAGTGTAAAAGCTTACAACGAGTTTTATGGTTTGACAGGCAAAGACATAAGGGATTTTGATTGGTTGAGTTCAGTTAAAACAAATGGTGGGACAAAAATAGTTGTTCATCAACATTTTGTAGACGAACATATGACGACTGCTTTTGATTTTAAAACCAAACTGCTTAAACTTTGCAAAGAAGGAAAACTTGATGTTGAAAAAATCAAAGAACTTATTTCAAAGCAACGACTTTGTTGGATAACAAAAGATGAAAACAATCAACTAAACGCACTAGGATACAGAAAACATCGTGAAAATCCGCTAAAAGCATATGAAGATTGTGGTATAGAAATTTACGACAGAGAAAATGAAGATTTAAACGATATACAAACAAATCCACACGGTATAACAGCTTCTTCAAAATTGGAAAAAATATGTCCAGAGTTATAAATAGAGGTTTCTGAAATAAGAGATGAAGAAAAAATAAGAAGAGATTTCTTTGATAAATTAGCACAATATTTCAAGGAAAACAACTCTGATTTTGTTGTAAAATATGAAAATAATTGCGGGCATTTTGATATTCGCAAAATGAACGATTTGACATTTAGTAAAATTATGGTAAATGTAAGAGTTGACCGTTATGCTTGTTTGCACGATATTTGTGTGTATCTTGGAGATAAAGATGCAAAAACTATTTACGACAAACTTTATTTGTATAAAAAAGAGATTGAAAAACAAATTGGTTATGAACTTATTTGGGATAGAAATAACGAAAAAATAGCAACAAGAATTGGTAGATTTGGAAAGTATTATACAGAAAAAGGCTCTCGCCGATTAAATGACCCACGTTTTGATACAACAAACTATACAAATTACGATTTTGACCTTGATGTGAAAAAGGTAGCAAACGAACTTGTGAATATATATAATGTTTTTATGCCAAGAGTAAAAAGTATTTTAGGAATAGAGGTTTCTGAAATGAGAGATAAAGAAAAGATAAGAAGAGTTTCTTTGATAAATTAGCACAATGTTTTAAAGAAAATTACCCTGATTTCTTTGTAAAATATAAAAATAATTGCGAGCATTTTGATGTTCGTAAAACAAGTGATTTGTCATTCAATAAAATTATGGTAAACACAAGAGTTGTAAGTGGATATTTAAAAGATATTTGCGTTTTTTTTCCAAGTATAGCCGCAAAAACTATTTATGACAGACTTTATTCGCATAAAAAAGAGATTGAAAACGAAATTGGTTATGAACTTATTTGGGATAGAAATAACGAAAAAATAGCAACAAGAATTGGTAGATTTGGAAAGTATTACAAAAAACCAAGCCCTCGCCGATTAAACGACCCACGATTTGATACAACAAACTATACAAATTATGATTTTGACCTTGATGTAGAAAAGGTGGCAAACGAACTTGTGAATATATACAATGTTTTTATGCCAAGAGTAAAAAGTATTATGGTGAATTTATAAAATCTCAGTATAAGAGATAAATAAAATTTAATAACTTATATAGAAAATAACTCAATTTTTGTTGAGTTATTTTTTGTTATTTCAACTTT
The DNA here is from genome assembly GCA_900544595.1 of uncultured Bacillota bacterium. GTDB lineage: Bacteria > Bacillota > Clostridia > Christensenellales > UBA1242 > UMGS687. The sequence continues at coordinate 122,462 of UQVQ01000002.1, read as the reverse complement.
TTCATTAAATCTAATATTGTTTGTTTATTATCATCTGTTAAATGGTTATATAAATCTAAAACATTTTTATCTTCTTTGTTATAGTGTTCCCCCATATAGAAAAAATCTTGTGGAGTAATATCTACTAGGTCACAAAATTCCAAAAGAGTTTTTACCTTTAATTTTATTGTTTTATTCTCAATTGTGGACATAAATTGTGGGTTGTATCCTAGTTGCAAGCTGGTTTCTCTCATAGACAAATTTGCCTTATTTCTAAAATACCCCATTCTAGTTATAACATCGTCATAAGTGATTTTTTCCATAATGATTGCTCCTTACATATATTTTAAAACGAGTATGTAAAATAACTGATTGAGCTATTATTATAAAATTTGTAAATCTTTGACAAAATGATATAATTATTCAATCAGTTATGGTATAATGTTTGCGCGATTAATATAATTTAAGTTAATTATTCTCTCAAATTATGCAGTTTATACTAACTATTCAAACATTACATATGTAGTGTTGAAAAATTTTGATTAGGAGGTGTTATCGAAAAAAATAAAAATTCATTATCGTTGTCCGATTTTTAGTACACCCATTTTGGTATAATGCAATTGAAAACCAAAGGAGGTATTATATGAATGGTTTTGAAAAGGTTATTGGATATGATGCTATTAAGTTAGAAATTGCAAGAATTTGTGATGTAATAAAAAATAGTGATAAGTATCAAAAATTGGGTGTCAAAATTCCAAAAGGTTTATTACTTTATGGAGAACCCGGTGTAGGCAAAACATTGATTGCTAATTCGTTTATTGAAGAATGTGGTAAAAAATGTTATGTTTGCAGAAAAAATTTGCCAGATGATGAATTTATTAAATTCATCAAAAAAACTTTTGAAGATGCAAAAAACAATGCTCCGTCATTAGTTTTGTTAGATGATTTTGATAAGTTTGCAAACGAAGACAAAGACCATAAGAATGCAGAAGAATATGTAACTATTCAATCGTGTATTGATGATGTTAAATCTTCTGAAGTATTTGTGATTGCAACCGCAAATGATTTGTGTTTAGTCCCTGATTCTTTGCTAAGAGCTGGAAGGTTTGATACTAGTATTGAAATCAAAGCACCAAAAGGGATAGATGCTGAAATGATAATCAAGCATTACCTTAGTGGAAAGAATGCAGTTGCTAATCTAGATGTTAAGCAGTTAGCACGAATTTTAAATGGCAGGTCTTGTGCGGAACTTGAAACAATAATAAACCAAGCTGGAATTTATGCGGGATTTGAGAATAAAGATAAAATTGAGTTTGATGATATTATAAGAGCTTGTATTAGAACTATTTACAATGCTCCTGAAACAATAAAAAATGGAACTTGTGAGGACAATGAACAAACTGCTTATCATGAAGCTGGGCATGCTTTGATTGCCGAAATTTTGGAACCAGAAAGTGTAACAATGATTTCTATTGGTGGGCATGAAGGTTCATCAATTGGTGGCTTTACAGCATATTACAGAGATGAAAGCTATTGGCAGTCTGTTAAATCCATGAAAAATAGAGTATTATGTTTGCTTGGTGGAAAATGTGCCACTGAAATAAAATACGGCACACTTGATGCTGGCTGTTCATCAGATATTGAAAGAGCTGTCGAAGTGGTAAAAAGAATTATCATTGAATATGCTGGAAATGGATTTGACAAATGTTCTTCGTATTTTTCTTTCGAAGTGTCTGAATTGCAAAAATTTTTTCAAAACAAATCCATTAATGATGAATTAGAAAAGAGTTATGCACAAGTAAAACAAATACTAATTGAAAATCGTGGCACATTAGACAAACTAGCAAGTGAATTAAACAAGAAAAAGTTGCTAATTTCAGAAGATATAAAAAAAATTATAAAAAATTAAAACAAAATAAAAAGAAATATGTTATTATAAAGGAGAAATTAAAATGAAATATTCAAACATTAATGTAGAATTTAAAAAACCAGAGAATGAAATTAAAGAACAACTTTCGCGTAGCGGAGCAAGAAATATTTATATAAGAAGAAGTTGTGGTGGCGAAATCGAAGTAAGATATACAATTAAATGTGCTGACCCTGAAAAAGAGATACAAAACTTTTTATCTACTGCTGGAGCAAAAGATGTTCGTTCTTCATCAAGTTACAATGGCGCAAGATTTGATTATAAACTTGATGATATGGTTGATGAAAGAGAATTCAAAAGAAAATTACAAGAAACATTAAGAAGAAGTGGTTATAGAACCAATTGACATTAAGGAGAATATATGCCATCATCATCAAATAAAAAACTATCTATTCTATACACATTACAAGTGTTAAGAGATTATAGTGATGAAAATCATTTATTATCTCAAAATGATATAGTTATTAAAATAAACAATATTTATGGAATGACTTGTGAAAGAAAGTCTATTGCCACAAATATTGATAGTTTGATAGATTTTGGTTATGACATTGTCAAAACAAATGCTGGCTCATATCTGGCTAGTAGAGAGTTTGAGCCAAGTGAAATTAGGTTTTTGGTTGATGCTGTATTTTCTAGTAAAAGCATAAATAGTAAGCAATCAAGAGAACTTGCGAAAAAACTATCAGAATTTTTAAGTGTTTATCAGCGAAAACAATACAAATATGTGTATAAAGCAGATGAACTCAATAGAACTGATAGTAAAGAACTATTTTATAATGTTGATATAATTAACGAAGCTATTGAAAATAACAGACAGATTGAGTTTGATTATATTAGAAATGGATATAAAAACAATAATACAAAAAAGCACCCCTATAAAGTTAACCCATATTGCCTAATAAATAATCAAGGAAAATATTTTTTAGTTTGTAATTATGATTATTTTGATGAAATAGGAAACTACAAGCTTGAAAGAATACATAACATTAAAATTTTAGACACACCAATAAAACCAGTAACGCAAGTTAAAGGTTTTGAAAATGGATTAGATATTGCAAAATATGTAAATGAAAACATTTATATGTTTGCGACAAAAACGATAAATGCGACAGTAAAAATTCATAGAGAAGAAGCTGCAAATTATGTTGAAGAATGGTTTGGTAAAAATGCTAGTCTTTATGAAAAAGAAAACTCAATATTTGCAGATATAACAGCAAACGAAACTTCACTTATCTATTGGTGCTTACAATATGGTGAAGATATAGAACTTTTATCCCCAAAAGACACAAGGGATAAGATAAAAGAAATAGTCAAACAAATAAACAAAAGATATGAATAGGAGAAGATTATGGCAAAAAACATAGAACCAAAATTAAGAAAAATTGGAGAATATTTAAAGTTAGATGATGATGCAGTATTCGTAATACCAGAATATCAAAGACCATATTCTTGGGGAATTGAAAATTGTGATAAACTTTGGCAAGATATTGTCGATTTTTCAGAGAAAGAGAACAAAGGTAAAGATAATTATTTCTTTGGAACAATCATTATTAGTTGTAATGATAAAGATACATTATATGAACTAATAGATGGACAACAAAGAACAACTACATTTTTACTATTACTGAAAGCTTTACTGATAAATATTAATAATCTACTTAGCCGAATTAGCGAAAATGATGAAGAGTCTAGTAGTTTGTTAAGAGGTTTAAAAGATCGTAGAAAAACCATTTTAAATATTTTATATAATGCTGAAGTTGAAGATGTTTCTGAAAAACCAAATGTAGAAGAAGATAAAAAACTTTATAGTCAATTAAATATTCTTATCAATAAATCAAATAATGAAAATGATGAATATAAAAAAGAGTTAAATAGGATACTGCAGGCTGTAGATTACGATGATGCACAACGCGAAGTATTTAAAATAAAATATAAACAAAAAGATAATATATATACTAATTTTTTCAAAAATTTTAAGTTTTTCTATGGTAAATTACAAGAATTAGATAGTAGTCAAGTAAATAATATAGCAAAAACTATAATTGAAAAATGTGAAGTCATTGAAATTAAAAGTTGGAATATTGAACAAGCTATAACAATGTTTAATTCTCTTAACTCAGATGGTATGCCATTAAGCGATGCGGATATAATTTCGGCAAAATTGTTCGCAACTTCTAAAGGATTAAATAAAGATGGTGAATTTTCTAACATTTGGAAAGAATTATTGGATGTTGTGAACGCTTTATCAGCAAAAAATATATTAGACATAGATTCTATTTTAATGCAATATATGTATCTTACTAGAGCTAAAAATAATGAAGTAGTTACATCAACAGGGTCTATTGATGTTACAGTGCCGGGAGTAAGAAGATATTTTACAGCAATAAACAAAGAATTGATAGATAACCCTATTAAGACTTGTACCGAGATGCTCGCACTTGCAAAAATTTGGAGCCAAGTTAGTGAAATGCCAATTGTAAACATTCTATTAAAATTCAACGAAAACGCAAAATTATTTTTAGGGTGTTATTTTAATAGGTTTATTAACCATATTTTGGATAAAAATAATGTTGAATTACTTTCAGAAACTATGTTGAGATTATTTGTAATTCTAGAATTGGTTGATGCCGGCTATTCAAGTAAAAATTTTAAAACGTTTTTATTTGGCGAATCTGTTAAGTTCTTAAACAATAGTATCGCAATTTCTGAAATAGTAGAAGATTTTAATAATCATATTTGTTCTAACTGGAAAGAAGAAGATATAAAATTAAATATAACTGATTATGATAAAAATTTATTGGTATATTTAAATGAATTTATTTTTGCTAAGGAAAAACATTTAGAATTTAGTTTAAATGATAAATATGATATAGAGCACATAATGCCTGCTAGTGGACATAATATTTATGCAATACAAATTGATGCCAATATAAAAGATAAAGACGAGTTTGATGAAATAGTAAATAAAATAGGAAATAAGATATTACTAGAACAAAAAATAAATAGGTCTATAAGTAACGATTGGTTTAGAACTAAAGTCCACCATTCAATAGATGGAAAGTTTTGTTATGCAGACAGCCATTACCCAATGGCGTCTTACTTGGCGATAAAATATAAAAATATTGAAAAACCAATATGGGATAAAGGAAATATAGAAAATGAGACAAATAATGTGGCAGAAAGAATAACAAAGTTTATATTTAAAAAATAATATATGTATATTAAAAGGAGTTAAAAAATGAATTCAACACCAGTAAGTCAAAAATGTTGTTGTACTTGTCAGCATTTTGGAGGAAATTCGCAACGACAAGGAAGTTCTGTGAAATGGGAAGGTTCCACACACGTTTGCAAAATTAAATCAAGAGGAAATGGAAACCAAGGTTGCATGAATGGAGCTTGTTCTAAATGGGAAGAAAAGAAATAATTATTTATTGATTTTCAATTTCCTGTCTTAAATTTTTGAATGAAAGTGTCCTTAAATATATGAGGATATATTAAATTTAATAACTTATATAGAAAATAACTCAACTAGTGTTGGGTTATTTTTTCTTGTAAATTTTTTTGAAGAGTTCAAACGCTGAACTCTTGGAGTTGGTAAATTTTTTACATAAAAATATTCCCGCGTGTTCAAATGATGAACACACGAGAGCGCTATATTCGAAATAGAATGAAAAATTAAAATTAAAAAATCCTTGTAATACTTGACAAAAAATATTGTTTTTGTTATTCTATTCTTGCATAATAGAGTTGTGATGAGATATTTCAAGGGATATCAGGTAAGAAGGTCAACTAATGCACATAATTTAATATAATTACATTTTATAAATCTTATAGTATTCGTTTTCCTTGAGAGTATTATAAGTTCGGGTCTACAGTCCAGATAGATAAAATTATAAGTATGTAACTCAATTATATGGGATTTAGCTCCATTGTTTGTGTTGCATGAAAAAAGAAATTTTTGGTCATCAACACAAGTTGATGATTTTTTTATTTTAGTAAGATAATCTTTTGATTATATGCTATAATGCAAATGGGTTAGTATTGACAAATGTCGTGTTGGAGGGATAGGATGAATTTTTTATTTTTAGATTGCACATTTAATATGGTTAAAGGGAGTCAAAATTGGGATGACTATTTTTCCACATCATTAGTTGAGCAATATTCAAATATTTATAGGAAAATGGGAAACACTCAAAAGGCAACTATTGAAAATTTTAAGGAATTTATGAATCAATGTTTTAACCCATACAAGACCAATATATATCATTTTTCAATGCCGGCATTTGATAGAAGGGCGGAATGCGATAAAAAGGGAAATTACATTTATAGAAATGTTGTCATAAGGCCAGAAAAGGATACCTTAATAAAAAGGTTCTTACCAGAAGGTCAAGATATTATTATCATTGGAGATATAAAATGTCTTAAAAACTATTTGTTTGTCGTTAAAGGTATTGAACTTATAGATGAAATTGAAGATAAAGTTAGTGAGATAAGTGTTCAATGTAATTGTTCAGTTGCTTTTGAATTAAAAGTTCTTCCAAATGGAATTAAGGTTCCCAATTTTGGTGTTAACATTGATGAATATTCAGCAAGCAATGTTTTAACAAATGATTTTATTTATAGATTAGTCAATAGTCCTTTCTATGTAAAACAATATAAGAAAGTATTACAAACTTATGAAGAATGGAAAGATTATATATTATTTAGAAAACAATATTTAGAAGCACAATCTGAAAAATGTATTAGATTTAATAAATGTGAAATATTAAATACTTTTATTATTCCTAGAAATGTTTATAGACTTAATGAAGAAAGATATAGTGGATTATTATTAAATAAAGAACTTGTTAGAGATGACCAAATTGTTATAACTGAAAATGTTGATGGGGCAGAGAGTTTTCCACTTGTAAGCATTGAAGTTGACTTTAATAAAAAAGAAATTTATTCTGCTATGACAGAAAAAGATAGAAAACCAAAAGAAGAATTACTATTAAATAGATTTACTAGACAGGACATTTCTTTAACAGCACAAGAACCAAGTAATAATCAAACAGGAATAAAATCAATTCAATTAGATGAAAGATATAAAATTTTTGCAGAAGATATTTTACCAAACACAGATAAGTATGAAAAAGAATTTGAAAACGATTACTTGAATGATAAAGCCAAAGTTGAAACTCAATATAACAACATTATTAATGATGAAGTTCATGAGTATTTAGATGACTTATCTTTGCAACTTGATTTAGAAAAAAATAATAAAATTAAAGAATTTAATGAAAAAAATGATATTTCTGACAAAAAAATGAAGAAAAATGCAAAAAATTTGCAGAAAAGTTAGAAAAAGAAAAAAATGAGAATATCAATAAAGCGAGAATATCAAAGACACAAGAACTAAAAAACAAGTATAACAATCAAATTAATTTAGAGTTGTTTAAAACAAAAGAGTATCTATTAAATATTAAAAATGAAAAAATAAATAAAGCAATAGAAAATGAAACAATTAGAAGATTTAACATACTATTTAAAATTGAAAAGAATAGTGTTGATGAAGTAAGAAAAGAACTTGAAAATATTAAGCCATGTTTTATGACATATAATAATATTGCAGAAAAAATGAAGATTGAAAGACAAGAAAAATCTTTGGACGCATTCTTCAAAGGTTTTGTTAAAAATCCTTATTTGTCAAGGTATTTGTTTGAGCCAAAGTCATTACAAAATCTTAACCACAATATAGAAGATGATATTGAATGGAATTTGCAAAGTTTAAATGATAGACAAAAGGAAGCTGTTAAAAAAGCAGTTGCTAGTGAAAGTATTTTCTTATTGCAAGGTCCACCGGGAACGGGTAAGACACAAGTTATTGCTGAAATAATTGCTCAATTAACAAAAAAAGGCAAAAAAATATTGGTATCAAGCGAAACTCATAAAGCCATTGATAATGTCTTTGATAGATTGCCAAAAATCCCAGAAATAAGGCCATTAAGATTGATACCTAACATTAATGGTAAAAATACAGATTACAATCCAGAAAGACTTGTGGATAATTTTTACATAAATATTTCACAGAAAATTGATAAGCAAATAATATCATTTGAAAATTTCACAGCGACAAAAGAAAACTTTGATGAAGAATTCCAAAAGTTAAAATTGGATTATCAAAAACTATTGAAAGAGCAAGTTCAAATTGATAGTGTAAAAAATCAGATATCGTCTCATGAAAACAATAAGAAATTATTGAATGAACAAATCAGTAATTACAGAAAAGAAATTTCTATAATAGAGAATAATAAAAATGATTATGAGTTTTTGATTAAAAAGATTGGAAACTATAATTTTACTATTGATGAGAATGAGTTTAAGAAAGATGTTTTAGAAAAATTAAGTAGTGATATTAATGACATAATTAGAAAGAAAACATATTTCAAAACATCAAACATTAATGGAATTATGAGAATGGATTTGGGAAATATTATTGATGAATTAAACCAAATTCAGTTTAATCCAGAACTTATAGAACTTGAAAATGAGAAGAAAGAAATATCTAAACAAATAAGAGAAAATCTTGATGAGGATTCTGGTGAGATTATTTCCGGAAAGGAAACTGTTGGGATAATGCACCACAGGAAAGCTTTTTTGGACATATGAAGGATGAGATAGATGTTAGTGAATGTAGCAAATATCGTGAGGTAAAAGCAATCGTGGATGACTGGATGGATTATTATAATAATAGCAGATATCAATGGCAGTTGGCAAAGTTGTCACCTAACGAGTATTATGAGTATATCACAACAGGGATTTATCCATTAGAGGGGATTGTAAGTTGTAAAGTAGACAAACAGACGTTCCCTAGAACAAATAAATAAAAATGTCCTTGACAAGGGGTACAGTTTAGTGTTATAATCATGATATTTCCAAAAAGGAGTTAAAAAATATGCGGCAGGGTATTCTTAAATAAAACTATAACCAAATAGTGGGAACAAAAAACTTTGGGATGTCCTTTGGAACAAGGGCTTGGTTTTTTGTACCTATTTAAGAATACTTTTGCCTTATATATTGACATAGTAAGACAAGTGACAAGCGTCTGTTGGCGTATGTCTTTTATGTGTATGTCCAAAGATTAAATCCCCAGCGGTAAGAGTATTTTGCTGCTGGGGATTTTTATGCCTTTTTTGGCTGTGAATGGAGGATGACACATGAAAATAATCAATATTGGCATTCTTGCACACGTTGATGCAGGAAAAACAACACTGACAGAAAGCTTGCTGTATACAAGCGGGGCAATCATGGAACCGGGCAATGTAGATAAAGGCACAACAAGAACGGATTCTATGGCTTTGGAACGTCAAAGGGGAATTACCATTCAGGCTGCCGTTACATCTTTTCACTGGAAAGAGTACAAAGTGAATCTTGTAGACACACCGGGACACATGGACTTTATAACAGAAGTGTACCGCTCTTTATCGGTTCTGGACGGAGCGATTTTAGTAATATCTGCAAAAGATGGAGTACAGGCACAGACCAGAGTGCTGTTCCATGCGCTGAGGAAGATGAAGATACCAACCATTATTTTTATCAATAAAATCGATCAGGAAGGCTTTGTTCCTGCACAGACTTATCAAAATATCAGAGAAAAATTGACAGAAGATATGATGGTTATGCAGGAAGTTCATTTATTTCCAGAATTAACACTTTCCGACGTTGCGGATTTTGAAAAGTGGGATGCTGTGATTGCCGGGAATGATAATCTTTTAGAAAAATATCTTTCAGGAGCGCCTTTGACATTGCGGGAACTTCAGGAAGAAATAAAGCGAAGGGTACAGCAGGGAACTTTTTTTCCGGTATATCATGGAAGCGCAAAAGAGAATATCGGAACAAAAAAATTGCTTGATGTAATCACAGATATTTTTTCATCGAAAACAGATAACTGTCAATCGGAACTGTGCGGGTATGTTTTTAAAATTGAATATACCGAGCAGAAAAAACGACGTTGCTATTTAAGGCTGTATAGCGGTACGCTTTGTTTACGGGAAACGATTCTTCTGTCAAAAAAGGAAAAAATTAAAATTACAGAGATGTCAATTCCATTTGATGGAGAAATCGTCCCAACAGACACCGCTGATTCCGGGGAGATTGTTATTTTATCTGACAATACATTAAAACTAAATGATGTTCTGGGAGATGAAAAACTATTGCCACGCAAGGCATGGACGGATAATCCCCTGCCGCTTTTTCGGACAACGATAGAGCCAATCAAAGCAGAGCAAAGGGAAGCATTACTGGATGCCCTTACAGAGATTGCGGATACTGATCCGCTTCTGCATTTTATGATTGATTCTATTACTCATGAAATTATTCTTTCCTTTTTGGGAAAAGTACAATTGGAAGTTGTTTGTTCTTTATTAAATGAAAAATATAGTGTCGAGGTAGCAATAAAAGAGCCTACCGTTATTTATCGGGAGAGACCACGAAAAGAGGCTCATTATACAATTCATATTGAAGTACCGCCAAATCCCTTTTGGGCGTCGATTGGTTTGGCTGTCACTCCTCTTCCTGTTGGAAGCGGAACAGAATATGAAAGTAAAGTGCCTCTCGGTTATTTAAACCAAAGCTTTCAAAACGCAGTTATGGAAGGGATTCGGTATGGATTAGAGCAGGGAGTGTATGGATGGGAGGTAACAGATTGCAGAATTTGTTTTGAATATGGTGTTTACTACAGCCCGGTCAGTACTCCGGCAGATTTCCGCTTTCTTGCGCCCATTGTGCTGGAACTGGCATTAAAAAAAGCAGGAACACAGGTTTTAGAACCCTATCTTTCTTTTACCCTGTTTGCACCGCAGGAATATCTTTCACGGGCTTATCATGATGCTGTGAAATACGATGCGGTAATTGAAACAACTTCAATAAAAAATAATGAAGCGATCTTAACTGGAGAAATACCAGCAAGACGGATTGGGGAATACAAAAGTGATTTGAATTTCTATACAAATGGAAGAAGCGTTTGCTTGACAGAATTGAAAGGGTATCAGGAAACTTCAGGGGAACCTGTAGTACAACCTCGCCGCCCAAATAGTCGGTTAGATAAGGTTCGCCATATGTTTCAGAAGATAATGTAACGTCTTGCGCAATGCAAGTGTTCATTGCTGGCTATTGCGAAATATCATTGATAAAATCAGTATCAGAGAGGAGGAACCACTCTTACAAACCGGTTTAGTTAAACTACTTGAAGAAGTTAAAAATTTGGAATTAGGCATAATTCTTTTTACGGGATATCAATTAAATGAAATTGAAGATAATTTAAAAAGTCAATGTGATATCATCATTGATGGTTATTTTGATGAGCAGAAAATTGATAACGATAGAGCATTAGTTGGTTCATTAAATCAAAATATCAATTATATTTCTGATAGATATACAAATGAAAAAGATTGGTTTTATAAAAAAAAGAACTTAATTGAAGAAATAAATGTTGGTAATGACATTATCTTTAATGGTGATAAAATATAGTAAAGGAAAATAACTAATGAGAATTTTATTTTTTGATTTAGAATATGCGAGTTGTAAAAATGGTTGCAAGATTTGTGAATTCGGGTATGTTATAACTAATGAAAAGTTTGAAATAATAGAAAGGAATAATCTTATAATCAATCCATACATATCTAATGATGAATGGGATTGGTGGGCATTAAAACACATACTTACAAGAACTAAAAAGGAGTATGAAGAAAGACTTACTTTCAATAAATATTATCCTAAAATTAAGGAGATAATAGAAAGCTGTGATTATGTTCTAGGGCACTCGCTAAATAATGACGCCAAGGCATTAAATGATGATTGTAAAAGATATAATTTACCAAGTATTGATTTTGATTTTTACGATGTTAAATTGTTTTATAAAGAATACAAGAATACTAAAAAAGAAATATCAGTATTAAACATTTTGGAAGAACTTGAATTAAAGGGCGAAGAGGGTGAACATGACGCTGAAGTTGACGCCCACAATACAATGATAGAGTTCAAGGAAATACTTAATAAACTTGGATTTTCTCTTATTGAGATTATTGAATTATGTCCTAACGTTAAAGATAGGACAGAAAACTTTATTGTTTCTTCAATAAAACAAAATAAAGAAAATAATGATCAAATTGGCGAAAAAACAGGTAAATTTGCTAAAAAATTGAAGAAAATTGCAGAAAAATATCCAGAAAGAGATAATTGGCCTTTAATTTGTTTATCGGATTCTATTAAAGAAACAACAACGGAAGGAAGATTGAGACTTATTGAAGCTATTTTTAATGCAGGATACAATTATGGAAATAAAGGATCAATTTGTTCATATTTTGTTATGGGGGATGAGTATGGTGAAAGAGATTTGTCTTGTGACCATAATATAGAAGATAACCATAAGGACATAAAAAAGATAACAATTGAAGAGCTGTCAAAAATGTTAAAAATAGAAATTAATGAACATGGTGAGTATATAAAACATGATGAAAACAATTGCAAGGATACTGCATTTAATACTGCTCTAATTGAGAGTTTAAAAAAGAAAGGCATTTCTTACGAAGATTACATAAAACAATTTTCGAACAATCAGTAAAACAAATAATAAAAAGAAGAAGGCTATAACAAAAAGCCTTCTTTTGTCTATATGCTTAGTTTAAATCCAAAACATTCCTTGTTAAAAAACAAAACGAACCCTGAACTATCTTCAAGGTTCGTTTTATTCGTGTATGGTGCTGGTGGCCGGACTCGAACCGGCACGTCCTTGCGAACGAGGGATTTTAAGTCCCTTGCGTCTACCATTCCGCCACACCAGCATTTGGAGGTACCACCCGGATTTGAACCGGGGAATGAGGGTTTTGCAGACCCTTGCCTTACCACTTGGCTATGGTACCATTCAAATTTTGCAAGGCTATTTTATCAAAAGAAACTTGCTTTGTCAACGAATTATCTTAAGTTTTATATGAATTTAACTTCTTAAAAGGTTAACTTCAAGAACAAAGTTCGAAAAGAATTAAATTTTTGTTGACAAGAATGAAATGTTTTGGTATATTGTTAAAGCAATTTGAAATGCGGGAGTGGCTCAGTGGTAGAGCGTTGCCTTGCCAAGGCAAATGTCGCGAGTTCGAATCTCGTCTTCCGCTCCAAAAATATAAGCCTTAGGTTTCTAAGGCTTTTTTTATTTTGTTTACTTACTTGGCAGTTAATTTATTTAAAAAGAAAATTAAACCTAGCGATTTGTTTTCTTATTTTTCTTTTGTTTAAGAGGTTTAATAAAAAATCCGTTTGAAAGATATGTTCTGTTTTCAAGGTTTGAAAAAGAGAAAACATAAAGTTTCTTTTCTTCTTCGCCTTTAAGAAAGGTTATTTGATAGGTTGAAAAGCCAATTATGTTAAGGAAAGGGTTGATATAGGTTAGGTCGTTTTTGAGATAAACAACGCCAATCATAACAAGAATTAAAACATAAACAACTGCCATACTAATAAATTCAAGTTGGAAGGCAAGCGCAAAAAGAACGAAAAGAGGAAAATAGCCTAAGAAATTTTGGCAGGTCACATTTTTTGAATCTATAATCTCAATTGCTTTATATCTGTCTTTATATGTTAAACAAACTCCAAGAATCCCAAAAGCAATCAACAAAAGGTTTAGCGAAAGCATAATTGAATTCGTTACGTTAAACGAAAGATTGCCGTTTGCAATTTCAACAAGCTCCTTAACGATAATTAAAAAATAGAGAGGAGCAAAACTGCTTATGAACAAACAAAAGTTTTTAAATTTTTCCATAACATATTTTTTTCAATAATTAAATAAATATTCCATATTGACAAACCGTTTTTCGCTGGTATAATGAAAATGTAAGGGAGAGAAAATGTCAAAAAAATACAATTCAAAGAAAAAACTTAGCCAAGGGGCAATTCTTGGGAATGCACTTCGAACAGATTTTCAAGAGTTTAATAAACCGGTTTTGAAATATGCAAATGTTCCAAGCGACTGGCTTAAAAAAGAAGAAACAAAAACACGCGAAATAAGAAATTGCGACTTGTTGGAAAACGCTTTTTTTGGAGATAAACGAAGAATTAAAATTGCGTTAACATATCCAAACGGGGCGGACATCAACTGTGTTGATTCAAACAAAAACAATGCGTTAATTTTGGCCGTTTATTCAAGAAAGGAAGAGGTTGTTAAATATCTTGCAACATATAATAAAAACGAAAGAGGCGAAATTCTTCCAGAAATTGATGCAATCAATATGAATGCGCTTAACAAAGATGGGCTTTCTGCACTTTCGCTTGCTGTTAAACTTGGGAATCTTCGAATTGCAAAAATTCTTTTGGAAAATGGAGCAAATCCAAATCTTGTTGGTGCATATAAAGAAACACCAATTTTCGATGCGGTTAAGCAAAACGATGTTCCAATGATTGAACTTCTTCAAAGTTATGGGGCAAACATTAACCAAAGAAACCGCGAGGGCGCAACTCCAACAATTGTTGCTTGCCAAAACAAACATCGCCAAGAAGCGCTTGTTCATCTTGTTAAAAGCGGAGCAAGTTTTATGGCAGATTTTGCGGGAAGAAATCCGCTTATGCACGCAGCTAACAACAGCAACGGTGTTATGATGGATATTTTGCTTAAAAGCGCAAACTATAACAAAAAGTTTATGGACGAGCAAGATAAAAACGGAGTTTCAACTTTAATGCTTTGCTGCAAACGCGGCAACAGAGAAGCAACAAGGGTTTTAATTTCAAGGGGTGCAAATTTGAACTTGCAAGACAACAACGGCAGAATGGCAATTAACTATGCAAAATTCTATGGAAATCCAACCTGCTTTGAAATAACTCAAAAAGCAATGGGAATTTATGAAAAAGGAAACGAACTTTCTGGCGAGGCAAAAGACAAGTTCCTTGAAACCGAACTTGGGAAAATTGGCTTCCAAAACAGAGTTGCAAACAGTTGTTGCAAATAATAAGGAACAAAAAACATATAAAATGAAAGAAATAAGCAATGTGGGATAAGTTGCTTATTTTTTTTACGGTGTCACATTTTTCATTCTTAATATATGATGCTTTAGTTGAGGGAGAAATAAATGAACAAACTCATATTGAACAAATCCAGCATAACAGCAGAATATACTACACCAGACCAAACAACAAAAACATTAAGCGCTTTAAGCAATGAATCTAAAACAGAAAATATGACGGTTGCTTTCGTGAAAGATAAGTCGTCTATGTTAGATTATGCTGCGGCAAAAGAGGAAGTTCTTCAAAGTAAAATCTTAACGAATGAAAGCTTGTCGGACATTGAAAATATTAGATTAAAGGAAACAATTGGGCAAGGGGCAAGTTTTAAAGAGGGGTCGGTAACTCTCGACGACGTTTCATATCCAAATTTTGATCTAATAAAGGGCATAACTTTACCAAACAAACTTGTTCCAAATTCAGGAATAGTTGTTTCCTATATACTTGTTATCGACGATAAGCCAACGGTTAACAGTGTTCCGCTAAAAACCAACATAACGTATGATGTTAATGAAATTCGAAATTTGTCGGAAGACACTTTAGAAATTGTTATTGATATAACAGATAACAAAATTGTTATCGAAAAAACTTCAAGCCAATCTGTTGTTATATCTGGAACGGAATTTATGTATCAAAATGTAATTAAAAACATTGGAAAAGTTGCAAACACCAATCTTTTCTTTCGAGATTCAATCCCAAAAGAAACAGCTTTTGTCCCAGGGAGTGTGAGAATTAACAAATCCGATGCGCCAGCCGAATATAACCCAGAAAATGGATTTGAAGTTGGAAATCTTGATGTTGGAGCGGAAATTGAAGTCACGTTTAAAGTTATAGTAAACTAAAAAACTTTTTGCGAATTGATTTAATTCAAGACGACAACAAAGACAAAGTAAATTTCGAACAAACAAAATTTTTGTTAAGGAGAAAATATGAGAAACAGTTTTTTAAACAAAATTTTATGCAAAAAACCCTGTTCAAAATCGAATTATTTGCCAAAAAGCATAAATTTACCCCCAATAGGGCAACAAGGGCCAAAAGGGGCAACAGGAGCAACAGGTCCAACTGGGCCTGTTGGGCCAACTGGACCAAGCGGCGAAAATTTGATAATAAGGTCAACATCAACTTTACAACCCGGCGAGCAAGCGACGGTTAAAGCGTTTCATGATGGAAACACAACGTTCCTAGATTTTGGAATTCCAAAAGGTTACGACGGACAAAATGGAGTGCCAGAAAAAATTATTGTTGGAAAAACAACGCAGGTTGAATCTAATGTTCCTGCAAGTGTTACGGATAATTATAAAGATGGGGTTCATTATTTTGAATTCCACATTCCAAAAGGAGAAATTGGGCCAAAAGGCGATCAAGGAATAAAAGGGGAAGCCGGCCCTCAAGGGGTTAAAGGAGATAAGGGCAAACAAGGGCCAAAAGGCGAAAAGGGGGAGCAAGGAGTTGCAGGGCCGCCAGGGTCAACTAATAATATAAATGTAACTCTGTTTAATCCCAACAATCAAGACATTTCCAATTCTCGTCCGCTAACTTTTGGTCAAACTTTAACAAATAATGGGATAACAACAAACGAAACATCTGTTTTTATACCCGCAAATGGAACATATGTTATTTCATTTTCAATGAATAATGGTTCTTCGGCGGCGGCAGGTGATTGTGTTGGGGTGTATAAGAATTCCAGTTTAATTCCTGGAACAACACGGTCTTTAACCTCAAGCACAAATGTTAGCGCAATGTTTGTTGTTTCGCTAAAAATCAACGACATAATAACACTTGTTCCAAAGCTTTCAACAAACAGAACAATAACTGCTTCCGGAGCTCCAAGCATAATGCTTTCTATTGTTCAAATTGCAACTTAAAGCTTTTAATCAAAGAGAAATATTTGATAAATTAAAATAAAAAAAGCGGTTATTTACCGCTCTTTTTGATTTTTTGTTTCTTTTTGAAATTAATTTTAAAGTTAAGCCAAGGCAAAACATAAATTGCCGAGAAGAAAGCATAAAGCGTTCCAAGAATAACAGGAATTCCATAGCTTCTTATTGCTAAAACTCCAAACCCAGTTAGGAAAATTACTGAAATAAGGGAAACACTAAGAATCAATGCGTTTGTTACTAAGGTTTGTTTAACAGAAAGGTTAACAACATCGTTTCTTGAGAGTTCTTTATTTTTGAAGTTCTCTTTTGCTTTGTCAAGGTAGATTAAATTTGCAATTAAAGTTAAAACAAAAATTGTTAAGACGCTTCCAATAAATTGGGCATCAACGCTAACACGGCAAATTATAACTGTTGCAAAAGCCAAAGCGATGTTAATAAGCGATGTTAAAAGAATTGAGAACATTGCCGAAAATCCATAGCGAATTGCAACACCAATTGAAAGAAGAACAACCGAAACAGCAAGGGCAATTGAGCCATAAACCGCTGCATTGTTTGCGCTTCCTGGAACGCCATAAACTGTGATGTATTTTGATTGGAGAAGGCCGGTTGCGTTGTATTGGTCGAATTCTTCATAGAGTTTTGTTTTTATTGTTTCATATTGGTCGTTTGAAATTTTTTCGTTTGAAAGAAGTTTATAAACAACCTTGTTTCCATATTCGCCTTTTGCGTCTTGAATTGTTGAAATTTCAAAGCCGCCAACATTTCCCAAAACTTTTTCAATTTTTTCTTTGGCTAAGTCTTTTGTGTATTGAGAATCTTCTGGATATGGATTCCCCTCATTATCAAACTCAACACCATAAACAACCTCAACAATTGTTCCGCCTTGAAAATCAAACCCAATTTTCATTCCAATAACCGAAACAATAATGATTGCAGAAATTAAAATTGCAGCAAGTGCAACAAAATAGTATTTTGCGTGCCCAAGAAAACTAATATCTTTTTTGAAAAGATTTGTTAATTTATTCAATTTCATCAATGTTTTCCTCCCTTGAAAAGTTAACTCTTTTCCCGTTTGCTGTGTTTAAGGTTGCATAGGCTTTTGCAAGGTGATATGAGAAGAAAAGAGTTGTTAAAAGAGTTAAAAGCGAACCGGCAATCATAATCATTGCAAAGCTCTTAACCGCACCAGTTAAAATGAAATATGCAACAGTTGAAATGATTGCAATTGCCCCGCAAATTTCGGAAATTACGCTAACAGATTTTTTATAGCCAGTTTTAACTGCAGTTTTAAATTTCTTTCCAATTGCATATTCCGCACGAATTTTTTCAAGCAGAATGAAATGACAAGCGGAAACTAAAACAAGCGAAACAAGCCCCGCGCCAAGACTTGCAACGGAAAGTGTTATAACTGGAATTGCTTGCATAAAGAAGAGCATTCCGCCAATATACATTAAGATTGAGATGATTGACATAAGTCCAAGCTCGCGATATACAATTGCAAAAATAACTAAGATAACAAGAGCTGCCGCTGCGCTTGCAATTGTAAGCCCCAAAATTGCTTCGTCACCCGTGCTTGAAGAAATCCAATTGGTTGTTCCGTCAACAGTTAAAATTGTTTTAAAACTTCCTGTTGAAATTTGAACAGCAAGACTAACTGCTTGTTCTTGTGTCATTGAGCCATTTGTGTAACTTATAAAGAAGAAGTCGCTTGTGTATGGGCTGTCGAAAGAAAGACTTGTGAAAGCAGATGTGTCGTTCCCGCGGAAGAAATAGAGAGTTGTTTTGGAAGAGCTTGAAGCGCCTTTTGTTGCTGCTTTAACGGCTTTCATTCCTTCTTCGTTGAATCCAACATATGTTCCCCAAGTTCCTGTTGAAGGGTTTTGCATGGCAAACGTTGCTGTTATATCTTTCCCTGTTAAAATTGTGTCGCCAGAATTAGAAGAAGATGTTGAAATCTTAAGTTCGCCGCTGCCAATTAAGTTTAAAATTTCTTTTGCATCGTCAACATTTGGGCTTTCAATTCTAATTTTGTTGTCGGAAGTTAAGAAAACTTTTGCGTCGGTGTAACCCTTTTGTTCAATAATACTGTTAACTTTTTTATAAGTTTCGTTAAGAGCATCTTTGAATTCTTTGTCGGTCATTTCGCCAATTGGCGCCGAGGTGTAGTTTGCATAAATGCCGCCTTCAAAATCTAATCCTTTTGTTATTGCCCCTGCAAAACCGGCAAAGCCTTTAACTTTTCCCGCAGGCATGAAACTGATAACTGCAAAAATAATCAAAAGAATGCTAAAAAGAGATATGAATGCGATTTTTGCTATTGCCTTTTTCTTTTCCATTATGATTTTCCTTTTAAAATTAAGTCAAGATATTATAAACAAACAAAATAATTAAGTCAACTTAAAAACATATTGTCATTATAAAATTTTTCCAACTTCATAAAATAAACATATGAGAAAAAATTTCTTTGTTTTTTCGGCTGTTTTTCTGTTTGTCTTAATGCTTTGCTTTGCATTAGTTTTTGCCTATTTAAGCATAAAATATCCTCTTAAATTTGAAAAGGAAATTTCTCTTGCCGCAAATGAATTTGGAATTGAGAAGAAACTTATTGCAAGCATAATTAACGCCGAAAGTTCGTTTAACGAAAATGCGGTTTCAAAGAAAGGAGCAGTTGGGCTTATGCAGGTTCTTCCTTCAACAGCTTCTTGGGTTAGTTTAACCAATTTTAATTTTGAAAAAGAAGTTGGAGAAAGCGAACTTTTTTCGCCTCTAACAAACATTCGAGTTGGAACTTGTTACATCAAATATTTGCTCGAAAAATTTGGAAATCTTAATGTTGCTCTTTGCGCCTATAATGCAGGAGAAGGGACGGTTTTGAAATGGCTTGAAAACAAAGAAATCTCTTCAGACGGGAAAACGCTCCTAACCATCCCTTTTTTGGAAACGAGAAACTATGTTGAAAAAGTTGAAAAAAATTTAAAAATTTATGCAAAAAAGTTAGGTTAAAATTTTGCTTATTTTTGCTCTCGTCGAGTCGCATTTTGCCTTTTAATATATTAATTATGTAAATAATTGTAAAAACACTTTACAACTTTTTTTTTGTGTGATATACTCCTAGTCGTACTTCAATCAAGGTTTGTCGCGAATTTCCTACGACATTACGACTTGCTTTGTTTGAAGCGAATTTTATGTAGGAGGTAAAATATGGATAAGAACGTTAAAAAAGAGATAATCGAAAAATATCGTTTATCTGAAAGCGACACTGGTTCTCCACAAGTTCAAATTGCTCTTTTAACAGAAAGAATTAACCACTTAACAGAGCACTTAAAGAACAACCATAAGGACAACCATTCTCGCCGCGGTCTTCTTCAAATGGTTGGTCAAAGAAAAGGCCTTTTGAAATATTTGGAAGAAAAAGACATCAATGCATATCGTGAACTTAAAAAATCTTTAGGAATTAGATAGGCAAGAAAAATAAAGGGAAGAAAAAATTAAGGAGAAAATTTATGTCAAATAAAGACGCAACAATCTTTGAAATTGAGATTGGCGGAAAGAAAGTTACATTTGAAACAGGGAAATACTGCGAACAATCAAGCGGAAGCTGCTTGGTTCGTTGTGGCGAAACTGCCGTTATGGTTAATGTTAATATGAGCCCAGCTCCAAGACCAGGAATTGATTTCTTCCCTCTTAGTGTTGATTTTGAAGAAAAAATGTATGCCGTTGGGAAAATTCCAGGCGGCTTTAAGAAAAGAGAAGGAAGAGCAAGCGATAAGGCAATTTTAACAAGCCGTTTAATCGACCGTCCTCTTCGCCCTCTTTTCCCAAAAGGTTTCTATAACGATGTTACAGTTGTTGCAACAGCACTTTCTGTTGACCCTAACATTGCGCCAGAACCACTTGCAATGCTCGGTTCAAGTTTTGCTTTAAGCATTTCCGACATTCCTTTTATGGGGCCAACTGGCTCGGTTTGTGTTGGGCTTGTTGACGGGAAATATGTTATTAACCCAGACCTTGAACAAAGAGAAAAAAGCCTTATGCACCTTATGCTTAGCGGAACCGAAGAAGCAATTTTAATGGTTGAAGCAGGTGCAAAAGAAGTAACAGAAGAACAGATGCTTGACGGAATTATGTTTGGACACGAAGAAATTAAGAAAATTGTTCGTTTCATCAAAGACGTTAAAG
This sequence comes from uncultured Bacillota bacterium, assembly GCA_900544595.1. Lineage (GTDB taxonomy): Bacteria > Bacillota > Clostridia > Christensenellales > UBA1242 > UMGS687. Next base: position 101,474 of record UQVQ01000002.1, on the reverse strand, counting down.
CAAAAATTGGAAAACCTGTTAACGACAAAATCGTTTATGAAACTGTTGAAGAAGAAATTAACACTGCGGTTAGAGAATTTGCAACACCTTTAATTGTTAAAGCGCTTGACGAATTCGACCGCGAAAAAAGACAAAAAAATCAGGAAGAAGCAAACGAACAAATTTATGCTCACTTTGCTGAAATCTATCCAGAGCAAACAAAACAAATTGGCGATGTTATCTATAAAATAACAAAAGAAACCGTTCGTTCAAAAATTATTAACGAAGGGGTTCGTCCAGACGGAAGAAAAACAACCGAAATTCGTCCAATTTGGTGCGATGTTGGAGTTTTGCCAAGAGTTCATGGAACAGGCGTTTTCACAAGAGGTCAAACACAAGTTTTAACAACTTTAACTCTTGGAACAATTTCCGATATGCAAAAACTTGAAGGGCTCGACGAAGAGGACTGCAAGAGATATATGCATCACTACAATATGCCAGGATATGCAACAGGCGAGGCAAAACCTCTTAAAAGCCCAGGCCGCCGTGAAATTGGTCATGGAGCATTGGCAGAAAGAGCGCTTGAACCTGTTATTCCATCGGAAGAAGAATTCCCATATGCAATTCGTTTGGTAAGCGAGGTTCTTTCATCAAACGGCTCTTCATCAATGGCAAGCACGTGTGGCTCAACCCTTGCGCTTATGGACGCAGGTGTTCCAATTAAGTTGCCAGTTGCAGGAATTGCAATGGGACTTATTAAAGACGAAGAAAGCAAAAAAGTTGCTGTTCTTTCCGACATTCAAGGGCTTGAGGATTTCCTTGGCGATATGGATTTCAAAGTAACCGGAACAACAAGAGGAATCACGGCAATTCAAATGGACATCAAAATTAAAGGAATCGACAAGGCAATTTTAACAACTGCGCTTGAACAAGCACGCCAAGGCCGTCTTTACATTTTGGATAAAATGCTTGCCGTTCTTCCAGAGCCAAGAAAAGAACTTTCAAAATATGCACCAAAAATTATTTCATTCTCAATCGACCCAGATTCAATTAAAGATGTTATTGGTTCCGGCGGAAAAACAATTAACAAAATAATTGAAGAAACAGGTGTTAAAATTGATATAACCGACGATGGAAAGGTTTTCATTGCAACTCCAGATTCCGAAATGGCAGAAAAAGCAAAGAGAATTATCCTTAACATTGCAGAAGACTTGGAAGTTGGAAAAATTTACAGCGGAAAAGTTGTTAGGATTATGCAATTTGGAGCATTTGTTGAAATTGCACCAGGAAAAGACGGAATGATTCACATTTCAAAACTTTCAACAAAACGCGTTGAAAAAGTTGAAGACGTTGTTAACATTGGCGACGAAGTTGAAGTTGAAGTTATTAAAATCGACAACAAGGGAAGGGTTGACCTTAAACTTGTTGGCAAAGAATAAAAAACAGGAGGGAAAAAATGAAAGAAAGCATTCACCCAAATTATCACGAAGTAACCGTTAAATGCGCTTGCGGAAACACTTTCAAAACAGGTTCAACCTATGAAGGCGATGAAATGAAAATTGACATTTGCAATAAATGTCACCCATTCTTCACAGGAAAACAAAAAATTGTTGACACAAGCGGACGTGTTGAAAGATTTAATAAAAGAATTGGAAAATAAGTTTAATTCAATTTTAAATAAAACGCCAAAATGGCGTTTTATTTTTTAAATTTAATTTTTAATTATTTAATTTTTTTTAAAAAAATAAGAAAAATAAATAAAAAATCTTTATTTTTATTAAATTTTTCAAAATATTCATTAAAAATAGAGTTTTTAATCTTAATTTATATTTAAAAAATAGTTATTAAGTTTACAATTTTAACTATTGACCAAAAGAATAATATAATATATAATGAACATATGAACATAAACACAAACGAACAAGAATATACCCCAAAGCAAAGCGAAATTAACGGAGTTTTGCTTGAGCATATTAAACTTTCAAGGCAAATTATTTTGGAAAAAGTTTTGAAAGCAAATCTTTCAAAAAGTGAAAAAAATCAAGTTGTTGCATATTTGGATAATTTAAAGTTTTTTCCTCTTAGCAATAACTATCGCCGCACAGCCGCTTTTTACGACATTCATGGTGACAGCGGCAACTATATTCCAAATTCAATCTATCTTAAAGAGGACCTTGGGGAAAAACAATTTCCAGTTTTAAATCATGAGATGTTCCATGCCGCATCGTCGGCATTTTCAGAGTATTCTGGATTCTTGCAAACAAAAGAACTTGCAAATCCAAATCAAAACGAAGATGAAGCTGTTTTTTCAGTTTTCACAAAGGGTTTGCCAAAAACTAAAACAGTTATGATAAATCGAGGAATAACAGAAGCAATGACAACAATGTATTCCGATGCGGTTTACAATCTTAATGGCTCTTATCAATTTCCCGCAAAGGTTCTTTCTGTTCTTTGCGATGGGCTTGATGAAAATGAAATTTTCACTTTCTATATTAAAGCCGATTTAAAAGGACTTGAAAATGCAATTGCAAGGAAATATGGACTTGAAAACACCTCTCTTGTTCATGAAATTTTTGGCCTTTTCGATTCTTTTGCAGATTCAACAGAAACAAAGAACAAAACAATTTTTGTTAACCGCCAAAGATGTGTTGCAGGCGTTGGGGCAAACATCGCTAAAAAATATGCTCAAATTTTAACTCAAAAAGCAATTAAAGAGGGGCTTACAAGCCCAAATGTTGTTTATGAAACAGCAATTTCAAATCTTGAACTTGACCAAAATTTTAACAACTATTTTGCTTACGCAAGAGATGAAAGCGGCGAAAAAATTGATTTAACTCAAAACAAAGAATTGGCAAACGACTTAATTGATTTGCGATTGGAACTTAAAGAGAATCTTAAAAATCAAATTCAAAATGATTTTATGAGCAAAGTTGATGTCAATTCAATAAGTTTTGATAACCCAATTTCTTTCAATGACCAAAAAATTGTTGAGTCTTTTGCCGCTGCAGCGTTGATGGTTCAATCATGCGCTGTTCCTGTTAAAACAAACGCGGCATCAAAAGAATAAATTTCTGATTTTTAAAATAAATAAATCATAAATTTAATAAAAACGGCAAAAAATATTGATTTTTAATAAAAAAATGCAAGAAAAATGAAAATTTATGATAAAAAAACAAAATTAAGAAGCAAACATTATGTTTGTTTTTTTATTTGTTGTCAATAATTAAGTTATGATGTTTTTCCCAGCCGTTCTTGGAACGGCGGCAGTTTATGAAAAAAACAGAGCAATTGCATCAATCAATTCAAAAGGAAAGATTGAGGTTGTTTCATTTAAAGAAAAAAGAAATTTCTTTGCGGAAAAAATTTGGTTTATTCGCGGAATTTCAATTTTAATTTTTGGACTATATCTTTATTTAATTTCGCTTAGCGGCTCGAAAACTTTTTTTGAAAGAGGAAATCAGGAAAGAAAAACAAAGCCATCGGCAAGTGTTGTTATTTTAACATCGATTGGTGTTATTGGCTTTGTTTGCTTTTTTATTTCAATTTTTCTTGTTCCATTTTTCACGTTTTCAATTTTGAAAAATCAGGGGGTTAATGGGTATGTTGTTGCGCTTATAATGGGAATTGTTCGCTGCGGATTTTTTGTTTTGGCAATGCTTTGTTTAAGGTTTATTCCTTCAATGCGACAGGTCTATCGAAACAACGCAGCTGGGAATTTGGCAAAAGCATTTTTTGAAGGGAAAAAGGTTGATTCGTTTTTCCTTTCAACAAATTTTTTAAATTACATTGTTTGTGGTTTTCTTCTTTCGCTTTTTGTGTTATCATTTATTATCGTTGATATAAACTTCTTTTTGAAATTTTTAATCAACTTCTTGCTTGTTATTGCGTGTTTTTCAATAATTTACGAAGTTTTAAAACTTTTTGAACTTAAAACAGGAGTTTTTTCGAAAATTTTTGTAAATCCAATTGCTTTTTTAACAAGCGAACGTCCAACACAAACAGAAAGAGAAATTGCCTTTTCGGCAATGAATGAGGTTATTTTGATGCACGAAAATAAAGAAAGACTAATTGGAGATTTCAGCGCGGACGGCGTTGCGTTCAGCGTTGTTTACAGCGAAGTTAAACAAAGACTTTTGCAAGCGGGAATTGAAGACGGCGCCGAAACCGATTGGCTTATTGCAAATTGTCTTGGGAAAAACAGAAGCGAAATTAAACTTTTGAACACTGTTTCAAAAGAAGAGTATAAAAAAATTAAAAATGCGCTTGCAAAACGCGAAAAAAGAATGCCAATTTCAAAAATTTTTAATGTTGCTGCGTTCTATGGAAGAGATTTTTATGTTGATAAGAATGTTCTTTCCCCTCGACAAGAAACCGAGCAAGTTGTTGAAGAAGCAATTAAAGAAGCAAACAAATTTTTTGAAAAGCCACGCGTTCTAGATTTAATGACAGGAAGCGGAGCAATTGCCGTGACCTTTGCTCTTGAAACCTCGGCAACTGTTTTTGCAAGCGATGTTTCAAAACTTGCGCTTGAAGTTGCAAAGAAAAATGCAAAACATTATGGCGCAAAAGTTAAATTTATTGAATCGGACATTTTTAAAGGGCTTAAAAAAGAAAAATTTGATGTTATAATTTCAAATCCACCATATATTAAATCGGCGGAAATTCAAACGCTTGACGACGAAGTTAAAAAGTTCGACCCAATTCTTGCTCTCGACGGCGGGGAAGACGGATTATATTTCTATCGTGAAATTGCCGCCCAAGCGCCATTGCACCTTAAAGAAAGCGGAGTTCTTGTTTTGGAAATTGGATTCGACCAAGGCGAAAGCGTTAAAAAACTCTTGCAAAAAAACTTTAAAAATATTAGAATAAAAAAAGATTATGGCGGAAACGACCGAATTATAATTGCAACAAAAAAATGACATAAGGAAAAACTATGATTGAAAAAACAATTAACATTAAGAAAAGGTTTGACGAATTAACAGATTTAATTGCCGACCCAAAAATTATTGCCGACCAAAAAGAATGGAAAAAACTTGTTAAAGAACGCGCGTCAATTGAAGAAATTGCGGAAGCACACGACGAACTTGAAAAACTCTTAAAAGAACTTGCCGACGCGCAAGAAACTCTTAAAACCGAAACCGACCACGAAATGATTGAACTCTTTAAAGAAGAAGAAAAATCGTGCAAGGAAAAAATTGAAGAGGTTGAAGAAAGAATTAAAATTCTTTTGCTTCCAAAAGACGAAAACGACGACAGCAATGTTATCATTGAAATTCGTCCAGGGGTTGGAGGCGAGGAATCGGCGCTTTTTGGCGCGGTTTTAATGAAAATGTATTGCCGCTATGCCGAAAGAAAACGTTGGAAAGTTGAAATTGCCGACCTTTCCGAAACCGAAATTGGCGGAGTTAAAGAATGTTCGTTCATCATAAGCGGAAAAGGCGCATATTCGCGTTTGAAATATGAAAGCGGAGTTCACCGCGTTCAAAGAGTTCCAGAAACCGAGTCGCAAGGCCGCGTGCACACTTCAACCGCAACAGTTGCAGTTCTTCCAGAAATTGAAGAAGTTGATTTTGAAATTTTGGATAAGGACATTCGAATTGATACATATCGAAGCAGCGGGGCGGGCGGACAGCACATTAACAAAACCGATTCCGCAATTCGAATAACTCATATGCCAACAGGAATTGTTGTTGCGTGCCAAGACGAGCGTTCGCAAATTAAAAACAAAGAACGTGCGTTCCAAATTTTACGCTCAAAACTCTATGAGTTCTATAAATCGCAAATCGACAAAGAATATAGCGAAAACAGAAAAAATCAGGTTGGAAATGCAGAACGCTGCGAAAGAATTCGAACCTATAACTATCCTCAAGGCCGCGTAACTGACCACCGAATTAACTACACAATCTATGCCCTTGACGATTTCCTTGACGGAAACATCGACGAGATGATTGATAATCTTGCCCTTGCCGACCAAAAACAAAAACTTGAACAAGCCCTTAACGCAAACAACTAAAACGAAAAAGTTAACTTAAAATCAAACAAAAAACTTCGCCGCAAAAAGCGAGGTTTTTTGATAAAAAACACAAAATTGTTTAAGAATGTTTTAAAGAATAAATAATTAAAAAAATGATTGTAAGAATAAACAACAAAAAATAAAACCCAGCCATAAAAGGTTGGGCTTTAACAATTATATTTATCTAACTAACTTTAATCAAAGTTTTTCCAAGCGTTCCGTTTGTTGCCGTAATTTCTGTGTATGTCTTCCCGCTCGTGTCACCTTCAATTTTCCAAGTAGAATTGCTCCCTCCAACTCCAATAGAACTAAGATTTATATTTTTTGAAAGTTTTGATGGTGCCTTAATTTTTGTTAGATTTAAGCATTGATCGAACATATTGTCTAAATTGCTAGCATTAGATAAATCAAAATTAGATAAATCAATCTCTGTTATGGCTGCAGCAGCAGTTGAACCATAATCTGGTCCCCAAGCAAACATTCTTTCTACATTTTGCAATTTTGTAGTTCTAAATGAAGATAAATCTACGCTGCTTAACGATGTGCAGCCATTAAACATATAACTCATATTTTCAACATTGGAAGTGTCGAAATTTAAAATTAGTTTTGTAAAATTTGAACTCCCAAACATTAAATGCATATTAGTTACTTTGCTTGTGTCCAATGTTATGGTGTATGTTTTTGAATTATCTGAAATTTTACAGCCTTCAAACATATGTGACATATTTGTAACATTTGAAGTGTTGAGTTTTGAAAGATCTAAACTTGTTATATCGCATTGAGCAAATAAACCAGACATATCTGTAACATTTGAAGTGTCAAATTTTGAAAGATCAAGGTTTTCTAAGTTGCAACCTGCAAACAATCCTGAAATATTTGTTGCATTTCGAGATAGTTTAATTTTATTTGCTTTAACAGTCGAGTTGTCTTGCGCATAAAATGGGGCAACAAGAACGATGACGTTGCTTGTGTCAAATTTATCAAAGTCAATTGCAAGTTTGGAAACGCCTATAAACATTCCAGATATATCTTTTGCACTATTAATGCTAATTTTATCGGTTATAGTTTGTGACATTTCTAATGTCATACATAAGGCAAACATGCCTTTCGTTTTTTCTGATAAACTCGAATTAAAATTACTAAGGTCTAAAGAACTCAAGGTTTGAAATATATTATCCGTAGAAAGTTGGCTTTGAAACTCTTCTGAATTGACCTCGTCGGAAGTAATAGTTTCATCAATATTAACACCAGCAAATAGAGCGGCATAATACCATGCAAATTCCCTATTCGAGAACAAATAACTTGAATCGGTTGGGGCATAGATTGTTTCAGGGCAGTAGAAGACGATTGAATATGAGCCGTCAGTTTCTGTTACATATGCTGTTACGTCTTTTGTTGTTGGAAGTGCGGCTGCTGCGGAATATGGAGTTGTTCCGCCTTCGTCACATGCGCCAACTGAAACAGGGGTTCCTGTTGTTGGTCTAGTTTTTGTGAACGAAATTGATGTTACGGCGGAATTGGTGTAGCCGGAAATTGTGTCTTTAATCTTTTGTTGCCATTTTTCGCCCGTCATAAGGAATCCGCCGGCTGGTGGGGTGTAACTTGGGTCGTTAAGACGAACAACATAGTTAAAACTTGTGTTCTCAACAGACTTGTTTTTGTCTATAACTTTGAAAGTTATGGTAATAACTTTGTTTCCTCCAACGCCTATTTCACCGCTGTTTCCGCCCGAAATTGTTTTTGAAAGGTTTGAAGAGGTTGCAACTGTGTCTGCAATTGTGTAGTTAAGTTTTCTTTCAGTTGAGTTGTTTTTAATTGTGATTGAAATAACAACATCTTCTGCATTTGCTTTAAATTTAAGGTCTAAATCTTGCCAGGTTGCAAGCTCTGCGCTTGTTGGCTCGCTTGTTGCAGTGTAGGTTAAGGTTGAAAGACTTGGGTTGGTTTGCGAACCAGAGATTGTTCCCGTTATTGTTGCGTTAACATCTGTTGCAACATATGAAATTGAACCGGAGGTTGTTATTGAAACTCTTTGCGCCGCCCAAACGCCAACAATGCAAGTAAGGGCAGTTATAACAAAAAAGGCAGAAAAGCAAACAAGCTTAAAAGTTAAGCTTCGTTTATACTTCCCGCTTAGAATAGTTTGAACGGCATCTCTTTCGGCATTATTTTTTCTATCCTCTTTCATGCTTAGTTTCCTCCTATGATCTATGACTGATTAACTAATTATGTGTATTTTAACCTATTTTAAATAAAAGACAAAACGAAATGGGTTGTTTTTAAAAATTGGGTGAAAGATTTGTATAGCAACAAATTTTGCAAAATTAAGTTTCGAAGATGTGGCTCTTGCTTGATTTTTTAAATTTTTAATGGTATGATAGAAAATATGGAACAGGAAGTTAAAGTTGAAGGGAAAAGGGAAGAGTATGTTTGCCGCGAAACGGGGCTATATTTAACCAACCCTGTTGACATTAGTTTCTATATGTGCGACCAAAACGACGAAGTCTTAAGAAATTTGCTCCTTGGGAAATTCACTAAGGAAGGCAAATATTCAATCGACAGAGATTATCTTATTGAACTTGTTAAGATTAAGAAAACAATTGCTGAAAAGAAGGAAAATGTCTATCTTTTAAAGGCTAAACTTCTTGAAATTGAACTTAAATTTACGCTTACAATTGAAAACTTTGAACAAGATAAGAAAATTGCAACATTATGCTTTGTTGAGGTTAACAATAAGATTGACGACACGAAAGAAGTTCTTAAAACAATTGTTGCAAGATATAAAGACGATGCGGACATATATTTCCTTGAAAAAGCGTTTAAAGTTTTTAATGTTAAAACGCAAGAGGGAATTGACGGCGACGACATCAACGAAGAAGAGCTTTCAAACATTTTAAGAAGATATAAAGAAATGCTTGTGCTTAGGAAAAAGAGAGTTGAATCTCTCGACTACATTTGCAACACATATATCGACCAAGTTCTTTCAATTTTGCGCCGTTATCCAAGCAAGTTTTCGGAATATGTTTTAAGAAAATATGGCGAAAAACTTTTGGAATTTAATGACGGATTTGGAAAGCCATTATATTTTGTTAAGATGAAAAATATGCTCGACAAAATCATTGCCGGAGCAATTTTAGAGCAGCGAGACCCAACAGTTGCAATGCTTCTTGAAAAGGCAAAATCGGAGTTTGTTGAAAACTATAAAACAATGCATAAAGAATTGCTTGCCGAGCAAGAAAAAGCCCCTGCGCCAAAGAAAACGGAAGAAAAAGCAAAGGCGGCAAGCGGTTCTTCTGGCGGAGCAAAGAAAGGCGGAAAAGCAAAAAAAAAGGCGGCGGCAAAAGCAAAGCCAAAAGCAAAAGGAAAAGCGGCAGGAACGCAATATTATGCTCCATACACACCTCCACAAGAAACAAAAAAAGAAGCTCCAAAAGAGGAGCAAAAGAAACCAGATGTTAATCGTGTTGAACTGTCAATGAAGTTCATTGATAAGATGCTTGGCGAAATGGAAAAGAAAAATGAGGCAATTGCAAAAAATGCTTTTTTTAACGTAATTCAGCCAACCGCATTGAAAACATCGGAAAAGTCGAACGAAATGACTTTATAGATTACTATGAAAAAACTCCCAAATTTTTGGGAGTTTTTGTTTTTCTTAAAAATCTTGTTCCAAACTGTCTTTTTGTTCTTGATATGTGTCGCGGAATGCTTTAAGAGTTGAAAGCATTGATTTTGCGTTTTCAGTGTCGATTTTAAGAACTTCATCTGGCGAAAAGTTTAAATAGCCAAATTGGAATGGAGCAACAATGTTTTTTAAAATTAAGCCAAGCTCTTTGATTTGTTTAATTGTTAAATCATCTTGATATTTTGTTTTAATGTCTAAAACGAACTTATCAAACTTGTCGCATCGAGCATTATATTCGTCGTTTGTCATTTTTGGAGGACAAGTGTTAATTGAAAAATTTATTTTAGTTTTTCCTGTTGTGTAATTTCTAATTGCCATAATTCACCTCTTATTTTTCTAAATTATATTTCATGAAATTTATTTTGTCAATAGTTATTTTTAAGAAAATGTTGCTTTTTTACTAAACATCATATATAATTAAGGCAAGAAAGGAGCAGGAAAATGAGATTTTTATGCGGTGAAAACTTCTTAACAGATTGGTGGGATTCAATTTCAAAGTTCTTTAAAGGGCTTAACACAACTGTTTTGGCGCTTATAATTGCAATCCTTTCGCTTTTATGTTTGCTTTGCTTGGTTAGATTTTTAAAGCCAATGTATAGCGCAGATAAGAACAAAATTCGTGTTGCCCCACTAATTCTTTGCATTTTGTTTGGCGCGCTTGTTGCTTTTGTTTCCTGCGCAGCATTTGTTTAAAAATTTGTTTGCATTTTAATTTTTATGTGATAAACTTAGTAAGTTTTTAAGGAGAATATATGAAATTTTTAGCGTTAGCACCAGAATGGGTTTCAAAATCTTTCCCAATAATTAGATATGTTTTTATGTTTTTAATTGCAGCGGCAGCAATAACTTTAATTGTTGCAACTTTAATGCAAGACACAAAAGAAGGCGGCGAAAACGCAATAACTGGGGTTCAAGAAAGTTATTATTCGCAAAATAAAGGTCAAACAAAGGAAGGAATTTTGAAAAAGATAACAATTGCAATGGCTTCAATAATTGCAATCTTAATTGTTTTGTTCTTTGTTACAATTTTAATTGAAAACGCCCTTTAAAATTTTGATTTAATATTTTGAATGTGATAAAATTTGCTTATGAAACTTCATGAGCAAATTTTTTTAGAAATCAAAAACGAAAAACATAAATATAAAAATCTTGGTCAACTTCTTTCCGAACTTGCCTCTTCTCTTGATGAAACAAAAGAGAATGTTGCAAAGTGCATAAACAAAATGCTTTCAAACGGCGAACTTGTTGAAAATTCAAGACGCGAACTTGTTGTTCCAAGTTCCCTTGGACTTTTTAAGGGAACAGTTTCTGGAAACCCAAAAGGTTTTGCATTCATTGCTCCAAAACTTAGCGGTCGCCAAGGCTTTGAGTTTAAGAAAGGAGCAAGGGAAGATGTTTTTGTTCCTGCAAGTATGCTTTTTGGCGCGCTTGACGGCGACGAAGTTCTTTTCCGCTTGGAAGGAAAAGACAGCGGGGCGGTTGTTAAAATTTTAAAACGCGCAAACAAAGTTGTTGTTGGAAAGTTTGTTAAAGGGAACAACGCAATTGTTAAAGGCGCAAGGCTCGACAGCGAGAACTATTATGTTCTTTGCAACAACCCAAAAATTTCAAAACCAATTTTAATTCCAGCAAGAGAAATTGGAAACGCAAAAGACGGCGATTTTGTTAAGGCGGAAATAACCTTCCAGCCAGAAGGCTCAAAAGTTTCGCTTCCTGTTGGAAAAGTTGTTGAAATTATGAAAGGAACAGACGTTGAAAACGGAATTGATGCAATCCTTTGCGAGCACCAAATTCCAAGCGTGTTCCCAGAAAAGGTTTTGAAAGAGGCTGCATCTCTTAAAACAGATTTTGAGGAAGCGAAAAAACAACGTGTCGACTTAACCGAAAAACTTATCGTAACAATTGACGGGGCAGATGCAAAAGACCTTGATGACGCGATAAGCCTTGAAAAGGATGGGGAAAATCTTGTTCTTGGAGTTCACATTGCCGATGTTGGGAACTATGTTCCATATAACAGCGAAATCGATAAAGAAGCTTATGTTCGCGGAACAAGTGTGTATTTCCCGGGGAGAGTTTATCCAATGCTTCCACAACAACTTTCAAACAATCTTTGTTCTCTTAACCCAAACGAAGAAAAACTTGCGCTTTCGGTTATGATGACCGTGGATAAGTTTGGAGAAGTTAAAGAATCTAAAATTTTTGAAAGTGTTATTAAAAGCAGCGCAAGACTAACATACGACCAAGTTCAAGAAGTTTTGCAAAACAACAGCAATTGCGAAGACGGGGGCTTTTTTGACAGCGAGAAAATCCTTTCGCCAAGCGATGTTAAAAAACTTATCATAAGTCCAATAACTCCGCAAATTGAACAAATGCTTGTTGAGATGAACAATTTAAGCGTTAAAATTGGGCAATCGCGCGAAAAAGCCGGCGCGCTCGACCTTGATTTGCCAGAAACATATTTCGAAATGGACGGAAACGAGGTTCTTGATGTTCGACGAAGAGAACGAGATAATTCCCATAAGCTAATTGAAAATTTTATGGTTCTCGCAAACCGTGTTGTTGCGCAAACTTTTTGCGAATTAGATTTACCTTTTGTTTATCGAATTCATGGCGAGCCATCAAAAATTCGTGTTATGGAAGTTGTTGATGTTTTAAATAGTTTTGGCCTTGACATTAAACAAAGCAAAAAGGTTGATGCACTCTATATTCAAAAAATTTTAAAGCAACTTTCAAAAACAGAGTTTAGCGATGTTGGAAGTTCGCTTGTTTTGCGTGCGCTTGAAAAGGCGATATACAGCGAGGAATGTTTGGGGCATTTTGGGCTTGCGCTTCAATATTATTGCCATTTCACTTCTCCAATTCGTCGCTATCCAGACCTTACAATCCACAGAATAATTAAAGAGGCTCTTAAATCATGCCCAAACAATGTTTTGGAAACTGCGCATATGAACAAAAGCGCAATTCGAAAGGCGTTTAAGGGAAATTATGACCTTGAAGAATTTGTTATCGACAGCGCGTTCCAATCGAGCGAAAGGGAAAGAAAGGCAGATGAAGCCGAGCGCGACGCGGATGACCTTTTCAAAGCGAAATTTATGAAGGACAAAATTGGACAAGTTTTTGAAGGAAAAATTTCGGGTGTTTCAAGTTTTGGAATTTTCGTTCAGCTTGAAAACACTGTTGAAGGGCTTATCAAAATTGAGTCGCTCCCAGCCGATGACTATATGTTCGACGAGAAGAAATTTGTTTTAAAAGGGCGAAAAAGAAGATTTTCAATTGGGCAAAGTCTTAAAGTTAAGGTTATTGCATCAAATTTAGAAACAAGAAAGATTGAATTTTTGCTTGTTGAGTGATATAATAAACTAAAGGAGGGGAAATGAAGGTTATTGCAAATAATAAAAAAGCATATTTCGACTTTTTCATTTCCGACAACACCGAAGCGGGAATTGAACTTAAAGGAAGCGAAGTTAAGTCCATTCGTGCTGGAGGAATAAGTCTTAACGAAAGTTATGTTCGTGTTGTTGGGAATGAGATTTTTCTTATCAATGCTTTCATTAAACCCTTTGAAAAATCTTCGTCGTTTGTTCCAGATTCAAGAAGAACGCGAAAGCTCCTTTTAAGAAAAAGCGAAATTGCGAAACTTTCGCAAAAGGTTTCGGAAAAAGGATTGACAATTGTTCCTTTAAAAGTATACTTAAAAGGAAATCTCGTTAAAGTTGAAATTGGAATTGGAAAAGGGAAAAAACTTTTCGACAAACGAGAAACCCTGAAAGAAAAAACTGCGCAAAGGGAAATTGAAAGTGCAAGCAAAAATTTTCGCCTTGGGAAACTTTAAAAACCCTTAATATGGGGGCGTAACTGGTTTCGACGGAAAAGATTTTGAGGGGAAAAAGCGTGTGGCAGCCGGTTGCCATAAAACGGAAAACAAAATAAACGCAGATAATAGAAATCTTGCTGTTGCTGCTTAGTTAGCGCAACTGTCCTTAGCAAAAATTCCTGCATTTTTGCCAAAGGGCATCAAACTTTCGCAGGGAACTTCAAAAGCTTCGCCTTAAAGTTTTTGAAAGAAAAAAACAAGGATTTGCTTTAAACAAGTTTTGTTCGTTACTTATTTAAGGCAAGATTAAAACGAACTACACACGTAGAAAAGCCACTGCAAACTTTTTCGGACGTGGGTTCAACTCCCACCGCTTCCACCAAGCAAACATTAAAGCCTTTTTTTAAAGGGCTTTTTTAAATTTAAGAAAGAAATTCGGCGCTTTTGCCGTTTAAAACAAAAATTGATAATTTCGACGTTTTTAGCTCAAAAATGCAAAAAAATACTTAAAAAACTTGTTTTTTTGAAAAATTTTGTGTTTTTTGTTAAATTTTTTGAAAAAATAATAAAAAGGGTATTGACAGATTAATCTCTTGGTGTTATTATAATCACGATTTAACATAATCTAAAAAGAGAGGTAAATTATGGAATTTTTAGGCGCAGGATTTGGAGATGCTTTCATTTCAGTTTTGGCTATCATCGGAATTATCCTTGTTGGAGGATTTTTAATTTTCTTCCTTGGGGACTTAGTTCTTTCGGTTTTAGACCCTGAATACGTTCATTTCTGGCAAAGAAAGAAAAACGGCGAAAAAGTTAAAGACAAGCAATCTTCAAAAGAAAAAGACGAAAAACAAGAAGAAACAAAAGAACTTGAATTTAAGTTCGACGAAGCAGACAAAGATGCTTTTGCAAAAGAAGACGAAGAACCAAAAGTAGAAGTTGCTCCTGTTGAAGAAGTTAAAGAAGAACCTACTCAAGAAAAGCCAGCGGAAGAAGTTGACGAACTTAAAGCAGAGGAAGAACTCTTCAAACAAAATATGCTTAAAAAGATTGAAGAAAGACGTCAAAAACAAGCAGACGGAAGCGATGAACCATTCGAAAATTTCTTCTATGACGACGAAGACATCGCTGTGTTTGGCGACGAAGAGCAAGCAGAAGCTCCAGCCGAGGGAACAGAAGCTGCTCAAGAAGAAGCTCCAGCAGCCGAAGCAACAACAGAAGAAACTGTTGAAGAAACAGAAGAAACTGAAGCGCAACCTTCAATTGAAGAACTTAGAACTCAATTTGAAGCTGAAATTGCAAAACTTCAAGCAAGAAACGAAGAGCTTGAAAATGAACTTAACAGCAAAGAAGAAGTTAACGTTCCTGCTGGAAATATTGAAGAATATGAAGCAAGACTTGAAACTTTAAAAGACAGACTTGCTGCAAACGAAAAAGAACTTCGTAAAGTTAAGAAAGAATATATTCCTCTTAGAAAAGTAAGCAAAACTCTTGAAAACGACGAAAGAAAGCTTAGAAGAAAAGAAGCAATTGTTGCAAAACAAAAAGTTGTTCTTTATGGTGTTAACAACATTGCCGACATCGACGAAGAAAAAGCAAAGAAACTTTCCGAGGAACTTGACCTTCTTGAAGGGCTTAAACTTTCTGTTCAACACTGCGAAGAGGTTATGACTGCGAATAAAGACAGATATCCAATTTTGGAAAACACATTTAACATTCTTACAGCTAACAACGAAACTTTAAAAGCAGATATTAAAGAAACTGAAGAAGCAATTGAAGCATTGAAAGCTGCTCAAGAACAAGAAGAAAGAGTTGAAGCAGAAGAAGTTGTTGAAGAAGTTATTGAAGAACCAGCAACCGAAGTTAAACCAGAAACCGACACAACAACAGATGCTCAATAATTAGATTAGCAAATAAAAACCGCGAATTTCGCGGTTTTTTTGTTCTTGATTGCTCAATAAAAGGTTGCTTTAAATCTTGGAATTGGATTATAATATAAGTATGTTTGAGAAGATTAAAGAGTTTAATAAAAAAATTTCACTTATAAAACACAAGAAAGTTAAAATTGGGCTTGCTCTTGGAGGAGGCGGCGCAAGAGGGTTTGCGCATCTTGGCGCAATTAAAGCATTTGAAGAATATGGTCTTAAATTTGATTATGTTGCGGGAACAAGCGCGGGTTCGCTTGTTGGCGCATTCTATGCAAATAATTGGACATTTGAACAAATGTATAATGTTGCAAAGAATTTTAAGGAAAAAGATATTCGGAAATCTAAAATTCCGCTTATGCCTTCGCCAACCGACGGAATTGAAGATATTGTTAAAAACACCGTTGGCGACATTAACGTTGAAGATTGTAAAATTCCGCTTGCAATTGTTGCGGTTGACATTCTTTCAACAAATGAATGTGTTATAACAAAAGGGAATTTGGCTCGCGCTGTTGCGGGAAGTTGCGCCGTTCCGGCAATTTTTCAACCAGTTCAATTTGAAGATCGATTGCTTTTCGACGGGGGGCTTCAAAACACGCTCCCTTCAAATGTTCCAAAACTTTTCGATTGCGATTATGTTGTTGCTGTTGATGTTAACCCTTCGCGAAATTATGGGGCAAAATCGGCAAAATATTTTGATGTTCTTGGCGCAACAATTCGAATTCTTATGAAGAAGAATGCCGAAACTGGCTATGAGTTTGGCGACGTTGTTCTTCAGCCTGAAACAAAACGATTTAAGTCAACAAAAATGGAAGGCTATGACGATATGATTGAGGAAGGCTATCGCGCAGCAATTGATAATATGCCAAAAATTTTAGAGCTTTTCAATCGTCGTCCACTTTCGAAAAAAGCAAAACAAAAATTTAAACATGAGGTTGATATAATTTAAAAAAAGCATAAGTTTTTCTCTTATGCTTTTTTATTTAACAATATAAAATTTTAAAAACTACGTAGTAAATTGCGTTTTCTGCGCTCATTTTCCCGCTTTTAACCATATTGTCGACATTCTCCAAAACTTCCAAAATGTTTTTAAGTTGAGCCTTGGAATAGGACTTTGCTTGTTCTTTTGCTTTAACAATTGCATATTCCTTAACGCCAAGGAGGTTCGCAAGTTCGCTGTTTGAAAGAGATGAGAAACTTGCGTGGGCAATTCGACGGAAATGGTTTGCAATTAAAGAAAACAAAACTTGAACAGGTTGTTTCTTTTGTAAAAATGAGGAAAGGAGCATTAAACTTTTCGATGCATTCTTGTTCCCAAGACTTTCGCTAAGTTCAAAAATTTGATATTCATAGTCTGGCTCAACAAGCGCTTTAACATCGTTTTGCCCAATTTCATCTTCGCAATATGCCGAAACCTTTTTAAGTTCACAAGAAATTTTTGTCATGTCGTAACTGCAAATTTCAACAAGCGCTTTAAGGGCATCGGGTGTTATTTTTTGATTTTTCTTGTTAAGTTCAACACGGATATATTTTTCCAAAATGTCTTGTCCGAGTTTGCCGCAATCAACAATTTCGCCAACCTTTAAAAATTTCCAAGCTTCGCTGTTTATAATCACGACAGTTGTTGAAGGGGGAATTGACGAAAGAGAAGCGGAAAGATTTTTCTTGTCCGTTTCGGAAAGTTTTCCAACAGAGCGAATTAAAACGAATTTTCTGTCGGTTCCAAGAGGGAGCATTTCAATTGCTTCTTGAACCTTTTGAGCCGAAAAATTTTCGCTATCGAAATAGGTTTTGTTAAAATCGCTCATTTCGTTTCCGCAAGCGTTTGAAATGTGCTTAATTGCGCTTGCAATAACAAATTCGTCATCTCCTTTTAGAATGTAGAGGGGGAGCACTTGTTGTTTAAGTTTTTGTGGAAGTTCAATAAATTTCATACTTTTCTCCTTTTCTATTATTACACATTTTTAGGTTAATTGCAAAAGGCCAATTGTTAAAACTGTTGAGCAAACGAGAATTAAGCAGGTTAAAAGTTTTGCTTTTCGCCGTGCAAAAAACAACCTGCTTGAAACAAACATAAGAGCAAAGAAATTAACAAATGCGGCAAATGCAAATTTAAAATGTGGAATTATCGACCATGTTTGGCT
The DNA here is from genome assembly GCA_900544595.1 of uncultured Bacillota bacterium. Lineage (GTDB taxonomy): Bacteria > Bacillota > Clostridia > Christensenellales > UBA1242 > UMGS687. The sequence goes on along the minus strand of UQVQ01000002.1, from coordinate 83,917 downwards.
TGCAACCCAACTTGCAATTGTTTTAATAGATGTTAGAAGAAGATTTGAGAACCAGAAAATGTTTCCAAATCCGCTCCAAATAAAAACAAGAGGCGTTGCAACGAAAGCAGCCGTGAACGCAACCGTGAAAATTGGAACAATAATTAAGTTTGCAAAAAGCGACAGGAAAGAAACTCCGTCGAAATAGTTAATCAAAACAGGTAAAATCAAAAATTGAGAAGAAATTGAAACAGAAACCGGTTTTGCAATCCAGTTTGGGAGAATAAATTTTTTAATTGGCTTTCTAAGGAAGGAGTAGACGCTTCGATAGAAAATTGCTATTCCTATAACGCACCCAAAGCTTAATTGAAAACCAATGTCAAAGGCATAAAGAGGGCGAACAAGCAAAAGAAGTAAGCCTGAAAAACCAATTGCACTTAGACTGTCATATCTTCTTCCAAGGCAGTTTGCAAGCAAAAGGCAAATTGACATTATTGTTGCTCTAACAACCGAAGGCGAAAAACTGCAAAGATAGCAGTAGAAAATTAAAACCGCGGAAGTGATTATTAAGTTAAGCCAATTTTTCGCGTGGCATTTTTTTAAAATCCAAGCCAGAAGCCCCGCAACAAGCCCAACATGTAAACCTGAAACAGCAAGAATATGAGCAATTCCGCTAATTTGGAAATCGTTTCTTGTTTCGTTGTCAATTCCGCTTTTGTCGCCAAAAAGCATTGCATAGGTTATGTTTGCATTCTCTTCGCTCATATGCTTTAAGAGTTTTTCTTTAACTGCAGATCGAAACTTTTGGCTTAATGTTTTTGTGTTTCCAAGAATTTCAACGTTGCTTCGTGAAATTTTTGTTGCCGTATAGTAGCACCCGTTTTTATATAGCGAACTGTTAACGCTGCCGTCTTTATTAAGCCCAGAAACACTTAAAAAGTTTGCTTCAAGCAAAATTTCGTCGCCGTCGGAAAGATATGGTGCACCATAAAGTTTTAGGCGAACATTTTTTGAAAGGGGCTTGTTGTTAACCTTAACATCTTTCAAAATTATGTATTGCATTTCATCGTAGGTTGAAACATTTTCAACGCGACCATAAAGAGTTGATCCATTTGGAATTTTTGGCTGAGAAAAGAAACTCATTTCAAGGCCATAAAGACCTAATCCAAGGAAAATGAAAGCCAAAATTGCAACAAGAATTTTTAATTTTTTCCTTAAAAAGCAGGTTGTGACAATTGTAAAGATAATTAAAAAGAAAACTGCAATAACAACCCAATTTGAAAGGAAAATGTGCTTTGCAAAAAGAATTGCTCCAAAAAGAGCAAGAAAACAATAGAAAAGTGGTCGAAAATTTATAATTTTTTTCATTAGTTCCAAGTTTTCTTTCGAAAAGGTATTGTCTTTTTATAATCTTTGTGCTAAAATAAACTAGATTTTAAGTTAGGAGATGAAATTATGTTAAATTTTTCGTTACTCGCTCTTGATCTTACAAGTTTAATTGATAGAATTCAAAAGCCACATGTTATAACAGGGTTAATCTTGGCAATTCTTGGCTTTGCAATTATTTTGCTTGCAAAGCGAATTGCTATGGTTGCAAGAAAAGACAAATCGAAACCTGTTGACAACGATAACAAGTTATACATAACTCTTAAGGCTTTAGGGCTTGTTATGCTTCTTGTTGCTTTAATTATAATGATTTTTGAATAATTATCAAACTAAATTTAAACTCGCCTTAGTTGCGAGTTTTTTTATTGTTCAAAACGCGCCTTTAAAAGCATAGGGTTTTAACATTATTTTGAATTTGGCAAGTTTTGTGATACATTAAACAAAAAAGGAAATAAGATGGTTGCGCTTTTGTTTTATATTCTTGTGCCAATCGTTTCGGCACTGCTCATTGGACTTTTCTGTTTGCTTAAATTTTGGAAATTTAAGAGCAGCGAAAAATTACATAATGTCACAACAAAAATTTTAAAGGTTTTGGTTGTTATATATTGTTCGATTATGCTGCTTAGCATTCTTCTTCCAGATTCATTTAACCTTTGCCTTTCAAAAGAAAAACTTGGAAGCGGAATTATGCAAGGACACGCTGTTTTGCGCTGGTTTTCAATGGCTTGCTTTTCTGTTTTGCCAATTGCCGTTTTCTTTAAAAACAGGGCGGTTCGAAATGTTGCAATAACCTTTTGCGTTGCTGTTACAATTGCTCAAATTGCGTGCTTTGCGCAATATCTTGATTGTTTCACAAGCGCCGCGGGAAAAGGCCTTAATTCGCTTCCTGTTTCGGAGGGCTTTCGTGCGTTTTTAATCAATCCCGCGTTTAGAGCGGTTTGGTTTGCGATTATAATTGTTTTGCAGTTAACAATTCCAATTATTCTTGCAATAAACGAAAATCATTTGTTTAAATATAACGATAAAATTGAATGGAGAAACTATTTTATTGCGTTGCCTCTTATAATTCTTGCGTCGATTCCCGTTTATGTTCCTCAATATCTTTTCGGGCAAACAGATGTTATTTTAAGCGCATATAGTTGGCTTCATTTTCTTTGGATTTTCCTTCTTTTTGGAACTTTGGCTGCGCTCTATTTTGGATTTAGAAAACAAAGCAGTGAAGTTAAAATGGTTGTTCTTTTCGTGCTTGCGCTTTCCCTTCTTATGCAGTATAACCAAATGTTTGGTGCAATTTCGCTTAATATAAAACGTTTGCCCTTGCAACTTTGCAATCTTGGAGCCTATTTAATCATTCTTTCGCTTATAACAAAAAATAAAAAGATTTTCAATTTCACAGTTATTATAAATGTTGTTGGTGTTCTGTTTGCAATTGCAAAGCCAGATTTGGAAGGGAAAGGCTTTTTCTATTACTATAATATGCACTTTATTTTTGAACACAGCAATGTTTTAATTGTTCCAATTCTTGCGCTTTTATTTGGGATTTTCCCAAGGCTCGATAAGTTTGCTCTTCGTGATTGTTTAATTGGTTTCACAATTTATTTCCTTTCTGTTTTTGCGCTTGGAACAATGTTTAACGCAATTGCTTCGGCAACTGGAAAAGGAATTTATGAGGCAAATTTCTTGTTTATGTTCCTTCCAGATGTTGCAATAAAAATGATTCCATTCACGAAAGCGCTTTTCGACATCAACTTTAAAATTGGATATGCAACTTTCTATCCTGTTTTGCAACTTATTGTTTATGCGATTTTCATTCTTGTTTGCGTTTTGCTATATTATTGTTTCCGTCTTATCTATTTAATTAAAGATAAAATTGTTTTAAAAAGAGCGGCTTTGGCGCAAAGCGAAAACAGTCAAAGCGAAAATAACCTTATTGAAAATGATGGGGCAAGCGGGGAAAACAACGAGGAGCAAGACAGCGAAGTTGAAGGCGAAAAATAGATGAATTCTTCCTTTAATTTAGCGAACGAACAAAGATTTAAGTATACAGAAAATTTTGTTAAAAACTTGCTAAAAAGGATTGACAAAGTTTGTTAAATGGGCTATATTATTGATTGTCTAAGTCTTTGGGCGTTCTTTTTCTTTGCATTGCTAGCCCCTTTGCAAAAAATTTGAACCACAAATTTAGGAAGTTTTGGAATTTGCGCGAACACTTTTCAAAGCGGATTAAAATTTTAAGGAGAAAAATCAATGAAAACCTATATGGCAAATCCTGAAACTGTTGAAAGAAAATGGTATTTAGTTGATGCAAATGGAATGCCTTTTGGTCGTCTTGCAAGCCAAGTTGCTGCAATTTTAAGAGGAAAGAACAAACCAACTTTCACTCCAAACGTTGACACAGGCGATTATGTTATTGTTATCAATTCCGATAAAGCAGTTTTAACAGGAAAAAAATTAACACAAAAATATTTTAAAACTTATTCTGGCTACCAAGGTGGTCTTAAAGAAACTCAATTCAAGAAAATGATGGAAGAAAAATCTGATGTTGCTCTTCTTCGTGCAATCAAAGGAATGCTTCCAAAAAATGCTCTTGGACGCGACATGGCAAGAAAAGTTAAAATCTATAAAGGCGCAGAGCACCCACATGAGGCACAACAACCAGAACTTATAACACTTAAGGGAGGAAGAAACTAATATGGCAGAAGCAAAGAAAACTGTTAAACCAACATTAAAAGCAAAAACAAATGCTTATCTTGGAACAGGAAGAAGAAAAAAAGCAATTGCTAGAGTTCGTTTAATTCCAAACGGAAACGGCGTTATAACAATCAATAAGAAAGACATTGATGAATATTTTAGCCTTGACACTTTAAAATACATCGTTCGTCAACCATTAGCATTAACAGGAAACGAAACAAAATATGACGTTCAAGTTAATGTTGTTGGCGGTGGATTCACAGGTCAAGCAGGCGCAATTCGCCACGGAATTTCAAGAGCTCTTATTAAGGCAGAAGAAAACCTTCGCCCAGAACTTAAAAAAGCTGGTTTCTTAACAAGAGATTCAAGAATGAAAGAAAGAAAGAAATATGGTCTTAAAAAGGCTAGAAAAGCTCCACAATTCAGCAAGAGATAATTTTACGAAACTGGAATTTTCAAAATCAAAAAAGAACGCAAAAACGCGTTCTTTTTTATTCCTTAAACATATGAAAATATGTCCATATTTTAATTTGTTAAATTTTGAATTTAACTTAAAAAACTTTTATATTTTTCCCTACCAATCTTGAGGCTCGGATTTTGTGTGGGATTTAATGTCGTCATAAAAATCGAAATATTTGTCTTTAAAATTTTTTGAAGATTTGGCGTTCTCTTCAAAAATCTCTTGAAGATCGGCGCTTGAAAGGTCGCACATCTTAAAATCTTCGTCGTTTTCATATCTTTTAAAAATGTCGTGTTCGTTCATTAGTATTTAACCCCCTTTAAATAAAGTCCTTCCGCTGGGGCTGTTTTCCCTGCTTTTGTTCTGTCTTTTGCGTCCAAAATTTCGCAAATGCTTTCCGCCGTTCGTTTTCCAGTTCCAACCTCATAAAGAGTTCCAACAATAATTCGAACCATATTATATAAAAAACCATTTCCGCAAATTTCAAAATCAAGCTCGTTATGTTTTTTTGTTAACCTAATCTTAAAAATTGTTCGAACAAAATCTTTTATTTCTGCCTTTGCGCTGCAAAAAGAAGAAAAATCGTGCTCACCAATTAAAAACCTTGCAGCGTTTTCAATTTTTTTCACGTTTGGCTTTTCTTTAACAATTCCAACATAACCTTGGTTGAAGGGTGTTTCTTCCCAAGAAAGTCGATAAAGATATCTTTTTTGTTTAACATTAAACCTTGCGTGGAATAACGGCGAAACTTTTTTTGCGCCAGTAACTTTAATGTCGAAAGGTAGGTTTGCGTTTAAAGCGGCAATAAGTTTTTTAGAGTTTAAACAATTTTTGTTGCAAAAGTTTTTTTGAAATCTCTCGCTTGTTGCGTCGAAACTTGCTGTTTGGCCGAGAGCATGAACTTTTGCGTCGGTTCTTCCGCTTCCGCAAATTTCAATGTTTTGGTCAAGCAAAAAGGAAAGCGCGCCTTCAATTGTTTCTTGAACGCTTTTCCCGTTTTTTTGTTTTTGCCAGCCAACATAATTTTTGCCGTTATATGAAATTGTTAACAAAATTCTCATATTTTTATTTTATCACAAAAAATGTTGAATTTAATATAATTTATTTAAAAAATGTTTAAAAATTTTAAAAAAGTATTAAAAATTTATATTTTTGTTGAATTTTTTTGGAAAAAGTTTCTTTAAATATTTTTTTAACATTCTTTTTCTTTTTGTTTGTAAAAACATTCAATTTTGTTAAAATAACAATAAGGAGATAATATGGACGAAATGTGCAAAGTTAAAAATTTAAATTCCTATGGATCTTCGCCAATTCCAGAAGAAGGAACATGGGTTTCGTCAAAAAAAATTGAGGACGTAAGCGGGTTTTCCCACGGCGTTGGAACTTGCGCGCCTCAGCAAGGAGCATGCAAGCTTACAATCAATGTTAAAAATGGAATAATTCGCGAAGCACTTGTTGAAACAATCGGTTGCAGCGGGATGACTCATTCCGCAGCAATGGCAGGCGAAATTTTGATTGGGAAAACGCTTTTGGAAGCGCTTAATACCGATCTTGTTTGCGACGCAATTAACGACGCAATGAAAAAAGTTTTTTTGCAACTTGTTTATGGCCGAAGCCAATCCGCTTTCAGCGAAGGCGGGCTTGAAGTTGGTTCGGCAATGGAAGATCTTGGAGGGAACAAGGTTAGCCAAGTTGGAACAATCTATTCAAACGATATCTTTGGAACGCGCTATCTTAATTTAACCGAAGGATATATAACAAAAGAAGGGTTGGACGAAAACGGCGAAATTATTGGCTATGAATATGTTTCGCTTGGAAAACTTATGAAACTTTTGGAAAACGGAACAGATCCAAAAGAGGCAATTAAGGACAGCACTAAAACCTATGGAAGATTTGGCGAAGCGGTTAAAGTTATTAACCCAAGAAAGCAATAGGGAGGCGAAAGATGGACGAACTTAGAACAGAAAACATTAACAAATGTTTGAAAAAACACGGTATTGCAAGCCTTAACGAAGCAAAGGAAATTTGCCTTTCAAAAGGAATAGATGTTGAGTCAGTTGTTAAAGGAATTCAACCAATTGCCTTTGAAAACGCAGTTTTGGCATACACTCTTGGCGTTGCAATTGCAATTAAGAACAATGAAAAAAACCTGGATTCAATTTGCGATTCAATTGGCGAAGGTTTGCAAGCATTTTGTGCTCCCGGTTCTGTTGCCGACAGGCGCCAAATTGGAATTGGGCATGGAAACCTTGCAAAAATGCTTTTAAGCGAAAACACAAAATGTTTTTGCTTCCTTGCTGGGCATGAAAGTTTTGCAGCAGCCGAAGGGGCAATGGGAATTGTTCGAAAAGCAAATAATGTTAGGAAAACACCTTTAAAAGTTATTTTAAACGGGCTTGGAAAAGATGCTGCCTACATCATTGCGCGAATTAAAGGGTTCACGTATGTTAACACAAAATATGACCAAAAAACAGGAGAACTTCACGTTTTGGAAGAAAAATCATTTTCAAACGGAGAAAGCAAAAATGTTAAAATTTATGGCGCATACGATGTTAACGAAGGTGTTGCAATCATGATTCACGAAGGCGTTGACGTTTCAATAACTGGGAATTCAACAAACCCTGTTCGCTTCCAACATCCAGTTGCCGGAACCTACAAAAAATGGTGCGTTGACCATGGCAAAAAATATTTCTCGGTTGCTTCTGGCGGGGGAACAGGAAGAACGCTCCACCCAGACAACGTTGCTGCGGGCCCTGCAAGTTATGGGCTTACCGACACGTTGGGAAGAATGCACTGCGACGCACAGTTTGCAGGAAGTTCGTCCGTTCCCGCCCATGTTGATATGATGGGATTTATTGGAATGGGAAACAACCCAATTGTTGGCGCAAGCGTTGCATTAGCAGTTTTAACATTTCAAAGCATATAATATAATGAGAAAAACAAATTCTCCCTTTCCCAATTGGCGCGGGAAAGCGCTTAATATTTTGTAAGTTTATATTATAATTTAAGCTTTAAAAAATTGGTTAAAGCCACCAAACTTTTAAAAATTAACAAAAAAACACGGTAAAAGTTTTACAAATTTAATTTTCAAAGTGTATAATTGAATTAACAAAATCATAAGATAAAGGAAGGAATGAAATGCTTTTGGAGGGGATATGAAATACAATTCAATTTATGAAATGCCATATAATGTTTGCCCAAAATCCGAAAGGGCTTGGAATGCTTTTATTTCTGCAACTCTTTCGTCAAACCCTATGAAAGCAATTAGTGCATATCATGCCTATGTTCAAGCAAGAACCGAAAAACTTAATCAAATTCAGACATATTCAAGCGAAGACTATTCAATGTAAAATAAATTAAATATAAAAACAAAGCAAGCGTTGCTTTGTTTTTTTTGCTCGAAATAAAAGAAAGTGGTATAATATAATTATATGGCAGAAGAAAGGCTTAAAGGAATTGTTATTTCGGCAAAGGACTTCAAAGAAGCAGATAAACTCCTAACTCTTTTCACGCTTGAAAAGGGAATTGTTTATGCAAAACTTGTTGGCGTTAAAAAACCAAACGCAAAACTTAAGCCAGCAAAAGAAATCTTTTGTTTTGCCGATTTTGATGTTGTTTCAAAAGGCGAATTTCAAACAATAACTTCGGCAAATGTTATTGAAACATTCCACAACATAACAAGCGACATTGACAAATATTTTGCGGGCTGCGCGGTTTTGGAAATTTTGAAAACAGTTGGACGCGAAAATTTAAGCAACGAGCCTTTGTTTTTGGAAACTCTTAAAACTCTTCAAGCGCTTGCATATGGGAATGTTAAACCAGAAGTTTTGGAAATGCGCTTTTTAATTAAAATTTTTGAAGCCATGGGCTATCGTTTGTCGCTCGACCGTTGCGCTTCCTGCGGAGAACCTTTTCTTCAAAAAAGATTTTTTTCGCCAGTTGACGGAGCAATTGTTTGCAGCGGCTGTAAGCCACCAAATTGCGAAGAGATTTCGGCGCTAACCCATTCAATGATGCGCCTTGCGGCAGATTGTCCTTTTGAAAAACTTGAAACGCTTAAACTAAGCGGCGAAGGAACGGGGCTTGCTCTTAAACTTCTTAAAGAAAACTTCCAGGCGCGTTTCGACAAAAAACTTTCAAATTAAAAAAGTTGCCCAAATTTTGAGCAATTTTTTTTGTAGTATATTTTAAATATTTTAAAAATAAGATTAATTTAGGGGAAAATTGGCAAAGAAACGCGAGTTTTTTGTTTTTATTGCTTCTTTTGCCTTTCCAAAGTTTTTCAAACTTTTATGGTGTAGAATTGGAAAATGGAGGGGATATGAAGCTTGAAAAATTAATTGAAAATTTAGATGCAAATGTGGTTGGGGAAACTGACCATGAAATTTTTGATATAACGTATAACAGCAAAGAAGTTACGAAAGGTTCTTTGTTTGTTTGCATTCGCGGGGAAAACTCCGACGGACACGATTTTACCAAAGACGCAGAAAGAAATGGCGCGGCGGCAATTCTTTGCGAAAAGCAAGTTCAAGTTAACATTCCTCAAATTATTGTTTCGTCAACAAGAAAGGCTCTTTCAAAAGTTTTTTCTTGTTTCTATGATAATCCGCAAAAAAAACTTAAAATTATTGGGCTTACGGGAACAAACGGAAAAACAACAACTTCGTTTTTAATTAAATCAATTTTGGAAGAAAGCGGGAAAAAAGTTGGGCTTATTGGAACGCAAGGAGCGTTCATTGGGAAACAGTTTTTTCAAACGAGACTTACCACGCCAGATCCACAACTTCTTTTTAAACTTCTTAAACAAATGGTGGATTTTGGCGTTGAATATGTTGTTATGGAGGTCAGCGCGCATGCGCTTGCTCTCGACAAAACCGAAGGAATTGTTTTTGAAGTTGGAGTTTTAACAAATTTAACGCAAGACCACTTGGACTTTTTTAAGACAATGGAAAACTATAAGCGAGCAAAATTTAAACTTTTTGAGGGAAACAAAATTAAAAGCGCTGTTTTAAATTTTGACGACGAATTTGGAAGAAAACTTGCCGAAACAATCACTGTTCCGTTTTTGTCATATTCGCTTAACAATCCAAGCGATGTTTTTGCTGCAAAAATTGGGAACAAAAATGGAAAAAATAAATTTATTGTTAACATTTTAGACAATGTTTTTGATGTTGAAAGCAACTTGATTGGCGAGTTTAACATCTATAACAGCCTTGCGGCAGCATCGGTTGCGGCAATGCTTGGGTGCAGCACGAAACAAATTAAAAATGGACTTGAAAGACTTTTGGGGGTTGAGGGGCGGCTTAACAGATTTAATCTTTCAAACGGAGTTGTTGCGTTCATAGATTTTGCCCACACTCCCGACGGAATTGAGCAAGCGCTTAATGCAATTCGCGAGCTAAAATTTAAACAGATTATAACTGTTTTTGGATGCAGCGGAAACAGAGATAAAGACAAACGACACAAAATGGGGCAAATTGCGGAAAAACTTAGCGATTATGTTGTTTTAACAACAGACAATCCACGATTTGAAAATCCGGAACTTATTTTAGATGACATTGAAATTGGAATGGAAAAAACTGCGCATACTAGATTTGTTAGCCGAGAGCAAGCAATTGAGTTTGCGCTCACGCTTGCAAAAAAAGGCGATTGCGTTGCAATTCTTGGGAAAGGCGCAGAAACCTATCAAGACATTAACGGCGTTAATGTCCCATACAGTGATTTTGAGGTTGTTAAAAATTTCAATGAGAATCTTCATCGCGAGTTTTTTGAAAAAAATTTGAAAGCATAACAAGTTTTTGTTTGAAGGGGGAAAAGTGAACTACTATTTAATTTGTTTTTTAAGTTGCCTTGCAATTTCGGTTGCAATTTCTCCGTTTGTTATTTTTGCTGCAAAAAAATTTAAAGCGTCGCAAACAGTTTTGGAATATGTTGAGGCGCATAAGGGAAAAGACGGAACTCCAACAATGGGCGGGCTTATTTTTCTTATAACAATTATGTTTTCGTTTTGCTTTTTCACGAAAAATTTCCAACTTGCAACTGTTTCAATTGCCGTTATGCTTGCATATGGCATTCTTGGGTTTTTAGATGATTTCATTAAAATTCGTTTTAAACAAAATCTTGGTCTTAAACCATATCAAAAAGTTATTGGACAGGTTGGAATTGCAATTATAATTGCTTTTTATGTTTACTATTCAAATCTTATTGGTTCAACCTTATTTGTTCCGTTCACGGACATTGTTATAGATCTTAAATGGGGAATCATTCCTTTTGTTGTTTTTGTTTATCTTGCGGTTGTTAACAGTGTTAACCTAACCGACGGGCTTGACGGGCTTGCCGGGGGAGTTAGCAGCGCATTTTTAGTTGGCTTTATTGGGCTTTTGTTAATTTATGAAAAGTTTGCTGCAACGCCAATTTTGGCGGCGGAAACAGGAAATCTTTTAATTCTTTGCTTCTGCGCGCTTGGGGCGCTTGTTGGCTTTTTGTGTTTCAATGTTTACAAAGCAAAAATTTTTATGGGCGACACGGGTTCGCTTGCTCTTGGCGGGCTTCTAACATCAATTGCGGTTTTTTCAAAAACAACACTTTTAATTCCAATAATTGGGGTTATGTTTGTTGCGTCTGCGCTTTCGGTTTGCATTCAAGTTTTACATTTCAAAAGAACGGGCAAACGCGTGTTTTTAATGGCGCCGCTTCATCATCATTTTGAGAAAAAGGGCGTGAATGAAAATCGAATTACTTTCGTATATATAGTTATAACAATTGCAGTGAGTGCGCTTGCAATTGCAATAACAATGTATGCGAGTTCAATTTGAAAATTTTTTGCAAAAACAATCAATTTAAAAGAAAGAAAATTTTGGTTTATGGGAAAGGCTTAACGGGAAGCGCCGCAAAGAAATTTTTGTTTGCAAAAGGCGCAAAAATCTTTTTCTTTCAAGACGGCGAAAAACTTTTCTTCAAACCCGAAAAACTTGATTTGGCAGTTTTAAGCCCTGGAATTTCTTTGGAAACTTCGCTTTCAAAAACTTTGAAAGAACTTAATGTTCCAACAATTTCCGAACTTCAACTTGGCTTTGAAAATGTTAAGGGAAATTTAATTGCAATAACTGGAACAAACGGAAAAACAACAACTTCAATTTTGCTTACAAAGATTTTGGGAGCAAATTCTTTTTATGTTGGGAACACCGATAACCCTTTAATTTCGCTTTGGAATGTTTCAAGCGAAAATTCAAACATCATTTGCGAAACAAGTTCGTTTCAACTTGAATCGTCAACAACTTTTCGCCCAAAAATTTCGGCAATCTTAAATCTTGCGCCCGACCATCTTTTGCGGCATAAAACTTTTGAAAATTATGTTAATCAAAAAGCAAAAATCTTTCGAAATCAAACAGAAACAGATTTTGCAGTTTTCAATTATGACGATAAGAATGTTTTTAATCTTTCAAAAAATTGCAAAGCAAAAATATATTACTTTTCGCTAAACAACCAGTTTGAAAACCAAAACTATAACGGAACATACATTTCAAACGACGAAATATATTTCAAAGAAAACTTTGAAAATGTTTTTGTTATGAAAACAGAAAAAATCAAACTTGTTGGAAGCAAAAATCTTGAAAACATTCTTGCAGCAATTTGCATTGCAAAACTTTGCAACGTTTCAAACAAACAAATTGAAAATGTTGTTTCAAACTTTATGCCGCTTAAAGACCGCCTTGAAATTGTTTTAAAAACGCAAAACATTTGTTATGTTAACGATAGCAAGGCAACAAATGTTGCAAGTGTTTTGGCAGACTTGCAAGCGCTTGGCGGAAAAACAATTGCGCTTTTTGGGGGAAGCGACAAGGGCGAAAATTTTGTTCATCTTTTTAAAAATTTAAGCAACAATGTTGCATTTGCAGTTTTGTTTGGCGCAACAAAGGAAAAACTTTCTTGTGCGGCAAATGAGGTGGGCTTTAAAAATTTTGAAGTTGCTTCCTCGCTTGGCAAAGCAATTATGAAAGCAAAAGAAATTTATAGGGAAAAATTTAATAACGAAAAAATAAACATTGTTCTTTCGCCTGCGTGCGCAAGTTTTGATGAATTTCGAAATTATGAAGAAAGAGGAGAATATTTTAAAAATTACATATTAAATGGAGAAAAATATGAAAAATAATGTTAAAATATTAAAAAATCCATTTAAAAATAATTTTTTTAATAAAATAAATAAAAATAAAGAAAAAAATAAAAAAGAAAATCAAAAATTAAAAATTCAAGAAAATCATTTTAAAAAAATATTTAATTTTAATAAAAAAACATTTTTAATATATTTTCTTGTTCTTGGCCTTGGAATTTTTGGCTGCATAATGGTTTACAGCGCAAGCAGTTATGTTGCAGAATATCGCTATGGCAATAAATTTTTCTATTTAACAAAACAAATTGTTGGGGTTGCTCTTGGAGCAATTGCAATGCTAATCTTTTCAAGAATAAACTATGAGAAACTTAAAAAGTTTAGTTGGATTGGAGTTGTCGTTAGTGCAATTTTGCTTTCCCTTGTTTTCATTCCGGGAATTGGAGTTGAAAACTATGGAGCGAAGCGCTGGCTTAATCTTGGGTTTTTCACAATTCAGCCAAGCGAATTTGCAAAGTTTGCGTTCGTTCTTTTTGCCGCGGAATATCTTTCGTCACATTACGAAACAATTGGAAAATTTAAATCTCTTTTGCCGGTTCTAGGCGTTGGAATTGGATTTTGTGTTTTAATCATTCTTGAACCAAATATGAGTATAACAATGTGTATGGGGCTTGTTATGTTGTTTATGCTTTTTGTTGGCGGGGCAAAACTTAAGCATTTTTTAATTCTGGGTGTTCCCGCTGCCGCGGCTGTTCCTGCGCTGATTATTATGGAGCCATATCGAATTCAAAGATTTATGGCGTTTTTAAATCCGTGGGCAAATCCGCAAGGAGAGGGGTTTCAACTTATTCAATCGCTATATTCTCTTGGAAGCGGCGGAATGTTTGGCGTTGGACTTTTCAATTCAAGACAAAAATATTTGTTTTTGCCATTTTCGGAAAGTGACTTTGTTTTTTCAATTATAGGCGAAGAACTGGGATTTTTTGGTGCAACCCTTGTTGTTGTTTGCTTTGCAATTTTGGTTTTCCTTTTAATTGGCGTTGCAAAACGAGCAAAAGACCGTTTTGGCGCGCTTCTTGTTTTAGGTGTTGCAAGCGTTATCTCAATTCAAGTTATAATTAACCTTTTTGTTGTTAGCGGCATGATTCCTCCAACAGGTCTTCCTCTTCCGTTCATCTCCGCCGGCTCAACGTCGCTTGTTGTTTTTATGAGCGCAATTGGCGTTTGCCTTAATGTTTCAAAACAAAGCAGGGTTTAACAACCTGTTTTTAATATCATTTGCTTTTTAATGCTAAAAAAGATATCTGTTTTAGCATTTTTATGATAAGATAATTAGGAGAAGTTTATGAAAAGATGCTTCTGGAAGGGTTTTTAAGATGTGGAATATTGACTTATTACATTAAAAAGTTTATAATATTTTTATAAAGGCGAGGGAAAAATGGATTTAAATACAGATTTCAAAATAATTAGAGACAATGACACATTGATTTATGACAGCGAAAGCGAATTTATTTATTCGACGTATGCAGATGTTGTTGAAGATTACAGAACGAAAAACTATGAAGGAATTAAAAAAGCATACATGCATTCGCATTCCAAGATGTATGACATAACTTTTGAAATTTTCAAAGATATGGGATATGACAAGGCAAAAGAAATTATTGACGCCGAAAAGGAAAAATATGACAAAAAGCAAATGGAAAAAATAATGCACAAAAATTTTGTTTATAAAGATTTTGGCGAGATGATGGAGGATTTAAACAAAATTAAACCTTGCAACCTTTCGTCAAATGAAACAAGTTTTGCAAGTGCGCAAAAAATGTTTGAAAAAATTTTAACCTCTTTTGTTAAGGCGGAGGATTTAATTCTCACAGCCGAAAATCAAGAGTGGATTTCAAACAAACTTGAAAGTTTGAGAGGATGCAAAGAAAAACAAATTTCAGAAAAGTTTTTTCCAAATTTAGAAAGCGCCAAAAGCGTTGACGAAATAATTTGCAAAGGGAACAGCATTGAATATCCTTTGCTTGTTGTTTCAAATCTTATTTCCTTAAAAGGAAATGATTTCACGTCACGCTTTAATTATTTAACTGGTGGCGGACTTAAGGAAAGCCCTTGCGGCAAATGGCTTAAAGCGCAAGAAAACGCAAAAATAAAAAATGGAATTGAAAAATAAATAAAAAATAAAAAGAGCAACTAATCTTTGCTCTTTTTTTATTTTGAATTTTCAACAATAATTTCAACAAGTTTTTTATTTGGCGATTTAATTTCTTGTTTTTTTATGTTTTTTTGAATTATTTTTGAATTATTTTCCAAATTTTTTAACGATTTAATTAAATTCTCACAATTTAAATTTTCTTGGAATAAAACTTCGCACATTCCCTTTTCTTTAAAATATTTTGCGTTGTCAATTTGGTCGCCGCGGCTTTCTGCTTTTGGAAGAGGAATTAAAAGCATTGGTTTGCAAAGAGCAAGGAGTTCAAAAACGGAGTTCGCGCCCGCGCGGCAAACAACATAGTCGGCTGCGTTAAAAAAGTTTTCAATTTCGTTTGTGTATTCAACGGCAAAATAGTTTGGAAATTTAAGTTCCTTTTTCTTTCCTTTTCCCGTTATATGAAGCACATTATATTTTTTTGTTAAAATGCCAAGGCAAGAAAAAACGGTTTCGTTAATTGCTTTTGCGCCAAGGCTTCCGCCAAAAAACAAAACAGTTTTTTTGTTTCGCGAAAGGTTTGCTTTAATTTTTGATTTATCGCCTTTGAAAATTTGATTTCGAACTGGCGAGCCAGAAAAAACAAATTTCTTTTTCCCTTTTGCTGTTTTTTCAAATGCTGTTAAAGTTAGGGTTGCATAGTGGGAAATAATTTTGTTTGCAAGCCCAAGAGAAAGATCGCTTTCATGTGTTAAAACTGGAATTCCAAGTTTTTTTGCGGCAATTGCAACAGGAATTGAAACATAGCCGCCTTTTGAAAAAACAACCGATGGGTTAATTTCTTTAAGAATTTTTTTTGCTTGCGAAATCGACCGAAAAAGTTTTGCGGGAATAAGCAGATTTTTTGGGCTTAAACTTCGAACAAATTTAACTGCTTCAATCTGTTTAAATTCAAGATTTGCGCTTTTGGCAAGTTGTTTTTCAATTCCGTTTGTTCCTATGTATACAATTTTTGAAAAGTGCTTTTCAAGTTCTGGAACAAGCGCAAGATTTGGCATAACATGACCGGCTGTTCCTCCGCCTGTTAAAACGATTGTTTTCATATTATTATGATGTGATAAACTTACTATATTTATTCTTTCACTCATTGAATTCTCTTATAACTGTCTATTGAAGGCGAAGAAGGTTTTTCTTCGTTTTTTGTTAAAAGTTTGGTTAGCGGCTCAAGATTTTTAAGTTCTGGCGAAAGCGCGCTGATTTTTGAAAGAATTTGCCCAACGTTTGTTTTTCCGCTTATTGCAAGCAGAAGAAGAGGCAAAAGGGTTTGCAAAGAAAGTCCTCCTTGATTTAAAGGCGGTTGATTTTGCTGCTGGAAGTTGTTTAAGTCCGAGAGAGAACAAGACGAAAAATCTTTCAAGCAAGAAACATTTTCGTTTTGTGGCGTTAAAACATCGGCGGGAAAGTAACTTGAAAACTGGTTTTGCTGCTCATTTTTTTCAATGGTTTGTTGCGGCGGGCTTGAAAAAAGCCCAAGCGCAGAAAGAAGATTTTTAAAATCCATACGAATTCCTTTTAAACATTATATATATATGAAACATATAATATTTTAGTTAAAAAGTGGAGGTAAAATGACAAAAAGTCTTTTTGAATTTGCAAAAGAAAATCCAAAAATTGAAAGGGAAAATGTTAAATTTGACCAGAAAAAGCCAACCGAGGAGGAACTTCGAAAGAAGGTTGAGCATTATTCAAAGTTTTCTCAAGACCAGCTTCTTAGCGAACTTTTTAGCCAGGTTGAAAAACAAAAACAAAACGGCGAATTTAACTTTGAAAATCTTGCTAATCAAATTGAAGGAATTAAGCCAATGCTTTCGCCCGACCAAATTAAAAATATTGATAAGTTATTAAAACAAATTGAGTGAAAGGAAAACAAATGAGAGCCAGCAGAAAAATTGAATCGAAACTTTTTCAAGTTGTTAGTTTAAACCTAAAAAATAATGTTGAGTGCATTGCTTATGTGAGCGATTTTAACAAAGCGCGAAATTTTTTTGGCGATGAAATTGTTATGGAGCTTCCAATAATTGGAGCGGTTGCGTTAAAAACAAATTCAAGCAAACTTATTGACGGTTGTAATAAAAGTTGGATTAAAAGTGTGACGCGTCAAACAAATGTTCTTGCGCTTATGAACACTGCGCGAAAAATTTTAACATCTGAAAACGGGCTTTCGGGCGAGGGGGTTACGGTTGCCTACATCGACACGGGAATTGCGCCCCATCTTGATTTTATGCTTAAAAAGGACAGGATTATTTCGTTCATAGATTTAGTTTCAAACAAAAAAAGACCATATGATGACAATGGGCATGGAACATTTGTTGCGGGCGTTGGAAGCGGAAACGGAATTATGAGCGGCGGAAAATTTTCGGGAATTGCTCCAAAGAGCAACATCATTTCAATTAAAGCACTTAATGGAGATGGAGAAGCAAATGCAGTTAATATTTTGGAGGCAATGCAATGGATTTATGACAATGCAAAGAAATTTAACATTAAGGTTGTTTGCATGAGTTTTGGAAGCGAGCCGCTTGGAATTAACGACCCAATTATGAAAGGGGCAGAAGCGCTTTGGAACAAGGGAATAACGATGGTTGCGGCGGCGGGGAACAGCGGACCCGAATTTGAAACGATAAAGTCGCCAGGGATTAGCCCAAGAATAATTACTGTTGGCGGATTTAACGATAATCGAGCCGAAAACGGAGAATTTAATATAAAAGAATTTTCAATTGCTCCTTTCTCTTCAAGAGGGCCCGCGCTTCGAAGATATAAACCCGATGTTGTTGCGCCAAGCGTTAACATAACTTCTTGCTCAAATTTGTCTTCTTCCGACTACACAAAAATGAGCGGAACAAGCGTTGCAACGCCAATGGTTGCTGGGCTTGCCGCGCTTATGCTTGAAAAAGAACCTCGTCTTTCGCCCGACCAAGTTAAACTTAAATTGATGTCTGTTGCAACCCCAATTTCTTTTAATCGAAATTTGGAAGGGGCTGGGTTTCCATATCTAAAATGAAATAGGAAAGCATTTTAATTCCATATTTCTTTCGAGAGATAAGCGAAAAAGAAGGAAGCGAAATTTCTTGTTTTGCGTCGTGTTCGCAAATTAAAAGCGCGTCGTTATTTAATAAATTTCTTTCCTTCAAAATTTTTGCAGCAGTAAGATAGAACTCTAAATTTTTGTAGGGTGGGTCCATATAAACAAAGTCGAATTTTTCGTTTGTTTTTTCAAGCATTGAAGCATAGTCGCAAACATCAATTTCAAATTCGTCTTTGCTTGCTTTGCAGTTTTCAAGGTTTTGTTTAATTATTTCGGCGTTTTTTCTGTTTTTCTCAACGAAATAAACTTTTTTTGCGCCGCGCGAAAGAGCTTCAATTCCAACGCTTCCGCTTCCCGAAAACAAATCGAGGAAAATTTTCCCTTCCAAAGAAAGTTGAATTTTTGAAAAAAGAGCCTCGCGAACAACGCTTGCTGTTGGGCGAGTTGTTTCATTTGAAACGAAAACAAGGTTTCTGTTTTTAAATTTACCTGCTGAAATTCTCATATGTTAATTTTAGCATTAAATGGCAGAAAAATAAACAAAAATTTACCTTTCAATTTTCACTGAGTTTTTTTAAAAAATTGTTGACATTAACTTCGCTTTATGATATGATTGCGATAGCAATTTGGCAAAAGCAAGTTGAACTGCGAAAATTATTCGCGGGGAGTCGAAAGACTTTGGAATTTCAAGGTCAAGTCGTTAGACTGAATATGCACCTGAAACTCTAAAAAAAGTTTTTTCTTGACGCATTTCGAACTTGCTTTAAAGCAGGTTCGTTTTTTTAATTGCCAAAAGCAAATTGGAAGAAATTCCTTAAAAGGAGAATGTTATGCCAACAATCAACCAATTGGTTAGAAAGGGAAGAAAGAGTTTCGACGAGAAAAGTAAATCGCCTCTTTTGGATGAATGTCCTCAAAAACGCGGTGTTTGCCTTTCTGTTAAAACAACAAGCCCTAAAAAACCTAACTCCGCTCTTCGTAAGATTGCCCGTGTTCGTCTTTCAAACAAGAGTGAAGCAACCGTTTACATTCCTGGAATTGGACACAACCTTCAAGAGCACAGCGTTGTTCTTGTTAGAGGCGGAAGAGTTAAAGACCTTCCTGGTGTTAGATACCACATTGTTCGCGGAACACTTGATGCTGCTGGAGTTGCAAAACGCAATCAAAGCCGTTCAAAGTATGGCGCTAAACGCCCAAAATAATTTAAAAACTAAACTATAAAAGGAGAATAATATGCCAAGAAGAAATAGTGCTGTCAAAAGAGATGTTCTTCCAGACCCAATGTATAACAGCAAACTTGTTACAAAACTTATCAATCAAGTTATGTTAGACGGCAAGAAGGGCTTAGCGCAGTCAATCGTTTATGGCGCATTTGACATCGTTAAAGAAAAATTAGGCCTTGAACCACTTGATGCTTTCAATCAAGCTTTGGAAAACACAAAACCTCTTCTTGAAACAAAAGGAAGAAGAGTTGGCGGGGCAACATACCAAGTTCCAATGGAAATCCGTCCAGAACGCCGTCAAACACTTGCAATTCGTTGGATTGTTATGTTTGCAAGAAAGCGTAATGGCGAAAGAACAATGGAAGAAAGACTTGCTGGCGAACTTATTGATGCATACAACAACACAGGAGCAGCAGTAAAACGCAAGGAAGAAATGCACAGAATGGCAGAAGCAAATAAAGCATTTGCTCACTACCGCTGGTAAAACTTTACTAAATTGGTTTATGCTGCGTCACATAGCAAATTTTTATTTGGTCACGTATTTCAATATACGTTCCCCTCATAAAAATTTGATGTTCCTTGCCTAAACGCAATTTATTAAAGTTTTAGATTTTCTAAGGAAGAGTTAAAACAAAAGATAATGAAAAGGTAAGCGAGAAAGGTGCAGTGCCGCATAGCAAATTTTTATTTGGTCACGTATTTCAATATACGCTCCCATCATAAAAATTCGATGTTCCTTGCCTAAACGCAATTTATTAAAGTTTTAAAAATTTAAAGTTCCTTAATGGAACAAAAGTAAAAGAAAAAATTTGATTTGCTAAAGTATGGCAAAAAGTCGAAAAAAATCAAGTTATTCTTGCGATAAGTGGGAATAATTCAAAAATAAAATAAAGGAGAAAAATATGGCTGATGACTTACACATGACAAGAAACGTTGGTATCATGGCGCACATCGATGCTGGTAAAACAACAACCACTGAAAGAATTTTGTTCTACACTGGTAAAAGCCACAAAATTGGTGAAGTGCATGATGGTCAAGCAACAATGGATTGGATGGCTCAGGAACAAGAAAGAGGAATCACAATCACATCTGCTTGCACAACTTGTCAATGGAACGGACATAAAATCAACATCATCGACACGCCAGGACACGTTGACTTCACAATTGAAGTTTTGCGTTCGCTTAAAGTTCTTGATGGTGCAGTTTTGGTTTTGAGCGCAAGAGATAAAGTTCAACCTCAAACAGAAACTGTTTGGCGCCAAGCAAATGAATGTAAAGTTCCTGTTATCATTTATGTTAATAAAATGGACAGAGACGATGCATATTTCGACAAGTGTGTTGACTCTGTTCGCGACAGACTTCACACAACCCCTCTTCCTCTTCAAATGCCAATTGGAATGGCGGAATCTTTCAAGGGTATTATCGACCTTTTGAAAATGAAAGCATACATTCCAGAAGACGATTTGGGAAAAATTATCGACGAAGTTGAAATTCCAGAGGAATATAAAGCAGAAGCACAAAAAAGACACGATGCTTTGGTTGAAGCAATTGTTGAAACAGATGATGCGCTTTTGGAAAAATATTTCGAAGGACAAGAAATTTCGCTTGACGAACTTAACAAAGCAATTCGTGCTGCAACAATTTCAAAGAAAGTAACCCCAATGCTTTGCGGTTCATCATACAAAAACAAAGGTGTTCAAAACCTTTTGGACGCTATGGTTGAATATCTTCCATCGCCTCTTGATATTGATGCTATTAAAGGAATCAATCCAGACACAGGCGAAGAAGAGGAAAGACCAGCAGACGTTAACGCTCCATTTGCAGGGCTTGCATTCAAAATTGCAACCGACCCATTTGTTGGAGGTTTAACATTCTTCCGTGTTTACAGCGGTGTTTTGAAAGCTGGTTCATATGTTTACAACTCAATCACAGGAAAAACTGAAAGAGTTGGTCGTTTAATTAGAATGCATGCTAACAACAGAACAGAAATTCAAGAAGTTGGCGCAGGCGACATTGCCGCAATTGTTGGTCTTAAAGACACAATCACAGGACACACACTTTGCGACGAAAAACACCCAATTCAACTTGAAAGCATGGTTTTCCCAGAACCTGTTATTCAACTTGCAATTGAACCAAAAACAAAAGATATGCAAGAAAAAATGGCTCTTGCCCTTGCAAAACTTTCAAGAGAAGATCCTTCATTCCGCGTTTCAACAAATGTTGAAACAGGTCAAACTCTTATTGCTGGAATGGGAGAGTTACACCTTGAAATTATTGTTGACCGTCTTCTTCGCGAATTTAAAGTTGAAGCAAACGTTGGTCAACCACAAGTTTCCTATCGTGAAACAATAACACGCCCTGTTAAAGCAGAAGGTAAATATATCCGTCAATCTGGTGGTAAAGGTCAATATGGTCACTGCTTGATTGAAATGGAGCCTTTGGAAAGAGGCGCAGGATATGAATTCGTCGACAAAACTGTTGGCGGTTCAATTCCAAAAGAATATATCCAACCAATTAACAACGGTATTAAAGAAGCAAAACAATGCGGTGTTTTGGCAGGATATGAAACAGTTGACTTTAGAGTTACAGTTTACGACGGATCATTCCACGAAGTTGACTCTTCCGAAATGGCCTTCAAAATTGCCGGCTCTATGGCATTTAAAGATGGCGCTGCAAAAGCAAACCCTGTTCTTTTGGAACCAATCATGAAAGTTACAGTTGAAGTTCCAGACGAATATCTTGGAACAGTTATGGGCAACTTAACAAGCCGCCGCGGAATTCTTTTAGGAAACGACAGTATTCCTGGCGTTCAAAGAATTAACGCAGAAGTTCCTCTTGCAGAAATGTTTGGTTATGCAACCGACTTGCGTTCTCAAACACAAGGCCGTGGAACATTCGTTATGGAACCTCTTAAATACCAAGAAGTTCCAAAGTCAATCACCGAAAAAATTGTTGGTGAGAGAGCAAAAAAATAGGTTAAAAACATTTGCATAAACCCGAAAAATGTGGTAGCATACAAATGTATTAACAAAATACAAAATTTTTATAAGGAGAATTAAAAATGGCAAAGGAAAAATTTGACAGATCCTTACCACACGTTAACATTGGAACAATTGGCCACGTTGACCATGGTAAGACAACATTAACGGCTGCAATCTGCCGTTACTGCAGCATGCTTGGTCTTGCTGATGCTATGAAATATGATGAAATTGATAAAGCACCAGAAGAAAAAGCAAGAGGAATCACCATCAATACTGCACACGTTGAATACAAAACAAAGAAACGCCACTATGCACACGTTGACTGCCCAGGACACGCTGACTATGTTAAAAACATGATCACAGGTGCTGCGCAAATGGACGGAGCAATCTTGGTTGTTTCAGCAGCTGATGGCCCAATGCCTCAAACAAGAGAGCACATCTTGCTCGCACGTCAAGTTGGGGTTCCATACATTGTTGTTTTCATGAACAAAGTTGACCAAGTTGACGATCCAGAACTCTTAGAGTTAGTTGAAATGGAAATTCGTGATTTGCTTAGCGCATATGGATTCCCAGGCGACACAACTCCAATCATCAAGGGTTCAGCATTAAAAGCTAACGAAGCTTGCGATGCAAACGATATTAACAGCGAATGGTTGAAACCAATTCAAGAACTTCTTGACACAATCGACGAATACATTCCAGACCCAGTTCGTGACACAGACAAACCTTTCTTAATGCCAGTTGAAGACGTTTTCACAATCACAGGACGTGGAACAGTTGCAACAGGTAGAGTTGAAAGAGGTGTTGTTAAAGTTGGCGACACAGTTGAAATCGTTGGACTTGGCGCTCAAAAACAAACAGTTGTAACAGGCGTTGAAATGTTCAGAAAACTTCTTGATGAAGCTCAAGCTGGAGATAACATCGGTGTTCTTCTTCGTGGAATCACACGTCAAGAAATCGAAAGAGGACAAGTTCTCTGCAAACCAGGAACAATCCACCCACACACAGACTTCACAGCAGAAGTTTATGTTCTTAAGAAAGAAGAAGGCGGCCGCCACACTCCATTCTTCAATGGATATAGACCACAATTCTATTTCAGAACAACAGACGTTACAGGAACAATTGAACTTCCACAAGGCGTTGAAATGGTTATGCCAGGCGATAACGTTAGCATGACAATCAGCCTTATCACACCAATCGCAATCGAACAAGGACTTCGTTTTGCTATTCGTGAAGGCGGAAGAACTGTTGGTTCAGGCGTTGTTTCAAAAATTATTAAATAGTTTTTGAAAATCAATTTAAACTTACAGCAATTTTTAATAACCGAACAATTAAAAAATGCTTCAAAAAAACCAGTTAACCGAACAAACTGGTTTTTTTATTTTTATTTTTTCTATTTAAATAATCTTTTTTTGTTTATTTTTAAATTTAATTTTTAAAATAAATAAAATTTTCAAAAAATTAAAGAAAAATTATTAAAAATAATAAAAAAACAAGCAAAAACGCTTGTTTTTATGTTTTTTATTGAAATTTTATTATTTTTTCCAATATTTTTTCTTAAAGTTTTGCTGTTTGTTCCAAATTGCAAGGAACATTCCTGTTGGCAAAATTCTTGTTAAAAAAGCCATAAATTTTGTTGTTGTTCCATAGAGCGAAAATCTTTTGCGTTTCTTTGCACATTTAAGAGCATAGGAAACAACTTTCTTTGGATCATACATAACTTGATAGTAGGTTATAACATCATTTTCGGTTGCTTTTGCGCGTTTAAAAAATTGAGTTTTTGTCCAATATGGGCAAACGCAAGTTACGCTTATTCCTCTTGGTTTAAGTTCTTCTCCAAGAGATACGGAATAACTTTTTAAGAATGCTTTTGTTGCTGCATAAACATTAACGTAGGGAATTGGGGCAAAAGATGAAATTGAAGAAATCTCAATAATTCTTCCGCCGCGAGGAATGTATGGCAGAACAAGTTCTGTCATTTTAACAGTCCCTTTGCAGTTAAGGTCAATCATATTGCAGGATTGTTCAAGAGGGATTTCGTCATATCTTCCAAATTTTCCAAATCCGCTGCAGTTAATTAAAAGCTCAACTTCTGGTTTTTCGTTTTTAAGTTTTTCAACAAGTGCTTCAAAACTTTCATTTTTTGTTAAGTCCATTGGAAATGGAACAAATTTTGTTTTAAGTTCTTTTTGTGTTTCCAAAAGCCCTTGCTCGTCGAGAGCGATTCCCCAAATTTCATCGAAGCCATATCCGTCAATTTGAAGAGTGAATTGTTTTCCAATTCCAGATGATGCTCCGGTTACAATTGCGATTTTCATATTATCTCTCCTTATAGGAAATATTATAAACCAAAAAATTTTTTTTCAAAATAAAAATGCAAAATTTTCCCACTTTTTTTCAAGTTTACTTGACTGTGATTTGTTAAAGTTGTATGCTAGAACCATAGAAAAAATTAAGGAGATTTTATGAAAGTTTTAGTTATCAATGCCGGAAGCAGTTCTGTTAAATATCAACTTTTCGATATGGACAATGAATGCGTTATGGCAAAAGGGAATTGCCAAAAAATTGGAATTCCAGGAACATATATTAACCACAAATTTAACGGACAATCGGTTAAAATTGAAAAACAACTTGATAACCACGACCAAGCAATTGCTTTCGTTCTCGACCTTTTAACAAGCAAAGAATATGGCGTTATTAAAAGTCTTAACGAAATTTCTGCTGTTGGACACAGAGTTCTTCACGGAGGCGAAATTTATAAAGACAGCGTTCTTGTTACACCAGAAGTTATGAAAAATTTGGAACTTCTTAAACCACTTGGTCCTTTGCATATGCCTGCAAACATCTCGGGAATTTTGGCTTGCCAAAAAGTTCTTCCTTCGGCGCCTCAAGTTGCGGTTTTCGACACAGCGTTCCATGCACAAATGCCAAAAGAAGCATTTCTTTATGCGGTTCCATATGAAGCATACACCGATTGGAAAATTAGAAGATATGGCTTCCATGGAACAAGCCATAAATTTGTTTCAAATGAAGCCGCAAAACTCTTAAATAAGCCTTTGAAAGATTGCAAAATCATAACAGTTCATCTTGGAAATGGTTCGAGTGTTGCTGCTGTTAAAGATGGGCATAGTATTGACACTTCAATGGGGTTCACCCCTCTTGAGGGATTGATTATGGGAACTCGAAGCGGAGATGTTGATGCATCAGTTGTTTCGTATATTTCCGAAAAACTTAACTTGAAAGGCGACGAAATTGCAACATATTTTAATAAAAAGTGTGGAATTCTTGGAATTTCTGGTGTTTCAAGCGATATGCTTGACATTAACGAAGCAATTAAGGAAGGAAACGAACGCGCGAAGCTTGTTATTCCAATGATGGCACACAGAATTAAAAAATATATTGGAGCATATGCTGCGCTTTTAAACGGCGTTGATGCAATTGTTTTCACAGGTGGAATTGGCGAAAACCAAGAAGATTTAAGAGAGCTTTCAATGGAGGGGATGGAATATCTTGGAGTTGAATTTGATGTTGAAAAAAATAATTCGCTTCCAAGAGGAACAAATGAAGAGATTTCAAAGCCATCTTCCAAGGTTAAAGTTTACAGAATTCCAACCGATGAAGAACTTGTTATCGCGCGCGATACAATCAATTTAATAAAATAAAAAACTAAAAATAAGTTGACAAAAGGGCGTTTTATGATATAATAGCCCAGTAAGTTTATCAAAAAGAAAAACAGGAGGAAAGAAATATGGCAGTTCCAAAGGGTAAGGTTTCAAAAGCTAGAAGGAATTCAAGAAATTCAGCAAACTTTAAAGTTGCAGCTCCAACATTAGTTGAATGTCCAACTTGCCACGAACTTAAAGCTCCACACAAAGTTTGCAAAAAATGTGGAACATACAATGGCAAAAAAGTTATTGAAGATAAGAAAGAAAAAAAGGCTGAATAATTTCAGTCTTTTTTATTTTATTTTTAAAACTAAGATTGAGAGAAATCTCAATTTTTTTATCCGCCAATTCCAAATAGCTTAACAAATTCGGCAGGAAACACGCTTGAAAAAATGTAGAAAGCAACAAGAATTAAGAACAAAACAAGCATAATAATTTTAACAATGCTTTTCCCAACAAGATTAACAACAACAAGAGCGGCAACAATTGTTAGCGCGCCATAGTTTTGAATGTAGGTAACAAGCCCCGGAATTTTTGCAAGGAATTCGTCCATAAAATGCAGGTTGTTGTTAAGAGAAATTAAAAGAAGAGCAATCAAAAGCAAAAAACCTGCAACGGAAACAACCCAGTTTAAAATTTTCTTTAACATTTTTTCTCCTTAAACAATTATATAATATCATATTGAAAAAGTTTTGGCAATATGTTGGGGAAATAATGTTTTTTTGATATAATATAAATATGATAATTAAAGAATCCAGTTTTTTAATTAGTGTTGCAAGCGAGGATAAGCTTCAAAACTTGAACGCAGCGGAATTTGCTTTTGTTGGAAGAAGTAACTGTGGGAAAAGTTCGCTTATCAATTTTTTGGCAAATAAAAAAGGTCTTGCAAAAACTTCTTCAACGCCGGGGCTAACAAAACTTGTTAACTATTTTTGGTTTAATCAAAATCAGGAAAACAAGTTTGTTTTGGTGGATTTACCGGGCTATGGCTTCTCAAAAGCTGGCAAGAAGGCGCATGGGCTTTGGTCGAGTTTGATTGAGGCATACCTTCTTGGAAGTAAAAATTTGAAGAGGGTGTTTGTTTTGGTTGATATTCGTCACGAGCCAAATGAGCTTGATAAAACAATGGTTGAGTTTTTATATTACAATCAAATTCCGTTCACGGTTGTTGCAACAAAAGCCGATAAAATTCCAAAAAGCAAACAGTTTTCGTGTGTTTCGCTTATCGCAAAAACTCTTAAAATTGCCTCGGGAAATGTTATTGTTTCGAGCAGTGAAAACAAAACTGGACGCGACGAAATTTTAAAAATAATTGAGGAAAATCTTTAAAAATTAAATAAAAAAATAAAAAAAACAAGATAATTTCTTGTTTTTTTTGTTAATTTTATAAATCTTGGCTTGCGTTTTGGTTCGAGTAGTTTTGAAGTATTAAATCGTTTGAACAAATTTTTCCAAGAGCAAATTCAATTGTTTTTGGTGAAACAAATTCAATTTTTTGTTTTGGTGTTTTTGCTTGAATTTCTTTTTGCCCTTCGCTTAAAATACGTCTAAGTTTGCTTTTGAAAGGGGAATCGGGAGCGTTTGTTAAGAACGTTCTAATCCTTGGAACAAATATGCTTTCAAGTTCTTTTTCAAAAGGATTGATTTTTGTTTCAATAAACTTGTTTCTTTCAAGAATTCCTTGCTCAGTTTTTGCCATTGCGTCGAGTTTTGTTCTTTCTTCAATCTTTTCTTCAATAAGCTTTTTGGTTTCAATAAGTTTAACACCTGTTTCGTTTGCACGTTTTGTTGCGGAAGAAAGAAAACGGAGAGCCTTTTCTCTCGACATATTTTTAATATAATGTTTGTTTTTTTCTGCCCATATTGCTCGATTAAGCTGGCATTCGGTTAATCTGTCGAGTTTAACAACATAGAATTTCCCATTTGCAGGAATTGCAAGATTTTTTGCAAGATCATTAACTGCGCCTTGGTTTTTCATTCTTTCAATTGAATCTTCTTCGCGATATAAATCGTCGATTCTGCTTTCAATAATTTCAGCAACGCGCATGGTGTTTGAGTCAACTTCAAGCCATCTAACATATTCGGTGAACGCCTTAACTTCCAAAGTTTTTCTAATTCCATAGTTTTTATTCTTTTCTTGCTCGAGTTTAAGGTTGTTAATTTCTTTTGTTAGTTGTTTCTTTTTGCCATAAGCAGTTGTGAAATAGTCTTCCAAAAGAGCAGCATAGCGAGCGGAAAGAATATTTAATGCATCAAGAATTTCGTTCTCGTGTGCCTTTCTTGTTTCAAGCATAATTTCGTTTGCTTCGCTAATGTAATTCGAACCCCTTCTCGCATATGGGCTTTCCCATTCTTCGTCCATCTTTTCGCCCTCCATTATTATTTATAGTTTAAACTAAATTCAACGATAAATCAAGACTTTTTTTGTTAAATTTTAACTTGATTATTATGGCAAACTATGATAAAATAAGTTTAAGGAGAAAGATATGAAAAAGTTGAATAAAGGTTTTATGTTCTATTTTGGAATTTTATTTGCAGTTTTAGTTGCAGCTTTTTTAATTTGCGTTGTTATCATGGTTTTAAGTCCAGGAACAAGCATATTTGGTCTTAAATATTTTAAGGCGGATGACCACGAAGTATACAGCAAAATGGAGGTTTATGAGCAAACTCCAACGGAAGACGGAAGTGTCTACACCTTTAAAGAGGAAGCATTTTTTACAGACTCATCCTACACAATTAATAAAATTATCATAACTTCAAACGCACACAATGTTAAAATTGTTAAGGCAAACCCTGCGTTTAAAGATCCAAATTCATTCTTAATTGATGTAACAAATTCAACTCACGGGTTTTCAACCGAAAAAGATGTTGAATCATCAAAAAGCATTAGATATTACACCGACACAGGAATTTTGGAAATTGTAGCAAAAGTTCCAGAAGGTTTCTGGGTAACAGGAAATTCAAGTTCGATTCAAGTTCAATTTCCAAGCAGTTTTGAGGCATCAAACGTTTCTCTTAAAATTAACGGAGGAACGGGAGATGTTCAAATTGGCGATTCAAAAACAAACTCAAATATGAATCCGAATTGCATAACTTTCAAGAGTGCAGAAATCAAAGCAAATTCTGTTACAGTTTCAGATTATGGTCAAATTGGAACACCAACTCGATTTGAGAATTGCTCTTTTGAAATTGCCGACGGAATGTTTTTCGACTCAGCAATTTTTGCAGCAGATTTAACAATTAAGTCAACAGGCGGAAATGTTAGTCTTCGTGAAAGTGACTTAGCAATTCAAGCAGCAAACGTTATAATTGAATCAAAAAACGCAACGAGTTCATACGGAAACATAACTTGCACAACACTTAATTTAAAAAATATCTATGGCTCACAATCGTTTGGCGAAGTTAATGGGGCGGTTGTTGTTTCGGCAGATAGCAGAAAATGTGACTATTCTTTCAAAAAAGTTAACAGCTTGAAAGTTGGCGAAGCGGCAACGGAAACAGAAAAGGAAAAGAGCGCGGAAAAGTGTAATTTTGTTATAGACACTTGTCCAGATGTTGTTTTCGACATACACACAACCGGCAAAGTAACAATTAAAAAAGCAACCAATGTTAACACAACCGTAACACTTGAAAAAGTTGACGAAAAGAACTATGCTAATTCGCTTGTTATAACTGGTGCAAAATACACCCTTTCGTTTACTGAAGCAACAGAAAACGAACAAACTTTCAGAACATTCAAAATTGTTTCTTCGCTTGGCGGCGAAATGACCGTTTCCTATGCTAAGGACGAAGCGTTTAAAGAATTTGTTGGAACCCTTGACGGAATTGAATTTAAAGTTACATTCTTATCTTTCGATTCTTGGAAAGTTTCCGCAGTTAGAAAAGGTTAGAAATAAAAGACAAAAAACTTGGCGTTTTGCCAATGCTGTTTGAAACTAGCAAAATATAAGCACTTTAATCTGTAAAAGATTAAGGTGTTTTTTTACTCTCTTAACTGAAAAAAGAAACAAATATTGCTGACGTTGCCAAGGATTGTCGCAAATAAAGACATACACTTTAACCTTGACAACAAAGAATATTTGTTTACCATAATAAGAAAGAGAAAAAAACAGCAAAAAACGAAAGTGTGTTATGTGTTACCAACACTTTCGCTTTTTGTCTGCTTTAATTAGTTTATAAACGTGTGCTTGTTTCGGTGGAGCGTTAGCGACACCGACTTGTATCAAGACAAGCCCACGTTTAAATGCCACTATTAGATTTTATTTAAGTATTTTTTAAAATATTTAAAATTTCAATGCAGAATATGATTTGTTATGTTACAATAAAATTATGAAAAATATTTTAGATATAAATTTTGATTTTACGACTGATACCCCATTTTTTTGGGAAACCTATTGGAATGATGAAATGGGTTGTGTTTTTGTAGACCCCGATGCTGAAAGCAAAATGCTCAAAAAGTATCATAAACTTATTTGGAGTAAGCAATTACCAAATGGTGAAATCATGAACCTAATTGAAGGATATGGTGCTAATTATTTAACTTGGCAAGATTTTAGATTTGGCAGCGACTCAATCATTGCGAGTTTTAGGTATGAAAAATATAAATATATGATAAACCAAGTAATGAGATTTTTACCAAATTATAAAGAATTTATGGAAGAATATACTAGAAAGTCATATACAATTGGTGGTTCAATAATTTTCCCTAAAATGTCAGGTAGTATTAATCAAACAAGAGGGTGTAATCCATATATTAGAGATAGATTTGATTTAACTTTAGAATGTATTAGAAAATTTTATAAAGACGAAAAATCCCCATTATATAACACATTATTAAAAAACAAGAAATTCTTTGACCTTTTTGTTGATTTTAAAGGTTATGTAGACTTTTTCTATCTTCAAGACTTAGTTAGCGACGACTATTCTTGTATTAAATTTTGGTTGGGCGATGGAAGTTTTGAAAAAAATCCATTTCCTAAAAGTGTTGAAGAATATATAATTTGGATCAATAATCAATTAGAATTTGTAAAAAATAGAAACATAAGAATAAATTTCGCCTTAAATAATTAATACAATTAGTAAACAAAAAATCTAACCTATAACTAAAGTTAACCCCATAGGGACTACATCGTAAAAAGTAATTTTTTGCTAATTCAAAATTATTAGTCTTTTTGCCAAGTTTTTTTATTGATTGAAAGCTTGATAAATATAACTTAATGGCTATAAATTCTCTAAAATTTTAATAACAGCGTCCTTAACTGGAATTAATGATGTTGATGACATAATGATTGAATGGCATGAGTTTGTTGCAGAGCAAAAGGAAAAAGAACTTGCACAGATAATTTCTCAAGAAGGTTTGAAAGCTGCTGAAACAAGAAAATTTGTAGATTATTCATTTAGAGATGGAAATATGAAAACGACTGGTACGGATATAGATAAAATAATGCCTGCAATGTCAAGATTCGGTGGCGGAAATCGCGAAATTAAGAAGAAAAATATTATAGAAAAACTTTTGGCATTTTTTGAAAAATTTTTTGGAATTATATAAAACTCAAAAGAACGGAACAAAATCCGTTCTTTTTATTAATTCGAGGGGGTTAATGTTATCTCCTCTTAATATGTAACAACCAAATATAGATATAAGGTGTCACATCTAAAAATTCAAAAAGTGTCAAAAATACCAATAGGTAAAAGGGGATTAGGTGTATTTATACACTGGTATCACCAGCGATTTCTACAGCCATTTCCTAAAGAATAGTGATATCCATACAAGCGAAGTGATAAATAAAATATTTGAATAAAAAAATGCTCTTAAAGAGTACTTTTATTAACCGAAAATTTAGATGTTGTAATTTTTTGCACATTTGTTCGATATGTTGTGTTTTTGCTTGACTTATATGTGAGTTTATACTACACTCCATGTGAAATAAAAAAGACCTTTAGCGGCAACTAAAAGTCGAAGAACAATAGAAACAGAACGAGTGTTTATATTGACAATATTACTATACACTTTTTCTGTTCCTATTGTCAACCATTTTTTTTGTCATTAGGATTTTTTTTATTACCACAGAAAAAGGAGGATAAATGGAAATGGCATGTAAATCGAGTTGTAGAAGAACTTCCAAATCAGTTGCTTCTAAAGCCTCTTCTATCTTAAGAGATGGAAGAACAAGCAGTAAATCAAAAAGCGTTGCTGCATCTGCACTAAGTCAAAGAAAAAATAGGAGGGAAACATGGACAGAATTATAACAAGACTAGAACAGTTAATAAAATATTGTTCCTCATCTTCTAGTAAATACAGTGAATGTATTTATGAAATTGACGGTTTAGCACTTTCTATTGCAGGAAAAAATAGCGATATTTACAAAAATCTATGCAGTGTATATAAGAGTAGTATTTATGACTTTGAAAAGATGCCTTATTTAATAGGGATTCTTGCATCTCTAAAAAACGAACTTATAATTAATGGCATAAAAAAAGATATAAAAGACGATATTATAGATCATTTGCATGAACTGGTCATAAAAGTATCCTTAAAAAAGTATCAAGATGGACATTACTCTGATGCGGTCGAATCTGCAATAAAAGAAATAAATGATAGGCTAAAAAAACTTTATAAAAAGTATAAACGTGAAGAAAAAGATGGCTCAGACTTGTTTGCTCTCGTATTTAATAGCGATGAAACAAAGGCATTATTAAAAGTGAATGATATGTCAACAATCTCAGGAAAAGACGAACAAGAAGGATATAAGTTTTTGTTTATGGGTACTTGGAAAGGGATTAGAAATCCAAAAGCTCATGCAAACACATATCTTTCTAAAGAACAAGCATACAAAAGACTTATTTTTGCGTCAATGTTAATGGAAAAAATAGATGAAGCAATAAAATATACTGGTTTAGAAGAATAACACAAAAAGACGACTAATTAAAGCCGTCTTTTTCTTTTTAAATTGGTGCAACCGAGAAGATTCGAACTTCCGACCTATCGCTTAGGAGGCGATTGCTCTATCCAGCTGAGCTACGGCTGCATGTTTGAATATTGCAATTATATCACATAATCTTTTGATTTATCAATAAATTGTGAAAATTCTTGCATATTTACATATGTTGGAGGTTTGTTATATTCTTTTATGCAAGTTACATATTCTTTTAAAGGTTTAATACAACTTTCAGCAAATTTAATTTGATGTTTGGCTTGCCATTTTACAGCGTCGCTAATGCTTTTAAATGTGAAAATGCCTTTATTTGAAAAATCTGAATGCTCAAAAATTTTTCATGTGTCATTATCTTGATACATCAAATATGTGTGGCAAAAACCCGAGTTTTGAATTCCGTCTTGATAAGCAGAAATCCAAAATGTTTTTACATTATATCCATTTTTGCTAAACCATTCTCTTTCAATTTCAACTTGGTCGTAACAATGTCCAACACCATCTTTCAACATTGCTTCAACCGGACGCAATTCCCATTGTGTTTCGCAAATACGCTGGAATTCAGCGGTGTTGCTGTTATAATATTTGTTCCCTTTTTTATCTATAACGCCATATTTAAAGTTTTGGTCTAAATATTTCATTAGTTGCTCTGGAGTTTCTATTTCTTTAAAAGTCATTTTTCTTCCTTTAACTATTACTGGAAAATTTTTCTTTGGTTAAGGCTGTGATGTCGGTTACGGAATCGTCTTTGGAAATTTGATGATAGTTTCCATTTTCAAACAAATATGCTTTTCCGTAAATACATTGAGATGTTCCATTATCGAAAATGTAAGCTCCGTCAGAGTAGGCAATGAATGGGCGAACCATGCTGTCGGGGATTGAAATTTCTTTTAAAACGTTTTTGCCGTCGAGCACATCGTTTATGCGCTCCTCAAAGTGGGGGAGAATGCTTATGTTGGTTAACCCTAAGCCTTTGATGTATCTTTTAAAGAGTAGATTGATGGATTCTCCTTCGAGCTCAGGTTGGGAATATACAATTTCGGCGGAGTTCATTGAGCCGGCGCTTTGACCAATAATTAACGCATGAGAGTTTTTAATTATTTCTCTTAAATTAATCTTTTTGAAAAATTGATTTTGCGTTGGAACATGGCCGCCACACAAGAAAATTAAATCGGCCTTTTCAATAAATTCCTTTGTCTTTTCTTCTGTCCTGCCGTCTAAAATAAAGTAATTTTTAAAAGGATATGTGATTTTAAAAGAATCAAAAGTGGCGTTTGCGTAAATATCCGTTACGTCAAAATTAAATTCGTCGCTTGCAACAAAAACAAAATTTTCTTGTTTTGGCGTTAATTTTTTAATCAAATCCAAAATTCCATTTTTGTTGCCAAAATTTTGTGCAATTCTTTTGCCGTCTTCATCTTTATAATATAAATCCATGCAACTTGTTAAAATGAGTTTCATTGGTTCTCCTTTTAAAATTTTGATTATTTTTTAAGGGTTAACACTTGTAATTGTGAAATTTTTTGATTTGGAAATGTGGTTTTTGCCAATTTTAAAACATAAAAATATTGTTCTTTGCTAAGCCAAAAGACCGTGGACAAAAGAGATTTTCTTATATAAAAATATTTTAACACTAAAAATTTTCATAGTCAATTTTTTTGCGTTTAGAGGAAATTGCTTGTTTGAAATGGGGAATACAATTTTTTTGCGTAATTAAAGAGTAAGGAAAACTTGAAAGGCATAACAATCTTTTAAGCATTTTTTGCGGGCGAATGAAGCAAAAATGGATTAAGCCTTGAAGTTAAGACGCGCAGGATTAAGAAGCAGTTTCTTACGCAAAGCGTGGGAATAAAAAACAAGGCGAGTTATTTGCCTTGTTCGTTTATGTTGTTTTTGGTTAGGTCTTTTTTGTAGAATAGAAAATCGCCGTCTTGGGTTGGGGCTGAAAAACCTTGCGAAAGAAGAATTTTTTTCATTGCTTGATTTTCGGGCAGTGTGTAAACTTTTATTTGCGAATATGTTTTTTTAAGAATCATGGCATTGTCATTTCCAAAAACTTCGGCAATTGCTTGGCTTCCAATTCCTTGCCCGCGAAAAAGAGGGTTAAGGATAATGTTATATAGATTAAGCGCATTGCCAGATTCTTCAATTCCAAGCATCATTGCAACAGCGGGTTTTGAGCCAACAAAGCCCAGAAGTTCAAAAAATTCTCCGTTTTTCATATCTTTCAAACATTCGTTTATGCCGCGAGCGGTTGTTGCCCAATCTTGTTTCTCCATGCAAAGATTATGTCGGTCGATGTTTGACATCCAACTTTCAATTAAAATTTGGTCGTTTTTATCAACTTTTTTCCATGAAATTTTCATTGCGTATATATTACACCAAAAAACTGAAATTTCAAATCCAATTTTCGTTATTTAATAATTTTTTTAATATAATTTAAAGCATTTTGTTAAGGCGAAGCGTTCATATTGTCGTCTAAAAAACATTTTAATTAAATTGATGGGGCTTTGCTGTGCGAAGAAAATTAAATATAGAAAATACTTTTTAAAATAAAAAAACAAAAGACAAACCTGTTAAGTGACTAA
This sequence comes from uncultured Bacillota bacterium, assembly GCA_900544595.1. GTDB lineage: Bacteria > Bacillota > Clostridia > Christensenellales > UBA1242 > UMGS687. The sequence continues at coordinate 48,674 of UQVQ01000002.1, read as the reverse complement.
CAGACTCCAGATGAAGAGTTAGAGATTTTAAATTAGAATAAAATAAAAAATAATTTAAAAATACTAAAAAATAAATAAAAAAATAAAAAATAGCAAAAATTTGCCAATTTTTATCGGTATTTAATTATTTTTATTAAATTATTGTCATTTTTTATAAAAATTTAATTATTTCGGTTAAATTTTTGCAATTTTTAATGTAATTATTCCAATATTTTTTATTTGTGTAATCCGCGTCGTCGGGATTTATGCAAAGAGTTCGCGCGCCAGTTAAATAAACTGTTTGGTCATTTGCGCCGTTCCCAACAAAAAGAATTTCGTTGCCCGAAACGTCATTTTCTTTTTTAATTTGGTCAACATATTTGTGTTTATCGTCAAAAGGTTCGTTCGCTTTCTCAATTTTTAAGAAATTTTCGCCGTCAAAAACAAATTGATAGCCTTCAATTCTTGTTATATGTTTTTCAAATGGGGCAAGCGCAATTTCAATTAGGTTTCGGACCCCGCCCGAAAGAACATAAATCTTAACATTGTTTTGGTTTAAAAGACTGAAAGTTTCATTGATTCCTGGGATAAGTTTAATTTCGTTTGCAAGAGATGAGCAAAGCGATTTTCGAAGGTTAAGTTCACGGAATCTTTCTTCAATAAGTTTAAGCCAAGTTGCGTCGTCAATTTCGCCCGAAGCAAACATATGATAAAACTTTTTATCTGTTTCAATGTCGTCAAGCGCTTTCCAAACACGCGCCCAGCTGCAAGAGCCGTCGCTTGAACTAAGCGTTCCGTCAAAATCGAAAATAACAACTTTTGTTTCCATAATTTATATTATATCACAAAACTTGCAGTTTTTCAATGTTAAAAAACAAAGATGGAAACTTTTTAAAATAACTTGCATATTTTAAATTCGTTATAAAATATTTTTTAAAAATTTTTTATGGAAAACAATATTTTTTGCAAATAAAAAGTGTTATTTTCGCTTTTTAATAATTGACATTAAATGTGATTATTTTTTTTGGAAATATAATTAAAGTTATTATGAAAATAGCATAAAAAATTAAAAAACTTCTTGCAAAAAAATTTTTTTGGTGCTATATAGTTATGTTAATATTTTAATTCTATATGTAATATAAGGATTTAGCAGGAGGAACTACTTTGTTTAAGCTATTCAAATATTTAGGAGTTAAAGACTGGATTTTAATGGTGCTTAGCGCGGGACTTATTGCGGGTTGCGTTTGGCTTAATTTGAAAATTCCAGAATTTATGAGCCAAATCACAACTCTAATTAAAACAGGGGGGAGCATTTCGGACATTTTAATTCAAGGCGCTTTCATGCTTTCGTGTGCACTTGCCGATGCAGTTGTTTCGGCAACTGTTGGTTTTTGCGTTTCAAAGGTTGCAACTGGGTTCGCGGCAAAACTTCGTGGGAAAGTTTTTGTTGCAATTCAAAACCTTTCGGAAGACGAAACAAAGAAGTTTTCTGTTCCATCGCTTATAACAAGAACAACAAACGACATAACTCAAATTCAGAACTTTTTGGCAATGGGAATGCAATCGCTCATTAAAGCCCCAATTATGGCAATTTGGGCAATTTGCGTAATCGCTGGCAAAAGTTGGCAATGGACGGTTACAACTGCGGTTGCTGTTGGGCTTATTTTAGTTGTTGTAACATTACTTATCATTTTCGTAATTCCAAGATTTAGAAAAGTTCAAAAACAAATTGACGCGCTTAACAATGTAACTCGCGAAAGTCTTACTGGTGTTAGGGTTGTTAGAGCATACAACGCGGAAAAATTTGAAGAAAATAAATTTGAAAAAGCAAATGACACATTAACTAAAACGCAACTCTTCACTGGCCGCGCTTTCTCGGTTTTAAATCCTTTCATGGTTACTTTAACAAACTGTTTAAGTCTTGCGATTTATTGGATTGGAGCAATCATAATTTCGCAAGCAACAACGAGTGAAAAACTTGGCCTTTTCTCGGACATGGTTGTTTTTATGTCGTATGCAATGCTTGTTGTTTCTGGGTTTATTATGCTTATTATGGTTTTCATTATGTTGCCAAGAGTAATTGTTTCGGGAAGAAGGATTAGCGAAGTTTTATCTAGCAAATCGGAAGTTCGCGAAGGCAAAGGGGCAGAAGCAAAAGGCGAAGGTGAAATTGAATTTAGAAATGTTGGATTCAAATATCCAGGCGCCGATGCATATGTTTTGCAAAATGTTAACTTTAAAGCAAAGAAAGGGCAAACCGTTGCATTCATTGGTTCAACGGGAAGCGGAAAAAGCACTTTAATTAACCTTGTTCCAAGATTTTATGACGCAACGGAAGGCGAAATTTTGATTGATGGGAACAATATTAAAGACTACACTTTCGACCAACTTAACAAAAAGATTGGATATGTTTCGCAGCGCGCCGTTATTTTCAGCGGAACACTTCGAAGCAACATTGCCTATGGGAAAGATTCGCAAAATTTAACCGATGAAGAAATTGAAAAAGCGCTTGAAATTGCGCAAGGAGCAAACATAATTAAAGAAAAAGGCGGGCTTGACGCGGAAATTATGCAAGCGGGAAGCAATCTTTCGGGCGGACAAAAACAACGCCTTTCAATTGCTCGCGCGCTTGCAAAAAAGCCTGAAATTATGATTTTTGACGACAGTTTCTCGGCTCTTGACTATCGAACAGACAAGAAACTTCGAACTGCGCTTAAAAGGAATTCAAAAACAACAAATCTTATTGTTGCGCAAAGAATTGGAACAATTCTTAATGCCGATGAGATCATTGTTTTGGATAAAGGACAAGTTGTTGGGCAGGGAACGCACAAAGAACTTATGCAAAATTGCAAGGTCTATCGCGAAATTGCTCTTTCCCAACTTAGCAAGGAGGAACTTGAATGAGAGGTAATTCTAATCCAAATAAAGCAAAAAATCCAAAAGCAAGTTTGTTGAAACTTTTTAAGTATTGCAAAAAATATCTTCCAGTTATAATAATCGCTCTTGTTTTTTCAATTGCTTCAACTTTGGCGGCTCTTTGGGGCCCTGGGAAAGTTGGCGATATTGCGAACTTAATTTCGGATGGGATGTTTTCGCCAGAGGGAATTGACCTTGAAAAAATAACAAAGCTTGGAATTTTTCTTGTTTGTTTATATGTTTTCGTTGGTGTTTTTTGGTATTTTGAAAATTTTTTAATGGTTCAATTTTCGCAAAAAATAAGTAAAAATTTAAGAACAGATATTTCAAAGAAAATCAATCGTCTTCCACTTAAATTTTTAGATTCAACTCCAACTGGCGATGTTTTAAGCCGCGTTACAAACGATATCGATTTAATTTCTTCTTCGCTTAACAACACTGTTTCTAGTTTTATTAGCGCTGTTATTTTGCTTATTGGGTCGATTGTTATGATGTTTGTAACAAACTGGATTATGGCATTTGCAGCAATTGGCTCGTCGATTATCGGATTTGGGATTATGGCTGTTATCATGGCTAAATCACAAAAATATTTTATGGCGCAACAAGCAGAACTTGGAAAACTTAATGGCTATGTTGAAGAAAACTATTCTGGGCTTAGCATTGTTAGAGCATATGGAAACAAAGAAAAAGCAATTGAAGAGTTTTCCGAAATTAACAAAAAACTGCATAAAAACGCATGGAAAAGTCAGTTTCTTTCGGGGCTTATGATGCCTCTTATGACATTCATTGGAAACCTTGGCTATGTTGTTGTTTGCGTTGTTGGAGCAGTTTTGGTTGCACAAGGCAAAATGGGTTTTGGCGTTATTGTTTCGTTCATAATTTATGTTCGCTTGTTTTCAAACACATTAACCGATTTTGCGCAAATTGCGTCGTATGTTCAATCGATGAGCGCGGCAAGCGAAAGAGTTTTTGAGTTTTTGGATGAAAAAGAACTTGAAGTTGAAAGCCCAAGAAAGAAAAAACTTAGAAAAGTTAAAGGCGACGTTGAATTTAAAAATGTTTGCTTTGGCTATGACAAAGATAAAACAATAATCCACGATTTCTCTGCAAAGGTTAAAGCGGGGCAAAAGGTTGCAATTGTTGGCCCAACTGGAGCGGGGAAAACAACGCTTGTTAACCTTCTTATGAGGTTCTATGAAATTGACAGCGGGGAAATTTTGATTGACGGTGTTTCAACGAAAAAACTTTCACGCGAAACAGTTCACAGTTTGTTTAGCATGGTGTTGCAAGACACATGGGTTTTCGACGGAACAGTTAAAGAAAACATTGTTTACAGCAAAGAAAATGTTTCGAACGAAGAGGTTATTGCGGCTTGCAAGGCAATTGATTTCGACCACTTTGTTCGAACTTTGCCAAAAGGTTATGAAACAGTTTTGAACAATCAAACAACAATTTCAGCGGGTCAAAAACAACTTTTAACAATTGCAAGAGCAATGATTCAAAATTGCCCAATGTTGATTTTGGATGAAGCAACAAGCAATGTTGACACGCGAACCGAAATTCAAATTCAAAAGGCAATGGACAAGCTTTCGCATGGCAGAACAAGTTTTGTTATTGCCCACAGGCTTTCAACAATTAAAAATGCAAATTTAATTCTTGTTATGAAAGACGGAAACATAATTGAAAGCGGAACGCATAAAAACTTAATGAAAAAAGGTGGGTTCTATAAAGAACTCTATGAAAGCCAATTTTCAAGAAAAAATTCCGAAGTTATTGATAATTAAATATGAAAAAAGAAACTTCGCAAAATCTGCGAAGTTTCTTTTTTAATTAAATAAAGTTAGTTTTTAATAAACATAATAACTTTGTTTCCTGCGGAATCGGTCTTTTCAATTTGAGAGAGTGAAAAACTTATTGAAAGCCTAAATCTGGAATAGAGCTGAGAGGCGGTTACGCTTCCAGAAGGGTCAATCGCAATTTCAAATGTGTAGACCGAAGAGCGAACATTTGCTTTAATATAGTTTAAAAGGTTATCGAATTCGGCCATGCTTCCAATTAAAAGGTCGAACGGTTTGCCATTATTATCAAATTTAATGTTTCCATAAACGTCGGCAACAGTGTTTGCAATAATGTTTGGATATTCTTCTGAAGTGAACCCAGCGTTTCGTTTATATTCGTCGGTGAAGAGGAAACTAGTGTAGGTTAGGGCTTCATAACTTCCGCTAATCGAAAGGTCACCATGGGTTGCATCAACTCCAAACCAAGCCCCATTAAGATATACTTTGTTCCAAGCGTGGGCGTTTCCAGTTACGCGAATTGTTGGAATTCCTTCAATTTTTGCCATAATTAAGAACGCTTTGCAAATTCCGTCGCAAACGGCCTTTTTGCTAATAAAAACACCTTCTGCAAACCAAGAGTCGTATTCAAACCAGTTGTTCCCCGTGATTTCGTCGGCTGCCTTATGATCGTAGGAGTTATTAAGGATAATCCATTCATAAATTGCTCGAGCTTTTTCAACATTTGTCATATCATCGTTGCAAATATCTCGCAAGATTTCTTTTGCTTTTTCAAAAACCGTTTCTGCTTTTGAGCCCGGAACGCAAACAGGTCTAAGCCCCTTTTCAAGAGCGTAAACAAGCTGGTTGGAAGTTGAAACCTCAAGTGTTTTAGTTACATTATAAATGTTGAAATCGTTGAATGAATCGGAACGAGTTTTTGTGAAATTTGAAAGTGCATAGGGGTTTTGAGAAAGAATACCTGTGCGGCCTTCGTCATAAACTTTTTGAGCTTCATTCGTCATGTCGTTGTTAACATAGATTTTAACATTTTTCGTGTTTCCTTCCCAGTATGAATAAGCAGTGTTTTTATATGAGAAAGTTGATTGGCTTATTGCGGACGAAACTTCGCTTAAAAGTTTGCTTGTTGTTGAAAAAGTTTTATATGTTAACGAAGCAGTTATTGCCTTGCTTGATGTTATGTTGTTGAAAAGAACATAGTCGATCCAAGAAACAAGTTCGTTAAAGCTTTTAATTTCAATTTTATTCGATGCAGCTTTGAATTTTGAAAGATAGTCATAGAAACCATTGTCGATTATATATGTTGAATAAAGATAGAGAATTGTGTCTTTTTTTAGTGGGGTTGTTAAATCTTGTTTTGTTTGCATGGAACTGTCGGAATAGAAATCGCTTAAAGTATAGCCCGAAAGTCCAAGACTTTCCGCGTTAAGCGAAATGCTTGCAAGTGTTTCGCCATATTGAAGAGTTGCAGTTTTATTGATTTTCTTTCCGTCAACGATAAATGAAATTTGAATTACTTCTGGAATCCAATTTGCCGTGAAAACAAGATCTTGATTTGTTCCTTTTATAATTGTTACGGTTTTTGAAATTCCGTCGATTCCAGTTCCGCTCCAGCCCTCAAAAACATTGTTTTCTTTTGTTGGTTGGGCAAGAGTGAATGTTGGGGTTTCAGCCGTGAATGAAGTTGGATTTGTTGTTTCCTGTCCGCCGTCAAGAATGTAGGTTATTGAATAGGTTTGTAATGAAAATCTTGAATAAAGAGTTGTGTTCGCAAGGTCTGCGGATGCAACTTCAATTTTTTCGCCGCCTTCAAGCGCCGTGAACCAGCCGTCGAAATTATAGCCTTCTTTTGTTAAAACCGGAAGAGGTTCGCCAAGAGAAAATGCGTTGGAAAAAGAGTTCTCGCCGCTTTGAAAAGAAATTAAAATGTTTTTAATTTTCCATTTTGCAGTTAATGTTAAGTTTTCTTTAACTGGCATATCGTTTGTCCATTTCTTGTCGCCGTTAAACCAGCCGTCAAAAGTGTAGCCCTCGCGCTGAGGAGTTGGGAGTTTTAATTTTTCGCCCGAATTAACCTCAACGGTCTTATCTTCGAAACTTTTGTCTTCGCAAACATATGTGACTGTGTAGGTTGGTTTTTTGAAAAGGTCGCGCCTAAAAACGCCAAGATAAACTCCGCCGCCAACAAGCGCAATAATGAGTATCGCAAGAAGTGTTTTTCCAAGTGCTTTCATTTTTCCCTCTATATGTTAGTTTTCTTTTTTAATAATAATATATTAAAAACTTTTTTGCAATTAAAAATTTTAAAAAAAAGGAAAAGGGAAAATTTTGAAATAATTTTTCCTAAAAGACTTTGAAAAACAAAGGCGGCGGTGTATACTAAAAATATGTATCAGGCACTATATAGAAAATATCGACCAAACACATTTGACGAAGTTATTGGGCAAAACCACATAACAAGAACTCTTTCAAACCAAGTTATGAAAGGGGAAATTTCCCATGCCTATCTTTTTTCGGGAAGCAGGGGAACGGGGAAAACAAGTGTTGCAAGAATTTTTGCGCGCGCGGTTAATTGTCTTTCGCCGGTTAATGGGTCGCCTTGCTATGAATGCGAAGTTTGCAAAGCGCTTGCTGAAACAAATAATATGGATATTATCGAAATTGATGCTGCGTCAAACAACAGAGTTGACGAAGTTAGGGAAATTCGCGAAAAAGTTAAATTTCTTCCAACAAACGGAAAATATAAAGTATACATTATCGACGAAGTTCATATGTTAACCGACAGCGCCTTTAACGCTCTTTTAAAAACCTTGGAAGAGCCACCTGCACATGTTGTTTTCATTCTTGGAACAACCGAACCACACAAACTTCCACAAACAATTCTTTCACGCTGCTTGAAATTTGATTTTAAACTTATTTCACCTGTTGAACTTAAAAAACACTTAATTTCAATTTTCAATAAAGAAAAAATTAACTTTGAGGACGAAGCCGTTGACCTTATTGTTTCTGCCGCGCAAGGAAGCGTTCGCGATATGCTTTCAATTGCCGACGCTGTTGTTTCGCTTGGCGGCGGAGTTGCAAGTTATTCTAATGCGCTTTCAATGCTTGGGGCAACAAATCAAGACAAACTTTTCGATTTTGCAACCGCAATTTTTGAGGGGAACACCGGAAAAGCGTTTGAAGTTATCGACGAAGCGATTAAAGGCGGAATTAACATTTCTGTTTTTGCAAAGGATTTAACGGTTCATTTCCGCAACTTGCTTGTTGTTAAATCCTCAAAAAATGCAGCAGAAATTCTTAGTCTTCCAAACGAAACAATTAAGAGAATGGAGGAGCAAGCCGAAAAAGTTTCGGAAGAAATGCTTATGTTCCTTATGAAAAACTTTTCGGAAATTGAAGCCGATTTAAAATATGCGCTTAGCCCAAGAACGCTTGTTGAAGTTGCAACCGTTAAAGCAATTATGGGCGAAGATTGCTCAAAAAAAAACTAAATTTTAAGGTGAAAAAAGATAATTACTCTCCAAAACAAGTTTGGGGAAAACTTTTAACGCGTCTTCGTGAAAGCGGGGAAGCAGCTCTTTTTGTTTCCTGCGGGGAAATTGAAGAGATTGAAATTGAAGGTGAAAATCTTGTTGCAAAAACCGAAAAAGAATATTTATATAATCTTATTGCAAACGATCAAAACATTTTAAGTATTAAACGCGCGCTAAGATATTTGGGAATTGATTTGGGCATTGTTATTAAAAAAGTTGAACCAAAAGACGAAAAAGTTTTGAAAGACATTGAATTTTTGAAAGAGAAATTTAAAAATAATTTGACTGTTGAATAAAGGGAAAACAAGGTTGACAAACGAAAAAACGGAAAAGAGAAATTTTCTTGGGGTTGGGTTCTATCGCTGCGCAAGCACAATTTGCGAATCTATGATTAAGGCATTTGGCGCAGTTTTTATTTATAAATCATCTGGAAAATTGTCGTATGTGATGTATTACATGATGATATATTCATTTGTTCAAATTTTAACAAATGTTCTTTTAAACAAATTTTTTGCGAAATATCCAAAAATTTCTTTGCTTTTGCGTTCAATTCCATATCTTGCAATGTTTTCTCTTTTCTTTTTTGAAATGGACAGTTTGCTTTTTATGATTTTGTTTTCAGTTCTAAACGGGCTTGTTAACTCGTTTGGGGCATGTCCGCTTGGGGTTTTAATTGGAAAACTTAAACAAAGTTCAAATCCTAAAACCCAAAGCTTCATTCAAGCATTCGACTATCTTGGTGGCGTTGTTTTTCTTCTTGCAAGCGCATTTATTTTAGATAGGTTCGATTCAAAATGGGTTTCTCTTGCGGGAATTATTATTTATGTTGTTTTAACAACAGTTTTCTTCTTCCTTTATAAAGAACAAAAGCCAGCGGAAGAAGCAAAAATGGAAGTTGAAATAACTCAAAATGAAACCGCTAAGCCAAAACAAAAATTCAATCCTTTCAAAAACTACTATCCTTGGGTTTGCGAAGGGCTTGTTGGAGTTGTTACAATTCTTGATGTTTTCTTTGTTTTAAACGCATATGTTGCGTTTTCAACCTTTGTTTCAGCAGCTGTAATTAAAATTATAATTTCCGTTACAAACCTAATTGGAAGTTTGCTTATTGCATGGCTTCTTAAAAAGATTGATTGGAAAATTATTGGCTCTGTTTCAATTGTTCTTGCTGCGGGAGTAACAATTGCAATTTCCTTTGTTAATGTTGTTTGGCTTGCTTGCATTTTGGCTGGAGTTTTTGGGCTTGCAACCCCATTCCATCTTGTTCCTTTCGACACGGCTTTTTATGCTAATGGAAACCATGAAAAGAACAGTGCGCGACTTTTTGCAATGAAGGACACATATCGAAAACTTACTTCAATTCCAATTGCGGCAATTTGCTTGGCTGTTCCAACAATTGGAATTGCGCTTGCAATTTGCGGCGGGCTTAAACTTCTTGTTTTAACGCAAGTTGTTCCAGCGGGAAAGGTTTTGGATTGCGCTAAACAAAATAGGGTAAATCTTGAAAATAATTCGAGCAATGAAAATTTAATTCAACCACAAAACGAGTTAAATAGCATTGAAAGCGGCAAAAAATTAAGCGGGGAAAATCTTTCTTTAAACATTGAAAATAAACGTGAAGAAGAAAACTTTTTAAGAGGAATGAAAGAAAATATTATTGACGAAAAGAGAGGGGAAGGCGAACAAGTTTTAAAAGAAAACGAAAGCAAAAATAAGTCTTGCGCGCTAGAAATGGAAAACAAAAGCACCACAAAGACGGAAGACAAAGAATAAAAGTTCAACAAACAAATTTTTAGTTTTACATTTTTGTTTGTTTATGTTAATCTATTAAACAATAAAAGGAGAATTTATGAGCGGATATAGAGGTGGATTTGGAGGCATGGGTGGCTTCGGCGGCGGATTTAATATGCAACAGCTTATGAAGCAAGCACAAAAGATGCAGGAAGATATGGAAAAGGCAAAAGAGGAACTTAACAGCACCGAATTTGTTGCAAAATCTGGCGGCGGAATGGTTGAAGTTGTTATGACAGGCGATAAAAAACTTAAATCGCTTTCAATCAAACAAGAAATTGTTGACCCAGACGATGTTGAAATGCTTCAAGACCTTATTATTGCTGCAATTAACGATGCAACAAGTCAAATTGAAAAGGTTGAAAAGGAAAACACACCTTCTGTTCCGGGGCTAATGTAAGATGAACGAAATTGAGGCTCTTGAAAGGCTTGTTGCTGCGTTTCGAACTCTTCCAGGAGTTGGCGCAAAAACAGCCCAAAGATATGCATATAAAGTTATAAATTCCGATTTAGAATATGCGGAACATTTTTCTGATGCAATCATGCAAGCAAAACGAGAAGTTGGCTATTGCAAGGAATGCGGAAATTTCACCGACGAAGAAATTTGCCCAATTTGCAAAACAAGAAATCCAAAAACAATTTGCGTTGTTAAAGAGCCAAAAGACGTTGTTGCAATGGAAAAATCGCGAGCGTTCGATGGCGTTTATCATGTTTTGCATGGAACAATAAGTCCTCTTGAAGGAAGAGGGCCCAACGACATTCGAATTAAGGAACTTCTTGAAAGAATTAACAAATATGGAACACAAGAAGTTATCATGGCAACAAACCCAGATGTTGAAGGGGATGCAACAGCAATGTATATTGCAAAACTTCTTAAACCTCTTGGCGTTAAAGTAACGCGCCTGGCGCAAGGAATTTCAATGGGAAGCGAACTTGAATTTGCCGATGAAATAACCCTTGCAAAAGCGCTTGAAGCAAGACGAGAAATTTAGGAGAAAAGATGAATTTAACAAGTGAAATTGAGCAAAAAGTTAATGAGTTAGTTAAGAAATTTGGTGCAGAAGAAAAAGCAACAATAATTTTTTCCGATCGCCCAGAAATTTCCGATTTTCAATCTAACATTGCTTTTTCTCTTGCAAAAGTTCTTCATAAAGCGCCTGCAATGACTGCAAGCGAACTTGCAGAAAATTTGAAAAGCGAAAATTTTGAAGCTTTTGCGGTTGGAGGGTTTTTAAACTTTAAACTAACAAACAAGGCTTTTGATAAGATTTTGGAAAATTTGTTTTTGGACGAGCGCTGTGGAATTGAAAAAGTTAACGGCGAAAAAATTGTTCTCGACTATGGCGGCCCAAATGTTGCAAAACCTCTTCATGTTGGACACCTTCGAAGCGCGGTTATTGGTCAAACACTTAAAAATCTTTCAAATTTTATGGGTAACGAAACAATTGGCGATGTCCACCTTGGCGATTGGGGACTTCAAATGGGGCTTACAATTGCAGGAATTATGGATAAATTTGACTGCCGCTATTATTTCACTAGCGAAGGCGAAAAACCGGTTCTAACCGAAGAAAATCTTGAGAAAATATATCCAGAAAGCGCACAGAAGGCAAAAGTTGACGAAGAATTTAAGAAACGCGCGCAAGAAATAACCGTTAAACTTCAAGCAAAAGAAAAGGGTTACTACGACATTTGGAAGGAAATTCGCGAAATTTCCGTTAACGCAATTAAAAAGATTTATGCCCAACTTAATGTTAACTTTGAAAGATGGTATGGCGAAAGCGATGCCGATGCGTTTGTTGAAAAGGTTTTTGAAATTTTAAATTCAAAAAATTTAATTGAAAAAAGCAACGGCGCAGAAATTGTTAATGTTGCAAAAGAAGACGATAACAGCCCGATGCCACCAGTTATTGTTCGTTCAAGCGCAGGGGCGGAGCTTTATGCAACAACCGAACTTGCAACAATTGTTGCAAGAGAAAATGAATTTAATCCAAATAAAATTGTGTATTTAACAGATAATCGTCAAAGTATGCATTTCAATCAAGTTTTCCGTGTTTGCAAACTTGCTGGAATTGGGGAGGGAATTGATTTTGTCCACATTCCTTTTGGAACGGTTAACGGGGCGGACGGAAAGCCGTTTAAAACGCGCGACGGCGGAACGATGTATCTTTCCGATTTAATTTCGCTTATTCAAAATGCGTGCAAAGAAAAGATTTTGCAAAGCGAAAAAGTTTCAAACGAAGAGGAAATCGAAGAATTATCGAAAAAAATTGGGATTTGTGCGTTGAAATTTGGCGATTTAATCAATTTCCCTGCAAAAGATTATGTTTTTGATGTTGATAAATTTTCAAGTTTTGAGGGGAAAACTGGCCCGTATATGCAGTATTGTGCGGTTCGAATTGACTCAATTTTAAGTAAAGCAGGAAACTTTGTTCCAACATTTTGTGTTGAAACAAAAGAAGAAAAAGATTTAATTATTTCGCTTTTAAAATTCTCGCAAGACGTTAAAAGTGCATATTTGCAATTTGCACCAAACATTTTTATTCAAAGCGCATATGTTCTTGCAACAAACTTCAGCGCGCTTTATAACAAAACAAAAATTCTTGGCGAAAAGGACGAAAAAAGACGTGCTTCTCTGTTAACGCTTCTTAAGGTTGTTAGAAAAGCGCTTGGAATTTTTGCGGAGCTTGTTGCAATTGAAATTCCAGAAAAAATGTAGATAAAATTCTGTAAAAAACATCAAAAAAATTTTTGCAAAAAGGTATTTACAAATTGCGTATATTGTGATATTATATGGTCAAGAAAGAAAAAAACGGAGGCTAAAATGGCATTAGAGATTGGAGCTAAAAAAATAAGACAACAACAAAGCAATCAAAAAAATTTAATTTTAAACACTTTTAGCAGTGCGAAAATAATTTCAGCAGGGGTTCAAGAAGGAACAACAAAAGCAGATATTAGAGAAGAACTTAAATCTGTTTTGGAAAAGGCAAACGTTTCAATTAAAGAAAGAATTGATTCTAAAACTTTGGCTGCGCTTGCTCAAATGTCTTTTGGCGGATGTAAAACTTCTGAAAATGAAATGGGTTTAGATTTCTAAACATTTAAGTTGATTTATTGCCACTAACTTGGTTAGTGGCTTTTTTATTTTGAAAAACAAAAATAATTTGATAAAATCAAGTTATTGAATTTTGGAGGAACACAAATTGAAAGTTGTTGTTGATGCTTTGGGCGGAGATAATGCGCCAAATGAAATTGTTAAAGGCGCAATTGATGCGCAAAAAAAATATAAAGATTTAGGAATTATTTTTTGCGGCAAGGAAGACGAAATTAACAATGTTTTATCGGGCTTAAAATTCGATAAAGACAGAACAGAAATTGTTTCAGCTCCTGATGAAATAACAAACGACGATGTTCCAACGGTTGCAATTAAAGAGAAGAAAAACAGTTCGCTTGCTGTTGCCTTTGAAATTTTGCGCTCGCAAAATGATGTTGTTGGGCTTGTTTCGGCAGGAAACACTGGCGCAATTTTGGCAGGTGGATTTTTAAGAATTGGACGAATTAAAGGTGTTTCTCGTCCAATGCTTTGCCCTTTTTTGCCAACAAAAGAAGGCGGCTATGTTTTAATTGCCGATTGCGGCGCAAATATGGACAGCAAACCAATCAATCTTGTTCATTTTGCGCTTATGGCGAATGAATATTATAAAGAACGTTTTGGGAATGAAAACCCAAGAATTGCGCTTTTAAGTGTTGGAACAGAAGACCACAAAGGCAATGAACTTTGCCACGAGGTTTTTCCTCTTTTGAAAAAACTTAACATAAATTTTGTTGGGAATATGGAAGCGCGCGACATTATGAGCGGGAAATATGACATTGTTGTTTGCGATGGCTATGCGGGTAATGTTCTTCTTAAATCAACAGAAGGTGCGCTCAAACTTATGATGGGAGAGGTTAAAAAAGCAATTAAATCAAACTTTTTCTCTCGTTTTGGGTCAATTTTTATGCTTAAAGCATTCAAAGGCTTAAAAAAGAAATTCGATTTTAATGTTTATGGCGGAAGTCCATTTCTTGGCTGCAAAAAACTTATTATTAAATCTCATGGGTCAAGCAAGGCCAAGGCAATTGAGGCATCTATTGACGAGATCATAACTCTTTCGTCAAAAAATTTAAACGAAAAAATTGAAAAAGCAATTGCAAATGTTAATTTGGAAGAAATTGGAAACAAATAAAAAATTTTTTTAAAAAACAATTGTTTTACGATAAAAAAACAAAGGCAAAAGGCGTTTAAAAAACGCCTTTTTGCTTGCAAATCAATACGATTTGTGATAATATATTTTTGCAAAATATTAACCTTAATCTTTGCTAAAAAACATGAAACATGAAGGAAAACAACTATGAATTTTAAGGAACTCGATCTTGCAGGCTTTAAATCGTTTGCCGACAGGGTTGAAATTAAGTTTGACAACGGCGTTACGGCAATTGTTGGGCCAAACGGCTGTGGGAAAAGTAATGTTGCAGATGCAATTCGATGGGTTTTGGGTGAACAAAGTTCAAAAACTCTTCGTGGTTCTTCCATGCAAGATGTTATTTTTGCTGGAACAGAAAAGAGAAAAAGTTTGTCATATTGCGAAGTTACAATGACTTTTGATAATAGTGACCGGTTTTTTAACTATGAATTCGACGAAATTGCAATAACAAGAAAATTATATCGAAGCGGCGAAAGCGAATATCTTTTAAACAAAGCGCCTTGCCGTTTGAAAGACATAACAAATTTGCTTTATGATTCGGGGCTTGGAAAAGACGGCTATTCAATTATTGGACAAGACCAGGTTGGGAAAATTCTTTCTTCAAAACCGGAAGATCGCCGCTCAATTTTCGAAGACGCAGCGGGGATTTCGAAATATAAGTCGCGCAAAGTTGAAGCGGAAAGAAAACTTGAAAGAACAAAAGACAACATTTTAAAACTTCAACTTGTTATTGATGAAATTGAAAGACAACTTGGACCACTGAAAAAACAAAGCGAAGATGCAAAAAAATTCCTTGAACTTAAAGAAATTTTAAAGAATTTGGAAGTTAATGCGTATATCTATCAATATGAAAATGCGCACGATATGAAAGCAAAAATTTCAAGCAAGCTTGATGCAATTAACGAAGAACTTGAACTTCGCCAAGAAGAACTTGAAAATGTTGTTGAAAACTATTCAAACAATATGGCAAGCATTGAAGCAATTGACAAAACAACAGAAAGGCTTCACGAGAGCATTCTTAACTTAACAGTTAGTTTGGAAAAACAAGTTGGCGAAACAAATGTTGTTCGCGAAAGAATTAAGTTTTTGAAAGAACAAAACAACCGTTTGGCGCTTGACATTGAGAACTATAACAATCTTAACAGCGCAATTAAAAAACAAATTGAGGAACGCGCTTCCCATCTTTCCGAAACAAACGAACAACTTGACAATCTTAAAAAACAAGAAGAAAACGTTTCAAGAGAATATTTGAAAGTTGTTGACGAACTCAACTTAAACGAAGATGAAGCCGAAAGTTCTCAACAAGAAATGTTTAACGCGCTTGACCAATTAACAAACATTAAATCCAATTCATCTCGTCTTTTGGCGGAACGCGAAGCAAGCAAAACATCGCTTTCGGAAATTGAAACAAGAATTTTATTCATTGATGAAAAACTTGCAGAACAAAACACAGTTAAGGAACAAATTTCAAAGCGAGCAAGCAATCTTTCCGCGCAAAATAAAGAACAACTTGATGTTGTTTTGAAGGGTAAGCTTGAAACGAATCGAGTTCAAGATGAACTTTCAAATCTTGAGCGCGAAGTTCAAAATTGCGGAACAAAAATTCAAGTTTATGAAAACCGAAAAAGAATTTTGGAAGAGATGCAAGCCGAACACGAAGGCTATGCGGGAAGCGTTAAAAAACTTTTGAAAGAGGCCGAAAGAAACGAACAATTCTCGAAAAAAATGGTTGGTGTTTTGGCGTCGCTCATAACTGTTCCAGAAAAATATGAAACAGCAATTGAAACCGCGCTTGGGAATGCTCTTCAAAACATCGTAACAAAAGACGAATACGACGCAAAAAGTCTTATCGAATTTTTGAAAGAGCGCCAATTTGGACGCGCAACATTCCTTCCAATAACATCAATGAAACCAAGAAACCTTTCGCAAGAGGAAAAGAATTTGCTTCGAACCGACGGGTGTTTTGGAATTGCAAAAGACCTTATTTCCTTTGATTCGTCAATTGATAATGTTATTGCAAACCTTCTTGGCGCAACTGTTATTGTTAACAATTTGGACACCGCAATTAAACTTGCGCAAAACGCCAGATTTGGATTTAAAATTGTAACTCTTGATGGCGATGTTATTAACCCACAAGGGTCGATGACAGGCGGAAGCAAAAAGAGCGAAGCAGTTAACCTTATAAGTCGCGACCGCGAAATTAAAACGCTTGGCGAAGAAATTGAAAAACTTAAAGAACTTTTCGCAACGGGCGACGAAAAAATTAAAGCAAAAAAACAAGAACTTTCAACTTTAATTAAACAATTTGAATTTATTTCTGCGAAACAAAAAGAATTGGAAGTTGAAATTGCAAAAGAAGATGAAAAACTTTTGGCTGTTGAAGCTTTAATTTCTTCATACAAAACCGAACTTGACGGGCTTAATAATTCAAAAATTATTGCAACAAACAAAATTGAAGTTATTTCCCGCGAAATTCAAAACATCGAAAATCTTGAAAACGCGGCTGGCGCAAGCAAAGAAGGCGCAAACGAAGCAATTGCAAAGCGTCAATCAAGATTTAACGAACTTAAAGAAGAACGCGAAAAATTTAGCAAACAACTAACTGAAATTAGGGTTAACATTGCTTCGATAACAAGCGAAATTATGGGAACAACCCAAGAACTTGAGCGTCTTGACGCGCAACTTACAGATTCCGAGCGTAAACAAGAAATTGCACAAGTTGAGTTTGAACATAACACAAAAAGTGTTGAGGATGCCGAAGATTTGGTTGCATGGCAAATTGAAAATGCAACAAATGCGGAAGCAAAACAAAAACTTGAAAACCTTAAAAAAGAACAAAAACAACTTGATGAAAACAAAGTTAGTTTGCAACAAAGTCTTAAAGAACTTGAAGAAAAAAGAACTTTCCTTATGGCAGAAGTTAACAAGATTAACGAGAAAAAACTTAACGAGGAATTTAAAATTAACAAGGTCGACACAGATATCGACACAATGCAAGACAAAATTTTGGAAGAATACGAACTTGATTATAATGCGTGTTTGGCTCTTCGCGATGAGGAATTCAATCTTAACAAAGGTCTTGCGGAAATTACGAGAATTAAAAAAGAAATTTCTCGTCTTGGTTATATCAACGTTGCCGCAATTGAAGATTCAAAGATTTTAAGCGAAAGATATGATGCGCTTGCAGGCCAAGTTGACGACCTTAACAAAGCGCAAGACGAACTTCTTCAAATCATCGACGAACTTTCAACAGAAATGAGAACAAGATTTACAGAAGAGTTCAACAAAATTAACGAAAACTTCAAAATCACTTTCCGCGAACTTTTTGGAGGCGGAAACGCAAAACTTGAACTTATTGGAAGCGAAAATGTTTTGGAAGCCGGAGTTGAAATTTTGGCAGAGCCACCTGGGAAAAAACTTTCTTCAAACTCGCTTCTTAGCGGAGGAGAGAAAGCGCTTACAGCAATTGCAATTTTGTTTGCGATTTTGAAACTTCGCCCAATGCCATTCTGTTTGCTTGACGAAATTGAGGCAGCCTTGGACGAAGCGAATGTTTATAGATTTGCACAATATTTGCGCAAGTTCTCAAGCGACACTCAGTTCATTGTTATAACCCACAAGAAACCAACAATGGAACTTGCCGATTCGCTTTACGGGGTTACAATGGAAGAAAAAGGTGTTTCAAAAGTTGTTTCTGTTAAACTTAGCGATGCTGTTAAATATGAACAAAAAACAGCAGAATAAAGAAAAAACAATAAAAAAACAAGCATTTTTGCTTGTTTTTTTTGTTATATTCTCAAATTTATTCGTTGTCACTGTTAGATTCAATTTCAATTTCTTCTTCATTTTCTTTTGCCGGTTGGATTGAATCTAGAACTGGAACTTCGGTTTGCGAGAACGCAAGGGTGTCAACTTTTCCAAGTTTTGTTTGAATGTTTCTTGTTTTGCTTTCGGCATCTTTCATTGTGTTTGCAACCTCTTGAAGTTTCTTGTTTGTTTTTGCAAGAATGTCGCCAAACTTGTTAAATTCAACTTTAACAGTTGTTAAGATTTTCCAAACTTCGCTTGTTTGTTTTTCAATTGCAAGCGCATGGAATCCAAGTTGCAAACTGTTGATGAAAGCAGTTAGTGTTGTTGGGCCTGTAACGGTAACTTTATAGTCGCGTTGGAGGGTTTCGCAAAGAGATGTGTTTTTCAAAACTTCGCAAAACAAACTTTCAATTGGAAGGAACATAACGCCAAAATCGGTTGTTAGAGGTGGGTTAATATACTTATCTCGAATTTCGCCCGCACTTCGTTTAATGCTTGCAGCAAGTGCTTTTCGTGCAGCTGCAACCTCTTCTTTGTTGCCTTTTTCTTCGGCCTCCAAAAGTCGATTGTAATCTTCAACGGGATACTTGCTGTCAACAGGGAGCATCACAAAACTGTTGCCAACCTTGCTTGGAATTTTAATTGCGAACTCAACAAAATCTTTTGTTCGTGGTTTAAGTTTAACATTTCTTTCATATTGGTCGGGTGTTAAATATTGTTCAAGAATGTTTCCAAGACGAATTTCGCCCCATGTTCCGCGGGTTTTAACATCGGAAAGAACTTTTTTAAGGTCGCCAACTCCAACAGCAAGATTTTGCATTTCGCCAAGTCCTTTGTAAACCGATTCAAGGCGGTCGTTTACAAGTTTAAACGATTCGCCAAGGCGCTTTTCAAGGGTGTCGTGAAGTTTTTCGTCAACAGTTTGGCGCATTTGCTCAAGTTTTTCGGTGTTTTCCTTTTGAATTGTTCCAAGTTTATCTTCAACGGCGGTTCGAATTGCTTCAAGTTTTTCTTCGTTTGCGCGAGAAAACCCGTCAATTCTGTTTCCTAAAACAACATTTATTTCTTCGCGCGTGGCTTTAAGCCCAAGTGTTAAATCTTCCTTAACGCTTCGAAATTCTTTTTCAAGGTTACTGTTTTGTTTTTGTTTTGCAAGAACTAGAATTGTTATGATGTTTAAAACGATTAAAACACAAACAAGTGCAATTAAAACTATATCCATTTTTTTCTCCTTTATTACACATTGATTATATCATTCCTTGTTAAATTAACAAATTGTTTTCTTGACATAATGAGGTTAAGAATTTATACTATACATATCAAGGGAGCAAAAAAATGGGACTTTGGAGCGATAGAGAAAAGAAAGGAATTATTATTTGCGGGTTTGCCGGAATTGGGAAAACCGGGTTTTTAGAGCACGACCCAAGTTTGGCAAGAAAGCGTGTTTTCGACCTTTCTTCGTCATATTTCAGGAAAAACGAAGGCTGGGAAAAAGTTTATTGCGACATTGCTGAAAGCCTTTCAAAAGATTACGACTATGTTTTTCTTTCAACTCATAATATGGTTATTAACGAACTTCTTTCAAGGCGAACAAAATTCTACCTTGTTTATCCAAGACGCAATTGCCGCGACGAGTATATTCAAAGATTTATTCGAAGAGGCAACTCAAAAGAATATATAACTAAATTCATTAAGAATTGGGACACGTTCATTCAAATGCTTGACGATGTTAAAACCGATAACAAAATTGAACTTCGAAGCGGGCAATATCTTTCCGATGTTATATATCGTCTTAAATAAATTTATTGCGAAAAATTTGCGGTGCTAAAAAATAAATAATCGACAAAAGGTGGCAAAAACGGCTGCCTTTTTTCATTATATTTTTCCCAAGCGCAATGCAAAGCCTTGTATAATAAAAATGTGGAAATTGTTGTTGAATATGTTTTGATTGACAATATTGTTATCAACTTTCTTATTCTATATCTTTCCGCGCTTGTTTTGCGACTTGAAAAAAGGAAACTCCGGCTCTTTATTGCCGCTTGCTTTGGAGCAATTTTTTCGCTTATAACGCCTCTTCTTTCGCTTCCAACTTGGCTTATGATTGCCTATAAGGTTCTTCTTGGGCTCGTTATTGCAAGGCTTGGGCTTAAAACAAATGGCTTTAAGAAAAATGCGCTTGCCTTTTCGGTTTTTTTAATTATGACCGCGGCGGTTGGCGGGGCGTGCATGGGAATTGTTTTTCTCTTTGGCGGGAAAATGGAAAACGGATTTTTAACCGTCTATGAAATGGAACTTCCTGTTGGAGTTGTTCTTCTTATGTGCTCGCTTGTTTGCTTTGGAATTGCAAGGGTTATTAAATCGGTTGGACGACGAAAACTTATTGGGAATTTCATTTTTCAGGGCGAAATTTCGAACAAAGGCAAAACAACAAAGTTTGATGTTTTTCTAGACAGCGGGAATGCGCTTTTCGATCCAATTTCAAAAAAACCAGTTTTGATTGTTGAACTTTCGGTTTTTAGCAAAATTTTTGATGTTCCGTTTGAAAAAATCATAACAAAAAAAATTGATGAGAATGAAATTGGAAACAGCCATTACATAACTTATGGAACGGCAACGGGGCAAAGCAAGATGCTTGTTTGCGAAGTTGAAAATTTTTGCGTTTCGCTTGGACAAGGCAACACGAAAGAATTTCAAGATGTTGCAGTTGGACTTTCGCTTGTTAAATTTCAAAAATGTTACGATTGCCGCGCTCTTATGGGCGCAGAATTTGCAAAGGAGTTTGTATGAAAATTTACGATAAAATACTTAGAAAAATTAGAACTTTTTTCAACAATTTGAAACAAAAAAACAAAAATTTGAACTTTTTAGACGCCGAAAGCCTTGTTTGCTATATTTGCGGGAACGACGCTCTTCCTTGGCCGCTTGAAGCCGACGAGGAACGAATTTTGCTTGAAGAACTTTCAAACGGGAACGACAGCGCGAAAGAAAAACTTATTGAACATAACTTGCGCCTTGTTGTTTACATTGCGAAAAAATTTGAGAACACGGGGCTGGACTTGGAAGACCTTATTTCAATTGGCGCAATTGGACTTATTAAAGCCGTCCAAACTTATAAGTATGATAAACAAATTAAACTTGCAACATATGCAAGCAGATGCATTGAAAACGAAATTTTGATGCAACTTCGAAAAACAAGCCGCGTTAAAGGAGAGGTTAGTTTCGACGAGCCGCTAAGCCTCGACGGCGACGGGAACGAACTTTTGCTTTCGGACATTTTGTTTACGGAAGAGGACAGCGTTTCGAAAGAACTTGACCAAAGCGTTGAAAAACAAATGCTTTGGGAGAGCATTAAAAAACTTGGCGCAAGAGAACAGGAAATTATGATTTTGCGCTTTGGACTTTTGGGAAAAGAGGAAAAAACTCAAAAAGAAGTTGCCGACCTTATGGGAATTTCTCAAAGTTACATTTCAAGGATTGAAAAGAAAATTTTGGAGCGGCTTAAAAAAGAACTCCTTAAAGCCTCAAGTTTTTAAGTTAAAAAAACACCCTCAAATTTTTGGGGGTGTTTTTGTTTTTGGTTTTAATAAATTCCTGGGTAGAGCAAACTGTTTGAAAGAACAAGGCTGAAATTATAATCGGTGTTCTCTGGGTCGGTTTCGCTCTTAACAATGTCGAAAACAATTTCAAAGAACGACGATTTGATGTGTTTTTCGTTTAAAACTGTTGTTCCGCCGTGTCCGTTTTTCGATTCAACAACCTTATAGAAATTTTGAACACCTGCTTGCTCTGTTAGTCTTGTTTCGTCAACAACGCTGTCGAGAAGTTCTTTGTTTTTGAAGAACCCAACGGTGTAGGTTGTTTCTTTATAGCCCGTTGAATCAACTTGCGTTTTAACAAGCGAAGGGTCGAGTTTTGAAACATCAACGCCAAAATCAAAATCATCTTCATAGCACGTTTGACCTGCTGCGTTAACGAAACTTTGAGCGCCACTAAAGTTGATTTCGTCGGCAGCAAATTCATAGAAGAATTGAGTTCCCGTTTCTTCGTTATAAACGCAATAACGAACTTTTGGAATTATTCGAAGGTTCTTGTTTTGGGTCATAAAATTGAAAACAAAACCTGCTTCAAGTTTAATTCCGCCGTCTTTTTTTGTTTCTGCCGAAATTGCAGGAACAATAACAATCGACTGATATTCCGCATATGGCTTGCCGGCAAATTGGTCGGTTGCGTCTGGGTCGCCAAAGAAACTTTCGCCTGGGAAATATTTAACATATGTTGCAGGCTTTGCCGAGAACGAACCTCTTTCGCTTTCGTTAAGTAATCCTTTTGTTTTTGCGTTTCCTCTTTGCTCTTGGTTAAATGTATATGTTATTTTGGTTGAGTTTCCGCTTGGGAAGTCGTAGACCCAATCTTCGTCGCTTCCGTCGTAGGTTTGAGAATAAACAAGATATGCAATTGTTGAAACATAATTACGGAAGTTTACTAGTTTATTTCTATATTGATTGTAATCAAGAAGAACAAGGTCTTTTCCAATTATTTCAGTTAAAATATAGTCGATAAGTTTATCTGCATTTTGCTTTGTCAACCCAACATAGCGCGATTTTGAGAGATATTCTTGTTTAAGTTGGTCTAAGTAGTTATGTAAAGTAACATAATTTTCTAATTCTGATTTATAGTTAATTTCTTCTGTTACAATGAGAGTGTTAGAATTAAGAATAGATTTATATAATATAATTTTTTTTATTTCGTTACATGAGCTATAATTAATTTCAACTTGAAAGATTTGTGCTTTTCTAATAATGTCCCCATATTGATTTTCAACATTTTCTTTATCTTCTTTTTTAACTAGTAATGTTGTAGGAGAATATCCGAGCATAATTTCATAAAGTGCAATTTGAAGCATGTCAGAATAGTATTCTGGGAAAATATACTCTGAACTATTAATTTTTTCATCGTTATCTGGACTAGTTAACAACCTATTTACCCAGTCGCTGTAAGATTCATCATTTGTTGGCATTAAGTAGTTTAGTATATTATATGAAAGCATATTGCTTTGAAAATTCCAATTCCAATGTCTTTCTTTGTTTACTTCTGCGGGTCTAGAAGTTATGTTTCCATCTGGCGCAGTAACTAACATTCTTATGCTATCGTAAAATGGAGCATTAGTGGAATATTTATATTTGTCGCTATTTGCGCCGCTTCCATAATTTTTTAATAAACCGCTAACAATTTCTTTAAGCATTTCATCAGTGTTTTCATTTAAAAGCCCGCTATAGCCGCCGCTCTCGCTGTTTGCATAAACTGCGGCAATTCCTGAAACATAGTTTTCGAAGAAAGTTCTTTGATTTTCCCCGCCGCCGCTGCCGCTTTCGCCGCCAATGTCGCCAATGTCCTTATCGCACCCTGCAAAAAGAAAAGCCGAAAACGAAAACAAAAGAGCAAGGCAAAGGCAAAGAATTGCTTTAAGTTTTTTATTAAGTTTTTTAACATTCTTTTTCATATTATCTTTATTATATCTAAAAGAAACAAAAATAGCAAGATTTTTGCCCTTTGTTAAAAAAGAAAAGTTTTTGGCGAGAAAGAAAATAAAAAGCAGCCAAAAGAATTTTAAGGCTGCTTATGTTTTAAATATGTTTTTAAGGGGATTTCAAAAGATTAAAGGGAAAGGCCGCGATAGTCCGCTTTGCCGTTTGTTTGGCGAACAGTTAAAGTTTTTGTTGTTTCTTTGTTTGTTTCGCTGTCGAACGAAGGGAAAGTGATGTCGAAATAAACAACATTGCTTTGCGCCGAAGCCTGTGCTGTTGACTCTGTTACGAATTCTTTAAAACTTTCTTCACTTGTGATTTTAATTTCTTTTGTTCTTCCTTCGGTTAATAAGTTGTTAATATGTTCATCTTGGGAGCCAAAAGAAATTACATTTGCTTTTACAGTGTAAATTTTATTATCCTTGAAGCAAGTTAAATTTGAAGTGTATCCTTTATTATCGGCAGTGAATTCAGTTGCGTTAAGGATTTGAGCGCCTTCAAGACCAACTTTATCTAAAACATAGTCGCAAAGTTGGTTGTAAAGTTCTTCGGAAACTGCTTTTTGTAAAACAGTTTGAGTTGTAAGTTCTGTTCCGCTTACAGAAGAAATTGAATTTAAGATTTTCAAGGATTGTTCATAAGTTGAATTTTCAAAGTTCTTTCCAAGATTAAGTTCGTAAAAAGATGTTGTGGTAATGCCGGTTAAAGTTTTATCTGCTGTTAAGTAAACTTTTCCGTTAAGTTCGTTTATTTTTAAAATATTGATGTTGTCGAATGTTCCGCGTTTGCTTGTTGATTGCAATTTTTCTAATGCAATTGTTTCAATTCTTTCCTGGCATTCATTCATATAGTCTTGTTCGGTTTTTTCGATTACTGGAGGGTCTGGTTGGTCTGGTTGATCTGGTTGATCTGGTTGATCTGGTTGATCTGGTTGATCTGGTTGGTCTGGAATGTTTGGATTGTCTGGTTGAACTGGGGTTGTTACGGACGGACCTGGTTTTTCTGAAGCTTTTTCTTTTGCAGCTTTAACGCCAAAAAATGTTGCAACAAATGCGCTGGCAAGAAGTCCCGCTGTTACAAGCCCAATTGTAATTTTTTTTCCTATTGTCAATTTCATATTGAGAAATCTCCTTTTTTTTAATTGTTACCTTAATTATATATTTGAATTGGGGGAATGTCAACCCCCAAATTTTTAGAAAAAAAATTTTAACAGATTGGAAGAGGAGGCGAAAGAGGGTTAAGGGAATTTTAAGAAAACAAAAAACGCAAACATTTAAGTTTGCGTTTTCTTATGAACTTATTTTTAGCCGCGTTTTCTTGCGCGTTTTCTTGCGGCTTCACTTTTCTTTTTGCGTTTAACGCTTGGTTTAAGATATGCTTCTTTTTTACGAATGTCGCCAATAATTCCGTCGCGTTGACATTTGCGTTTAAAGCGTTTCAATGCGCTGTCTAAACTTTCGTTTTCGCCAACTTTAACCATTGTCATGATATCTCACCACCTTTTAGTTTATAAATTCAAAGTGCTCATATTATAACACGCGAAAAAAATTTGTCAATCTTTTTTTGGACTTTTATCAAAAAATATGTTAATATTCTCATATATGAACGCGATTGCAATTGTTGGGAACAATTTGGACGAAGTTTCGAAGGCGGTTATTTCGCAAATTGAAATTTCAAGTTCGTTTGAACTTGAAAATTTTGTTGTTGTTCCAGACAGGTTTTCGCTTCTTGCGGAAAAACTTGTTTTTGAGCAACTTGGAATTTCGTCTTCATTTAACATAAAGGTTCTTGGGATTTCGCGTCTTGCGGCATATTTTTCAAACGAAGAAAAAGTTCTTTCGCAAAACGAGAGCAAACTTTTGGTTTATGAGATTCTTCGAAGCGGGGAGTTTAAATTTTTTAAGCCAACAATTGAACTTGCATCCGAACTTTTTAACATAATTTCGCAAATTAAGTCGAGCAAGATTTCTTCTTTTGATTTTGAGAAGGGCGCGCAAGGCGAAAAGCAAAAAGAGGTTGCGAGGGTGTTTTCAATTTACGAAAACAAAAAAGAGTTTCCCGACCAAAGCGATGTTTTAACAAATCTTTCAAGCAACATTTCATTTGAGAAAGTTAAAGATTGTTCATTTTTCTTTGCGGGGTTCGACAGTTTAACCGCGCAAGGTGAATCCATTTTGGAAAAACTTATTCTTTTTTCGAAGCGAGTTGTTATTGGGGCAACGCAGCCTTCAAATCAAAAAAACGCGCTTACATACGACGCGGACATTTTAAACAAGATTTCAAGAATTTCAAGAAGAAACAAAATTGAAATTAAAAAGACATATTTAAAAAACACATCAAATTCACTTTCATCGCACATTTTGGAAAATTTATTTTCATTTTCGCCAAAAGTTCTTGAAACAAACAAAGTTCATCTTTTGGAATTTGAAACGCCAGAAAAAGAGATTCAAGAAATTGCAAAGACGATTTTGTTTTATGTTAAAACAAAGAACAAGCGTTTTTCGAATTTCAACATTCTATCGGGCGATTTAAACGGGACATCTCAAATTTTTGAGCGAGTTTTTGAGGAATATAACATTCCGCTTTTTCTTGACACGTCGAGGGCAATTTCAACTCTTCCAATTCACACATTTTTTGTTTCATTATTTTCCTATTTAAATTCAAAAAATGAAAGTGATTTTTTCAATCTTATTTTAAATCCATATCTTTCAATTCCAAGCGAGGAAATTTCGTCGCTTAAAAATCTTGCTATGTTAAACGATGAATTTAACGAGGAATTAGCAAATAATTTTGAAAATATTAAAAATATTATTGAAAAAATTAATTATTTTAAACAAAAAACGCAAAAGTCTAATTCATTTTCATATTTTTCGAATTTAATTTACGAAATTATTTCGGAATTTAATTTAAAAGAAAAAAACGACGAGTTAATCAATTATTTCTCAAAAAATAATTTAAAAAATGAAAAAATATATCTTCAAATTTTTAAAAAGATTGACGGAATAATTAGCGAACTTTCAAATGATTTTGAAACTTCATTTGATGAATTTTCAAATCTCTTTCTTTCGCTTTTTGGCGAGAAGGAAATTTCGGCTGTTCCAATTTCAACCGATTGTGTTTTTGCGGGCGGAGAAAAATCGTTTTTTGAAAAGCGAGATGTTATGTTTGTTTGCGGGGCGAGCGCGGGAAAAATTCCGCTTGCTTCGAAAGATCTTGGTTTGATTTCGGACGACGATATTTCGCAAATGAATTTGGAAATTGAGCCAACAATTCGAATGCTTAACAGGCGAAGCAAGCAAAAAGTTTTGTTTGACATTGCGCCAAACGAAGAACTTTTTGTTTCGTCAAGCGGAAATGAACTTGGCGAAAAAGTTGAGAAGTCGATTATATTTTCTGAACTTCAAAAAATTTTTTCGAAAGACGGAAAGCCAATTCAAATTTTTGGAAGTTTCTTTGCGCAATTTTTGCCATATGATGAGTTTGTTTTTTTCAACATTCAAAGCGAACGAGATTTTAAGGAAGAACTTTTAAAACTTAGAAAGCAAAATCGAATTTCAAAAGAAGAATTTGAAGAGGTTTTTGGGAAAGAAAAAATTAGGGAAGAAAAAATTTCGCTTGCAAAAAATCTTTATCAAAAGTTTTCGCCAACGGGAATTGAAAGATTTTTTATGTGTCCGTTTAAACATTTTTTCACGCACGGGCTTAAACTTAAAGAAAATCCCAAAAATGTTTTTGACGCGCGCGACGAAGGAAACTATTTTCACATTGCGGCGCAAAATTTTGTTAAGAGAAATTTGGGAAGGCTTGGCGAACTTTCAAGCGATGAAATTGAGTTTGAACTTGAAAAAATTGATGAAATAATTAAAAACAACGAAAGATTTTCGCTTCTTTCAAAAAATATTAAGAATAAGCATATTTTTGAGATGCTTAAAAAAGAAACGAAAATGCTTTTTGAAAGCGTTTCGTGCGAACAAAAATTTTCGGGATTTGTTGCAAAATTTATGGAACAAGGTTTTGAAATTCCGCTTAACGAAAAATCGCTTTTTGGAATTGTTGACCGTGTTGATTTTTGCGAAAACTATCTTCGCGTTGTTGATTATAAAAGCGGGGAAGTTAAAAAGAGTTTGAGGGCGGTTTATAATGGAATTGAACTTCAACTTTTCATTTATTTAATTGCCATGCAACAAAAATTTTCGAAAGAGCTTGCCGGAGGGTTCTATCTTCCAATTGGCGGAGATTTTTCGAAATCTGCTTCAAAGAAATTTAAACTTGAAGGTTTTGTTCTTGGCGAGCAAGGTGTTTTAAAGGCACTTGACAGGCGATTTGGAAGCAAAACACAAAGCAGCATTGTTGCGCTTAGACTTTCGCCAAAATCCACGGCAGATTGTCTTGTTCTTTCAACAACAAAAAATGTTTTTTCAAAAGAAGGATTTGAGGCGGCAATTGAGTATGTTAAACTTTTGCTTTCAAGTGCAGAAAAAGAAATTTTAAGCGGCGAAATTCCAGCAAAGCCAATTGAAGGATATGTTTGCAAAAATTGTCCGTTCTTTGGAATTTGCTCGTTTAAGCAAGATGAAAGAGAGCAGCAAAGGGACAGCGGGAAAGAGCTTTCCCAGGCGGATTTCATCGGCATATTGAACCAAAATTAAAAGTCGAATTATAAAGGAAGAAAAATGGAAAGGAAAAAGATTGAGGAACAAGAAAGAGTTTTAGACCTTGACGGCGAAAGCGCAATTGTTTCGGCTTCGGCGGGAAGCGGAAAAACAACTGTTATGATTGAAAAAGTTCTAAAATATCTTATGCAAGGCGTTAAAGTTAAAAATATATTAGCGCTTACTTTCACCAATCAAGCCGCGGCGCAAATGAAACAAAGGCTTCTTTCAAAACTTGGCGAACTTGTTGAAAAAACGGGGCGTGTTGAATTTGCAAGCGAAATTGATTCTGTTTTGGAAGCCGATATTTCAACTTTCCACTCTTTCTATGAAAAAATTGTTAAAAAATATTTCTACATAGTTGGAATTCAACCTGAATTCGAAATCCTTTCAAATGAAAAATTGCTTTCTCTTAAAGACGAAGCGTTTTTGGAGGCTGCTCAAAAACTTAAAAAAGAGTCTTTTGAAAAATATTTGGAACTTTGCGATGTTCTTGGGAAAAAGAGAAGCGACAGGGCAATTAAAGAGAGAATTTTTAAAATTGATAACTTTCTTTCTTCGCAATATCAACCCAAAGTTTGGCTTGAAAAAGTTTCAAGAAGTTTGTATGAAAACAAAGATGAAACCCTTTCAACATTTTTTGGCGAAATTAAAAACAATGTTTCATATTTTAAAAATAAACTTAATTTGCTTTTGGAAAAGGCAAGCATTTTTGATGAAAAAGAGCTTTGCAAGCACATTAACTTATGCAACTTAAAAATTGACGAACTCTTAAATTGCAAGAATGAAAACTTGTTAGAATTTGTTTCGGACGAGTTTTCTCTTCCAAAACTTTTGAAATCGCAGGTTCCAGAAACTCAAACTTTCCAAGATGTTAAAGAGGCGAAAGAAGAACTTGGCGACTATATTAAAAAGATTAAAGCGTTTGATTTTGGAACATATGACAACATTGTTTCGTCGTTTGAAAGTTGCAAAGAAAACATAACTTCGCTTGTTAATTTATATTGCGACTATAAAAATCTTTTAGACGAGAAAAAAAGAGAACTTGGGGCGTTTGATTTTTCCGACCTTGAAACTTTTTGCGCAAAGATTTTGGAAAACGACGAAATTTGCAATGAAATTAGGAACGGCTATGAGAAAATTTTCGTTGACGAATTCCAAGATATTAACCCAATGCAATATGCAATTTTAAAAAAGATTTCAAAAAACAACAATGTTCTTTTTGTTGGCGATGCAAAGCAAAGCATTTATGCGTTTAGGCAATCGGATGTTGAAATTTTTGTTGACATTTGCAAGGAATTTGAAACGGCAAAGGAAAAGCAATCGCTTCCGCTTAACTGTAATTTCAGAACAAACAAAGAAATTCTTGATTTTGATAACGATGTTTTCAAAGTTTTGATGACCGAAAAAAGTTGCGGAATTAACTATGAAAAAAACGCAATGTTTAAAGGGGAAAGTGATAACTCTTGCGAAGGAAGCAGCGTTAAGATTGTTAAAGTTTTGAAAGAGGAAAAAGAAAAAGAAGAAGCGCCAAGCGAGGTTTTTAAAGTTCTTAATTCAAAAAGAAATTTTAAGAATTACAGTTTGGAATCAAAGGCAATTTTGAAAGTAGTTAATAATGTAATAAATGAAAGAATTGTTTTAGATGGGGAAGAGAAAAAAGTTAATTTTGGCGACATTGCAATCTTGGTTAAAAATCGTTCGAATTTGCTTGTTGATTTAGTTTCGCTTTTTCTTGAAAACAACGTTCCGTTCATTGTTAACGATGAGTTCGACCTTCTTTCGTCGAAAGAAGTTTGTTTGGTTATTTCAATTTTAAAACTTTGTCTTAATCGAAACGATGATTTCGCGTTGGCGGCGGTAATGGCTTCCCATTTTGGTATGTTTTCGTTTGACGAGCTTGCAAAAATTAAACTTTTTTCAAACAAAGAATTTTTCTTTGAAAAAGTTTTGGAATATTCAAAAGAAAATTCCAACGAAATCTCTGTTAAAATTCAAAAATTCAACTCTCTTCTTGATAGATTAAATTTTGAAATTCAAACAAACGGAGCAAGTGCGGCTCTTGAAAATCTTTTTTATGAAACAAAATTTTTTGAGTTTGTTCTTTCGCTTAAAGGCGGAAAAGAAAGAGGGGAAAGGCTTAAACAATTTTTGAAATATGTTCAGCAAAGTGGATTTGAATTTAACCTTTTTGGATTGGTTTCATATTTAACAAGCATTTCAAATCTTAAAACGGCAAGTTTGAAAAAATGCGACGATAACGCAGTTTTAATAACAACAATTCACGCAAGCAAGGGGCTCGAATTTCCTGTTGTTATTTTGGGCGAAACGGGCAAAGATTTAACAAAAACAAAGCCAGAAACGGACGACCTTAAAATTGACAAAAATCTTGGCTTTGCAATTGACAACTATAATAAAGCCGAAAGAAAAATTTATGATTCAATTTTTAAACAAATTCTTTATTCGCGCGCAAAGAAAAAGGAAATTGCAGAAAATTTGCGTCTTCTTTATGTTGCGCTCACAAGAGCAAAAAATAAACTTATAATAACGGGCGAGATTTCAAAAGAAATTGAGCCTATCACAAAATTGACAAACTTGGAGTTTATTATGCCAACTTACTTAAATTATATACTGGGCGCACTTGCCGATTGTAAAAATGTTAAAGCCGAAATTTGCGAAGTTTTTGAAGTTAAAAACGAGAAACGCGAGGTTGAGGTTCAAAACATTGAAATTTTGAAAAAAGCAAAAGAAAAAATTGACTTTGTTTATGCAAATGAAAACGCAACAAAACTTGCTCTTAAAACCTCTGTTAGTGAAGTTGTGTTTGGCGAAGAAGTTAAGCCATATGAAAGCGAAAATTCTCTTCCAAACAAATTTTATGTTAGCGAACATTTAAGCGAAATCTCAACGCCAGAAGAAGGAACAATTGTTCATGAAATTTTGGAAAAAGTTGATTTTGAAAGTGAAACTCTTTCAAACGACGTTGAAGTTCTTTCAAAAAAACAAACAAAAATTCCTGAAACAGACCTTTCAAAAACTGTTTTGAAAAACATTTCTCTTCTTCGCGAAGTTTTGCCAAAAAATGGGAAGGTGTTTAAAGAAAAACAGTTTATGATTTATGCAAGCCCAAAAGAAATTTTTGGGGAAGGTGAAGAAGAAAAGATTTTAATCCAAGGGAAATTAGATTTAATTTTTGTTGGCGAAAAAAACATTTTAATTGACTATAAATACACGTCAATTACAAACGAAGAAAAGCTTGTTTCAAAATATAAAAAGCAACTTTTAACTTATGCTTTTGCCGCCCAAAAAGCTCTTGGAAAAGATATTGACGAGATTTATTTGTTAAGTTTAAGGAACTTTAAAATAATCAAAATTAAATAATAAAAAAATATTGAAAAATTATTAAAAAATATTGAAAAAATATTAGTTAATAATTTTTTTATGTGTTATACTAATTTCGAATTTAACATGGAGGTTAAAAAATAATGAAGTTATTAAACGTTGATATTTTTCAAAGTGTAATAAATTTCTTCGAAACAATTAAAACAAATTTTTCGCTTGAATACTTATTATACATATTTGTTGGACTTGAAGTTTTAACAATCATTGTTTTCTCAATCGTTGCGCATAATGTTTATGAAATGCGCTTAACTCGTGCGGTTGATAAAATCAATGCTTATTTATACGAAGTTCAATATATAAACGAAAGCAATTTAATTGAGTTTAACAACATGATGAAAAGGGTGCCAAAAACTTTAAGATATCATTGGCAACAATATATGCTTAACAGAGATAAAGCACCAAGCGAATATATGTCGGTTGTTAACTGCATTGACAGACCGCTTAAAAGCAGCGCGCTTTCGGCGAACATTAAGGTTGCAAAGGCTTTAAGTTATATCTATGCAATTCTTTCGTTCATCTTTGCATGCGGTTTTGCATCAAGCCAAACAGACATTGGAACAGGTGTTTACATTATGATTTTTGCAATTCCAGCAATGGTTTTGCTCTTGAACTACATTTTTGTTATCGCTTTGGACATTAGAAAAGCAGGAAACACAAGCGAACTCTATCAAACTTTCCACATTTTTAATAGATTTATTGATAAAGCAGTTTCAACAATGCCAAGTTATGTAGACTTTGAAGTTTTGTTCACTGCAAAAGAAATTAAACGTGGAATTCCTGTTTTGAACGAATACATTGAAAAACGCCAACTTCAAGAACAAGAAGAGATGAAAAAGGCAAGAGAAAATGCAATTCAACATGAGGCATATAATTTTGAAGAAGCGGGCGAGAAAGGCGAACTTGTTTTGGAACGCGCCATGAAAGAAACAGAAATTTTTGTTAGTATGCGCAATCGTTTGAACACAGAAATTGACCAATTTGAAAAAGAAATGGACAGCCTTAAACGTAGTTTTGAAAACACAAGCAAAGACTATCAAAAGAAACTTCAAGCAAGCAAGGAAAACACAGAGCGTTTAAGAGAGCAACAAGAGGCAACAACTAACCGTATTGAAAGCAACTACATTAGAAAACAACAAGCAGACGAAATTAAGAAACAACAACAAATTGAAAAAGACCAAACAGATGCTCAACTTAAATTCAATCAATCAATCGACAATTTAACCGCTGAAATCACAAAGAGAAAAGAAGAGCTTGAAGAAGGTCGACTTAACGTTGAAAAATCGATGCTCGCAGAATACAAAACCTTCTCTAACAAAATTTATGAAGAAATTCGTGAAAGCGTTAATGAACGCGTTAAAGATGAGCGCGAAGAACTTATTGGCGCAAGAGAAGAAGTTGCTCGCGAACTTGAAAAAGCAATGACTCAAATTGACACTCTTGAAATGCAAAACAAAGTTTTAGTTAATAAAGCAGCAGAACGTGAAGCATATGTTAAAGCAAGCGTTGAAAAAGAAAAACGCGAACTTCAAGAAAAACTTATTGCACAACAAGAACAACTTAACGAAAAGAATAAACAAATTCAACTTATTTCTTCAAGTTACGTTGCAGAAATTGAAAAAGCGAATGCAAAACAAAAATCAAAACAAAAAGATAAACAGGAAATTACGGAAGAGCAACCTGTTGAAGAAATTAAGATTGAAGAGCCAAAAGCAGACGAATTTGGCGGGAAATATGACGACAACGGAAACTATGTCTATCCAAACGGCTCATATTACGACCCACAAGGCAACTATCACGACGAAACTGGAAAAGTTTTTGATAAAGACGGCATTTTAATTGAAGATAAAAGCAAGCCAGAAGAAGTTGAACCAAAGGAGAAAGAAATTCAAGAACGCGTTGTTGAAGAACCGGTTGAAGAAAAAGCCGAAGAACAACCAGAAGAAAAAGCTGAAGGACAAGCTTTTGAAGAAGTTGAAGATTTAGCTGCGTTTGACAACGAAGAACCTGACAAAACTTCGAATGAAGAAATTTTGGAAGAAGCAAGCGAAGAGCAAAAAACCGAGGAAAAACCAGAAGGTAAAAAGCGTGGTCGCCCAAGAAAGGAGCAAACCGAAGAAGCTCCAAAACCAGCAGGCAAACGCGGTCGCCCAAGAAAAGAGCAAACCGAAGAAACTCCAAAGCCAGCGGGCAAGCGCGGACGCCCAAGAAAAGAGCAAACCGAAGAAACTCCAAAGCCAGCGGGTAAACGCGGTCGTCCAAAAAAAGAGCAAACCGAAGAAGCTCCAAAGCCAGCGGGCAAGCGCGGACGCCCAAGAAAGGAACAAACCGAAGAAGCTCCAAAACCAGCAGGTAAACGCGGTCGTCCTAAAAAAATTAATATCGACGAAAATTTGAAACTCATTGAGGAAAGGCTTAAAGAACAAAACAGGCTTCTTCAAGAGCAACAAAAAGCGCTTGATAAAACAGTTAATGGGGTTAACCCAAAAAATTAGTTAGATAAAATCGTTCCCTTTTGGGAGCGATTTTTATTTTAATAAAATTATAAATCTTAATTTTATTGACAAGAATTAAATTGAAAAGTTTTGTCATATAATAAATTTGTGTTATTATCTTAAGGAAATATGAAAAAGATTTTTGTTTTAATGTTTATAATGCTTTTTGGCTTTTCGCTTGCGGGTTGCACATCGGCAGTTGAGCTTTCGGCTGTTAACACAAATTTCTCGTCATATTATTTTGTTGCAGATTTTTCAAGCGGATATGGAGCTCTTACGGAAAGCGAGCAAGCGGTTTTGAAAAATAAAGTGGAGGGTCTTGCAAGCGACTATCTTGATGACATAATTTTGCGTTACTACGCGGCATTAA
Source organism: uncultured Bacillota bacterium (assembly GCA_900544595.1). Taxonomy (GTDB): domain Bacteria; phylum Bacillota; class Clostridia; order Christensenellales; family UBA1242; genus UMGS687. The sequence continues at coordinate 14,167 of UQVQ01000002.1, read as the reverse complement.
CCAGTTTTAAAGAGCAAGGATTTATAACTGAAAACGAAAAAATAATTTACAAAAATCATTTAAGTTCCTATATGAATTGGAATGATGGGGCTTTTGCAATTGAGCTTCGATTTGCTTCCAAGGCATCTTCAAGAATTTTCATTCGAAGCGCGGAATATTCCGGCGCAGAAAACGACGCAACAACATTTAAAACTGTTACAACAGAAAAATTTAAGGGCGTTTTCTCAAAAACAAAAAACAACATAATAACAACAAGTTTGGAAGAATATTTTGAAACGGGCGCAAAATCGGCGCTTAGAACCCTTGGCGAGGAAACCGTGAATAAAATTCCAAATATTGAATTCTATTATATGTTTGTAACGCAAAATGTTAAATTGCGCGCGAAAAACGCGAATGAAACAATGGAAATTGCAGGCGGAACGATTTATTGTTTCTATTCAAACAGCGACTATGCCGAACCTGAATTTGAGTTTTATGTTGTTCAAGCAAACAGGCTTATATACTATTTAATTTGCCTTGCAATTGCCTTTATTTTCGTTGCCATCTATCTTATTGTTATCTATTTTAAACGGCCAAAAAATGATAAAATTGAACCAGAAAAAGACGATTCAACAACTAAATTTGAAATTCCAACAAACGGCGAAGGTTAATTTAATTTGACTTTCGCTTTTTTTGTGTTATAATTCGCGTGTGATTGACAGAAAAGAAAAACGAAAATTTAAGAAAGATGCAAAAAGAAGAATGATTGAAATGTTTGCGTCAATTCCTTTTGGTGTTGCGTTTGCATATCTTTTCTATTGGCTCAAACTTTCTGTTGGTCTTCAATTGTTTTTAACAGTTGTTTGCTGGGGTGCGATTATTGGAATTGTTGAACTTGTTTTCTTTTTAGTTAATAAGGCAGTTCAAAAACGCGAGGCTTCAAGGCCAAAACGACGCGACCCATTTGCAGACTAGGAGGAAGAAAATGAGCGAGAAATTTAAAACTATGCCACATAGCATTGAAGCAGAACAATCGGTTCTTGGAGCAATGCTTATTGATAATGAGGCTCCACTTACAATTTTTTCGGCGCTAACAGGCGACGATTTCTATTCCGCTGTTAACAAAAAAATTTACGAAAGAATGCAAGAACTTTACAGAGCAAATAAACCAATTGACTTTGTTACTTTAACCGATTTACTTGATAAAAATGGCGAACTTGAAAATGTTGGAGGAATTGAATATGTGACAACATTAACAAATGCTGTTCCTTCGGCTGCAAACTTTAAATATTATGTTGACATTGTTAAGCGCGATTCGCTTTTTAGAAAACTTATTTCAAGCGGACAAAAAATTATTGAAACTGCTTATGATGCAACCGATGACAAAGCAGCGCTTAAATTTGCCGAAAAAGAAATTTTCGATATTGCAGAAAATCAAGATGTTTCGTCGCTTGAACATATTGAAGGCGCTTTAAAAGAGGTTATTGAAAAACTTAATCAAATTGCAAAAGATCCAAATTCTCTTCGCGGGCTTTCAACTGGGTTCACGGATTTGGACGCTATAACAAACGGGCTTCAAAATTCCGATCTTATTTTGCTTGCTGCTCGTCCTGGCGTTGGAAAAACATCTCTTGCCATGAACATTGTTACAAATGCTGCGGTTGACGGAAAGAAAAATTGTGCAATTTTCTCTCTTGAAATGCCAAAAACACAAATTGCGCAAAGATCTATGTGCTCGGTTGCTGGCGTTAGTATGGAAAAGGCTCTTAAAGGGCAACTTTCTGTTGACGAATGGACAGCAATGATTAAAGCAAGCCGTAAACTTTCGGAAGCAAACATTTTCATTGACGATTCAAGTATTAACGACCCTAACGACATACTTTCAAAGTGCAGAAGAATTAAGAGAGAGCGCGGGCTTGACCTTGTTATGATTGACTATCTTCAACTTATGAAAGCAGACAAAAATTCAACTTTCGATAACAAGGTTTTGGAAGTTGGGGAAATAACAAGAACTCTTAAAATTGCCGCAAGGGAACTTAATGTTCCAATTATCCTTCTTTCGCAACTTTCGCGTGCTGTTGAGCAAAGAAAAGGCGACCATCGACCTGTTCTTTCCGACCTTCGTGACAGCGGTTCAATTGAGCAAGATGCTGATATTGTTATGTTTATATATAAGCCAGATATGTATAACGATGTTGTTACGGAAGAAAGTGATGTTGCAGAACTTATTGTTGCAAAGCACAGAAACGGGCGCCAAGGAACTGTTAAATTGCGCTGGATTGGCGAAACAACAAGTTTTTCGGATTATAAAAAAGGGCAACAACCTCTAAAACCAAAAACAGTTGTTGCGAAAACAGACGAAGAAATTAAAGCAGAGCCTGTTATTGACGAAAAAGAACTTGAAGAAATTAAAGACTTGTTTGAATAGAATTAAAAAATGTAGAACTCCCTTAATGGGAGTTTTTTATTGAATTTTTGCCGCGTGTTATTCAAATATTGACAAAAACACAGTGTTGAAAAAGTGTTTTGATATTAAAAATTGATAACAATTGCATTTGCAAAATTGGTTTAAAAAGATAATTTGAAAATTTGCTTATATGATTTTTGAGCAAAAATGGATTAAATTTTGTTAAAAATGGTGCGAAAATTGGTGAAAGAGAAAGAAAAAAGTCGAATATTGTAAAAAAATACAAAAATAATTTTGATTTCTTTACAAAAATTAGTAAAATAAATGGCAGCCATTGTTGACAATGTTAAAGCGCGATTTTTATAATCTAAGTGATGTTGGCTTGTTGCTTTGCAACAATCCAAGTTGCTTGGCAGCAACATCTGCAATAAATTGCAGCCTCACAGATTGGATTATCGTCAGTTGCTGGTAAATATCCCTTCGGGCTGTTTGCCGTTAACTTTAGATAATGTTTTCGTGTCTATTAAAAATTTTAATAGGCAAGCTTTATTACATAGCAAGGGGAGAATTATGGAATTAAAAATTTGGGCAAAAACAATGTTAACAGTTCAAAGACATCTTGATAGGGTTACAAGAGCCTTGGATAAAATTATTTTAAAAAAAGCTGTTTCTTCAGCATTTGTGACATCAAAAAACTTGATGGAGCAAAGCTGTGAGCGCATTAGCAAATATATAATAAATCTTTCACAATCTAAAATCAATTTAATAAATTTAAACACAATTTGCGTTAAATCGCTTAAAGGAATTGACAAAACTTCTGCCAAAATTTTGATTTTAAAACATATTGACGGAAAACAAAGCAACGAAATTGCTTCGCTTTTGGGTCTTAGCAACAGAACATATTTTCGCAGGCTTAATTTGGCTTATGAAAAGATTGAAAGTTGGCTTTTGGCAAATGGTTTTTCTTCTAGTTTTTTTGAGCAAAAATATGCTTGCGAAGGCTGGATTATGGAAGTTTATAACAAAAATTTGGAGTTTTTTGAAAATCCCAAACAGAGTGAAATATCAACAATTGATGTTAGTTTCTTAAAAGGTATTGTTTCCGCAATTTCAAAAGCGGCTCATTCGTCATATTCATAATAATCTTGATGGTGTATTTTCTTACGTTTTTTTCGAGGTTTTAAGTCTGCTTCTTCCATTGCGCGCGCCGTGATTTTTGTTGGTCGAAAGAGAAGATAAATTATAATAAGGCACGGCAAACAAACCGCAACAATGATTATTATTTGAGTTACGGAAGGAAGCGAGCCCATTGCGTCGCCGTCGGCTGGAGTTGTTGAGGCGCTAACTGTGAAATTTGGCTCGTTGATATACTCAAGGGGTTCGGTGTTTGCTGGAATTTCTGTTAAGGAATCGCAAAAGGCGTTATAGACATAGCCAAAAGATTCTTTTCCGCTTTTAATATATTTGCAAAAAAACCATGTTGAGGTTCGATTTGTTATTGCCTCTTCGCCTTCAATTTCGCCATAGAATTTTAAACTTGTTTCAAGATAGCCAATTTGTTCAATTGTGTTTAATCCTTGCGATTGAGTTGGGGAGGAGCGAAGCTCAATTCCGCCCGGAACAAAAACGCGAAATGTTGCGTTTGCAAAAGGGGCTTCTGGAATTCCGCTTACGCATTGGACATCTGTTTTTTTAACATATCCATAAACATCAATGTATCGTGCGGAGAAAAAGAGATTGTTGTCGCATTTGTCAATTTCAACATAGTAACTTTGAGGAATTGTGAAATACACATTCGTGAAATCCTCGCTTCCACTTGTTGAACGATATAGCTTAACCGTTTTCGAAATTGCTTTTGCAAAATATGGTTCTTCGGCATGAACTTGGCTTATAGTTGGAAATGAGAAAAAAGATAGCAAAAGCATAAGCGAAAAAACAACTAAACAAATAAGACAATTTTTTCTTTGCATACTTAAATTTTAACAATTACGCCAGAGAAAAAGCGAGAAGAAAAAGGTCGATTTTTGTTGTATATGCGAGGGAAAATGAAAAAACAAAAAATTTACGAAGCAATTTATGAAATTGAAAATGAAATTGAAAAAAGAAATAAATGTTGCGCGCTTGAAAAATATAATGCCGGCGAAAAAAAACACCTTAAACAACTTGAGTTTCACAAATGCTTAAAGCGAAACAGGTGGGTTTTTGGAGGAAACAGAAGCGGCAAAACCGAGTGTGGGGCGGTTGAAAGTGTTTGGCTTGCAAGAGGAATTCATCCTTTTCGTCCAAACAAAAAAGATGTTTCACTTTGGGTTGTTTCGCTTTCAAAACAAGTTCAACGCGACGTTGCGCAAAGCAAAATTTTCCATTATTTAAAGCCAGATTGGGTTGAAGAAATTGTTATGGAAACAGGGAGCAAAGATTTTCCTCAAAACGGATTTGTTGACTACATTCTTGTTAAAAATATTTTTGGCGGAACAAGCAAAATTGGATTTAAAAGTTGCGACCAAGGACGCGAAAAATTCCAAGGAACTTCGCTTGACTTTGTTTGGTTCGACGAAGAACCGCCTGAAGAAATTTATCGGGAATGCAAAATGCGCGTTATCGACAGAAAAGGAGAAATTTTTGGAACTATGACGCCGCTTAAAGGGTTAACTTGGGTTTATAACGAAATTTATTTAAACGAAGGCGGCGACGATGAAGTTTGGTCAATTTCAATGAACTGGGATGATAACCCATATCTTGACGAAGACGAAATTAAAAGCCTTAAATCAAGCATGAGCGAAGAAGAACTTGAAAGCAGATGCTATGGAAAATTTAAGAGTTTTGGGGGACTTGTGTATCCAGAATTTGACCCTCAAATTCATGTTGTCGAGCCGTTTGATGTTCCAAAAGAATGGTTTGATAAAATTTCAATTGACCCCGGACTTAACAATCCGCTTTCGGCGCACTGGTATGCAGTTGATTTTGATGGGAATGTTTATGTTATTGCCGAACACTATGAGGCGGGGAAGGACATAATTTATCATTCAAATTCAATTAAGCGCATATGCGAAAATCTGGGTTGGAAAACTGGGTTTGGCGGAAAAATTGAAGCAATAATCGACAGCGCGGCAACGCAAACAACTCTTGCAAGCGAAAAAAGCGTTTGTGATTTGTTCTTTGAAAATGGAATTTTGGCAAATCCGCATGTTAACAAAGACCTTTTTTCGGGAATTAACAAGGTTAAATCCTATTTAAGAAATGCGGAAGGGAAAAGCAAACTTTTCATTTTTAAGAACTGCGAAAACTTAATTCGTGAAATTAAGGGGTATTTTTGGGGCAATGGCGACAGGCCAACAAAGAAAGATGACCATTCGCTTGACGAACTTCGCTATTACATTATGTCGCGTCCAGAAAGCCCAAAAGTTGAAAAGAAAAAAACGGAGGTTGAAAAAGACAAGGAAAGGCTTATTCGAAAGCTGGATTTTTCAAGAAAAACCTATGGAATTAAAAAGTTCAAATAATGGGAATAATAGAAAAGTGCTCGACAGAAAAGAAAAAATTGTTATGTCATATATTTTTGCTAACTGCGAAAACGGCGAAAAGGCAACAACTCGTCTTTTTTCGTCGCAGGAAATTGTTGATGTTTTGGCAAAAAGAAAATATGTTGTTTCAACAAGCGAACTTAACGAAATTATGATTTCGCTCTCAAAAGAGGGGCTTATTGATTTTGTTCAAAGTGAAAGCAAAAAAGGAAGCGTGTTTTGTGTTTCGCTTAAAGAAAAGGGGCTTCTTTTTAAAAAAGACACCCAAAAAGAACGATTGCACGCTTCGTGGATTATTCTTCGAACTGCGCTTTTAGCGGTTTTAAGTTTTGTTGTTGGTCTTTTGCTTAGAGCAATTTTTTGACAGATTTTGGGAAATTTGAATTTATGTGCATTAAAATTTCAATAAAGGGACGGCTGTTCCCTTTTTTTTGTTGATTTTTTTTGAAAATAGGGTTATAGTTATATTAACCAAAAGAGAGGGAAAATGATTCTTGTTAAAAACCTAAGCCTTAAATTCACAAAAGAATTCTATGCGCTTTACGATGTTAACCTTGAAATTAAGAAAGGGGAGGCAGTTGCGCTTCTTGGCGAAGAGCACAGCGGAAAAACAACTCTTCTTCGTGTTTTATGTAAACTTGAAAAAGATTTCACGGGCGAGGTTTACATTAAAGACATTCCGCTTAAAAAGGTTGATTTTTCGCTTGATGTTAACATGGGATATATTCCCGCTGCGCCTGTTTTCTTCGAGAAAAAAACAGTTTATCAAAATCTTCAAGCGCTTTTGAAATCAAGAAAAATTAACAAGTCGCAAAGAGAAGAAAAAATTAACAAACTTTTAATTGAGTATAACCTTGAAAAGTTTAGAGATGAAAAAGTTAAAAATCTTTCACTTTTCGAAAAATATATTCTTTCAATTGCTCGTCTTTCGCTTAGGGAAATTGAACTTGTTTTAATCGACAATATTTTTGAAAAACTTTCGCAAGAAGAGTATGAAAAAATTTGCGAACTAATTAAAAAACAATTCCTTCAAAACAAGGTTACAACTGTTATTGCAACAACATCGCCTTCTGTTGCCAAGGACTTGACAAAACGAACAATTAAGTTTAAACTTGGCTCAATTACGGAATAGCAAAAGAAAACTTAAAGAACTTGAATTAAATTTGGGAGCAATATGAAAAACGAAAATGCTATTTTCACAATTCAATCGAACAGAGATCTTTTTTCAACAGAGCGTGTTGTTGGAAAAAAACTTAAAATTGTTGAATATAAAAGATTTTTTAAAAACAAGGAACTTATTAAAATTCTTGAAAATGAGGCTCTTTGCGAAACTGCAAAAGCATTCCTTTGCGGGAACTTAAACCTTGCGCAAGCCTCAACAAATTCTTATATGCACAGAAACACCCTTATCTATCGAATTGAAAAAATTAACAGCACAATTGGGCTCGACCTTAAAAAATTTGAAGATTGCGTTCTTTTTGTTAACATGTTGGAAATTTATAAAATGGTGGTAAACAAAAAATGATGTTTAAAAACTCATGCAAATTAGTTGCTGCAAACTTCTCAATTGTTTGGAAGTTAATTCTTTATTACATTCTTGTTACAGGAATCACAATTGGGTTGATTGCGCCTTTTTTTGGAACAATTGGTGAGTTTTTTAATGCAAGCGGAACGCTTAGCGACATTGGCGTTCTTTTAACAAAATTTAATGTTTCGGTTAATCCTTTTGATTTAATTGTTGATCTTAACACGGTTGTTACAAACTTTTTAACCCTATTTTTTGAGTTTTTTGCAACAAAAACCTGGGTTGCGCTTTACTTATGTTTCATAGTCCTATATATTTTCCCAGTTCTTCTTGGTCTTGCAGATCTCGCTGTTGGGCAAACTTTGTTTGGATATATGTCGAGTTTAACAAGATATTCTTTTGTTGGCTCGTATATGAAATATTTTGCAAGAAGCGCAAGATTCCAACTTTTCAAAAATCTTGTTATGCTTCCTGTTAATCTTTTAATTGTGACCTTAATTGTTTTAACACTTCGTTTAAGCCTTGTTGGCGGGGCTATAGTTTACTTTATGCCTCTTATTGTTGTTGCTGTTTTAATAACGCTTATGGCTCTTAAAAAGACCTTTTTTGCAGGTTGGATGCCAGCAATTGTTGTTTACGACTGCAATATGTTTAAAGGATTTGCAAAGGGGCTTAAGGCAGTTATGAGAAGATTTTCAAGGATATTCTCGAATGCGCTTGTTATAATGCTTCTTTGCGTTGGAATTATATATCTTTTCGGAACGTTTGCCTCCCCAATTTTAATTCCGTTCTTTGCTGTTTTCTTCTATGTTTTTGAAATGGTTATGTTCTTTGGAAGCCAAGGAATGAGATATTATGTTGACCTTGACACAATTCTTTCGCCAAAACGTTTGGAAGAAAGCGATTCATTTAGAAAAGTTAAACAAATTATTTAACTTGCTTTAAATTTAAAAAAATTTTTGAAAATTCAAAAGATAAATGCATTTTTAATGCTGATTTATGGTTGGAAATAAAGCAATCTTTTTTGCTTTAAATATATATTTATAAAGGAAAAATTTATGGAAAAAACTGAAAAAAAACAAACAAATGAAACAAGAAAAGATGTTAAACCTTCAAAAAAGACAATTGGTTCAAAAGACTTAAAACAAATTCAAAAGAAAAAAGTTCAGGAAAAGCCTTTTTCTGGCGAAAAACAAAAAAGACCTTTAAAGCAACAAGGACAGGAAACAAAACAAAATGTTGTTTCGAAAAAAACAGTTAAGGAAGAAGAAAAACCAACTTTAAATGTTGAAGTTGCTCCTAAAAAAAGTTCGAAAAAGCCAGTTAAAATAACTTTCCTTGGAGGAGTTGGCGAAATTGGAAAAAATATGACCGCAATTGAATATGACAATGAAATTATTGTTATCGACGGCGGGCTTTCTTTCCCAACAGGCGAGTTCCCTGGAATTGATCTTGTTGTTCCAGACATTTCCTATCTTCTTGCAAACAAATCGAAAGTTAAGGGAATTCTTTTAACCCACGGCCATGAAGACCATATTGGCGGACTTCCATACATCTTGAACGAACTTAAAGTTCCTGTTTATGGAACAGCAATGACCCTTGCGCTTTTAGATAACAAAATGCAAGAACATAAAATTGAATATAAAGGCGTTTGCGTTAAACCTAAAAACCTTTTAAAAATTGGGAATTTCCAAGTTGAATTCATTAAAGTTAGCCATTCAATTGCAGGCTCGCTTGCGCTTTCAATTTCAACCCCATGCGGAAATATTATCCACACGGGAGATTTCAAAATTGATTTTGCGCCAATCGACGGTGTTATGACAGATTTAACTCGCTTTGGCGAACTTGGGAAAAAGGGCGTTAACCTTCTTCTTTGCGAAAGCACAAACGTTTGCAGAAAGGGTTACTCGATGAGTGAGTCGAACGTTGGAAAAACTCTTGAAACGCTTTTTGATAAGTTTAAAGGAAAACGACTTTTTGTTGCAACTTTTGCATCGAATGTCCATCGCCTTCAACAACTTCTTTGGCTTGCAGAAAAATTTAAGAGAAAGGTTGCTTTTGCTGGGCGAAGTATGATCAATGTTACAGAGGCAGCAGCAAAAATTGGCGAAATTTCGTATGACAGAAATAACATAATTGAAATGGACAAAATCGACAAATATGCCGATGGCGAACTTTTAATTCTTTGCACGGGAAGCCAGGGCGAACCTCTTAGTGCGCTAACACGCATGGCTCATGGCGAATTTAACAAGGTTAAACTTGGCGAAGGCGATGTTGTTATTTTCTCTGCTTCTCCAATTCCAGGAAACGAAAAAGCAGTTTATAATGTTATCAACGAACTTTTCAAAAAGGGTGCTGATGTTATCTACGACGAACTTGCCGATGTCCACGCTTCGGGGCACGCTTGTCAAGAAGAACTTAAAACAATTCACGCGTTAACAAATCCTAAATTCTTCATTCCAATTCACGGAGAATATCGCCACCTTAAACAACATAAGGAACTTGCAATTGGAATGGGAATGAACGCGCGCGACATAATTTTGCCAGAACTTGGAATGCAAGTTGAAATGGGCGAAAACTATATCAAACAAGCGGGTTATGTTACAGCAGGAATTCGACTTGTTGACGGTTCTGGGCTTGGAGATATGGGAAGTTCAGTTTTGAAAGAAAGAAAACAACTTTCGGAAGAAGGTTTCTGTGTTGTTGTTCTTAATATGAGTTCGCTTTCTGGCGGAGCAGGTTTTGAACCTTTCATAATAACAAGAGGAGTTGTTTATGATAAGGAGTCCGAAGCGTTCACTCAAGATGCTCGAACAGTTATTGCCTCCGCTCTTCGCGAGCAAGATTTGCGCTCGTTCGACCCTAATGAAATTAAGGCAAATGTTAAAAAAGTTCTTTCGAATTTTATTTTCAAAAGAACTAAACGCCGTCCAATGATTTTAACAATCTTGCTTATGGCATAATTTAAGATTTATTTTGCGCTTTAAAGTCGTAGGCTCTTGACGTTGGGGTGTTAACTCCGTAAAGCTCAACAAGAATTGCGTCTTCTCCAATTTTGCAAATTTGAGAAAATGGGATAAAAAGGTCGTTCCCGCCTTTTAAAAATCCAAAAATGGATTTGTTTCCAGGAACAACAATTCCGCTTATTTGACTTGTTGGAAGCGAAATAACAATGTCAACAATGTGCCCAAGGCGCGTTCCGTCAACAATGTTTATAACTTCTTTGCATCTTAAATCTAAAAATGAGGATTCCAAACTTTGTTCCTTTTTAATATGTATATATGATTAAAATGCAAAAAATAACACTATTAAACAATTTTCGACAATGCATAAAAAAATAAAAACCGCAACCTACGGTTTTTTATTTTTAATTAAAGAGTTTGAAGGAAGTTAATTAAGTTTGAAACGTCTTCAAATTTGCGATAGACACAAGCAAAACGTATGTAGGCAATTTCGTCAAGTTCTTTAAGTTTCTTCATAACAAGTTCGCCAATTTCGTTCGAACTTACTTCTTGATTAAGCGAATTTGTTAATGTTTTTTCAATGTCCATAACAACTTCGTCAATTTGACTTATGCTAACAGGGCGTTTTTCGCACGCTTTGATGATTCCTTTTTTAATTTTTTCAGGGTCGAAAGTTTGGCGGCTTCCGTCCGATTTAACAACCAAAATTGGAGTTGTTTCAACGGTTTCATATGTTGTGAATCTCTTTCCACAATTTAAGCATTCGCGACGGCGACGAATTGAATTTGACTCGTCGGTTGAACGGGAATCGATAACCTTGCTGTCAAAATATCCACAATATATACATTTCATGATGCACCTCTTTTCAATATCTAGGTATAATTTACCACAATGAATTCCAAAAAACAAGCATTTTCCAAAAGAAATTTCATTTTGGGAGAAGTTTACTCATAGAATAAACTATGGAACTTATTTCGCTTTGTGAATGCGATCGAAATCGGAAATATTTAATCGAAAAAATTGAGTGCGAGAGCGTTGGAGTTGCAAGACGACTTAGCGAACTTGGGTTTTATAAAGGCGCAAAAATTCGCGTTTCTTGTTTTTCCGCACTTAAAAAAACTGTCCTTCTTGAAATTGAGGGGTGCACGATTTCCCTTCGCTCAACAATTGCAAGTTGCGTTAAAGTTTTGGAGGCGGGGAAATGAACATAAGGAAAATTAACAATCCGCTTGCCGCTTGGCTTGCAAAGAAAACAAGCATTAGAACTCAAAGTTTGGAAGAAAAACTTTTGCTTGTTGGAAATCCGAACACGGGGAAAACAACTTTGTTTAATTCTTTAACTCGCTCAAACGAACATGTTGGGAATTGGCATGGGGTTACAGTTAGCGAAAAAGAAAAACAATTCACTTCAATGGGGAAAACCTATGTTCTTGTTGACCTTCCGGGGCTATACTCTTTAACGCCGCTTAGTTATGAGGAGGAGGTTGCAAGCGAATATATTTTTAAAAATTCAACATATCAAATTATAAACATATGCGACATTAACAATTTAAAACGCAATTTATTTTTAACTCTTCAACTTCAAGAAATTTCAAATGTTATTGTTTTTGTTAACACATTTAAAAATGTTAACAAAAAAGACAAAAAATTAGCAAAAAAAATAATTGAAACAAAAAATGCTTTAAATAAATTAAAATTAAATTATTTTATTGGAAATGCTGAAAATAAAAAAGATATTATTTTATTTAAAAAAGAATTAAATAAAATTAAAAATGCAAAAAAAAATGTTAATTTAGAAAAAATTAAGCAAAAATATGAAAAAAATAATAATTTAAATTATGAAGAAGAAAATTCAAAAAAATTTAAATATATAAATTCTTTTTTTAATTCCAAAACAAATGAAAGTGCATATGGTTCGTCAAAACTTGATAAAATTTTCTTAAACAAATATTTGGCACTCCCAATTTTTTTTGGAATTTTATTTCTTGTTTTCTATTTAACTTTTTTCTCGCTTGGGGCATGGCTTTCAAACCTTCTTCGAACTCTTGTTCAGGACATAATTGGCGGGCAAATTGTTTCTTCTCTTAAAAGTGTTTGCAGCATTGCTTGGATTGTTGACTTTGTTGAAACAGGAATTATTGGCGGCGTTGGAAGCATTCTTTCGTTTTTGCCGCAAGTTATTTTGCTTTTCTTTTTTCTTTCTTTAATTGAGGACAGCGGATATCTTGCGCGCGTTGCATTTTTGTTTGAAGACATTTTTGCGAAAGTTGGGTTAAGCGGGAAAAGTGTGTATTCGCTTCTTATGGGCTTTGGCTGTTCAACAACGGCGGCTCTTACGGCGAGAAATATGGAGGATAAGAACGCAAAAATTAAAACAGCGCTTTTAACGCCGTATATGAGTTGCAGCGCAAAACTCCCAATTTACGCTGTTATTGGCGGGGCATTCTTTGGCGCAACAAACATTTTTGTTGTTTTCGGGCTTTATATGCTTGGGGCTGTTGTTGCAATTCTTCTTAGTTTAATTTTGGAAAAGAAAGCGCTTAAAAGCAAAGAACAGTCTTTCATTTTGGAGTTTCCGGCATATCGAATTCCGTCAATTAAGCGTGTTTTAAAAATCCTTTGGGAAAATGTTAAACTTTTCCTTGTTCGAATTGGAACAGTGATTTTCTCCCTTAACATTATTGTTTGGATTTTTCAAAGTTTTTCGTTTGGATTCAAATTTGTTCCAACGCAGGGCGGAACAAGTATACTTGAAACAATTGGAGGGTTTTTAGCACCAATTTTCATTCCGCTTGGATTTGGGAATTGGGGCGCAACTTCGGCGCTTATTGCGGGGCTTGCCGCAAAAGAAATTATTGTTAGCTCAATTGCGATGTTTAACGGGGTTAATGTTTCGGGCGACAGTTTGAATAATCAAACAATGCGCTCAATTATGGATCCTTCTGCTGCGGTTTGTTTCACTCCTGCAAGCGCACTGTCGTTTATGGTTTTTTGTCTTTTATATTCGCCATGTTTGGCAACAATTTCGGTTTTCAAGAAAGAAATTGGAAGGAAATGGACTTGGATTTCAATTGTAATCCAGTTTGCTGTTGCATATGTTCTTGCTTTAATTTCATTTAATATATATCGTCTTATTGAAATTGTTGGGGCTCTTAATTCAATTTGGATTTTCCTTGCAGCGGTTGCAATTTCTTGTTCAATAGTTTTTGTTGTTAATCGAGTTAAGCAAAAAAAATATTGCAGTTTTGGAAATAACTGCAAAAATTGCAATAAATGCAAAAAAAATTAAAAATATTTATTTAATTAGAGTTTTAAGCAATAAAAAATTAAATTAGATAATAAAAAATAAGGCAAAAAACCTTATTTTTATTCTTATTTATTATTTAAGCCGAGTTCTTTTGCTTTTTGACGAAGACGCATATTATGGTCGAGTTCTTTTTTACGAATTCGTATGCTTTTTGGGGTTACTTCCAAAAGTTCGTCGTCGCACAAGAATTCAATGCAATCTTCAAGAGTCATAATTCTTGGTGGGATTAAGCGAAGAGCTTCGTCGGAACCTGAACTTCGGCAGTTTGAAAGGTGTTTTTTCTTGCAAACGTTAACGCAAATGTCGTCGCCTTTTGGATTTTGTCCAACAACCATTCCAGCATAAACTTGTGTTCCTGGGGTTATGAAAAGGTCACCACGTTCTTGCGCATTGAAAAGTCCATAAACAATTGCCTCGCCGGTTTCGAAAGCAATAAGCGAGCCATATTCACGGCGGGGGGGG
>UQVQ01000001.1 GCA_900544595.1 uncultured Bacillota bacterium | reverse complement strand
TTGCAAGGGCTATGAAAAACTTACTCCAAAAACTCATTAACTTCATATTTTCTCCCTAGAACGTCAAAAAAGAAAAACCGCTGTGCTCTTGCACAATAGTTTCTCTAAATTTTATATATTAAATTCATGCACGAAAAAAGATGGCTTGCAAAAAGTGCAACAGTTACTTTCTCTTTCATTTTTATCTTGCGCCTTGCACATTTTTTCTCCTTTGTTTAGTAAAGTTTAATTTAATATTATATATATTTAACACCTTTTTTTATAAAATTACAAACAATTTTAATAAAAAATTTCAATATGCTTCTTGCATGATTAAAGTTTTAGTGTTTTAGATTAAATTAACGCATTTTGCTGACAAAAAATTTTTTCGGGGGCAAGTAAAAAATTGTTAAACTAATTTTGCAAAAGCAGTTGCGAATTTTGACGGGAATGATGTATCATATAGATATGAAAGTTGTTATTCACACGCTTGGATGCAAAGTTAATCAATATGAAAGCGATGCAATTGCCCTTGCCTTGGAGGAGAGGGGAATTGATGTTTCCTACGAGCTTGAAAAGGCGGACGCATATGTTGTTAACACATGTGCGGTTACGAATGAGGCAGAGAAAAAATCGCGCCAAGTTTTGGCAAAAATTCAAAAATTAAACCCAAAAGCGAAGATATATGTGTGCGGATGCGCAAGTCAGCACAACCCTCAAAATTTTCAAAAAGGGAAAAATGTTGTTCATATTTCGGGCGTTGCAAACAAACTTAAACTTGCCGACGCAATTGAAAAAGGAACGGGAGTTGTTGAACTTGATTTGCTTCCTTTGGATTATAACGACACATATGTTTCAAAACCTTCAAAAACGCGCGCATACATTAAAATTCAAGACGGATGCAACAATTTTTGTTCATATTGCTTAATTCCATATTTAAGAGGAAGAAGCAGGTCGAGAAATGTTGTTGAAATTTTAAATGAAGTTGAAAATTTGCAACAATTTGCAAAAGAAATTGTTTTAACCGGGATTGACATTTCCGATTTTAAAATTGATGGCAAGCCAGCCCTTGGAAAACTTTTGGAAATGCTTTCCGATTATAACGTTCGAATTAGGCTTGGCTCGCTTGAACAAGGTGTTGTTAACGACGAGCTTTTGGAAGTGATTTCAAAAATGAAAAATCTTTGCCCTCATTTCCATCTTTCTCTTCAAAGCGGAAGCGCAACTGTTCTTAAAAGAATGAACAGACACTACACGCCAGAGCAGTTTCTTGCGGTTGTTCAAAAAATTCGAAAATGTTTTGTTAACCCTGCAATAACAACCGATGTTATTGTTGGATTTCCTGGCGAAACCGAGGAAGAATTTATGGAAACGGTTAATTTTGTTAAGAAAGTTAAATTTTTCCAAATTCATGTTTTCCCATATTCAAAGCGCGAGGGAACAGTTGCGGCAAGAATGAAAGACCTTAACGGAGATATTAAACGAAAAAGAGTTGAAATTCTTGAAAAAATCAATGAAAAATTGCAAAAAAAATACATAAATAAATGCAAAAAAACTCTTCATTCCGTTTTAATTGAGGAAAAAGAAGGTCAATATTATATTGGTCATGCCGAAAATTACATTAAATGTTATATTAAAGCAGAAAAGTTGGAGACAAACACTTTTGTTACCGTTAAACTTAAAAAACCTTATATTGACGGGGCATTAGCAGTTGTTAAAAATATGAAAAAATAGTTAAAAAATTATTAAAAATTTAATTTTTTAAATAAAAAAATAAAAATTTAATTAAAAATAAAATAATTTTTAAATTAAATGGCAAAAAAATAATAAAAATTAACAAAAAAATAATAAAAATAATATAAAAAACAATATAAAAAGGAGAAAAAATTTATGGATTGCGTATTTTGCAAAATAATTTCGGGGGAAATTCCTTCAGAAAAAGTTTATGAGGACGAAACTTGCGTTATTTTTAAGGATATTGAACCAATTGCTCCAATTCATCTTCTTATGGTTCCAAAAAAACATTATGCAAGACTTGAAGAAGCAACAGTTAGCGAGGCAATGGAACTTTCTTTTATGCTTAACAAACTTGCGCAAATGAAAGACGAACTTGGGCTTTCAAAAGGCTATCGAATTATAATTAACCAAGGCGACGACGCAGGACAAACTGTTCAACATTTGCATGTTCATATTATTGGCGGAAAGAAACTTTCTTGGGAAGCATAGCGCTTGTTTGCAACGAGAATTTTACAATAACAATTCAGATCTTGAAGAATTTTATGATTAAAAACTGCCAAGATTTATTGGTGGTTTTTATTTTTGCATATTGACAAAATGATTACGTTTTGCAATAATATAGCCGTAAAGGGAAAAATATGCCTAAGAAAAAATATGTTTATGCGAATAAAAAACTTCTTTTAAACAAATGCTCTTTGGAAAATGAAGACCAATTGTTTTATATTTCGCCGCTTCTTGCTAAGCAAATTGGCGAAAAATTTAATTTGGGCAAAAGCGTTGAGGAAAGATTTAAGTTATATTTTGAAGCGCTTCATTATATGGGAATTTCGCCTTTGCTTGATGCAAGAAAAATTCGAAGAGATGTTGCGGATTTAAGAGTTGATAAATATCTTAGCTTAAATGATAGACAAGCAAATGCAATAACTGATATTGCTGATGAAAAAATTATTTCAATTCGAAATAGTTTTAGGGAAAATAATTTTTGCACGATGTTTCATGAAATGAATCATATTTTTTCAAAACATAACTACTCAAAAACTAGCAAAGAATTTCAAAGTTTGAATGACCCTTTTTACGTTGACAAAGAAATTCAACACCAATTTGGATATTTCCTTGATTTTGGCGAGAATGAAAACGACAACTATAATCAATTTGATGAAGGAGTTACGGAATATCTTGCTTTAAGACAAGTGGCATATGCTGTTAAGCGTGATGTTCCTCTTGAGTCATATCGTTTTGAAGTTCAGTTTGTAAGAATGTTTTATTTGCTTGCCGGAAATGCTCTTTTTGAAGGATATTTTAATGATGGCGACTTTTCAAGAATAGCAAGAGAGATTGGGGTTGAAGATGTAACAGAAAAAAACATTAAATCAATTGCATATGCAATTTCGCAAGTGCAAAACCAAAGTATGTCTCTTATGCTTGAAACTGAGGCTCTTTTAAACAAAAACATGATTTCGCTTTTGGCAGATAAAGTTGAGGGAATTGTTTGGGATAATTTGGAATTGTTTGAAAATGTTGGTGAAATTGAAAAACTTATTGGAAATGCATTTTCAAACTTTGCTCAAACATTCTATTTTGGTTCTTCCGAAAAAGAAGTTGATCAATTATTAAGACCAGAAACTTTCAACTTTTTAACAGAAACGTATTTTAATCTTGTTGAAGATGTTAACGAGGACATTTGCGAAAAAGGGCTTGAAGAAAAATTAGGGCTTATTAACCTTGAAAACAAAACATTTGACGGTGTTTGCGATTTCTTTAAATTTATTAACAGCAGGAATTATGGAATTGTTCTTGTTGACGAAAAACCATTAACTTTTGAAAACCTTCTTGCGCAAGAAAAAGTTTGCGTGTATAATGAAGCAAAAGGGAACTATATAAGAAAAAAACAAAAAATTGGGGATCCATATTTTATGGAACAAAACGGAAATCAACCAGATATTCTTGAACAAATTTTTAAAATTGATATGGCAAGAGAAAAATTTAGCAAGCCACAAATTAAAGAGTTTAGTGAATCTGAATTTGAAAGCGCTCAAACAGATGGCGAGCAAAACGAAGCCGAAATGGAAATGTAGAGAATTGGAGGAGAAACATGGGACAAATTATTAAATTTAACACTCAAGAAGAATGGAAAGAAGCGGGAGTTGAACCTTCAGTAACTCGTTTTTTGAAAAAACTTTTTGTTGATTTGGACGACAGATATGATCCAAAATCTCCAATTAACTTAATCAACATTTTATATAATATGGGCGTTGAAGTTGTTGGAATGGAAAGCACAGACAGAACTGAAATTGCGCGCCTTGAAATGGGGGAAGAACCTCGACGTCTTTTAATTGACACTATGGCTGTTGAAAAGGATAATAATATTATTTTTGAAGTTATGGCGGCGTGCGTTAAATATATTTACGATTGCAAAAAATTTATTGATGCAAATTATAGTAAGCCAACGCCTGAGCTTTTAGATATGTATCGCGAAATTGTTTCGGAGGCGGCAGACGATTTGCCTATTCCGCGTTATGCAAATTATGTTAACAAAAAAGGCGTTGCAAAGAAAAAAAGACTTTCGCTTTCAGATAAAAAACTATACAGAAAATATTTAGTTGATAAGGAAGTTCAAACATTACACACCGAAGAGGGGTTCGAAAATTATAAGAAAACGTTAATTTCTGACTTAATTTTTAGAGAAGGTTTCCCAGATTATGTTATTGAAAATATGGACGGGAAAATTAGAGACGACGCAATCTTTGCAAAAGCTCTTGCTTCGCGCGATGCGGAATATGAGAAAGACCCTTCAAAAATTGAATCATTTCACGAATTTGAATAAGGAAAACAAAAAAGAGCGCGAAAAATTTTTCGCGTTTTTTCTTGACATATATATTTAATTATGTTAAATTACCAATGTGCCGCGTTAAAGTGGTTTTTTATTAAGTGCCTTATTAAGGCCACCATAAGAGCGAGTTTGGTTAGAGGAGGTAAGGAAAAAATGTTTGCAATTGTTCAAACAGGCGGAAAACAATATAAAGTTTCTGTTGGCGACGAAATCAATGTTGAGAAACTTGAACGTAATGTTGGCGACAAAATTAAACTTGATGTTTTAATGCTTGCTGACGGCGAAGTTGTTAAAGCAGGAAACCCAGTTCTTAGCGATGCTGTTTGCGAAGCAGAAATTGTTGAGCATGGAAAAGGTGACAAAATTATCGTTTTCAAATATAAAGCTAAGAAAAACGAACGCAAAAAACAAGGTCATCGTCAACCATATACAAAAATTAAAATCACAGCGATTAAATAATGACAAAAATAACTTTTTTTAAGAAAAACAATCTCACAGTGGGATTTAGAGCCGAGGGGCACACAGGTTTTGCCGAAGAAGGCAACGACATTGTTTGTTCGGCAATTTCAACCGCAACTCAAATGACAGTTGTTGGGCTTCAAGATGTTCTTGGCTTGAAAATTTGCTTAAAAAAAGACGATCGAAACGCACTTTTAGAGTGCAAACTTGCTTCAAAAGAATCCGAAATTGAAAAAGCACAAAGTTTTTTTAAAGCGCTTGAAATTTCGCTTAAAGCAATTGAGCAAGATTATAAAAAATATATGAAAGTGGAGGTTAAAGATGAAATTGTTTAATATTCAACTTTTTGCTCATAAGAAAGGTGGCGGTTCAACAAAGAACGGCAGAGATAGTAATTCAAAGCGCCTTGGTGTTAAAGCAGCAGACGGGCAATTTGTTCTTGCTGGCTCAATCATCATTCGCCAAGTTGGAACAAAAGTTTATCCAGGCGTTAATGTTGGGCTTGGAAAAGACTACACACTTTTTGCTCTTAAAGATGGAAAAGTTAAATTTTCAAAGAGTGGAAGCAAAAAACTTGTTAATATTGTTGAAGAATAATTTTAAAAACGAAACATTGTTTCGTTTTTTTTGTGCCATTTAAGCGGCACAAAGATTTTAAATTTTTTAATTTGAAACCCAAAATTTATCCTAAAAAATTTTAACATGTTTTTGAAAATTCGTGATATAATCATAACTATGAATTATCAACTTGACGGAAACAAAATTATTGTTCTTTGCGAGAATTTCGACGCGAAAAGTATTTTTGAGTGCGGTCAAGTTTTTTCATACAAAAAATTCGACGATATTTATATTTCCTTTCCGCTTGGGAATTTAGCAGCAGTGTATGAAGAAAATGGAAAATTTGTTATTGAAATTTTGAAAGGTGACGTTGATTTTTTTGTTAATTTTTTCGACCTTGAACGAGATTATCAAGAAATAATTAACCGCATAAAGTGCCTAAACTTAAATTTTGGAAAAGAAATTTTGGAAAGAGCAATTGAAAACGGAAAGGGAATTCGAATTTTAAAGCAAGACGAATTTGAAACAATTGTAACCTTTCTTTTTTCGCAAAATAATAACATTAAAAGGTTCACGAATTCGCTTTTGGCTCTTCGCCGCGATTATGGAGAGCGGATTGTTCCAACGCATATTTCACAAAATGAAAAAGTTAATGAAATTTTGAAAACCGAAAAATTTAACTCTTTTCCAAGTTTGGAAAAACTTCTTGAGGCAAACGAACAGTATTTTTCAAAAATTGGAGCAGGATATCGCGCAAATTATTTGAAAGAAACAATTGCGCAAATGCCAATGTTTTTAAGTCAAGATTTTTCTTTAATTTCAACGCAAGAACTTGAAGAGCAGCTTCTTAAAATGAAAGGAATTGGACTTAAAGTTGCAATGTGCATTATGCTTTTTGGATTTCAACGTTTTGATGTTTTTCCTGTTGACACATGGATTCGAAAAGTTTTTTCCGACTTTAACACGGGCGAAGATCTTCCCGCAACAGCAATTTCAAGAAAGCTTGTTGGAGAGTTTAAAGACCTGTCTGGCTTTGTGCAACAATACTTGTTCTACTTTAAAAGAGAAAACGGATAATTTGGTTATTTTGAACAAAAGAAATTTTTGATATTGACAAAAATAAACTTGTGTGATACCATAAATTATGGAAGCAACCCCCATCAAACATTGTTTCCACGAAGAGAGTGTTTTATAATTTTTTTCGCTCTCTTCTCCTTTTTTTTATTTTTCAGGTGGTGTTTTGAGCGCCATTTTTTTGCAAAAAAAATTTTTAAAAAGGACTTTATTTTTTAAAATATATATGATATAATACTCGTGTAGAAATAAATAAAGTTAAAGGGAGATGCAAAAATATGTGGCAAGAAATAGTTGAAGCTTTCACGACGATGCAATGGTATATCATTCTTCCTCTTTGCCTGGGAGTTATTCTTTTGGTTATTGAATGCTTCGTTCCTGGTTTTGGATTCTTCGGAATTTCTGGAATTGTTTGTTTGGTTGGAGCAATCATTGCTAATGCGGTTTTAACCAAATCAATTGCACAAACATTGTTCTTAATTGCGCTTTTGTTTGTTTTTATTTTCCTATTATTTTTAATATTTATTCGATCTGCAAGATTTGGCCTTATAAGTAAAACGCCGTTCGTTGAAAAGAAAACAGCAGTTCCAAGAGATTATGCAGATAAAAGCAAGGACAAAAACAGAAATTTGGTTGGACAACGCGGCGTTGCTGTAACACCTTTCACACCATCTGGGAAATTTATGATTGACGATAAGATTTATGAGGGAATGACAAGAGGCGAGCCTCTTGACAAAAACGATGTTGTCAAAGTTTCAGATGTTGAAGGAAATAAAATTGTTATTGAAAAAGTGGAGGTATAAAAATGAATTTAAGTTTATTAGGTTTGTCTGGTGGAATGATTGCTTTAATAACTGTTTTAAGCGTTTTGGCAGCTTGTTTCATCATAATCATTTGTTTAGTTCCAATTAAACAGTGGTTTATTGCGCTTGTTTCTGGTGCACATATTTCAATGGGGCGTTTAATTGGTATGAGAATGCGTCGTGTTAAAATAACACCAATTGTTGCTGCTTATATTCAAGCAAGAAAAGCAGGAATTGACCTTGACATTGTCGACCTTGAAACGCACTATATGGCGGGGGGCGATATTGAAAAAGTTATTGTTGCGTTGATTTCGGCGCACAGTGCGAAACTTCCTCTTTCGGTTGACCAAGCAAAAGCAATTGACCTTGCTGGACGTGATGTTGCGAAGGCGGTTAAAATGTGCGTCACACCTGTTGTTATTGAAACTGGCTGGATTTCTGCAATTGCGAAAGACGGTATTGAACTTAGAGTTAAAGCAAAAATCACTTTAAGATCAAACCTTCCTCGCCTTGTTAGAGGGGCTGGTGAAGAAACAATTTTGGCTCGTGTTGGCGAAGGTATTGTTACAACCGTTGGTTCGGCTTTAACCCACACAGAAGTTTTGGAAAACCCAGACATAATTTCAAAAACTGTTTTGAACAAAGGTTTGGACGTTTCAACAGCATACGAAATTCTTTCAATTGAAATGGCGGATATTGATGTTGGACAAAACATTGGGGCGAAACTTGACATCGACCGTGCTGAAGCGGAAAAAGCAGTTGCTCAAGCAAAAGCTGAGGAAAGAAAAGCAATGGCAAATGCTATTGAACAAGAAATGAAAGCAAAAACTCAAGAAATGAAAGCGATGGTTCTTGCAGCCGAAGCCGAAGTCCCAAAAGCAATGGCCGACGCAATTAAGAGCGGAAACCTTGGAGTTATGGATTACTACAAAATTCAAAACTTAAATTCCGACACTGCAATGAGAAATTCAATTGCTGGCGTTGATAAGAAAAAACAAGGCGGAGTTTAATGGTTAATTAACAAAATTAAAGTGGCCGCTTGGCCACTTTTTTAAAATTAAGAGGTGAAAATGGTTTGGATAATTAGTATCGCAGTTCTTGCCGTTGGAGTTCTAATATATTTCCTTTTTCCTGTTTTCAAAAAAATCGCTAAAAACAGAAGCGAAAAGAAAGACAGATCGAGCGAACGAGAACTCAAAAAACAACAAAGACTTGAGAAAAGAGAAGAGAAAAAACAACTTAAAAAAGAAAAAAGTGTTAAAAAAGAAGAAATTTCTGCGGAAAGTCCTCATGTTTTTGAACTTAAAGGCGACGAATTTGGAGAAGATCTTAAACCTCTTGAAGACCCAGACACAAAGGTTAATTATGAAAATTTGGATTTTGGAGGGACGGAGGAAGCTCCAGCAACGCCAAAAGACCAAAATTCATTATCGAACAACATCGAAGATATGTTTAATGAATATTTCTTAGATGAGCGCGAAGACGATAAGCCAGAAAAACCAGTTGATAATGTTGAGTTTAATTCAGATGGAACTGTTGACAGTGCAGACGGAGATGATGAAGAAATTAAAGATTTCTTGGAAGAATTTAACAGGGTTTCAATGCAAGGCAAATCAACAATTAAAGACGACTTTGAAAACCTTTCTCCAGAAATGAAGGCTCTTATGATTTCAAACTTTTTAGACAGAAAAGATAACTTTTAAGTTTTGGCAGCCAATGTTTACTTTTTAAATTCTAGCACCGTATAATTGAGAAAAAATCAATTATGCGGTGTTTTTTTATGGGCAAAAGTATATCAGAAAAAGAAATCAAAAATGCGCTTTACAAAAAAGCAATTGGCTATGAAGCAAACGAAGTTGTTGAAGAATTTGTTTTGGACGAAAGCGGCGACTATAAATTAAGCAAAAAAAAAGTTACGAAAAAACATATTTCGCCAGATCTTGCAGCAGTTAAACTTCTTCTTGAAAAACTTGAAAAGAAAACGGAGAAATATGCAAATTTAACCGACGAGCAACTTCTTCAAGAAAAGTTGCGATTGCTTGAATTACTTGAAAAAAGCAAAAAATAGTTAAAATTTAATCCAAATTGGGGTTTTATGGTTAATTAACTTAGTATTTAGCGATTTTTTTCGCTTTATATATCAAATTTATAAATGGAGGAAAAAATGAAAAATAATTCAAACCAAACTGGCAGAGAACAAGTTTTTGAAGAAGATTTGGTTAAAGAAGTTTTGGACGATTTCAAAACTAGGCAGCAAGAGAGAAAAAGTTTTGAAACGCAATGGGAACTTAACATGAATTTCCTTATGGGGAATCAATATTGCAGCATTGGCCCTTCGGGCGAGGTTGAGGAATATGACAAACAATTCTATTGGCAAGAAAGAGAAGTTTACAACCACATTGCGCCAATCATTGAATCTCGTTTGGCAAAACTTATTAACATGAAACCAACCATGACGGTTGTTCCAGCGTCGGGAGATGAACGCGATGTTAAAACTGCAAAAATTTCCAAAAAAATTGTTAACGCTGTTTATAACAAACTTTGCGTTAGCGGCGTTATTTCGGAGGCAAACAATTGGAGCGAAGTTTGCGGAACGAGTTTTTATAAGGTAAGTTGGAATTCAAGCAAGGGAACAATTTTGAAAGATGACGAAACGGGAAAGGTTTGTAGCGGGGAAGTTGAGGTTACTGTTTGCCCACCTTTTGAAATTTATCCAGAAAGTTCAAGTTGCAGCGACATCGACAACTGTAAGTCGATCATTCATGCAAGAGCATATCACGTTGACGAAATTAAAAGCATTTGGGGTGTTGATGTTAAAGGCGAAGACATAAATGTTTTTTCGCTTGATAATGTTACAGCAATTGGCGGATATGGCTATTTTGGAAACACGAGCAAAGTTACGAGCGGTGTTAGGAAAAATTATGCAGTTGTTATTGAAAAATATGAAATGCCAACAGTTGAATTCCCGAATGGAAGACTTATCATTGTTGCTGGGGATAAACTTGTTCATCTTGGGGAATTGCCATATTTTAACGGGAACGACGGCGAAAGATGCTTCCCGTTCATTCGTCAGGCGTGCATTGAGCAGCCAGGTTGTTTTTGGGGCTCAAGTATCATTGAGCGCTTAATCCCTGTTCAACGTTCTTTCAACACTCTTAAAAACAGAAAACACGAATTTATGAACAGGCTTTCAATGGGCGTTTTGACGGTTGAGGACGGTTCAATCGACACCGAAAATTTGGAAGATGACGGGCTTAGTCCTGGCAAGATTTTGGTATATCGCCAAGGGGCAACTCCGCCAAGATTTATGAATTTCGACCGCGTTCCTGTTGATTTCGCAGCCGAAGAAAATATGCTTTTAAATGAGTTTACATACATAAGCGGAGTTTCCGATTTGCTTCGAAATTCGCTTTCAACCTATTCGAAAATGTCGGGTGTTGCGCTTCAAGTTTTGGTTGAACAAGACGACACTCGAATTTCAATAACAGCCGAAAAAATTCGTGAAGCGATTAAGACGATGGCGAAACACGTTTTGCGTTTATATCGTCAATTTGCAACCGTTCCTCGTCTTTCAAAAATTGTTGGCGACAACGGGGAAATTGAGGTTTTCTACTTTAACGCGTCTGACATTTCAAGCGACGATATTGTTTTTGAAACAACAAGCGAAGTTGGCGAAACAGTTGCGCAAAAACGCAGTATGGTTTTCGATCTTCTTAATGCGGGGCTTTTGCACGACGAAAACGGGAAACTCTCAAACAGAATGCGTGTTAAAGCGCTTGACCTTCTTGGTTTTGGTGTTTGGGAAAATGCGCAAGACATTAACGAACTTCATCTTAAAAAAGCATCAAGTGAAAACCTTAAATTTCTGAAAGGTGAAACAAAAATTGAACCTTTGGAAGTTGACGACCATGATATTCATATTTCGGAGCATACGGCTTTGATGCTTGGGAATGAATTTGCGAAAAAGGCAGAAAGAAACGAAAAACTTACTGAAATTGTTTTAAAACACATAAGAGCGCACAAACAAATGAAAGCGATGCAAGAAAGTGTTGAAAATTAAAAATAACGGAGAAATAGAAAAATGGAACAAGAAAAAATTTATGGGGAACAACCAGCAGAAAGCAAGCAAGCGCAAGAAGGAATTGCTCTGAAAGAAGAAAATGAACAAGGTGGCGCCTCTACGTTGCAAAGCGGCTCCCAATTTGGCAAATTCTCGTGCGCGGAAGATTTAGTTAATGCGTATAACAATCTTCAGGCGGAGTTCACGAGAAAATGTCAAAAACTTAGCGAAATTCAAAAACAAATTACCGAAAAAGAAATTGAAGAAACTTCTTTGCAAAAAGATGAACCAGAAGAGATTTCTCCGGCGTTTGAACAAGACAACTGGCAAACAAAAGTTGCAGAGTTTTTGCAAAAAAACGATAGTGCAAAAGAATTTTCGCGCGAGATTTCAAATGAAATTTTGAAAGATAAAGACCTTCAAGCTTCGCCAGATATGCTTGAAGTTGCTTGGGCAAGGGTTCTTTCAAAAGTGTTTAAAACACCAAAACAAATGGCGCAAGAAAGTTCGTTTATGGAGGAGTTTGTTCTTTCAAACGACGAAGTTAAAAAGCGAGTTTTGGGATCTTATTTAAATGAGATTAGAAGCGCACCAAATGTTATTGGAAGCAGCACTCGCGGAGGCGAAACCTTGTTTAAAAAAGTTTCAAAGCCAACATCGCTTAATGACGCAAAAGCATTGGCAGAGAAATTATTAAAAAATTAGTTTTAATAAAAAACTTTAAAATTTAAGTAAAAAACATTAAAAAATATGATTTTTTGATGTTTTTTCTTTAAATTGCGTTAAAAAATTTTGATGGAGGGAAAAATGGTTTCATTAACAAGTGCTAGCAACGCATTAAAAAATGTTTATTTAGGCGTTGTTGCAAACCAACTTAACACAAATGCAAACCCACTTCTTGGAAGAATTGAACAATCAACTTCCGATGTTTGGGGAAAGCAAATTATTAAACTTGCGCCATTTGGAATTAATGGCGGAATTGGGGCTGGAACAGAAACAGGAACTTTGCCAATTGCAGCAGAAAACCAATATGTTCAATTTGTTACAGACCTTAAAAACTTATACGGAAAAATTTCAATTTCTGATAAGGCAATGAGAGCTTCGGCAAACAGCGCAGGTGCTTTCGTTAATCTTTTAAACGCAGAAATGGAAGGACTTGTTAAAGCAAGCAGCTTCAATTTCGGGCGTATGCTTTATGGCGATGGCAGCGGCTTATTAGCAACTGTTTCAAGCTTCAGCTCTTCCGACGGAGCAATTTCTGTTGACAGCGTTCGCAATCTTATTGAAGGAATGGTTGTTGATGTTTATAACGGAGCAACAAAAGTTGAAGCATCAAGCGGAAAGAGAATTAAGTTTGTTGACAGAGTTAACAAAAAATTCTATCTTGACGCAGCAGCAAGTTCTTTAACTTTTGCTCAAAACTACACAATTTTTGTTCAGAATTCGAAAGGCCTTGAAATAACTGGTCTTGGCGCAATTTTTGGCGAGGGAACAACTCTTTATGGGTTAACAAAATCTAACTATCCTTGGCTTTCACCTTATAAAGATTCAACAGAAAAAGAAATTTCTGACGAAACAATTCAAGCGGGATTAGACAGTTTGGAAGAAACAGGCGGGCTTAGCGCTAACTTCATAACTTGCTCAAGAACTGTTAGAAAAGCATATCAAACATATTTGTCATATTTCAAAAGAAACATTGATGTTATGGATCTCGCAGGCGGATATAAAGCAATAACATACAACGGAATTCCAGTTTTTGCAGATAGATTTGTTAAAGACGATGAAATGTATTTGCTTAACACCGACGAATTTACTTTGCATCAACTTTGCGATTGGAAATGGCTTGAAGGCGACGACGGAAAAGTTATTAAACAAAATCCAAACGAAGCAACATATTGCGCAACTCTTGTTAAATATGCCGACTTAATTTGCAACAAACCTAACGCACAAGGGAAAATCTCTGGAATTAAATCCACTGTAACAAATCCTTTCAAGTCGACAACAATTGTTGAAACATCTTCAACAAACACAAACGCAGGCAACGGCGAATAGTTTAAGCAAAAAATAAGGAGCTTTAAAAATGCTTGTTGAAATTTTGAATGACTTGTTTTTTATTGGAGCAAGACTTAAAGAAATTGATGATGACTATGAAATTTTCTATAACACAAAAAAACAAAAGTTTGAAATTCATTGCATGGGGCAAATTGGGGGCAGTTATTGTTTAACTGTCCCTTATGCTTGTCTTGACGCAAGAACAATTGAGTTTGTTAGGAAAACGAGAGTTGAAAACAGAGAAAAACTTATTGATGAAATTGATAAAGAAAACTTAAAAAATCAAGAAAAAAACGAAAAAACAATATTAAACGAAGCAAAAGACAAATTATTTGAACAAATTAAATACTCAAAACTTTAAAAGGAGGATTAGAAATGACAATTAAAAGCATTTTGAAAACTGCTTGCATTTTTCTTCAAAAAGATGAACTTCTTTTAGTTCAAAGTCTTGACGGAACAGAAACCGAAACCGACGAGCAAACAAAAGAGTTAAGCCATCTTTTAAGATGTCTTAATCTTGTTTTAAGCGAAATTGCAACAGACTACATTCCGCTTTTGAAAACCGAAACAGTTTCTTCAACTGACGGAAAAATTTTGCTTTCATCTCTTTCAAAAGATGTTTTGGACATTGTTAAAGTTGAAAACAAATTTATGCTTTCCGAGCCATATAAGTTGTTCCCCGACTGCATTGAAACAATTCCAGGCGATGTTAAAATTACATATTCATATGAACCGGCAAAACTTGAAAGTTTAACGAGCAAAATTGAAAACTTTTCGGGCAAATTAACCGACAGGCTTGTTGCATATGGTGTTGCCATGGAATATTGTTTCATTTGCGGGCTTCACGACGACGCATCAATTTGGGAAAAGCGTTTTAAAGACGGTTTGTTAATTGCAGCAAGAAAAAAATCCGCAATTCGCCTTCCAAAACGGAGGTGGATTTAATGATTTATAAAAATGAACTTCTTTTAAAAAATAAAATAACAAAAAAACTTTCTCTTTCAACTTTTAAGCATGGAATTAACACGGAAACCGACGAAAGTTCGCTTCCATATAACTATGCAAAAGTTTCCTATAACTATAATTTCAATCGCGGAGAGCTTAAAACCGGAACAGGTTTTAAAATTTTGACGCTTCCGCAAACAAACACGGCAAACGCAACGATGCGCGAACTTCAAATTCTTGACGAATATACAAATCTTAACAAACTTTGGCTTTTTCCATACTACGACACAACATTCAACTATCGCGACCATATGCTTGTTTTAAGTTTCGATAACCTTGTTGAGTATGTTAAGATCATTGGAATTAACCCAGTTTTCAGCAACATCGACCTTAACGGAACGCTTCAATTCACATCAGAGCCAAGCGCTGTTTACTATAACATTAACGGAATTGATGTTATGCTTGTAAGTTCGCCAACCGACGGAATGTTTAAGTTCCAACCGGCAACTTCAAGCGAACTTCTTGCGTCTGCGCCAAAAATTATTTCAATTTGCCGCCACTATGAGCGTGTTTTCGCAATTGAGGAAGGAAAACGAAACAAACTTGTTTTCAGCGCCAACCTCGACCCAACAAACTGGGATATGAATCTTGACAATGCAGGCTATATTGAAATTATTGACGACCGCGGGTGTTTGCAAAAAGTTGTTAGTTTTAACGACTACGTTTACATATTTAAAGAATATGGAATTTCGCGTCTTTCGGCTTATGGTGACCAATCGGAATTCAGTTTGTCGAGTATGTTCGTTACAAGCGGAAAAATTTATGGAAATTCAGTTTGTGTTTGTGGGGACAGAATTATGTTCCTTGCGCGCGACGGAATTTATTCGTTTGACGGATATTCCGCAACAAAACTTTCGCTTAACATTGAATCGATGTTTGAAGACAACAACGACAAATGTTGCAGCGCATATCACAACGGAAAATATTACCTTGGTTGCCGTCTTAAATATGACGACAGCGAAGTTGTTGGGTGCGAAGCGTATGATGGCGGATATGTTAACAACTCTTTAATTGAACTTGACCTTAAAACAGGAGATATTAGTTTAACGCGCGGGGTTGATTTAAAAGATATGTGTTCAATTGAATATGAAACAGTTAATAAGCTTGCGGTTCTTTTTAATAATGAGCATAAGAAAAAACTTGGGGAAATGGACGCAAGCGGCGCAATTTTTGGCGTTCCTCTTAAAAAGATTTGGACTTCGCCATACACGAACTTGGGATATCCAAACAAAATTAAAAAAATAACAAAATTTACGCTTGTTGCAAAGGAAAATTGCAAAGTTATTATCAAAACAGATCTTGAAACAAAAACATTCGAGGTTAAGGGGAAAAATTCAACCTCGGTTATATATCCAAATTTAAAAGGCGAAATGTTTCAATTTTCCCTTGAAACCGACGGCAGTTTTGCATCGATTGCCTGCCCAGAAATTACGATTGATATAAGCCGATGAACCTTGAAAATATAAGACTTAAAAACATTGAAAATTTCAACAACCTAGGAGGAGTTAAAATGGCCGAATATAAAAGCACAAGTTCCAAAAATGATTTTGAAAAAGAAAAAGAAGAAGCTTTTTCAAAACTTCAAGAAATTGATAAAAAATATTCAAAAGAGACTTTTTCGCCAAAAGAAATTCAATCGCTTGGCTTAGAGAAAAAAGAATTTAACGCGCCAAGCGAAGATGAAATTAAAGCCGAAGCGGAAAACTCTCTTAAAGATGAAAAAGAAAATGAAAGACAAAAACTTGAATCTTCATTCTTAAACAAATTTTCAAAATTGGAAGCAAAAATTGAGGACGCCGGAGATGAAAAAGACGAATCAATTGAAGATGCTTTCAAAAATTATAAATCATCGCTAAGAAAAACAACCAACAGTTCAATTAAGCAAGGAATTTCGCGTTCGTCAATTTTTAACGAAGCGGTTAAGGCAATTGAAGGAACAAAAGACGAACAGATTAGTTCTGCAATAAGCGAGTTTAACAAAAACATCGAGCGCCTTTCGGGCGAAAAAGAGGTTTTGGAAATGCAAAAACAAAACGCTCTTGATGGGTTCGATATTTCATATGCAGTTAAACTTGAAAATAAAATTGCAAAAATTAACAGCGAAATTTCGAGGCAACAAAAGGAAGTTGACAACTTTAACAAAGAAATTGACCGCAAGGAAAAAGAATTTGTTGCGGCGCAAGAAAAAGAAAATAGCAAAGAGCAAAAACGCGTTGAAGCCCATAACAAAAATCTTGAAAAACAGATTGAGAAACTCGGAAAAGATGGCGTTTTAAATCAAATGCATTCTGAAAAGTATGATGTTGTTTTAAACTATTTAATGAAACTTCCAAAAGAGGTTGCGCTTAATGAACTTCAAAAAGACAATAGATATGAAATGCTTTTAAGCAATTATTATCCTGCTGTTTATGCACAAATTTTAAACAGAAAGGAATAGCATGGAATGTGGCAAGACATTTTAAATATTGTTATTTCAAACGGAATTTTTGCAACGCTTTTTGTGTGTCTTTTGGCATATCTGCTTAAGGACAGCGCAAAACGCGAAGATAAATACACCCAAACTATAAATTCTCTTAACAAAAGTGTTAACGAAATTCGTCAAGCAAACGAAAAAGTTGACGAAATTAAAGAAGATGTTGGGGAAATTAAAGATTCTTCGAAAGAAAGCAAAAAAAATATTTCTTTGGTTGCAAACGCAACAAAGGAAATCCAAGGAAAACTTGAACAAACAAGCTCCTCAATTTCGTCAATTAACGAAAACTTGAAAACGCACAGCAAACTTATCAAAAAAGTTTCAAGAGATGTTAAGGGTGTTAAAAATGATGTTAAAGAAATTAAGAAAGTTGTTTTTCCAAAGGAGGAGTTATGAAAAATAAATTTAAAAGCTATGGCTTTTGGGTTAGTTTATCAAGCGCAGTTGTTGTTTTGATGGATGCAATTGGAAGAGCCTGCGGGTTCATTCCAGACGGCGAATTGATCAATAATATAATTATGTCGATTGCGGGGCTTTTGGTTGTTCTCGGCGTTGTTGCAATGCCAAGCGGAACAAACAAAACAAACGGCGGCTTGGAAAACGAAACAAAAGAAATTAGCGAAAAGATTGAGGAAACAGAAAAAGAAATTAAAGACGCAATTGATGAAACAATTGCTGAAACAAAAGACGAAGAAAACGAGAAAGAAGACGAATAATTTTCTTTAAAGAAAAAGCCAAGCAAAATGCTTGGTTTTTTTGTTTTTAAAATTAAAGAATAATTCCGCCGTCAACCTGAATTGTTGCGCCTGTAACATAATTTGCTTTGTCGCTTGCAAGAAAAAGCGCAACATTTGAAATGTCTTTTGGCTGTCCAATTCGTCCAAGCGAAATTGACGACACAATTTCGTCAACGACTTCTTTTGAAAGAGAACTGTTCATCTCTGTGTTAATAAGCCCAGGGCAAATACAGTTAACGGTTATGTTTGAAGGCCCAAGTTCTTTTGAAAGCGCTTTTGTAAGACCAATAACTCCTGCTTTTGCGGCGGAGTAGAGAACTTCGCAAGATGAACCCGAAAGCCCCCACATTGACGAAATTGTTATAATTTTCCCAAACATATTTGAAATCATATTTCCAGACGCTGCTTTACATGCGTTAACAACACCAAGAAGATTAACTCCAATAAGTTTGTTTATATCTCCTTCGGAAACGTCAATTAACGGCTTGATTTGCGCAACGCCCGCGTTTGCAACTAACACATCAATTTTTCCAAAAATTGAAATAGCAAAATCTGCCATTCTCTCGCATTCTTCCAAACAACTTACGTCGCACTTATAAATTTCCGCAATAACATTAGGGAAATTTTTGTTAATTTCTTTTTTAACTTCAATCGCTTGCTTTTCAGAGTTATTATAATTGATTAAAACATTATAACCTTCTTTTGCAAAATCTTTTGCAATTTGAGCTCCAATTCCGCGCGATGCACCAGTAACGATAACACTTTTGTTCATATAATTAGTATATCACAAAAATTTATTTTAACAAAATAACTTCGCCGCTTATCCAAGCATTGAAATAGTTTTCAAGGTTGCATTTTGCTGTTTTTTCAAAAGACGCAATCATATTCTCAGGCGTAACGTTTTGGAATTTATATTCTTTGAAATAGTTTTGTAAACATTTTTCAAATTTTTCTTTTCCAAGAATTTCGCGAAGAGAATCGAAAAGGAGCATCCCTTTAACATAGGCAACATACGTATATTGTTGCTCGCTTTCATATTCGTTAAGCGCACGGTTCATAGACGTGTTAACATTCCCGTAAACCTTTTCATAAACTTGAACAAAAAGCGAGAAAAGAGAGTATGCATTATTTATTAGCGAGTCCTTTGAAATTCCATATTCCTCGTGGTCTTCAAAGAAAAGAGCAGTTGAATATTCTGTTAATCCTTCGTCGAGCCAACCGTTTTTAAATGCGTTGCTTCCAACAAGGTTATACCACCATTGGTGGGCAATTTCATGAACGATAACTTGCTTATAGAAATCTGGGTCGACAACATCGTTTGAAATGTAAACAAGATTTGGAAATTCCATTCCGCCATGAACAAAATTTGCTTGAACAACAGAAAGAGTTGAATATGGATATTTGCCAAAAGTTTTGCTGAAATATTCAAGCGCGTCGGTTCCCGCTTTTAATGATTCTTCTGGCGTGCTGTCATTAAAATAGTAGTATTTAACTTCGGTTGTTCCAACGGTTTTTGAAAGAACTTTAAACTCCTTGGAAAGAACAATTGCAAAATCGCGAACGGAGGAGGCTTCAATTTCAAGCGTCTTTGTTGTTTCGTCTTGGGTTTCTTTTCTGGCTTTTCCCGTGTTTGAAACAACATAATCGTTTGGAACGGTTAATGTAACATTATAGTTTGACATATTCGAAAAGAAAGGGTCGCCATTTGGGCTGTAGGGTGATTTATCGAAATCGCCGTTTGTAAACATGCAAGCAATGGGATAGAAATTTGCGATGTTAACAGTGTTATTTCCATAGCCAAAACGATGGTTTATGTTTGGAAGTTTAACTTCAAAATCAATTTCAATTTCTGTTTTTTCGCTTGGGAAAAGCTGATCCTTAAAGATAATATACAAAATGTTTTGGTCTTCGCCGCCAATAAAATATTGGTTTTCAGTTAAACTGTTCGTTCTCCAATATTCTGTTATTTCGCTATATGTTGGCTGTGCTATGTTTTGCATAGCACTATATTTTGCGGTGTTATGCAAAACAGACACATTTTGAATTTTGATGCTTCCAAAACTTTTTCCGTTTGGATAGGCCTTTGCTTCGTTTGAAAGAGAAACAACTTTTTGTGTTGCTCCTTCGCGAAATGCGTTTGGATAGAGATGGAGGCAAAGAAAAGAAAGCGCAGTTTCTGTTTCGTTGATATAGGTTAAATTTTCTTTGCAAGAAAGCAATTTTTCTTCGCCGTTAAAGTTAACATTAAGATTGTATGACGAAAGGGTTTGTTCGTTTGAGGAGCACCCCGCAAACAAAACAATTCCTAGAGCGACAATGCTTAAAACGCAAAGACAAATTAAAACTTTGGTTGCAATTTTTTTAAATTTCATTTTTTGTTCTCCATTTTATTTAAAACTTCAAACTATGTATATGAAAGAAAAATTTGCGTTATTATCTTTTTTGTTTTATAATCAAAATATGAGAATTGACATTTTAACACTTTTTCCAAATATGTTTGAGCCTCTTTTCGAAAGCGTTTTGGGGCGAGCTGTTTCAAGCAAAAAACTTGAAATAAATTTGGTTAACATAAGAGATTTTTCAAAGGACAAACACAAAAAGTGCGACGATGTTCCTTTTGGCGGAGGGGCAGGAATGGTTATGACTGCGCAGCCAATTTATGACGCAATTAAAAGCGTTTTAACAGAGGACAGCACTGTTATTTTTCTTTCCCCAAAGGGAGAAGTTTTTTCGCAAGAAAAAGCAATTTCGCTTTCAAAGGAAAAACATTTAATTTTGCTTTGCGGGCACTATGAAGGAATTGACGAGCGAATTATTGAAATTTTTAATCCACTTCAAATTTCAATTGGCGACTATGTTTTAACAGGCGGCGAAATTCCTGCAATGGTTGTTGTTGATGCGGTTGCGCGCCATGTTGAAGGCGTTCTTTCCAAGGATTCGCTTTGCGAAGAAAGCCACGCAAGCGGGCTTTTGGAATATCCTCAATACACGCGCCCTGCGAATTTTATGGGGCACAAAGTTCCAGAAGTTTTGCTTTCGGGAAATCATGAGGAAATTCGCAAATTTCGCGAGCAAATGGCAATTGAAGAAACAAAACAAAAGAGGGAGGATATGTTTAACAAATGGAAAAAATAAACTGGTTCCCTGGCCATATGCAAAAAGCCCTTCGAATGATGGAAGCGGAAGCAAAAAATGTTGATGCGCTAATTTATGTTCTCGATTCGCGCGCTCCTTTTGCGTGCTTAAATCCGGAGTTTGTTCGAATTATTGGAAGCAAGCCAATTCTTTATGTTCTTAATAAAATTGACCTTGCCGACGAAAAGAAAATTAAAGAAATTAAAACAAAGTTACCAGGGGAAAACAAACTCGTAATTGAACTTAACAGCACAGCATCGGGCGCAATTGGGCTTGTAACATCTTCGCTTAACGCGCTTTGCAAGGCAACAATTGAAAAATATAAAAACAAAGGCGTTAACTATTTTGTTCGCGCAATGGTTCTTGGCGTTCCAAACTGTGGGAAGTCAACTTTGGTTAACAATCTATGCGGAAGTAAAAAGGCAATAACTGGAAATAAGCCGGGCGTAACAAAAGGAAAGCAGTGGGTTAAACTTTCGAACAACATCGAAATTTTGGACACTCCTGGAACGCTTTGGCCAAACTTAATTGATGAAGCAGAGGCAAGAAAACTTGCGTTCATTGGTTCAATTAAAGACGATGTTGTTGAGATTGAGCAGCTTTCGCTTTTCCTTCTTGAAGCGCTTTTAAAAACCTATCCAAAAGAACTTGAAGAAAGATTTTCTGTTCAAGTTGAAAATAAAACACCTCTTGAAATTATGGAAGAAATTGCGGAAAGACGGAAATATGTTGTTCGAGGCGGCGAAATTGATTACGAGCGAACAGCAAAAGCAATTTTGGACGACTTTCGAAAAGGTAGGATTGGGAAAATTACGCTATGAACACTAAAATTTTAGGAGCAAGCGGCGAGCAGCAAGCCGCGGAATTTTTGAAAGAAAAAGGCTATAAAATTTTGGAAACAAACTTCTCAAACAAAATTGGCGAAATTGACATTATTGCCAAGGACAAAGAGTTTGTTGTTTTTGTTGAGGTTAAAGCCCGTTCATCAAAAGCATTTGGGCTTCCAAGCGAAGCAGTTAATTTCCATAAACAACAAAAAATTCGTCAAGTTGCGCTTTCATATTTAAAATCTAATAAAATGCTTGGAAAAATTCAATGCAGATTTGATGTTGTTGAAGTTTTGGACGATTATATTAGACATATCGAAAATGCTTTTTAAGTTAAATAAAAATTAGCGACAGCGCAAGGCAAATTAAAAATGAAATTATGCCTTGCGTTGTTTTTTGAAGAAAGAAAAACTTTTTTGAAATTTTAAATTTATTTAAAAAAGCAAGCGCTTGAAAAGAAATTGCAAGCCCGCCAAGAGAAATTATAAGACAGCAAACAGATGTTTTAATTGCAAGACTAACGCTTGAAAGACTTATTAACATACAACCTTTTGTTATTTCGAAAAGCCCAAAGATTAAACCGTTTGAAAAATTTTCGTCAAACCCGAAAGAAGAGAAAATTGAGGCTAACGGTTTGAAAATTCCAAGCGACGAAAAAACTTCGATAACAACAAAAAAGATTGTTATAAAACCGCCAACAAGCAAAATTGAGTTAATTCCGTCCATCATGCTTTTTGAAAGGACATCACTTTCGCTTTGCTGTGTTTCATTTTTTGAGAAAGCGGGCAAATCTTTGATTTCTTTTGGAACATATTTTCGATATATAAGCCCGTTTAAAAGCGCGCCAAGAATATGCGAAACGTAAATTAGAATTGCGGCTCTCGTTGAAAAAAGCATTCCAATTCCAACTGTCCCAACAATGAACATTGGCCCAGAGTTTGATGTGAACGAGCAAATTCGGTGCGCCTCTTCGCGGGAAATTTGATTGCAATGGTAAAGGTCGGAGGTGAGTTTTGCGCCAAGAGGATAGCCCGCGATTATGCTCATTAAAAAAACATATGACGAAATTCCGGGGCAGTTATAAATCTTTTTTGTTACGTTTGAAAAGACCTTTGATGCTTTTTCAACATAGCCCGTTGAAGTTAAAAGTTTTGAAAAAACCATAAAAGGAAAAAGTGCTGGCAAAACTGCCGTTGCCCAAACTCTAATTCCAGTTAATGTAACTTCGGCATATTTTTTTGGGCTTAAAATAATTGAAAAAATTATTATTAAAAGTAAAACCGCATAAACAAAGTTAACTTTGGTTATTTTGCATATAATATTTTTAAAGAAACGCTTTTTCTTTTCAAGTTTATTTGACAATTTTGTTTTATTCATTTAAAATAATTTACGATTGAATTTGAAAATGTATGAACTTTTAGGAGATTTTATGTTCAGCGAAAAAATGATACTTTGCAAAGCAAAAAAGAAAAATAAAACAATCGTTTTTCCAGAGGCGGATTTCAGCGAACGCACAATGGAAGCGGTTAAATATTTAAATAAGAAAAAAATTGTTAAAGTTGTTTTGCTTGGGGACGAGAGCGCGCTTGTTTTGCGTTTTAAAGACCAAATTAAGGGAATGACAATCATAAATCCAAAAACATCGGAAATTTATGACGACCTTGTTAAAATTTTGTTCGAAAAAAGAAAAGACAAGGGAATGACCTTTGAGGAAGCGCAAAAACTTGCGCTCGACCCAATTTATTTTGGAACGCTTTTGGTTGAAGCGGGAATTGCAGACGGAATGGTTGCAGGGGCGGAAACAACAAGCGAAAAAATTATTCGAAGCGCTCTTCAAATTATTAAAGCAAAAAATAAAAACGAGATCGTTTCGTCTTTTATGATGCTTTACGGAAAGAACAAATTCTTTAAAAAACGCGGAGTTGTTTTTGCAGGCGATGTTGGGCTTAACATTTCGCCAAACGCCGAAGAGCTTGCGCAAATTGGAAAACAAACGGCCGAAAATTTTGAAATGTTTGCGAAGAAAAAAGCAAAAATTGCAATGCTTTCCTATTCAACAAATGGCTCGTCGAAAGGCGAAAGTGTTGACAAAGTTCGAACCGCAGCAACAATTTTAAAACGTAAGAAATTGATTGTTGACGGCGAAATCCAACTTGATGCAGCAGTTTCAAGCGAAGTTTCAAAAATTAAAAATCCAAAAGGAAATCTTTGCGGCGATGCAAACGTTTTCGTTTTTCCAGACTTAAACAGCGGAAACATTTGCTATAAGGCAATTCAATATTTTTCGGGAGCAAAGGCAATTGGCCCAATTCTCCAAAACCTTAACAAACCTGTTAACGACCTTTCGCGAGGCTGCACAGTTCGGGACATCGTTTTGGTTGCAGCCGTAACCGCAATTCAAGCATAATGGAAGAAATGTATTATCAAAGAGCAAAAGAAAAATTTGAAAAATTGCGAACAAAAGAAACTGTTCGCATTTTATCCATTGAAAGTTCTTGCGATGAAACAAGCGTTGCAATTGTTGAAAACGGGCGAAAAATTTTGGCAAACATAATTGCCTCGCAAATTGACATCCACACTCGATTTGGAGGAGTTGTTCCAGAAATTGCTTCAAGAAACCATGTCACCGCAATTTCAAATTTATATCGTCAGGCGCTTGAAACAGCAAACTTGAAATCATCTCAAATTGATGCTGTTGCCGTAACTTATGGCGCGGGGCTTGTTGGCGCGCTTCTTGTTGGAGTTAACTTCGCAAAATCTCTTGCATTTTCGCTTGATGTTCCTCTAATTGCCGTAAGCCATATTAAAGGGCATATTGCTGCAAATTATTTAACCTATGAAAATCTTGAACCGCCTTTCGTTTGCCTTATGGTGAGCGGGGGGCACACTGCAATTTTAAACATCCCTTCCTATAACGCCCACGAACTTGTTGGAACAACTGTTGACGACGCAGCAGGCGAAGCGTTCGACAAGGTTGCGCGCGTTGTTGGGCTTGGCTATCCTGGCGGCCCAAAAGTTGATAAAGCCGCAAAAGACGGAAAAGAAACAATTAAATTTGTTTCCCACAGCCCAATGCAAAACTCACTTAATTTCAGTTTCAGCGGTCTTAAAACAGCGGTTATTAACTATGTTCATAAACTTACGCAAAAAGGCGAAGAAATTAACGTTGCCGATGTTTGCGCAAGTTTCCAAAAAGAAGTTACAAACGAACTTGTTGGGAAAACAATTTTAGCTTGCGAAAAACTTAATGCAAACAAACTTGTTGTTGCGGGCGGAGTTTCGGCAAACTCAAAACTTAAAGAAACCCTTAAAACAGAAACCGAAAAACGAAATATTCAACTTTTTATGCCAGAACTTGTTCTTTGCACGGATAATGCAGCGATGATTGGAAGCGCAGCATACTATCTTATGAAAGATGGGCTTGGGCTAAGCGACTTGTCGCTCACGGCGAAGGCAACAGTTTCGCTTTAATTGATTAAAAAACATGATAAACGGAGAAGATAGAGAGAAATGGAAAGTCTTTATCTTCTTTTTCTTGTTGCCGTAATTTTAATTGTTGTTTTCCCGCTGACATTCGACGGGAAAGTTTCCTACGACTTTCTTGCAAATCATGGCTCGCTTCTTTTAAAACTTTGGTTTGTTAAGTTCATTGTTGCAAAAATCAAGCGCAAAGGAACAAGCATAATTTTAATAACGAAAAAAGAAAACAACTATGTTAATGCGGAGTTTGGCGAAAAACAACTTAAATTTTTAATATTTTTTAAAAATGAAGTTGGAAACAAACTTAAAGTTCGAAAACTTAATGTCTATTCTGTTGTTGGCGCGGGCGACCCGTTTAAAAGCGCTCTTGTTTCATCGGCGTTTTCAAGCGCTGTTCTTGCCGCGCTTGCAAGACTTAAACTAGTTCAAAAAACGGGTTCTTTCAATCTTAAAAACAAAACAGATTTTTTCGAAACAAAATTTGCTGTTGGCTCTTCAATTCGAGTTTCAATTTCAATTTATGATGTGATTTTCAGTTTTTTCGTTTCAATTTTAAGGAAAACAACCAAAAAGATTTAGAAATCTTTGGATTATTTTTAATAAAAACTTGCGAAAAGTGCAAAATACAATTTGAGGATAATTTTATGAAAATTTATGAAAAATCTAGCACAATCGACAACTTAATTGAAAAAACTTTGGCGTCGCTTAAAACTGTTTCAACAAACGAAACAATTTTTGGCAATCCAATAACCTTGCCAGACGGAACATCAATTGTTCCCGTTTCAAAAGTTTCAATTGGATTTGTTGTTGGAGGCGGGGAATATGCCGACATTTCAACTCGCCGCGTTGCAACCCATTATCCAATGGCAGGGGGAAGCGGCGGAGCTGTTATGCTAAGCCCAATTGGATTTCTTGTTTCAACAAATTTGGAGGTTAAATACATTTCAACAGCAGCCGAAACAGACTATCAAAAGATTTTAGACCTAGTTGCAAAAGTCGCCGAAAAGCTTGCGAAATCAATTGATAAAAAGGAGAAAAAATGATGAAAATAGGAAAAATTAAATTAATTGTTATCTTTTTATGCTTAATTTTGCTTTTTTCGTTTGTTTTTTCTGCCTTTTTTGTTAAAAGGCCATCAGCAACCGCCGATGAGCGCGACATTTCTTTTTTTAATGCAACAGAAGAAACAGCAACATATGCAAAGGGAATGGCAGTTGTTGAAGCGTCAAGCGGACGAATTTTGTTTCAAAAAAATTGTAACGGGCGTTTTCCAATGGCATCAACAACAAAAATTATGACCGCTCTTGTTGCGCTTGAAAATGCAAAAAATTTGGATGAAACTTTTAAAG
The DNA here is from genome assembly GCA_900544595.1 of uncultured Bacillota bacterium. Lineage (GTDB taxonomy): Bacteria > Bacillota > Clostridia > Christensenellales > UBA1242 > UMGS687. The sequence goes on along the minus strand of UQVQ01000001.1, from coordinate 197,171 downwards.
TTGACGACAGAAGCATTGGCGTTGAGGGAACAAGTTTATATCTTCAAAAGGGCGAAGAAAAAACTCTTCGCGAACTTCTCTATGGTCTTATGCTTCCTTCGGGAAACGACGCAGCGGTTGCAATTGCGCTTAGAATTTCCAAAACTGAAGAAAAATTTGTTGAACTTATGAATAAAAAAGCAAAAAGTTTGGGGCTTGAAAACACGCATTTTTCAAACCCACATGGCTTGGACGCCGAAGGGCATTACACAAGCGCTTTCGACCTTGCGAAAATAACCGCTTGCGCAATGGAAAACCCAACTTTTCTCGAAATTGTTAAAACAAAAAATGTAACAGTTTCCGGAAACGAGATGGTTCAAGCAAAACTTTTGAAAAATAAGAATAAATTGCTTTGGCAAATGGAAGAATGCGAGGGTGTTAAAACGGGCTTCACGGATAACGCAAAAAGATGTTTCGTTGCAAGCGCGAAAAAAGATGGAATGCGCCTTATTTGCGTTGTTTTAAATTGCGGGCCAATGTTTGAAGAGAGCAAACGTCTTTTGCAAATGGGTTTTGAAAACTATTCAATGGTTTCGCTGTTGGGCGAATATTCGAAACAACCAAGCGTTGAGGTTGAAAATGGCGTTAAAACAAGCGTTGAAACGTTCTCAAAACGCAAGTTTGAATTTCCTCTTTCAAAAGACGAAATTGAAATTGTTAAAACAGAAATTGATCTTCCTTCAAAAATTTCTGCTCCGGTTAAAAAAGAGCAGGAACTTGGGAAAATTTCAATCAAACTTGGAAATGAAACTCTTTTTGTTGAAAAAATCTATTCAACAAGCGAAATTGAATCAACAAAATTTATGGATAAACTTGAAAAAATAACCGGCTATTGGAATTTGTGAAATACATTTGCATTTACGAAAGAAATGTTTTAAAATTACTTTATGAGATTAAATAAATTTTTAAGCATCGCAGGTGTTGCATCAAGACGAAAAGCCGATGAACTTATAAGCCAAGGCAAAATTTATGTTAACGGAAAAGTTGCAAGCGAACTTGGAACAGTTGTTAATGAGCAAAAGGACGAAGTTGTTTATGACGGGAAAAGAGTTTTGCTTTCAAACGAATTTGTTTATTATAAACTCAACAAACCAAAAGGCTACATTTGCTCAAACAGCGATGAAAAGGGAAGAAAAACAATTTTTTCGCTCCTTCCTTCAAACAAACGCCTTTTCTCAATTGGAAGGCTGGACTATAACACTGAAGGGCTTATAATTGCAACAAACGACGGCGATTTTGCCGATTGCGTTATGCACCCACGCTATGAAATTGAAAAAGAATATATCGTAACAATTGAAGGTAAAATTCAAGAAAGCGAACTTGCTGTTCTTCGCGCTGGGGCAATTGAAAACGGAAAAAGAATGCCGCCGGCAAAGGTTAAAGCAATTAAATTCGACGGGAAATTAACCCGTCTTTCGGTTGTTATAACAGAAGGTCAAAACCATCAAGTTCGAAGAATGTTCGACACAATTGGAAAAACAATTGTCCTTCTTAAACGCGTTCGCGTTGGCGAAATAACGCTTGGCGGGCTTCAACGCGGAAAGTTTAAAGAACTTTCAAAAACCGAAATGGAAATTGTTTATAACCTGAAACTTGCAGGCAAGTTTGAAATATAATACTTTGGAGGAAAATCTTGAATTTTGTTAAATTTTTAGTTTATCCTTGGGTTTGGCTTTTGTTTCCAACAGCATTTAAAGGGAAGAAAAACATTCCAAAGGGGCGCGTCATTTTCATTTGTAATCACACAAGCAACATCGACGGAATTTTGCTTGTTCTTTCAACTTGGCGCAAACAATATTTTCTTGCTAAAAAAGAACTTTTTAAAAATAGATTTATGCGCGGAATTATGAAGTTTGTTCATGCAATTCCGGTTGACCGCGGGAAAACAGACCTTAACGCAATTAAACTTTCAATGCGCGTTTTAAACGATGAAAAAGTTTTAACAATTTTCCCGGAAGGAACGCGAAACAAAACCGAGCAAGAACTTTCGGAAGTTAAAGCAGGCGCGGCTATGTTTGCAATTAAAACAAAAACTCCAATTGTTCCCGTTTGGATTAAGAAAAAGCCAAAAGTTTTTTGTCCAAACACTCTTCGCTTTGGAAAAGCATTCACACTTGAAGAATTCTACGACCAAAAATTAACAGCAGAAGTTATGGAAAAAGCGGGGCATAAAATTGCCGAAAAATTGCTTGAAAATAAAATTTAAGAAAGCCAACTTGCTTTTCAAACTTAAACAAATTTTAGGTTAAAACATCGCTTGAAAAACCTTCAAGTTTTTAAAAAAATATAAGGCGCGTGCCTTATATTTTTTTGCTTAATTTAAATTAGTTATCTTGAACTTGATTTTTATTGTTTTGCATCTGCATTTGATTTATTTTGTCTATAACAAGCATTTCTTGGTCGAGATAATAATCAATTTGATTGTTTGTTGCTTTGTTAATTGCATTAAGCGCATACTTAACTTGATTTGTGTCTTTAATTTGTTCTTCGAATGGGAGCTCATCGTAAGAAACAAATTTTTCAATTCCCCAAATCTCGTTCAATCTTTCTTTTGTGGTTACATTTAGAAGATTTTTAAGAAGCATTGAAGGCTTTTTAGGCTTTGCTGTTTCGCCTTTAATATATTTAACATCGTCGTTTGACAATGTTCCAAGTAAGCGAGCTTCTGCAGTGTCAATTCCAAATTCCCCAGCAATTTGTCTTGCAACCCACCATTTGTGGATTATGACGCTGATTGCAGGTAAATAACGTGATATTGACATGCCTTCGTTTTCACAGTGTTCAAGATGATTCAAAACAATTTCTGCTGCCGATAAGTTTTCTTGTTTCCAAGATGGAGGGAGAAAATTCCAACCTTTAATTGCGCTGTCAACAAGATATTTAAAGCCACCATTAACTTGTTCTCTTTTGTAAAGGGGGTTTCCATTTTTGTCTGTTTCCAAACTATATCCGTCGTCATTAAATTCTTTTGAAGCAAAAAATTTTTGGTCAAGTGTTGCATTTTTGCTTGCTCTAAATCTGCCGTGGTCGGCTCCGTCGGTTTTAAGACCAAACTTGCCTTCAATTGTGTCCTTATACCAACCTTCATAGTGGAAAGCAAAGGCAATTTTGTTTAAGAGTTCTTCTTTTGAAATTGAACCTTTTTTAACTTTTTCTGATAATGCTTCCATTTTTATCTCCTTTTTTCTTATGTCTATAATAGCAAACACTAGCTTATAAGTCATGAGCGACATATTTTTGAAAGCATATTTTTTAAATAATTTAGTTTTAGCGGGTTAGTTAGAACGCGGTTATAAAAAGGCATAAAAAAAACGGCATTAGCCGTTAATTTTTTTTGCGTTATCTAAAAGTTTTGCAAGAGTTGCTTTCTTTGAGTTTGCGCAGTTTTTATGAATAACATTGTCTTTTGCTGCTGTGTCTAAAAGTGAGAACACTTCGCTTAAAAGTTTTTGAGCTTCCTCAAGGTTGTTGTCTTTAACTGCCATTTTATACTTTTTAACATAGGTTGAAATCTTGGATTTAATCATTCTGTTTTCCAAGTTTTTCTTTTCATTAACTCCAACTCTTTTAATTGCTGATTTAATGTTTGGCACGGTCTTTCTCCTTTTTGTTTTCTTACTTTCGAGAGTTTAACACATCTTGCCAAGATTTGCAAGCAAAATTTTCATATTTTCCAAAATTTTTCAAAAACTAGGGATATGAAAAGACGGCTTACAAACTTGTTTGACGAACTTCCAAACTCAAAAAAATCCTTGGAAACAAATTTTGAATATGGAATTAGCGTTTCAAGGAATTTAAAAGGCAAAATAAGGGAAGCAATTGTTAATGTTCCAACACTTAATTTTTTTGGCGCAAAAATTGAAAAATATGTAAAAAATGTTTTAAAAAATGAACTTAAAAACACCTTTAAAATTGATAAAGCAAAGAACATTTTGATTGTTGGGCTTGGAAACATAAACATTGAAAATGATTCTCTTGGCCCAAAAACACTTGAAAGATTGATAGTTTCTCGCGGACTTAATCTTTCGCCTTCTGTTTGCGCTTTTGCGCCAAATGTCCAATCAAACACGGGGATTGAAACATATGAAACAATTTGTCAAATTTCAAAAATTGTTTCGCCAGATTTAGTTGTTCTTATCGACGCGTTTGCAACAGTTTCCGTTTCAAGGCTTTGCTCGTGTTTTCAGTTTAGCGAAAAAGGAATTGCCGCTGGAAGCGGGAACAAGCACGCTTCAAAAATAATTTCAAAAGAGGCTCTTGGGGCAAGAAAAGTTTTGTCGATTGGCGTTCCAACTTTAATCTATGCCTCGTCGTTTGCAAAAAACATTTCAAACAAAAAAATTAAAGAAGAATTTAATTCTTTTCCAATGCTTATGCTTTCGCCAACAGACGTTAAAAAAAATGTTGAACTTATTTCAAGAATAATTTCTGGGGCAATCAATGAAACCCTTTTCCCAAACTTTTCGCCAAGCGAAATTAACGCGCTGATTAAATAACTTGTTTTAAAATTGCATTTAACAGGGAAAAGTTACCGAAAATTTTGGTTTGGAAAATTTACGGGCGAATTTAAATTTTTTTGCATATATATTTTTATGCAGAAAAAAATTGTTGTTTACGACAGCGGAATTGGAGGGGCAAGCATTCTTAAGGAAATTATGATGCTTTTGCCAAACTATGATTATTTGTATTTTGCCGACACCAAAAATTCGCCATATGGAACAAAAACAAAAGCGGAAATTTTGCAAGTTGTTTTAAATAACATTCTTTCGATTAACAAAAACGGGGAAATTGGACTTTTAGTTCTTGCTTGCAACACGGCAACAAGTGTTTGTTGCAAAAACCTTCGCAGTATGTTTTCGTTTCCAATTGTTGGGGTTGAACCGGCAATTAAAAAAGCTGTTGATGAAGGGTTTAATAAAATTGCAATTCTTGCAACACCGCAAACACTTGAAAGCAACGATTTAATTAAAAAATATATAAAAAATTTCAAAAGGAAAAGAGAAATTTCAAAAGTTGCCTTGAGCGAACTTGCCTCTTTAATTGACGAAAACACGGACGATTTTAACCGTGTTTTGCCATATCTTTCCAAAAAGTTTAAAGGACTTAAACCATCTTGTGTTGTTGTTGGCTGCACGCACTATAACTTTGTTAAAAAACAAATTCAAACAGTTCTGCCAGATGCAAAAATAATCTCTTGCGAAAAAGAAATTGCTTTGCAGGTTCAACGGGTTTCGAAAGAATGTAAATTCTGTTTAACAAACGGAAGTTTAAAAGTTATTTTATCTAAAAGAAATCATAAACTTAGTCGTTTTCTAAAAACCTATTTGTCCTTCGCCTAGACCCATAACACATTCCGCCCAAAAACCAAATTAAGTTTGGGTTTAATTGAGGTTGAGGGCAAAAAGGTGGCGTTTGCTCATAGCAAGGGCAATCGTTAAAGCAAGGTCTTTCAAAGCCCGGAACAATAACGCAACTTGGAGGGCAGGAAAACCTTGGACAAGGCGTTATGCTGCAAAATGGTTTAAGAGTGCAAAATGGACGATTAACATAGAAACAATCGAAGTGATTTGAACAAAAACTTTGCATATTATCCTCCTTGCTTCATTCTATGTTATTTTTTGTTTTTGAGTTAAAAAAAGAGCAAACAATTTGCTCTTTTAAATTTTAATTTCAACAAGTTTGTTCCCAACAAGGTCGCAAGAAGTTAAATAATATTTAACGCCGTTAAGTTCATACAGGAAATTTGTTCGGCTTTTTGTTCCATGCAAATGACCATATGAAACAGCGCTTACGCCGTATTTTTCAAAAAGTTTTGTAAATTCGCTTGGCTCGCGCTTTATGTTGAAAGGAGGATAGTGGATTAAAGCAATAATTTTTGCGTTCTTTCCTTGGCTTTGAAGTCTAAGTTGTTCGTCCTTTGCGCTTTGAAGAGAGAGTTCAAGCCTAATTATTTCGCGCTTATAAATTTTTTCGTCCTCTTCAGTTTTAAAATTTCCTTCTGGAACTTGCCAGCCGCGCGTTCCGCAAAAAATGAAGTTCCCAAGAGTTATGTGGTCGTTTTGAAGCGCATAGAAATTGTTTGGCAAAAGGCCTCGAACCCCTGAAATGCTTTTCCACCAATAATCGTGGTTTCCTCTTATCATAATTTTATTTCCAGGAAGAGGGGCGAGAAAATCGATGTCGGATTTTGCGTCTTCAAGTTTCATTGCCCAACTTATGTCACCAGAAATTAGAACAACGTCTTTTTCGGTAACTTTTTCTTTCCAATCCGCAACAATTGTTTCAATATAGTTTTCCCAAACTGGCCCAAAAATGTCCATTGGTTTGGGATTGTTAATGCTAAGATGAAGGTCGCTTATTGAAAAAACTTTCATTTTTCTCCTTAAATTAAAATTGTCTTGCAATTTCGCTAACAAGTTTCATATCGCATTTTCCGGCATATTCGGTTTTAAAAAGTTTCATAACATTTCCAATCGATTTGTCGGCAAGGGCAGAGATTATTTCGCGAATTTCGGTTTCGCTCATCATTTTTGGAAGATATTTTTCCAAAATTGATTTTTGAGCAAGAATGTTTGCTTGCTCAACTTTATTGCCAACTTTTTCATAGTTTTCGGCTTCTTCGGTTAATTCTTTAATTGTTTTTTGAAGAATTTGAACCATGTCTGCATCGTTTAAAACTTCGCCTTTTTCGCGCTTTTTAATTGTTTCAAGCATAGCCTTGTTTGAAACAATTCCATAAATTGTTCTTGCGTTTGTGTCTTTGTTTTTTAAAGCCTCAATGTTTGCTTTTTTAATGTCGTCTAAAATCATTTTTGTTTTTTCTCCTTTTTAAGTTTTTTCTTTTCAAGAGAAAGTTCGAAATCTTGAAGTTCTTTTTCTTCAAACTTTCTGCTTTCTTCTTCAAGAGCCCATTTTTTCTTTGTCCATTCAAATTTCTTGTTTCCGCGGAAATAATCATATGCCATAACAACAAGTCCTTGAATAATGTAGATGTAGTATGTGAAGAAACGCCAGATTAACATTGCCCAGAACAAGTTTCCGCCAATTCCAAAGAGATTTGCGAAAAGAACCGAGAACGAAAGTTCGCTTGCTCCTGTTCCGCCTGGGAGAGGGAAGAAACTTGACGCAAGGTCAACCATAACGCAATAGATGAAAATTTGGCCAAAAAGTTCGAAATGGAAGCCATAGAAAGATGCGTGAATTAAGAATGGAAGCGAATAGATCAAGAACAAATTTAGGGTTGCAATTCCAAAAATTGAGAAGAAGGTTTTTGGGTCTTTTGCATAAACTTTCATTGTTGTTTGATAGTCGTTAACAGTGCGTTGAACCTTCATATAGTGCTTGTCGTAGTTCTTTAAGATTTTCATTTTGCAAAGTAATTTTAAAGTTCCCGAAACAAGTTTGTCGCCAACTTTCTTGCTTATTGAAATAAAACCAACAAGCACAATAACAAATGCGTTAAGAGCAAATCCAACCCAGCTTGTTGCCGTAACAACAGTTGCCCCCGTTCCTTCGTTTGGAAGAGTTATTCCAACAATCATAACAACAAGCGCAAAGGCGATGTATGTTAGTTGTTGTAAAACATATTTCCCCATGCAAACCGAAAGAGAATCTGACCCTTTAAGCCCTCGTTTGTTCATATACATAACTTGGAAGGGTTGTCCGCCTGTTGCAAGAGGGGTTATGCTGTCGTAGTAACGTCCAAGAGCGGTAACTTTATAGGCAAGAACGGGACGGTTAACCTTGCACGTTTTTCGTATTAAAACCCAAAATTTTGCCGATTCGCAAAACATAATTAAAGCAAAACAAACAATAACAAGAAGGAAAATTTCCCAATGTATGTTAGCAATTAAAACTGAAAAAGGAGCAACCTCGGAATTATCGGTTAAAAGTTGATATGTTAAAATTCCCGCAACAACAAGAATGTTGATAACAAAGCCAATAAGACTTGTCCATTTTTTCTTTTTTGATTTTTGCGCCTTAACCGCTTCTTCGGCTTCCTCAAGTTGTTGTTCTTCGCTTGGAAGAACAATTTTTGGCTCCTGTTTTTCCTCCACTTTTTTTTCTTCGAAAGGATTTTGTTCTTCCTTGTTTTTCATAGTTTCAATTGGGGCAGAAGAGCGAGCTTTGTTTTTTAAACCGTGCCTAAAAAAACGCGAGTGTTCTTTTGGATTTTCGGCAACCTCTTTTTGTTCTTGCAATGGTTCTGCTTGAACACTTTTTTGCTCTGCCTCGGTTTTGCTTCCTTTTTCCAACGTCGCATTTTCGCTGCTGCTTTGATCGCTTGAAGGCAATTGCGCCTCTTCAATTGATTGCTCAAGGGTTATTTGTTCATATTTTCCCTTGGATCTTGCATTTGGGAAGAAATCAGGAGTTGGAATCTCTTGGTTTGGTAATTTTCCCGCTGCTAATTTCTTGTTTTGATTTTTCATGCAAATTCTATTCTAACAAAAATAATCTTTTTGTCAAACTAAATTAACACTTAAAAATAGATTATGTAATAATAAAACCCGCGGGGGAGAAATTCAACCGCGAGTTTTAAAGTTTCTTGTCGATTAAATTTTAAGGCGCTTAGGAAAGTTGGTGGTCTGCTTTCGAACGTTTAAGAATGTAGGCAAGTTCATAAATGTCGCCCGCGCCTAAAATCAAAATGCAATCATAGTTTTTATAAAGTTTAATAATTTCATTTTTTGCTTCCTCAAAGGTTTCAAAATAACTTATATATTTTTGGCTAATTTGACCAAATTTTGTTTCATTAAAATTTTGGTTATATTGAACATATTCTTGCTTAAATTTGTTTTGGTCGAAATAACTAAGTTGCCTTTGTCCAAAATTTGGGTTTTTCAAAAGCAGTTTTTCGTAAAGCGCTTTTGCCGACGCGCTTTTGTCCTCTTCCTCTCTTGCGGGGTATGTTTTAAACAACATAAGCCCATCGGTTTCGTTAAATGCGGTTAAAAATTCCTTAAAAAGTTTTTTAGTTCGCGAGAAGGTGTGAGGCTGAAAGATCGTTAAAACCTTTCCAAACATTTTTGCTTGGGAAATTACTTTTGATATTTCTGTTGGGTGATGTGCGTAGTCGTGAATAACAATTGTGTTTTCAAGGCGGGTTATTTTTTCAAAGCGGCGTTTAACACCAGAGAAATGCCTTATTGCTTTTTTAGCTGTTGGGATTTTAATTTTAAAGTAGGTTGCAACAGCGCAGGCAACAAGGGCGTTTTTAACATTATGTTGACCCGAAAAATTTGTTTGAATTGATGCCTTCATAAGTCCGTTTTCATAAAAATCAAACTTATAGCCAATGCTTGTTTTTTTAATATTTTTGGCAGAATAGATAGCCGAGGTTTTTTCATTTTTTAAGATGTAGTCGTAGTCGCCATTTTTGAAAATTTTGGTTTTTGAATTGTTTAAAAAAGAGTTAAAACTGTGTTTAATTGCGGTTAAGTTTTTGAAAAAATCAAGATGGTCGGGTTCAATGTTTAAAACAACGCCAACAGTTGGGTTTAAGGTTAAAAAACTGTTTTTATATTCGCAAGCTTCGGTTATGAAATATTTTTTGTTTCCAATCAAAAAACTGCTTCCATTTCTTTTCAAAACTCCGCCAATATGAACGGTTGGTTTAAGATTTGCCTCAATAAAAATTTCGCTAATTAGCGCAGAAGTTGTTGTTTTTCCGTGGGTTCCGCTAATTGCAATAACATTTTTGAATTCTTTGCTAACATTTCCAAGGAACTCGGCTCTTGTTAGGATTTTTTTCTTGTTTTGTTTTGCCCAAACAAGTTCTGGGTTGTCTTCGGAAATTGCGCCTGAAACAACAACTAGATTGGGTTTGAAAGATTTAATGTTTTCTTCTTTATGTCCAATAAAATACGGAATGTTAAAATTATCAAGAGTTTTAAGGCTTTCTCCTTCCATTATGTCGCTTCCGCAAATTTTATTTCCTTTTGCTGCTGCAATTGCGGCAAGAGAGCTCATGCTAATTCCGCCAATTCCAATGAAATAGATTCTTTTTGCCATATTATAACTTATGAAAATGGGCTTAAATTTGTTTGGAAAATTCAAAAGAAAATGATAAAATAATTTTGGTTTTAGTTAGAAACTATACCAAAAAACAAAAAAAGGATGGAATAAAAGATTGAAAATAACAGACGTTAGAGTTAGACTTGTTGAAAAAGATGGGAGCAAACTTAGAGCAGTTGCATCAATGACAATTGACGAATGCTTTGTTGTTCACGACATTAAAATTATTGAAGGAAAAGAAGGATATTTTATTTCAATGCCAAGCAGAAAAACTCCAGATGGCGAATATAGAGATATTGTTCACCCAATCAACACTGAAACACGCGAACAAGTTGTTGCTGAGGTTTTGAAAGCTTTTGAAAAAGCAGAAAAAGAAGCTGAATAATAACAAAAAATAATAGAATAATTTAGGGCGCTGCTGCTCGATGGATTTAAGGAGAAAAATGAAGTCGCAAACCAATGCACGCAGATTTATCAATGCCTATAACAAAATTGACTATGCAATTAGAGTTCAACATGGTTTTAAAAGGAGCATGAGTTTTTCCGAAGTTGTTAGAAAGGCAGTTCCTCTTAACTATATTGTAAGAAAATATGAGGACGACCTTGTTGACTATGGAAGACTTCGCAATGCCATAATTCATAAGAGCAACGACGAATATATAATTGCTGAACCTCACGAAGAAATTGTTGAAAAAATTGAACATATTTGCGAGTTGATAACAACGCCTCCAAAAGCAGTTGAGGCAATTCAAGATAACAACGTTCTTTGCGTTCAAAACGATGTTGTTGTTAAAGATGTTATCCAACTTATTGCAACCTCAAAATTCAGTAATATCCCCGTTTATGAGAAAGGGGGGTTGATTGGAGTTGCAAATGGTCAACGAATTTTGGACGAAATTGGTAAACAAATTGCAAGCGGAAATAGTATTGATAAATTTATTGCTGAAACAAAAATTGAAGAAATTTTAAACGCATCAAACAATCTTAACTATTATGAGGTTGTTTCAAAAGATGCAACAATTGAAGAAGTTTTAAATTTGTTTACTAAAAATCGAAAGCTTATTGCTGTTTTAATAACAAAAACAGGAACTTTAAACGAAACTCCAATTGGAATTGTAACATCTGCCGATGTGATTTCTCTTAACGACATTTTGGATAACTATTAGTTTTATAAAAAAAACAACTTTTTTGGAGTTGTTTTTTTGTTATTCTTATTCAATTGAGAGAAGAAAATAACAATTTATGGGGGAAGAAGATTTTTTTCTGGCTTTGAAGCGAGCAATAAAAAAACCGCGAAATGCGGTTTTTTTAGTTTTCTTTTGCAGCTTTTGTTTTTGCTTTCTTCCCTGTTAAATCGCGAAGATAATAAAGTTTTGCTCTTCTTGCGCGTCCACGACGTGTTACTTCAACATGGTCGATTAAAGGGCTGTGGTATGGGAATGTTCTTTCAACGCCAATTCCGTATGAAATTCTTCTAACAGTAAATGTTTCGCGAACTGAACCATTGCGTTTTGCAATCACAACGCCTTCATAAGCTTGAATACGCTCTTTATCGCCTTCTTTAATTTTAACGAAAACTTTAACAGTGTCCCCAACGTTGAATGGAGCAATTTCGTCTTTTCTAAGATTTTCGTTTTCAATTGTGTCGATAATGTTCATTAGCTTTTCCTCCTTACTAAACATAGCGTTCATGTTTGATTAAACAGCGGACCGCTCGAAGCCAAGCATATTTATATCATAATTTTAATTTAAAAACAAGTGTTTTTTGCTAAATTCCTAAAAAATTTTTTTGTTTCATTTTTGTTTTGAACAAAACCCTTTTTTGTTTATACTAAAAACATAAATTATTAAACACAAAAGAGGAAAAGTTATGCTTTCAAAAATCAAATGCTATGGACTTAACGGAATCGACGGATTTATCGTTTCAACCGAGGTTGACATTTCAATTGGACTTCCAGGGTTCGACATTGTTGGCCTTGGCGACACTGCAATTAAAGAAAGTAAAGAACGTGTTAAATCTGCAATTCGTAACTCTGGCTTTTCCTATCCAATTAACAAAATAACCGTTAATCTTGCGCCTGCAAACACAAAGAAGGAAGGCCCGCTTTTCGATCTTTCAATTGCCGTTGGAATTCTTGCCGCAAGCAATCAAGTTCCAATTGAAGCGTGCAAAGACATAATTTTTCTTGGGGAACTTTCTTTAGACGGGGGAGTTCGCCATGTTAACGGCGTTTTGCCAATTTTAATTTCTGCAAGAAAAGAAGGTCATAAAAAATTTGTTATTCCTTTTGAAAACACAAAAGAAGCAAGTTTTATTGACGGAATTGAAGTTTATCCCGTTAAAAACTTGAAAGAAGTTGTTAAATTTTTGCAAGGTGAAATTCAAATTAAACCTGTTGAAACAACAAACTATGAAAACTTTTTTAGGTCGCACCGCGAGGCGCTAGACTTTAAGTTTGTTAAGGGGCAAGCAAGCGCAAAACGCGCTCTTGAAATTGCCGCTGCGGGCGGGCACAACATTTTGATGATTGGGCCTCCTGGAAGCGGAAAAACAATGCTTGCAAAATGTTTCCCAACAATTTTGCCAGATTTAACTTTCGATGAAGCCCTTGAAGTTACAAAAATCCACAGCGTTGCCGGAACACTCGACAGCCGCGAAGGAATTATTTGCGAGCGTCCTTTCAGAAGCCCGCACCACACGGCTTCGCTTGTTAGTTTAACAGGAGGCGGCAGACATTCCAAGCCGGGCGAAATTAGCCTTGCGCATAACGGAGTTTTGTTTTTGGACGAAATGCCAGAATATGGACGAAGCGCAATTGAAGCTTTGCGTCAACCTCTTGAAGACGGCGTTATAACTGTTGCAAGAGCCGAAGCAACCGTAACTTATCCTGCAAATTTCATTCTTATTGCAAGTATGAATCCTTGCCCTTGCGGACATTATGGCTCGAAGGACGGCGAATGCAAATGCACACAAAGTCAAATCCATAAATATCTTGGAAAACTTTCGGGCCCGCTTATGGACAGAATCGACCTACATATTGAGGTTGACAACGTGACGTATGATGAATTAACAAGCAAAACTTCAAGCGAAGAATGTTCGGCCGACATCAAGAAACGCGTTGATAAAGCGCGCGAAATTCAACTTTCGCGTTTTAAAAACGAAAAAATATTTTCAAATGCAAGCATGGGCGTTAAACAATGCAATGAATATTGTCAACTTGACGAAACAAGCGAAAAACTTTTGAAAGAAGCATTTGAAAAACTTAAACTTTCTGCCCGCGCGCACAACAGAATTTTGAAAGTTGCAAGAACAATTGCCGACCTTGAAGGAAGCGAAAAAATTTGTTTTAACCATCTTGCCGAGGCAATTCAATATCGTTCTCTTGATAAAAAATATTGGCAGTAAGAAAAAATAAAAAATTTTTTAACTAATTTTTAAAATTTCAACGCCAAATGTTTAAGCTTTGGGAATGTGTTAAACGCAAAGTTGAAAAATTGCTTTCGGGAAATAAATTTTTCCAAATTTAATGGCGGGGCAGCCAAAACGGGGCAGCCAAAAAACTTTGAATTTTAAAATCAAAAAACTCGCTTAATTTAAGCGAGTTTTTATCATATTTAAGTTCTAAGCATATGCGTCAACAAGCATAACCGTTCTTGTTTTGTTTGTTTCAACAATTTTTTCATATTTTGTTGGAACAAGGCTGTCTTCTTCGCCAATTTTTTGCGCATATGTGCAATAAACAGTTATGTAATCTTGAATTAACAAGAATGTTTTTTCAATTGTGTCGCCATTGATTGAAAGATTAAGATCTGGAACAAAGGCGGAATAAGTTTCGTCTTCTTCTTTCATGAAAACAACTGGGAAAATATATTGATGCATTTTCAACTCCTAATCTACCTATGATTTTATCATAAAAAAAACGATATTCAAAATATTTTACGCTTTTTTCTATATATATTTTATTCAAAAGGTTTGACTTTATGGTAGGTTTTTTATATAATTTTTCCCGTTAGGAGAAAATATGGATTACGCAAAATTAAATGAAAAATTAAATGGACTTTCAAGCGAAGTTGATATTCGCCGCGCAAAAATTGAATTTTTGAAAGAAAATGGAGTTATTCCATATGTTGATAAATTCGAAAAAACAAACAGCATTTTGGAAGCAAGAAGTCTTCCAGAAGGAAGCAAAGTTAAACTTGCTGGGCGTGTTATTTTCAGAAGAATTATGGGAAAATTCGGGTTTTTGAGAATTCAAGACATTGAAGCATCAATTCAAGTTAGCGTTGGACGCAACGAAATTGACGAAGAGAGCTACGAATTCTATAAAAAACTTGTTGACATTGGCGATTTTGTTGGAATAACGGGCGAAATTTATACAACTCAAACTGGCGAAATCACAGTTCGCGCTTTTAAAGTTGACCTTTTAACAAAAGCAATGCGCCCTCTTCCAGAAAAATTCCACGGACTTACAGATCAAGAACAAAAATATCGTCAAAGATATTTGGATCTTATTTCAAACGAAGAAAGCCGAAAAGTTATGATGGGAAGAAGCAAGGCCATGACTTTCATTCGTAAATTCTTAACAGAACATGGATTTATGGAAGTTGAAACCCCAATTCTTCAAAGCGCAGTTTGCGGAGCAAGCGCAAAACCTTTTTTCACGAAACATAACGCGCTTAACAAAATGTGCAACCTTAGAATTGCGCCAGAAACCTATTTGAAACAGGTTATTTGCGGCGGGTTCGACAGAGTTTTTGAAATGGGAAAAGTTTTCAGAAACGAAGGTATGGACACTCAACACTTGCAAGAATTCACAATGTGCGAGTGGTATGCCGCTTATTGGAACTTTGAAAATAACATTAAGTTTTTCCAAGAATTTATTCGTTCCCTTTTAACGGAAGTTATTGGAACAACAAAGGTTATGTATCAAGGAATTGAACTTGATTTTGGCGCAGAATGGAAAAGAGTTGACTACACAGCAACCATGCGCGAAATTTTAGGTTTTGATTTTGTTGAATTTAGCGATGTTAAAGAACTTATCTCAAAAGTTGTTGAAACGGGACTTTTCAAAGAGGAAGATTTCGACGGAATTAAAACTTGCGGGGGAGTTATCGATTTCATCTATAAACGCAAAATCCGTCAAGACCTTGTTCAACCAACAGTTTTATATAACTATCCAGCGTGTCTTGTTCCTCTTGCAAGAAGAAATGACAAAGACAATCGCCTTATTGATATGTTCCAAGTTCTTGCAGTTGGATGCGAACTTTGCAAGGCATATTCCGAGCTTGTTGACCCAATTGTTCAACGCCAAACTTTCGAAGAACAAGCAAAAGCAAAAAGCCAAGGGGACGACGAAGCAATGGATCTTGACGAAGATTTTATGCTTTCAATGGAACACGGAATGCCTCCAATTTCCGGTCTTGGTTTTGGGCTCGACCGTCTTATGGTTGTTATGTTTAATCAACCTTCAGTTCGCGATGTTGTTTTATTTCCTCTTATGAAATAGAACTTTGCAGGTTAATTTAAAAAGCGATAGGATATATCGCTTTTTTGTTGTTTTGAAAACGGGTTTTATCAATAAATTTTGCATCTTCTTGACAGAACCTGTTTTTTTTGATATGATAGGCAAAGTTTAAAGGAGAGAAAAATGAACACAAAATGGCTTAATAAGCTAAACGAAAAACAACTTGTTGGTTTTGAAATCTATGAAGGAAGCGAAATTGTTTGGGCAAGAAAAACCGAGGTTGAAAATAATTCAGTTGTTGAACTAATCTATCTTCAAGAAGGCGCAAATTGCGAGCAATTTAACAGATTTGTTGACTTTTTCAAGGCAAATTGCGAAAGAGAAATTCACGGCGAAAATGTTGAAAAATTCTTAACAGAAAATGAATTTGAAATTGACGAATATATGAATTTTTTTGAATATGACCCAGCGCATCCAGCTCAGACCTTCTTGGAATATGCAAAAGAAAACGGAATTGGGATTACCTATGTTAAAGTTGACGATGATTTTGGGCATGTTGCTCAAACAGTTGGAACAGAAAGCCCTTTCGATTCAAACTTAAATTTAATAAGCGAAAGTTTTCCAGAGAAATTTGTTAATCTTCTTTCAACTTTCTTCTTCCAACCATATTTCTGCGAAGCAAAAATCGACCAACTTGAAGAAAGAAAATTGGAATTTGAAAAACTTGCAAAAACTCAATCCTATCAAGAAAGGCTTGAAAACAAAACCGACACAAAAATTGTTAATTGCTTAAAATCAATAGCAGCATATCAAAACGACTTAAATTATTTTAATCAAAAATATGGCGAAAGGGAAATGGCAAAAACAGAAAAATTTTTAAATGAACTTGAGCAAAAATATAATCTTGGTCAAGAGCAATAATAAAAAACGGCATTAAGCCGTTTTTTTATGTGATGTTTTTCCTTATGCTTTCAAGCGCATTTTTTTCCATTCTGCTAACTTGCGCTTGAGAAATTCCAATTTCTTCGCTAACTTCCATTTGCGTTTTTCCAATGTAATAGCGAAGCATAATTATTTCTTTTTCGCGAGGGGAAAGGTTTGAAAGAGCTTCGCGAAGAGCAAACCTTTCAATAAGGCTTTCAACATCATTTTTAGGATCGGCAACTTGGTCCATAACCCTTATGCTTTCGCCTTTGCTTGAATAGATTGGGTCGGAAAGAGAAACTGTGTCGGAAATTGCGTCAAGCGCAATTGCAATGTTTTTAACGCTTTCGTTCATATCTTCGGCAATTTCGTCGAGAGTTGGGTCGGTGTTTTGCGATGCTGTAAGTTTTTCGCGAGATTGAAGCGCGCGATATGCCGTGTCGCGTAAACTTCGCGTAACTCGAACAGGGGTGTTATCGCGAAGATATCTTCGAATTTCGCCAATTATCATTGGAACGGCATAGGTTGAAAATTTAACATTCAAATCCATATTGAAGTTATCCATTGCTTTAATCAGTCCAACGCAGCCAACTTGAAAAAGATCATCAGCTTTTCCCTTGTTCCCTCCAAAACGCTGGACAACACTTAAAACAAGGCGCAAATTTGCAATGATAAATTCATCTCGCGCAAATTCGTCGCCAGCCTTAACTTTTCTTAAAAGTTCCATAAGGTCTGCGTTTTTAAGTTTTGGAAGTTGCGATGTGTTAACCCCCGTAACAGAAACAATATTCGCCATAAAAAAACACCTCTTAATTGCTTAAAAGGTATTTTTTCCTTTAAAAATCTTTTTATTCTTTTTAATTTTATTCTTTTTTAGTTTTGTTTTTGCCTCTTGAAATTGCTTTTCGTTTTAACATTAAAACAAAAACTAAAATGCAAACTCCAACAATTAAAAGAGTGTAGCCAAAGATGAAATAAAGATGGTTAAAATTAAATCCGTTCCAGGCAATAAGTTCTCTCCCGGCCTCAACAGCGTTTGCGAAAGGAAGCACGCGTGCAAATTTCCCAAAGCCTCCAAGCCAGTTTAAATCCATCCATGCGCCGCTTAAAAAGGTTATAACAAAAACCAAAACATTTCCAAGCGAAAGAACAAGGTTTGTTGAGCCCGATGTTCCAAGAATAACCCCAAGCGCAATAAAGAAAAGAGAGAAGAACCAAAGAAGAGGAATTGCAACTAAAATTCCAACTGTTGCTTGAAGCCCAACAACAAATCCAATTAAAAACGTGAAAACAATTTGAATAAGCGAGAATGCAAGGAAAGGAACGGAGTATGCCAAAACAAAATCGACAGGGCGAAGGGGAAGAGTTTGGAATCTTGCCATAAGCGAGTCGTCCTTATCTTTGCAAATGAAATTTGCAATTAAAATCATATCCAAGCAAAATCCAAGAACAATAATTCCAGGAAGAATTGCACCAACCTCAAAAATTGGAAGTTTTTCTGTTGCCGCTCTGTTAATTAAAACAAACATAATAAGCAAAATTGATGGAAAAAGAATTCCAAGCAAACTTGTTAGTGGGTCGCGAATCATTTCCAAGAAATTGCGTTTTGCAAGGCCTTTAAATCTCATTTTTTTCTCCCTTAATAATTCGAATGTAAATATCGTCAATTGAAGGATTTGTTTCGCCCTCTTTTGCATATTTTTTCTTTAAGTTTTCAGGCGTGTCGAGTTCAATAATTTTCCCGCCTTTAATAACGCCAATTCTGTTTGAAAGTTTATCGGCCTCTTCAAGATAGTGGGTTGTTAAAACAATTGTTGTTTTCCCGCGAAGGCTTTTAATTAAATCCCAAAGTTCAATTCGCGCTTCAATGTCAAGCCCAAGAGTTGGTTCGTCCAAGAACAAAACTTTTGGCTCTGGCAAAAGAGCCATTGCAATTGAAAGACGGCGTTTGTTTCCGCCAGAAAGGTTTTTTGAAAGTTGTTTTGGATTTTTCAAAAGTTCAAATCTTTCTGCAAGTTCTTTTGCATCTTTTTTTGTTTTTCCGCAAATTGCAGCAATCATTTCAAGATTTTCAAGAGCAGTTAAGTTTTTTGCAATTGCCGTTTCTTGAGGGCAAACAGCAATAACTTTTTTAACTTCATTTTCTTTTTGCAAAATGTCGTTTCCCAAAATTAAAGCTGTTCCGCTTGTTGGCGAAAGAAGACACGAAAGAATTTTGATAAGCGTTGTTTTTCCCGCGCCGTTTGGGCCAAGGAGAGCAAAACATTCGCCTTCGTGAATTTCGAGCGAAACATTTGAAAGAGCAGTTAAATTTTTAAATTCTTTTGTTATGTTCTTAATTTCAATTGCTTCCATTTTAATAGTCGCTCCTAAGTTCAATTATAACAACATTGTTTTTTTGCGTTCCAACTTTGTTTTTGAAAACCGCAAATTCAACAATAACTTCATATAAATTATGTTCGTTAATGTAATCAATAAGTTTTTCAAAGCCCGGAACGTTCCAAAGCCTGTCGTCAAAAAGTTCGCACGAAAGCGAAATTTCAGGGGTGGTGTAGATGTTGCGGTGGTTTGCATTTTGCGACGTGCTCGCGCTAAGCGTAACAAAATTGTCTTTAACGAAAATGTCGCCAAGTAAAACTCTTTCAAGCCCATTAAAAGAAACGGAAATTGAAAATTTATTTGCCGAAATTGTTTCCAAATATTTTTCTGCCTCGTCAAAATTTTTAACAAATGCATATTTTCCCATTGGCGTGAAAATGTCGCGAATAATATATTCATTCGCAGGATTATCTTCAAAAAAATGTTTAACACGTTCTTTGTTTGTTTTGTCTAAAACCGCTTGTGGCATACAGTTAAGCCCCATTTGGTTAATAAATTCAATGCTTTGTTCCTTATTTTTAATTTTTATCATACAAAAAGTATATCACTTTCTTTAAAAATATAAAAATATTTGGAATTTTTTTAGGGAAGTTTTTTAAAATTTTTAGTTCGAATCCCGATATTGGCAATTTGTCCGCAATTTTACGATGGTTTGCGAAAAACTGAGAGAGAGAGAAGAAAAAATAAAACTCTCTACTTACTTGGTAAATAGGGAGTTTTTGCTGTGGTGATCCCGACGGGATTCGAACCCATGATACCGCCGTGAAAGGGCGGTGTCTTAACCACTTGACCACGGGACCAATTTTGGTAGCGACGGAAAGATTCGAACCTTCGACCTTTCGGGTATGAACCGAACGCTCTAGCCAACTGAGCTACGTCGCCATACTTATGAAACCTTCCGTTTCTTAAAACTGGTTGCGGGAGGAGGATTCGAACCTCCGACCTTCGGGTTATGAGCCCGACGAGCTACCTAGCTGCTCTATCCCGCGACAAATTGAATTTGTCAGGCGAGTTTTATAATAATATATACAAAAACTTTTGTCAACCATTTTTTAAAAATTTTTTAAACATATTTTTTCTTAAAAATTTATTGCGCGGCGGGGCAGTTTATGGTAAGATATCTTTATTAAGAGGTTTATAAATGGAATTAAGTGCAAAAGAAATTAAAGATGAATTAGACAGCGCGCGCAGCCTTGCGCTTTTCACGCATATTAATTGCGACTGCGACGGAATTGGGTGTATTCTTGGATTATATGATGTTTTAACTAAAAATGGAAAAAATGTTCAGTTATTTTGCGACAGCGAAATTCCAGATCGTTTTTCTTTTTTGAAAAATTATGAGAAAATAAATTTACACGAAAAAAATAACCAAGATGCGTTTAATAAAGAAGAGTTAAAGCACGAAAACGAAGTTGACTTTTCAAAATTTGATTTGCTTGTTTCTCTTGATTCTTCAAACACGCAACGTCTTGGAAAATATGAAGAGGCATATAAAAACGCCGAAAAAACAATAAATATCGACCATCACGTTAGCAACACGAATTACGCAACAATCAACTATGTTAAAAGCTATTCATCTTGCGGGGAAGTTCTTTTTGAACTTTTAAAGGAAATGAACTTTGAAATTGAAGCCGATGCGGCAACTTGCCTTTTTGCAGCAATAAGTTCCGACACAAATCGTTTTTCAAACTCTAACATAACCGCGTTAACCCACAAATATGCAGGCGAACTTATCGACCTTGGCGCCGATTACGACACGGTTAACATCAATTTGCACAAGAAAAAGTCGATTGACCAACTTAAACTTATTGCTTATATGGCAAAAAAATTGCAATACTATAAGGGTGTGACATATTTCTATGCAAAACTTAAAGACCTTAAAAAGTTACACGTTAAATCAAGCGATGTAACAACTTTTATGCACATAATTTGCAATGTTGACGACTCGAAAATTAACATAACCGTTAAAGAACGCGGGAATAATGAATATCGCCTTGGGCTTCGTTCAATTGAAAACTACGATGTTAACCGTGTTGCCTCTGTTTTTGGCGGCGGCGGGCATAAAAACGCGTCGGGTTGCAATATTCATGGCAATTTCAAAAAAGAATTTAAAAAAGTTTTGGACGAATGTGTTAAAGAAATTCAAAGAAACGACAATAAAAGTATGTGAGGAAACTTGAACGGAGTTATCGTGTTAAACAAGCCGGCGGGAATAAGTTCAAACACGGCGGCAAACATTGTTAAAAAATTAACTGGCGCAAAAAAAGCGGGGCATTTGGGAACTCTTGATGTTTTGGGCGACGGAGTTTTGCCAATCACTCTTGGCAAATCAACGCGCCTTTTTGATTTTTTCCTTAAAAAAAGAAAAACCTACCGTGCAGTTTTTGCGTTTGGCTTTGAAACCTCAACTCTCGATGCAGAAGGCGAAATAACAAATGTTAATTTGAAGGAAGTTTCAAAGAAACAAATTGAAAATGAACTTCCAAATTTTATTGGAAAAATTAAACAGCTTCCTCCTCAATTTTCAGCGCTTAAAGTTAATGGAAAAGTTGCTTATGACTTGGCAAGAAAGGGCGAAAAAATTGACCTTAAAGAAAGGGAGGTTGAAATCTTTTCCTTTAAACTTATTGGAAAGCCATCAACTGAAAAATTGAACGAACTTAAAGAAAGATTTTTAGAGTTTCACTCTGAAAAAGAGTTTGAAGAAAAGAACTTGGGAAAAGTTTTTGAAAACCAGCTTTACGAGTTTGAAATTGAATGCAGCGCGGGAACGTATATTAGAAGTTTATGTCGAGATTTGTCGCATAACACCGCAAGTTGTGGTGCTATGCTTTGCATAACACGCACAAAATGTGGGAAATTTGACATTAAAAACAGTTTTACACTTGATGAAATTAAAAACGGAAAATATGAACTTTTAAGTTCTTTTGATGTTGTTGATTTGCCAGTTTTAAGTTTGTCAAGCGAGGAAGGAAAAGCAATTTTAGACGGGAAAAGCGTTTTTAATCTTCCTGTTTTAAGCGGACAATTTAAACTTGTTTGCGGAAATAGATTTTTTGGAACTGCAAACAATTTTGATGACGGAAAAATTAAAGTTGAAACATTTTTATTGGAGGAATGATGGAAAAAATTTTGTTCGGGCCTTCGGGGAACAGTAAGTTGTTTTATGACCTTGGCTATAAGAGCAGTTTGCAAGCGCCCGCATGGCTTAAAAGCCTTGGACTTAATGCTTATGAATATTCTTTTGGAAAAGGATATGTTATGGGAAGCGAAAAAGCAGCAGAACTTGGAAAAGTTGCTTTGGAAAACGGAATTACAATGAGCATTCACGCGCCATACTACATAAACTTTGCAAACGAAAGCGAAGAAATGATTGAAAAATCGTATGGTTATGTTTTAACTGGGCTTAACTATCTTAACCTTATGGGCGGGAAGCATCTTGTTTTTCACGCGGCTTCGCAAGGGAAACTTTCGCGCGAAAGAGCGCTTGAACTTACTCGAAACAGGCTTGAGATTCTTGCAAAAAAAGTTAAGGAAAATGGTTTTGGGAATTTAACACTTTGCCCAGAAACAATGGGAAAATCAATGCAAATTGGAACATATGAGGAAATAATCGACCTTTGCACGGTTGACGAAATTTATGTTCCAACTTTCGATTTTGGGCATATCTATGCGCTTAACCTTGGGAATTTTGGAACATATGAGGACTATCGAAAAGTTTTTGAACTTGCAATTGAAAAACTTGGATTTGAAAGGGCGTCGAACTGTCACATACATTTTTCGATGATTGAATATGGCGGCAAGGGCGAAGTTCGTCACTTAAATTTCGATAATGGGCAGTATGGGCCAAATTTTGAGCCGCTTATGAAAGCAATTAAGGATTTAGGGCTTAAACCAATGATAATTTGCGAGTCGAGAGATAATATGGCAACAGATGCATTAGCGCTTAAAAATGCCTTTGAAAGGGCATAAGGGCATAAAAAATTGTTGCAAATGCTTGAAAATTATGTTATAACTTACTTTGGAAAAAATAAATTAAGGAGATTTTATGATTACAGCAGGCGATTTTAGAAAAGGCGTTACTTTTGAAATGGACGGAAACATCTATTTAGTTGTTGATTTTCTTCACGTTAAACCAGGAAAAGGTTCTCCATTCGTTAGAGCAAAAATTAAAAACATCGTAACAGGTCAAGTTCTTGAAAGAACTTTCAACCCTTCGGATAAATTCCAAGTTGCAGTTATTGAAAGAAAGGAAATGCAATATCTTTACAACGAAGGCGAAATTTTCTATTTTATGGATATGGAAACTTACGACCAAATTCCTCTTAACAGAAGCCAAGTTGAAGATGCTCTCAATTTCATGGTTGAAAATATGATGGCAACAATTCAATTTTATAAAGGCTCTCCATTCTCGGTTGAACCACCAATGTTTGTTGAGCTTACAATAACTGATTGTGAACCAGGAATTCAAGGCGACACATCAAAAGCAGGCTATAAACCAGCAAAACTTGAAACTGGCTACACTCTTAACGTTCCTCTTTTCGTTAACCAAGGCGATAAAATTCGCGTTGACACAAGAACTGGAACCTACATGGAAAGAGTTAAGTAAGAAAATAAATGCTTGAACTAATCAAGCATTTTTTTATAAGAAAAATAACAAAAAATTTAATTGTTTTCAATTTATTTTTCTTAAAGAAAAACAAAAACTTGCGTTAAAACCCAAATTTCGCAAGTTTTTTTTGTTGAATTAAAAATACCTTACAATATGGAACAAAATTTTGAAGAAACATTTTTAAAAATCTTCCCTCAGCCTCTTGCTTTGGCTCTTTTAAGACACGTTAATTTAAAGCAAGTGTGTGAAATTCGGCTTCGTCAGGCGCGCCCAGCAATTGTAACGCTTGGCGCAAATTCCTATTTTCTTTCGGAGAATGGAATAACCAATAAAGAAACCGACGCAATTATTGTTTCCAAAGCGGACATTGAAAACATTGTTTTTCGCGCAAGCGAATGTTCAATTTACGCCGTTAACGACCAAATTAAACAAGGCTTTTTAACAATTGAAGGGGGAATTCGAATTGGAATTGCGGGAACAGCAGTTTGCGAGGAAAACAGAGTTAAAACAATTAAAAATTTCACTTCGCTTGTTATAAGAATTCCGCATGTTATTAAAAATTGCAGCCTTTCGGCTTTCAGATACATTTTGGATAAGGGAGTTTTTCGAAACACGCTTATCGTTTCGCCTCCAGGAGCGGGAAAAACAACTTTTCTTCGCGATTTCTTGTTCCAACTTTCATCGAGGAACATTTGCCTTAGCACGCTTGTATTGGACGAAAGAGGAGAAATTTCGGGCGGAACAAACCTTGAACTTTTAAACAGCAATTTTTGTGATGTTCTGTCGTTCATTTCAAAAAAGGAAGGGTTTGTTTTTGGAATTCGCGCGCTTTCGCCTTCAATTGTTGCGTGCGACGAACTTGGCGGGGAAGAGGACTTAAAGGCAATTGAATATGCGGCAAATTGCGGCGTTGGAACAATTGCAACTGTCCATGCGGCAACAGTTGCCGAACTCCTTAAAAAACCGTGCTTCGAAAAACTTTTGGAGAAGAAAATTTTTGAAAGATATGTTGTTCTTTCGTCAAGAGAAGGGCCGGGAACATTTGAAGGGGTTTTCGACGAAAATTTTTCGCCAATTTTCAGAGGAGAAGAATGAAATTTATTTTAGTTGGAGTTGTTCTTGTTGGAATGGGGTACATTGGCTTTGGGTTTGCAAGGTTCTATCGAAGGCGCAAGCGATTTTTTGCCGATTTAATTTTGTTTTGCGAAAAACTTTGCGTTGACATAAGTTTCTCAAAAGAAACCTTAAAAACAATTGTTTCAAGCAACTTAGCAAATTTTTCAAAAGACTTTAAAAATGTTTTGGAAAGATATTTAGACTTTTTAAGTCTTAAATCAAGCGAAGTTACGCCAAACTTGTTGTTTAAGGGCTCAACGCTCCTTTCAAAAGAAGAACAGGAAAACATTGTCTTGTTTTTTAAAAGTCTTGGACGACTTGACGTAAGTTGCCAAGTTGCAGACATCAACAATTTCAAAAACAAATTTTTAAATTTTCAAAGCAACGCAGATGAGGAAAACAAAAAATTTGGTTCGCTTTCGTTAAAACTTATGCTTCTTTTTGGAGCACTTGTTGTTATCATTTTAATTTAAAAAATTGAGGAGGAAAGATGGGCGTTGAAATCATTTTCAAAATTGCAGCGGTTGGAATTATAACCGCGGTTGTTAATCAAATTTTAAAGCACTCAAACAAAGAGGAAATTGCAACTCTTTCAACGCTTGCTGGGCTCATTGTTGTTTTGCTTATGGTGCTAAATTTAATTAACACGCTTTTCGACACCGTTCGAACAATGTTTAAACTTTAATTAAAACTGGGAGCAAAATTTGGAAATTTTCAAAATTATTGGAGTTGGAATTATAACCGCAATAACGGCCTTAATTGTTCGTCAAGTTAAGCCCGAAATTTCTGTTATCGTAAGCATAACGGGTGGAATTTTAATACTCCTTATGATTGCAAACAGTTTAACAAACGTGTTCGACACATTCAGCAAAATTATTGAAAAAAGTGGGCTTACAACAGGTCTTTTTTCAACGATTTTAAAAATTGTTGGCATTGGATATATAACCGAATTTTCCGCCTCTCTTTGTCAAGACGCGGGTGTTAATTCTGTTGCCGATAAAATTTTGCTTGGTGGAAAGATTGTTATCCTTGTTCTTGCGCTTCCAATTGTTTCGAATATAATTGAAATCATTGCGGGGCTTTTGCCATGAAAAAATTTATTTTTTCTTACAGCAAAAAATTTAAACTTGCGCGAAACATTTTAATTTTTTTCGCAATTTTTGCGCTTGTCCTTTTCCAATTTTGTCCGCAAATTTCGGTTGTTTATGCCGATGAAGTTGAAGAAAAAAGCCTTGAACAGCAACTTGAGGAAAGCATAAAAGGACAGCTTGATAAACTTAATTTTTCAAACATCGACGATGTTCTTTCGTCGCTTAATTCAAATGAACTTG
The DNA here is from genome assembly GCA_900544595.1 of uncultured Bacillota bacterium. Classification (GTDB taxonomy): domain Bacteria; phylum Bacillota; class Clostridia; order Christensenellales; family UBA1242; genus UMGS687. The sequence continues at coordinate 171,288 of UQVQ01000001.1, read as the reverse complement.
AAATTTTTGGCGCAAACAGTTTTAAAGGAAAAATTGAAAGCGTTATTAACGGAACTTTTGCAACGGGGCAAAAATCAATTTTCACGGCAATTGTTAACCTTGTTTTTGATGACATTTTAAAATATGTTCCGCTTCTTGCCTCAATAATTATTATTGCAATAATTTGTGGGTTTGTTTCAAACATCAAAAGCGAAAACAACGGAAAATCAATTGGCGACATAATCCATTTCGTTTGTTATGGCGTTATCATAATTTTAACAATGACGGGTGTGACGCGGCTTATAACGTCAACATCAAACACAATCCAGCTTATTAAAACGCAAATGGAAGTTGTTTTTCCAATTTTGCTAACTCTTATGACTGCAATTGGAGGAACGGCATCTGTTGCGGTCTATCAGCCAGCAGTTGCGTTTTTAAGCAGTTTTATTATGCAAATTTTTGCATCGATTTTGATGCCGCTTTTCATTTTCATGATTGTTTTCACAATTGTTTCAAACATCTCAACAAATGTTAAACTTGAAAAATTCACTAAGTTTTTTGGCTCGGCATTCAAATGGATAACAGGAACGGTTTTCACAATTTTCATGGCATTTTTAGCAATTCAGGGAATAACCGCAAGCACCTACGACGGGGTTTCAATTCGAACCGCAAAATATGCAATTCGTTCCTATGTTCCGCTTCTTGGAGGTTATCTTTCGGAAGGGTTTGATGTTATTCTCTCGTCCAGTATGCTAATTAAAAATGGGGTTGGAGCAAGCGCGCTTGTTTTGATGTTTGCATCGGTTGTTTCGCCAATTGTTCAAATTGCTGTTTTCTCGCTTGTTTTAAAACTTGCCGCCGCAATTTTAGAGCCACTAACCGACAGCCGTGTTTCCGAATTCATTTTTACAGTTGGCAAAACCTTAACCTATCTTGCAACAATGATAATTGGCGTTTCTTTTATGTATTTAATAACAACTGGGCTTATTATGTGCACGGCAAACTACATCTAAAAATTTTGAGAAAAATTTAATAAAAGGAGGGAAAATGAGCGGAATTTCGGCTTGGGTTATGGCAATTGCGGGCGTTTGCGTTCTTGGGGTTTTGGTTGATTTAATTTTGCCAAACGGGCAAACAAAAAAATATATTAAAGGCATTTTTGCGTTTGTTGTTGTTTTGGTTGTTGTTTCGCCTCTTCCGTCGCTTTTTAATAAAGATTTTTCCCTTTCAAACATTTTCAAAGAAAACGACGCAATGGTAATTCAAGAAGACTTTATTTTCAAAGTTAATAAAGACCGAATTGAAAGCCTTGAAAATATGATTGAGGCGGACCTTTCGGAGCAAGGAGCAAGCGAAATTAAAATTACGCTTAGCGCAAACATTTTCACGGACAAATTAAAGATTGATGCTGTTTTTGTCGATTTAAGCAAAATGGTTATTTCTTCAAATTTAGAGCATAAAGATATTAGTGAACTTGTTATTAAAAGCGTTTTAAAATATGTTCAAATTGAAAAAAACAGCATTGTTTTCTGCTAAGGGAAAAACGCTTGAAAGGAGGGAAAAAGTTGGAAGAAAAAACAGAAAAAAAGGGACTTTTTTCAAACTTCAAGTTTTTTCAAAAACTTCGAAGTATTAAGCACATCGAAATTGTTATTGCCGTTGTTCTTGCTGCTGTTGTTCTTTTAATCTATTTTTCAACTTTCAAAACCTCTTCCAAAGGCGAAACCACGCAAACAACTTCAGTTTCGGAATATGCCGCAATGATTGAAAGTAAACTTTCAAACATAATTTCAAAAATTGACGGCGTTGGGAATGTTTCGGTTATGGTTACGCTTGCAAGTGGACCCGAATACGTTTATGCAACAAACGATGAAGAAAAAATCAATAAGAACGAAGGAAATGGCAACTCAACAACTTCAAAAATAACAACTTCTTCTCCAATCATTGTTTCAAACGATGCAATTATTGTTAAAGAAATAATGCCAGAAATTGGCGGTATTGTTGTTGTTGCGAAAGGAGCAGAAAGCACAAAAGTTAAACTTGAAATTATCAAAGCAATTCAAGCATTGGTTGATGTCCCGCAGGCCAACATTGAAGTTTTGGCGGGAAAATAATTTAAAAAGGAGATTTAATTTTATGAGCAAAACGAAAAAAATAATTATTTTGTCGGTTATGGTTGCGCTTTTGGTTGTAACGGGGTATCTCAACATTGCTTTAAATAACAACGCAACACAGCAGGTTTCAAATCAAAACTCAAACCTCGATTTCTATTCTTCCTATCGTGCAGATAGAGATGCTTCAAGAGAAGCAGCAATTTTATACTATAAAGGCATAATCGCCGACGAAACAAGCAGTCAAGAAGCAAAAGACCTTGCAGAAACAAGTCGAAAAGCGCTTGTTGATGCAATGGAAACAGAACTTACAACCGAAGGCTTGCTTAAAGGGCTTGGCTTTGAAGATGTTGTTTTAACAACAACAACTGAAAACATCAATGTTATTGTTAAAGCAAAAAGAGAAGATTTAACTGATGCTCAACTTGGTCAAATTGGAACAATTGTTTTCGAGCAAACAAAAAGACCTCTTGATAACATTCGCATTATCCCAGCAGAATAAGATAATTTGCTTGCAAAAAAAGTGTTTGCGAAAAAGCCTTTAAAACGTAACTTTAAAAAAATAATTTTTATTTGAATTCTTTTTTAAAAATTCAAATTAAAAGTTTCACTTAAAAAAAAGAGCCTAGATGGCTCTTTTTTATTTGTTATTTGGGATTATATAAAAAATTATTGGCAGGTTTTGTTCATTTTTTTAACTAAAAAGCTCTTTTTTGCGTTCAATCATTTCGTCAATTCTTGAAATATATTCTTCAATAAATTTAACATTTGCGCTTCTTTCAATTCGGTTTTCAATTGAGAAAACGCGTTTTGAAATTGCATTTGCGCCGCAGGCAAGAACCGAACAAGTTTCTTCCATACTGTCAACATTAAATATGCAAACAGTTCCTTTCTGGCAATAACCAACATTTTCAAGACCAAGCGGTGTGTTTTTTTGCTTATACATATAGTATGGCAAATAACCTTCTTCGTGGAGTCGTTTGGAAGAGTAGTCAATCATTTTTTTAACTTCTTCTGGGGCGGCGCAATCAAAAGCCGAAATGTCTTTTGTTTTTATTGCTTCGTTTGTTAAATTCGAGCCGCGTTTAAGAGCAAGAGAATGGATTGTTATGTTTGCTGGCGCCATTTCAATTGCTGTTTCAATTGATTTTTTAAAGGTTGAAAATTTTTCGCCAGGAAGCCCGGCAATAAGGTCGATGTTAACATTAAATCCAAATTCAACAGCCATTGCATAGGCGGAAATGACATCTTTAACAGTGTGTTTTCTCCCAATCAGTTTAAGCGTTTTTTCGCAAAAAGTTTGTGGGTTAACGCAAATTCGAGTTACATTGTTGCGCTTTAAAACTTCAAGTTTTTCGCGAGTTATTGAATCTGGGCGTCCTGCTTCAACCGTGAATTCAACCGAAGGATAGGCAAGTTGACTTAAAATTTTGTCGAGTTCTTGAGAAGAAAGCACGCTTGGCGTTCCGCCGCCAATATAGATTGAGCGAACAATGAGATTTTTGTTGTTAATAATTTGTTTAATTTCGGCAATTTCTTTAAGCAAGCAATCAATATATGTTGGAACAATGTCTTTAACTTTGTCATATTCCGACGAAATGAAACTGCAATATTTGCATCTTGAAGGGCAAATTGGAATGTTAACGAAAATGTCAACAAGGCTGTCGTTTTTTATTATGCAATTTTGATTTGAAACAATTTCTTTAAGAAGTTTTGCTTTGCTTTCCGAAAGACAATAGTTCTGCATAAGCGTTTCTTTAAGCATATATTTTGAAGTTCCGTTTTCAAGAAGGTCATAGGCAAGTTTTGTTGGGCGAACACCTGTTATCGAACCCCATTCAAAAGTCTTGTTAAAATGTTTTGAAAGGGCAAGATAGAACGCGCGCTTTTCGTCGTTCTTTTCTTTTAAATTTGTTTTTGGGAAAGTGTAGGTGTTTTCATCAATTGTAATTTTGTATTCGGTTTCTGTTTTTTCAAAAACAATTGTGTGATCGTCTTGTTTTTCAAAGGTTGGAAAGAAAAGCGAAAGAATTTCGCCAAGTTCTTTTTCATAGTTTGTTCCAATGTATGTTACGTTCATATTTTCCTCATTTATTTATTAAATTGTTTTAAGAAATTAACCGTTGAAAGAATTTTAGATTTTGAAAGGTCTGTCTTTTTGCCGTCTTGAATTTCAAGCGTTAAAGTTTCGCCGCTTGTAACTTTAATTATTTCAAGTTCGCTTAGAACAAGATAGTAAATATAGAAACAATTAAACGGAATTTTAATCGACTTGCAAATTGAGTTATACAAATGCGAAAGGTTTAAGAATTTTTGACCGTTAAATTGTTTAAGCTTAACAAAGAAATCGGCAAAAGCGGCTCTTGAAAGGGTAAGAGAGGGAAAAAGGTTTTTAGGGAAAGAGCCAAATGAAGGCAGAAAAATTGTTGCTTTTGTTTTCTTTGAAATTTCGTTTAAATATGATTTATCTAGAACAGGTTCAAGAAAAACAATTTTTTTATAGTTTTTGAAAGTGTTAAGATTTGTTGGATAGAGATAGAGTGCGTTATATGCGGAATCGGACGAGTTGTTGAAAACAAAAAGGTCGGAGATGTTTTTGCTTGTGTAGTCCTCAACAAAACTTCGATAGGACGCGCTTCTTGTTGAAACAAAAATTGTTCCAAAAGGGCAGCCGTTGCATTCCGCAAGAAGTTCAATTAGTTTTGGCTTATCATAGTATTCAATTTTGCAATTGCCTTCTCGTCCAAGATATTTAAGCTGTTCGAAAGCAAACGCATCCAAACTTGCCGAAAAACTTTTGTCAAGTTCAAAGCCGCCGTCAAAATTCTTAACAATTCCCTTAATTAAAGAGCCTTGTTTGTTTTGTATTTCGAAAATAACATTTTTTCTTTTTGCATATTTAAGCGAAAAATATTTTTCCGTGCAGTTGAAATATAACAAACTAAGTTTGCCAATGTTGATGTTATAGTGGGTTGAAAAGTTTTTAAGTTGCGAAATTTTTGCGTTTGAAGACGAAATTTTGAAAAGTGGTTTTGAGTTGTTAAGCCCAAATGGTTCAAATTTTTCAAGTTCGGAAAGGAACTTATCCGAAATCATACTTTCCTCAATGTCAAGGTCGTAGTAGTAGATTGGCATAAACGCCTTTGAACTTACTTTTGACAAAATGAAATTGTTAACACGACTTGCAAATTCTTTAAAATGTTGCTTTTTAAGGCAAAGCCCAGCCGCCATTTTATGCCCGCCAAACGTTTCCAAAATGTCTTGCATACTTGAAAGAAGTTCGTGGACATTAACATCTTGCAAACTTCGTGCCGAACCTTTCAAAACGCCATCTTCCTCAGAAAAAAGAAAGGCAGGGCGATTATAGGTTTCAACAAGACGTGCGCAAACAATTCCTAAAATTCCGCTATCCCATTTTTTTGAACAAAGAACAATTGCGCGAATTGAAGAAAGATTAACATCTTTAAGCATATTAACGCAATCGTCATAAACATCATTGCACGCTTTTTGGCGGCGGGTGTTATGCTCAACAATTTTTGCAATTTGCGCCTTAATTAAAACGGGGTTTGTTTCAAGATAGAGTTTAAGAGAATCGGCTGCGTCGCCCATGCGTCCGCTTGAATTAAGTTTTGGGGCAATTTTAAAGGCAATGTCGGTTGAATTTGCGTTTTTAATTGAAACTTTGTTTTCCTTAAAAAGGGATTTAAGCCCAATTGGCAAATATTTTTCAAAAAGTTGAAGCCCAAGAGAAACAATTGCACGATTTTCGCTTGTTAAAGAAACAATATCGGCAATTGTTGCAATTGCTGCAATTGGCAAAAATTCTTCAGCCTCTTCGTTTCCTAAAAGCGCTTGAGAAATTTTAAATGCAACACCTGTTCCGCAAAGGTCGTGGAAAGGGTAGGGTTGATTTAAAATTTTTGGGTTAACAATAATTGAGTTTGGAAGCTGGGCTGGAATTTCATGGTGGTCGGTCACAATAACGTCAATTCCAAGGCTTTTTGCATAGTCAACTTCGTTTTTGCAAGAAATTCCGCAGTCCACTGTTATAATAAGTTCTGGCGCAAAATTAGCGTTAATTTTGTCGATAACTGCATTGGTTAATCCATAGCCGTCAACAAATCGATTTGGAAGATAGTATTGCGCGCTAACTCCAAGTTTTGAAAGAGTTTTAAGCATAATTGCTGTTGCGGAAACCCCGTCAACATCATAATCGCCAAAAATGAGAATTCGTTTTTTGTTTTCAATTGCATTTTTAATTTTATCGGTTGCTTCTTTCATTCCCGAAAGCAAAAAAGGGTTGTTAAAATCTTCTTTTGTTGGGTTGAAAAATTTTAAAATTTTTTCTTTTGTTGTAAGCCCGCGCGAAAACAAAAGCTCAACCGTTTTTTCGCAAAGGTTAAGTTCTTTCGACATATCGCAAATTAGCGCAAAGTCGTCTTTTGCGTTATAAAATTTTTGTTGTATCATGTTAAAAACCTGTTTCTGTGCTTAAAAAAGCACAACCTATTCAATATTAGGATACCACAATTTAAGTTTCTTACAAAACAAAAAAGAAAATCTTTTCAGATTTTCTCTTTTTAAATTTATTTTTTCCCTATTCTTCTTCTGGTTCGTCGAAGAAAATATACATATTTGCCAAGGTTTCGCAGCAAATCATAAATTCGTTAAAACGTTTTTTTGCGTTTGAAGAAGTTATTTCTCCTTTAATTTCGCCTTTTTCAATTCTAAAATGATAGTGGTTGACAACATCGGAAATGCATTTTTTAACGTCTTGCGCTGTAAGTTCATACATTGTGCTCATAAATCTTAATGTGTTTTTGTTGTCGGTTATGAAGAATGTGTCGCCGTCTTTTTTAATGAAAATTCGAAGCGCAGCGCCTTTTTTAAACTCAATTCCTGTTTTAATTTCAACAAAAGAACTGTCGATTCTTAAAATATCATTTTGTTTTTGAATTAAATCAATAATCTCGTCCATTTCTTGCCTCTCTTTGTTTTTTATGTTTCATTTTTTTGTTATAGTTTTTCATGTTAACTCTGCTTCCGCCAGTGTAGGCATCTTTAATTCTTTGAATGCTTTGGGTTTCAAAAATTTTTTCGTTTCCAGAATAAAGAGGTTCTTTATCTGTTTCTCGTGCTTCTTCGGCGCTTTCAAAGTGGAAAATTGAATGTTTTTTCTCATACTTCGGAGCATGGGAAGGATTTTTAGTTAAAGAAGGAATAACATAGTCTTCGTCAAAAATTTCTGTTCCCATTTCTCCAATAACTTCTTCGTCAATTTCTTTATCGGTTTGTCTTGCTTGGCTAGCAGTTTCAACAAAAATTTTACGATGTTTTTCCTTTTCTTGTGGTTTTGGTGATAATTTTTCCATGTCTTTAAGGGTTGTTTTAGCAGGTTTTTGCGCTGCTTTTTTCAAGGATTCTTCGCGCTGCTCAAAGAATTCGCCTGCTTTTGCCAGTTTATCGGAGAGGTTTTTGAAATCCATTTTAATGTTATATCTTTTAAAGAAAAAGTTTTTTGCTTCTTCGCAGTTATTGAAAGACGTGAAAGGAACAACTTCTTGTTTTCCCATAATTTGCGATTTCAAAATTTCTTCTGCGTCATATCCTTTGTTTTGAAGCGCCTCAAAAAGCGAAATGAACGCACGTTTGTTGGTGTAGTGGAGATGAGCTGTTCCGCGAACAAATCTGTTTTGATTTATGTCGGTGTAGTGTTTGTTTCCGTCGTAGAAAAGATTTTGGTGGACAGGTGTTGGGTCGTATCTTTCACAGTTAACATAGTCTTTCCCGTTTAAAATAATTCCTAAACTGGATTTAAGAAAACTTTTTTTCTTTCCTTTAACAATTGATTCTTCTCTTTTGAAATTGAGTTGGAAAGGAATGTATTCTCCGTCCATTTTTCCAATTAAAAGCATTCGAATTTCGTCGGTTGACGAATTTCCTTCTTTTTTATGAACGTGTTGAATTTTTGCAAGGTGTTTATCGCATGATATAAGGCGATCAACAAATTTTTCCTCCAAAGGAATTGCAACTTTTTGAATTTTCGTAAAATATGAATGCGTGTCGAAAGAGATGTTGTCGATAAGCATATTTTTCGAAATGCTGTAGTATCTAACTGGGTTATATCCCAAAATTGAGATAACAGCATTTGAAATTGTTAGAGAAACCTTTTCAACATCTTCTTTTGGGGTTAGTTGTAGGGTTAAGTCTTTTGCGGTTACTTCTTTAATTGGGACAAGGGTTTTTCCATATTCATTTGTTTTTAAAATTGGTTTAAACTCTTTCATTTGTTCTCCGTTAGTTTAAGTTTAAAGCAAGAGCCATAAAAAGTCAATAGCAAATGTTGATTTAATAAAAATATATGCTATAATATGCATATGTTTCCAATAACAAAAAATTGGTTTGAACTTTTAAAAAATGAATTGAATTCAAAGGAGTTTAAAGAGCTTCAAACTTTTTTAAACAATGAATATGCAACTTACAAAATTTATCCAGAGGCAAAAAATGTTTTTAACGCGTTGAATTTGGTTAAATATGACGATGTTAAGGTTGTTATAATTGGACAAGATCCATATCATCAGCCACATCAAGCCCACGGGCTATGTTTTTCGGTTCTAGAAGGAACAAAACTTCCTCCTTCGCTTCAAAACATTTTTAAAGAAATTGAAGATGAAACAGGGAAAAAGCCAAACACAAACGGAAATTTAACTTCTTGGGCAAAACAAGGTGTTTTGCTTTTAAACAGCGTTTTAACCGTTCGCGAAAGTTGCCCAAATTCCCATAAAAACAAGGGCTGGGAACTTATAACAAGCAAAATTATTAAACTTTTAAGTGAAAGAAAAGACCCTGTTATTTTCCTTCTTTGGGGCGCAAACGCAATTCAACTTGGAAAAGACATAGACAGGTCGAGGCACTATGTTTTAACTTGTGCCCACCCAAGCCCTCTTTCGGCATATAACGGATTTTTTGGCTGTGGACATTTCAACAAAACAAACGAAATTTTAAGAAAACTTGGGAAAAAAGAAATTGAGTGGTAGCCTATTTTAACATTGACAGAAACTTAAAACTGGCTTAAAATATAAATAAGGAAGGTGAATTATGGGCTGGATTGTTGCGCTTGCAAGCATTGCTGTTGTTGGGCTTTTAATTGTTTTGGCTTTTGGGATTAAAAAGGGCAGAGCAAAGAAACTTAAAGACGGGCAAAAACCAGAAAAAAAAGAAAGAAAACCATTGTTTCCAAAAATGAAAAAAATGAGGAAAAACGAAAATGGGAAACTTGACACAAAGGGTTCCTATTGCGACACAATTGATAAATTCCTCTATCGCAAAGAAATTAAGGTTTATGTTTTAATTAACAAGGTTTTGCCAAAAGGCTATATTGCTTTTCCAAAAATTTCGCTTAAATCAATTTTAGAGCCAGTTGGAAGCCATGCTCTTTACGACGCAGTTAAAAGCAAAGTTGTTGATATTGTTATTTTCGACCGCGAAACAATGAAACCAAAAGCAGTTGTTGACATTTTCGACGGAAGCATTGGCGACGAACAACTTGACACTTTTTCGCCAGTTGTTGTTGACGCGCTTAAAAGCGCGGAGCTTCCAATTATTTCAATTAAAGTTAAAACCGACTATGACCCAAGCGAAATTGAAAAACAAATTTTTGAAGCACTTGGCTTAAACTATAACCAAAACGAAGACGACGGGAACGAAAAGACAGACGAATAGAAATTCATAAAGATGAATAATTATGCAAAAATATACACCAACAAAAATTAACATTTGCTGGTGTTTTTTCATATAAAAATTAAATGGAAAAAAACGGAGAAATTGTTGTTTCAAAAAAACAATTGATAAAAAACATTGAAGAAATTAAAAAAATTGCAAGGAACAAGAAAATTTGCGCAATGGTTAAGGCAAATGCCTATGGGCACGGGCTTGAAAATGTTGTTGAAAAGCTGAGAAATTCGGTTGATTTTTTTGGAGTTGCAAACATAAACGAGGCGCTTAAAATTAGGGAAATTTGCCCAAAAGCAAAAATTTTGATTGTTGGAAAAACACAATTTTTTAAAGATTGTTGGGAAAATAATTTAAGTTTTGTTATCGAAAGTTTTTCGCAATTTGAAAATTTGATGCTGCAGGTTAAAAATAATGAAAATTATGATTGCATAAATATTCATATAAAAATCAATTCGGGAATGAACAGGCTTGGGATTTCAAGCGTTAAAGAGTTTAAAAAAATTTTTGAGGAATGCGAAAAAAACAACATCAATGTTGAAGGGGTTTTAACGCATTTTTCAACTGCCGATTGCGACGAAAAGTTTTTTGAAAAACAAAAAATTGTTTTTAAGCGGTTCTTAAAAGAAATTCCAAAGAGGGAGCAACCAATTATTCATATTGGAGGATCGGCAGCGGCAATAAGTAAGATGGATTTCGATTTCGATATGGTTCGAATTGGAATTGGACTTTATGGCTATTTAAAAGGCGCAAATGTTAAGCCAGTTATGCAAGTTAAATCCCATTTGATTAAGGTTTTTGATGTTGAGGCGGGCGATAGAATTGGATATTCAAACGGGTTTATCGCAAAAGAAAATATGAAAATTGGAATTGTTCCGCTTGGCTATGGCGATGGAATTTCGCGAAGCCTCTCAAATAAGGCGGAAGTTGAAATTAACAAAACAAAATGCAAAATTGTTGGACATATTTGTATGGATATGTTTTTCGTTGATGTTAGCGAGGCGCATGCAAAGGAAGGGGACGAAGTTGTTGTTTTTAAGGACGCAAAAAAATGGGCCCAAATTTTGGGCACCACTTCCTATGAGGTTTTAACGCATTTTTCTCTTATAAGATAGGGAAAATTAGTTTGACCCGCCAACAAGTTTAAGCATATCAACAAGTTTGCAAGTGTAGCCATATTCGTTGTCATACCAAGCAACAAGTTTAACGAACGATGGATTAAGCATAATTCCGGCTTTTTCGTCAACGATGCAGGTTCGTGGGTCGCCAATGAAATCGCTTGAAACAAGAGGAAGATCGGTTGTTCCAATAATTCCTTTAAGTTCGCCGCTTGCTGCTTTCTTAATTGCTTTAATAATTTCTTCATAGGTTGTTTCTTTTTCAAGTTTAACCGTTAAATCAACAACCGAAACATCAAGGGTTGGAACACGGAAACTCATTCCGGTTAATTTTCCTTTAAGTTCTGGAATAACTTGGCTAACTGCTTTTGCCGCGCCAGTTGAAGAAGGAATTATGTTGTATGAGGCTGCGCGCCCTCCGCGCCAATCTTTTTTTGAAACGCCGTCGGCAGCGAGTTGGGAAGGAGTTAAGGAATGGACAGTTGTCATAAGTCCTTCTTTAATTCCAAAGTTTTCGTGGATAACTTTTGCAAGAGGAGCAAGGCAGTTTGTTGTGCAACTTGAATTTGAAACAACTTTCATGCTTGGGTCATATTCGCTGCTGTTAACGCCCATAACAAACATTGGGCAGCCTTTTCCTGCCGCTGTTATAACAACTTTTTTTGCTCCAGAGCCAATGTGTTTTTCGGCTTCTTCTGCAAGGGTGTATTTTCCGCTTGCTTCTGCAACAACATCTGGTTTTGTTAAACTCCAGTTGATGTGGGCTGGTTCATACTCGCTGTAGAAATCAATTTTTTTGCCGTTAACAACAAGTTTTCCGTCTTTTGCGTAAACTTCGCCGTTAAATTTTCCGTGGACAGTGTCGAATTTAAGCATATATGCTGCATAGTCGGCATCGATAAAGGGGTCGTTAATTCCAACAACCTCAACATCATCGCGTTCGCTTGCAATTCTTAAAATTAAGCGACCAATTCTTCCAAATCCATTTATTCCAATTTTAACTTTCTTTTTCATCTTTTCTCCTTTAAATTAAATTTTCTGGGTTTAAGCATTTTAATTTATCAATAACGAAAAGCCCATCTTTTCGAATTAGAACATCGTCGAAATATATTTCGCCGCCGCCGTGCTGTGGGAGCATTGAAAGAACCATATCCCAGTGGATTGAAGAAATGTTTCCGTTTGGTGCTTCGTTTTCATAGCAGCAACCAGGGGTGAAATGAATTGACCCCGCCATTTTTTCGTCGAACAAAATGTCCTCAAAGCCGCGGGTTATATATGGGTTAACACCAAGAGAGAACTCGCCAAAATATCTTGCGCCTTCGTCGGTGTTTAAAATTGAGTTAAGCTTTTCTTCGTTTGTTCCTGTTGCTTTAACAATTTTTCCGTCTTTAACTTCCAAGCAAATGTTCGAAAAAGATGTTCCGTTATATGAAGTTGGAAGGTTATAGGAAATTTTGCCGTTAATGCTGGTTTTAACTGGGGCAGTGAAAACTTCGCCGTCGGGAATGTTCATATTTCCTGCGCATTTAATTGCAGGAATTCCTTTAATTGAAAAGGAAATGTCTGTTCCTGGGGCAACAAGTCGAACTCGGTCTGTCTTTTCCATAATTTCAACAAGGTTGTCCATTGCTTTGCTCATTTTTGAGTAGTCTAAATTGCAAACTTTAAAGTAGAAATCTTCATATTCTTCCGTGCTCATTTTTGCACTTTGCGCAAGTCCTTCGCTTGGAGCCATTAAAAGAACCCATTTCGTGTTGTTAACGCGCTCGTTTCGAACTTTATCGGTGTGGCGCGTGTTAATTGCAATTCTTTCGGAAGGAACGTCGCTTGTTTCAAAAATGTTTTGTGCGCCGCGAATTGTTATATATGCGTCCATTTTTTTCATAAATTCAAGGTCGAATTCGCTTTTAAGCGCAATTCTTTCCTCGCTTTCGCCCAAAAGAAGTGCGCGCGAAATTTCGCTGCTAAGAAGCGTTACATATGGATATGCACCAACGGCGTATGCCTCGGCAACAAGCGCCTTAATTATTGTTGGATTGCAGTCCTTTGCTTCAATTAAAAGCCTTTCGCCTTTTTGAAGGTTAAGAGAATATGAAATTATGTTTTTTGCAAGTTTTTTAATTCTTTCGTCCATCTTTTTTTTGCCCCCATTTTACATAATAAATTTAGTTTTTGCTTTATTCGTCGAAATTATCAATAACTTCAACAACTTCTGCTTGAAGGACGTAAGCAATTTGTCCAAATCTTGCATTAAACAACGCCTTGGTTAAACTGTATATAAAAATCCCAAACATGGCAATTTCGCCAATGATATAGGAAAACATTCCAATGAAAGGAAGCTTAACTCCTAAAACTGCAAACAAAATGTTTCCAACAATCATTCCAAGGAAAAGAACTGCCCAAACAAGAGGGAAAATAAACCTTTTAAAATGAATAGGTTTCTTTTCTTTTTCTTGATTTGAAGTTGAAACAACTTTTGGCGAAACTCCCGCCCAGCCGTTAACTTTTGTTAAAAGAGCGCTTTTGCCGTCAAGTTGGGCAAGCGTTTCGCAAAGAACGCTGTCGAGAAGAATTATATCTGCTTCGCCAGGGTAGAGTTTAAGCCCAATAAAAATTCGTGTGAAAAAGTTTTTAACAGCGTCGAATGCGCGCGTGAAAAAATTATCATTTTTAAGTTGTTTTGAAACAACAATTTTTGCGCCGTTTTGCGCTTGTTCAATCATTCTGTTAACATCGTCGAAATTGATTGTTTTTGCGCTTTCCTTAAAAAGAACAAGATTTCCAAGGCTTTCGGAATGAATTAGCGTTTCAAACATTTGGTCTGGCGTTGCGGTTTCGCCAAAAACAATTGTTTTGAAATTTATATGGGGAAATTGATTTGAAAGTCTTTCATTTTGTGGCTTTTTGTTTGTTAAAAAAATAACTTGATAGGACGAAGTTGACAAACTTATTTTTTTTGATAATTCGCCTAAAATTTTTTCTCTGTTTCTTTCTCCAAGAAAAACAAAACTATAAACCATAAAATTTTCTCCTTAGCCCAATTTTTTAACGCGTTTTGCATGACGCCCAGCTTCAAATTGAGTTGTTAAAAATTCTTTAACAATTCGAATTGCTTTGCGTTTTCCCGTGTATCTTCCAGCAAGAACAAGAACATTTGCGTTGTTATGGCGTCTTGCAAGCGATGCAATTGTTGTGTTCCAGCAAAGAGCAGCGCGAATTTTAGGGTTTCGATTTGCAATTATGCTCATTCCAACTCCTGTTCCGCAAATGTAAATTCCAATGTTGTTTTCGCTTTCCAAAACCTTTGCGTTTCCAAGTTTCGCAAAATCTGGATAGTCAACAGAATCGGTGCTGTAAGTTCCAACATCAATTGTTGTTATATTTTCATTATTAAAAAATTTTTTAATTTCTTCTTTAAGTGGATAACCGGCATGGTCGCATGCAAGAATAATCATGTTCGCTCCTTAATTAAAATTAAGTTTATCACAAAGATTTTAAAAATTAAAACTTTTTTATTTACTTATTTTTAACATTTTAATTTTTTTGAAACAATTTTTTGCGCGGAAATGCAAATAAAATAAAAAAAGTCCGCCTTTATATGAGCGAACTTTGAAATTATTTTTTTGCTAACTATTGTTAATTGCCGTTGGGAAAAGAGGCAAGTCGCCGGTTCCTGGGCAAATTTGTGTTTCTGCTTGGCGGCATGGCGGAATAACTGGATAGCCATAGGAAGGAACAAGAATGTCAACTTTTGCCGATATTTTTAAGATGATGTTAAGACAGCCGGTTACAGTTGCTGTGTTTCCTTCGGCGTTAATTGAGCCAATTGTTGAATTAAATGTTGCAAAAACTGTTACATCAAGTGGTGTTACAGATGGTTGTGGAACAAACATTATAACACTTTCTGGAACGGTTATTGTTGAATTTGCAACTCCAAGTGTTCCGTTTGCATCGCGATAGTTAACTTGAATTGGAACAGTGACAGTTCCCGTAACATTTGCAAAGTTAGGGCGTTGTTCAATTCTGTCGATGATAACATCGCTTATTGTTGCTGGGTTATCAATTAAAGTTGTTGCGGAAATGAATGTAAGTGGCAAAGTTGGGCTTGCTGGGTTAAAGTCGGTTAAGGCAAGCGTTAAGCCTGTTTCAACCATTTGTTGACGGCACGCATCGAAAACTTTTGTAACTTCAATAAGCGCCTTCTCACACAAGCCGCTTGAAGGATTTCCGCTAAGTCCTCCTGGGCGGCAGGTGTTATTATTGTTGATATAAAAAGACATTTTAAACCTCCAAATTTTTGTTCTCAATAATAAGTTATGCGAAGGAGGGGCTAAATGTTCTTTAAAAACCGAATTTGTTGGGAATATTTTGTTTGACAAAGAAAAGGCAAATTGTTAAAATTCAATGTATGATAATTGAAAATGAAAAGATTAAAATTAAAGAACTTGAAAAAGATTTTGGCTTCATAAAGGAGTGTCTTTGACCTGGAAAGCGTTAAAGAAAAAATTGCTGCGTTAAAAAAAGAACAAGAGCAAGAAGATTTTTGGCAAGATAACGCAAAAGTTTTGAAAGTTGGGAAAGAACTTAAAACCCTTGAAACAAAACTTGATAAAGCAAACAAACTTGAAACAAAACTTTCCGACCTTGAAGCGCTTGTTGAACTTATTGAAATATCAAGCGAAAGCGAGGCGGCGGAATTCTATTCTGAATTGTCAAAAGAACTTAAAGATTATGAAGAGGAAATCGACAAAGTTAAACTTGAAACGCTTTTGAAAGGAAAATACGATTCGAACAACGCAATTTTAACAATCCATGCCGGCGCAGGCGGAACAGAAGCGCAGGATTGGGCAAGTATGCTTTATCGAATGTATTGTATGTATGCCGAAAAAGAAGGTTTTAAAACAAGTGTTTTAAACATTTTGGACGGCGACGAAGCAGGAATTAAATCAATAACTTTCCTTGTTGAAGGCGAAAATGCTTATGGATTTTTGAAATGCGAGAAGGGAGTTCACAGACTTGTTAGAATTTCACCTTTCGATTCCAACGCGCGACGCCACACAAGTTTTGCAAGCGTTGAGGTTATGCCAGAAATAAGCGAAGCCCCAGATATTGTTATCCGCCCAGAAGACCTTAAAGTTGACACCTATCGAAGCAGCGGAGCGGGCGGGCAGCACGTTAATAAAACAGAAAGCGCAATTCGAATTACGCACATTCCAACTGGCTTTGTTGTTTCGTGCCAAACCGAGCGAAGTCAAATTCAAAACCGAGAAACTTGCATGAAAATGTTGCTTTCAAAACTTGTTGAAAAGCAAGAGCAAGAGGAACTTGAAAAGCTGAATCAAATTCGCGGCGAACTTAAAAAAATTGAGTGGGGAAGTCAAATTCGTTCATATGTTTTTGCCCCATACACAATGGTTAAAGACCACCGAACAAACTTTGAAACAAGCGATGTTTATGGGGTTATGGATGGAAATATCGAGCCTTTTATAAGCGATTATTTGAAAAAAAGCGCAACTTAGGCAAAAATAAGGCAAAAATATGTTGCATTTTAATAAAATTGTGTTATAATAACTAAGACTTAAAGATTTGAGGGGGTGAGCCGAGAGGCTCACCTTCTTAAAAATTTAAAGGATTTTGCAAAAAAATAAAATTGCAATTAAAAGGAAAAATATGGCAAAGACAGTTGAAATTGTTGAAGAAAAAATTTGCCCAATAATTGAAAAGCTTGGCTATGAAGTTGTTGAGGTTGAATTTGCGAAGAAAGTTGACGGAATGAACTTAACTTTCTATATCGATAGTCCAAACGGAATAACTCTTGACGATTGCGAAAAAGTTCATAAAGCAATTGATGCGCCGCTTGACGAAGTTAACCCAACGGGCGACGGGGCGTATATTTTGAATGTTAGTTCTTGCGGGCTTGACCGTCCTTTGAAAACCAACAAAGATTTGAAAAGAAATCTTGGAAAAGAAGTTGACATCAAGTTATACAAAGCAATTAACAAACAAAAAGAGTTCACGGGGAAACTTGTTGATTACAGCGACGAAACAATAACCCTTGAAGGATTTGCACCTTTCGAGAGAAAATCAATTGGAAACATTGTTTTGCACATTGATTTCTAAACCTTAATTGCAAAAAAATTTAATTAAATGAGGAGAATTAAAAAATGATTAACAAAGATTTCTTTTTAGCACTTGACGAATTGGAAATGCAAAAAAAGATTAACAAGGAACAATTTATTGAAGCGCTTGAAACTGCTTTAACATCGGCATATAAGAAAATGTATGGCGAAGCGAAAAACGCGCTTGTTAAGTTGAACCCAGAGAAAAACACAATTAAAATTTACAGCTATAAAAAAATCGTTGAAGAACCAGAAGACATGGATAAGGAAATTTCTTTGGAAGAAGCAAGAAAACTTAAAAAGTCCTATCAAATTGGCGACAGCGTTGTTGAAGAAGAATCAACAAAAGAATTTGGAAGAATTGCTGCGCAAACTGCAAAACAAGTTGTTATGCAAAAACTTAAAGAAATTGAAAGACAAATTGCTGTTGACGAACTTAGCGAAAAAGAAGACGAACTTTTAACAACTGTTGTTAAGAGAATTGAAAATGGTGTTGTTTATGTTCAAATTGCAGGTTCCCACAGCGAAGGCGTTATGCTTGAAACAGACCAAATCCCTGGCGAAAAGTTCCACGAAGGCGACAGGATTAAAGTTTATGTTAAACGAATTAAAGATTCGTTCCGTGGCCCTCAAATTCAAGTTTCAAGAAGCAACATTGGATTTGTTAGAAAACTTTTCGAACTTGAAATCCCAGAAATTGAAAGCGGCGAAGTTATCATCAAAAACATTGCTCGTGACCCAGGAAACAGAACAAAAGTTGCTGTTTACAGCGAAAAACCAAATGTTGATGCTGTTGGCGCGTGTGTTGGAAATCGCGGAGTTAGAATTAACACAATCGTTTCCGAACTTAACGGCGAAAAGATTGATTTAGTTCTCTATTCCGACGACCCACTTGAATATATTGCTCGTGCTTTAAGTCCTGCGCAAATTATTAGCGTTGAAACAAACGACAGTCTTAAAGCGTCAAGAGTTATTGTTCCAGCAAACAAGCTTTCGCTTGCAATTGGAAAGAGCGGGCAAAATGTTCGTCTTGCTGCAAGACTTACTGGTTGGAAAATTGATGTTAAGCCAGAAACCGAGGTTGCAAAAGAAGAAGAGAAACCAGCCGAAGTTGAATATGAACTTACAAATGTTCCAGAAGATAACGGCGATTTCGATTTTGGCGGCTTTGACGACCTTGAAGAAATTGACGCAGAATAAGGAGAAAAATGGAAAGTTTAAGAATGTGCTGTGTGTGCCGTGAAATGAAGAATAAGAACAAACTTATTCGAGTTTGCAGAAACAGCAAAGGGGAATTCAATATCGACGAAACCCAAAAAGCAGAAGGACGCGGCGCATATATCTGCAAAGAAGGTGAGTGCATTTCAAAACTTAAAAAAAACAGAGGACTTAACAGAGCGTTTAAAACTCAAGTCCCTGAAGAAATTTATGATAAACTTTCAAGTTTAAAGGAGATTTAATGGCAGAACAAAAAGGAAATGGTTTTGTTAACCTCAAAAAGATTCATGATATTCAAGTTGCGGGAACGGTTCAAGCGCTAATTCGCGATCTTCGTTCAACAAGAATTCAACTTGAACATATTCTTTCCGAGGCATCAAAAATTAAGAAACAAAAATCGGCTGATTTGGCGGCGGCAGAGGTTAAGGAAGAGCCAAAGAAGGAAGAAGTTGCGCCTGTTAAAACAGAAATTGTTTACGAAAATAAACAAAATTTTTCTGGACAAGAAAATCAAAAGCAATTTCAAAACAAATTTGGCCAACGCCAAGATTTCAAAGGCGAAAGAAAACCTTTATCAAAACCTTATGAAAAACAAGGACAGTTCCAAAAACAAAACCAATTTGGCAAGGACAAACAATTTAATAACAATCAAAAAAGCGGAGCAGGCTTTGCAGCAAGCAAAGGAAACAACTTCCGTTCGTTTGCCGCGCCAGACATTGTTATTCCAGAAAACAATCAAAACAGAAGTTTTGGAAACAAAAATAAATCTCCATCGCGTGAAATTGAAGAAAAACGCCAACCTGCAAAGAAAATGCAGCCAAATCGCGAAAGAAATAACCTTGTTGTTAACAATTCCGACGGATTTGAAGAAATTAGAATGGGGTCGAGAAAACTTATTAAAACAAAGAAAGAAAAACAACCTGCTTTTGTTGCCCCTGTTATTGACCACGCAATTATAACAACCGAAAACATTTCTGTTAAAAACCTTTCGGAAAAAACCGGGAAGCCTGCAACAGAAATCATTAAACAACTTATGATGCTTGGAATTATGGCAAACATCAACAGTGTTATTGATTTCGAAACTGCCGAGCTTGTTGCAAGCGAACTTGGAATAACCCTTGAACTTAAACTTGAAAAGAGTTTTGAAGACCAGCTTAAAGAAATGACCCAAGCCGATAACACAAATCTTGTTGAAAGACCTCCTGTTGTTGCTGTTATGGGGCACGTTGACCACGGGAAAACCTCCCTTCTTGACGCAATTCGAAAAACAAATGTTGTTTCGGGCGAAGCGGGAGGAATCACTCAACGAATTGGTGCTTATTCAATTGAAGCAAACGGAAAGAAAATTACATTCATCGACACTCCTGGACACGCTGCATTTACGGCTATGCGTGCTCGCGGGGCTAAGATAACCGACGTTGCGATTCTTGTTGTTGCAGCCGACGACGGTCTTATGCCACAAACAGAAGAAGCAATTGCCCATATTAAAGCAGCGGGCGTTCCAATGATTGTTGCAATCAATAAAATGGATAAGCCAGAAGCAAATATCGACCGCGTTCGTCAACAACTTGCCGATAAGGGTGTTTTGCCAGAAGAATGGGGCGGGGACACAATTTTTGTTCCAATTTCGGCTAAAACGGGAATGGGAATTGACAAACTTTTGGAAACAATCCAACTTGTTGCCGAAGTTCAAGAACTTAAAGCCGACCCAACAAGAATGGCAACTGGCGTTGTTATTGAAGCG
The DNA here is from genome assembly GCA_900544595.1 of uncultured Bacillota bacterium. Lineage (GTDB taxonomy): Bacteria > Bacillota > Clostridia > Christensenellales > UBA1242 > UMGS687. The sequence goes on along the minus strand of UQVQ01000001.1, from coordinate 151,268 downwards.
GCTCTTGATAAGAATCGCGGGCCTGTTGCATCTGTTCTTGTTCAAAACGGAACATTGCATGTTGGCGACAACATTGTTTCCGGCTTAACATATGGAAAAGTTCGCGCTCTTTACGACGAAAATGGAAAACCTGTTAAGAAAGCAGAACCTTCAATTTGCGTTTCTGTTCTTGGATTTAACGATGTTCCAGAATCTGGCGACTCTGTTGCTGCAATCGACGAAAAACTTTCAAAACAAGTTATTGAAGAAAGAAAAGCAAAAATTAAAGTTGAAAAAGCATCATCAACATCGGGTGTTTCGCTTGATGACTTTATGAGCAGAGTTAATGAAGGAAAACTTAAAGCGCTTAACATAATTATTAAAGCCGATGTTCAAGGCTCTGTTGAAGCGCTTCGTCAAACTTTAACCGCGATTCGAAACGACGAAGTTAAAGTTGTTTGCGTCCATAGCGGAGCAGGTTTTGTTACGGAATCGGATGTTATTTTGGCAAAGGCTTCCGATGCGATTATAGTTGCATTTAATGTTAAAACTGGGCCAAAAGCTGCGCAACTTGCAAAAACAGAAAAGGTTGAAATTAAGGATTACTCAATCATCTATGAAGTTGTTGACGATTTAACCGCTGCAATAACAGGAATGCAAACTGTTAAATATGAACAAGTTACCATTGGACACGCCGATGTTCGCGCAATGTTTAAACTTTCTTCGGCGGGTTTTGTTGTTGGGGCATATATCACCGACGGCAAGGCAACAAGAAACTGCTTTGTTCGAGTTTATCGCGGAGAAGACCTTGTTTGCGAAAGCCAAGTTGAAAGTCTTAAAATTGTTAAAGACGATAAGGCGGAAGTTCTTAAAGGTTTTGAATGTGGAATTAAAATTAAAGATGCAAACCTTGTTAAGGTTGACGACAAACTTGAATTCTATATCAATCAACCAATTAAAAATAATTAGAGGTGCGCAATGAAATTTAGAATGGAAAGGGTCGACCTTGAAATTAAAAATGCGCTTTCAACAATAATTTCCAATTTAGACGATTTTCGTTTGAAAGGGAAATTTGTTACGATAAGCGAAGTTAAAACATCGCCAGATTTATATTCTTCAAAAGTTTCAATTTCATGCTTAAACGAAGGAAGCGAAGAAGTTGTTAAAGTTTTAAATCAGTCGAAAGGTTTTATCAAAAGAGAACTTGCAAAACATATTAAAATTAAACGAATTCCAGACATTTTCTTTGTTTCCGATTATGTTGAAAAAGACGCGCAAAGAATTGAGGAATTGTTAAATCAAATTAGCAAAACAAATCATTAAAACAATTTAAAAGAAGCATAAAATGGCTTCTTTTTTTGTTTTTTAAATGAAAAATTAAGAAAAATAAAACATAAATAAAAAATAATTTTTTAAAATGCTAAATTATGTTACAAAAACATTTTAATTTGCCCTTATTTTTTGAATATATATAAAATTTTTCCTAAAAATATAGCAATGGAAAAAGCAAAAGTTAAGGGAAAAACATCAAGCAAATTTGCGCGCGGAACACTTATTTTAACAATTGGCGCGCTTCTTTGCAAAGTTATTGGCGCGTTCTATCGAATTCCGCTTTCAAACATTCTTGGCCCCGAAGGAATTGGAGTTTATCAACTTGTTTTTCCTGTTTATTCGCTGTTTTTAATTTTTGCAAGCGGAGGAGTGCCTGCCGCACTTTCAAAACTTGTTGCATCTTGCCGCGCGAAAGGCGAAAAAAGCCGCGCAAAAAGATTTCTTTTTCAAGCCATTTTGCTTTTAACTTTCTTTTCCCTTATTTTTGCGCTTTTGTTTTTCTTGCTTAGAGCGAAAATTGCAACATTTCAAGGTAATTCGCTTGCATCTCTTGGCTATGTTGGAGCAGCGGCTGCAATTATTTTTGCAAGTGTTTTAACCGCTTTCAGAGGTTATTTTCAAGGCTATCAAAATATGCTTCCAACCGCTGTTTCTCAAATTTTGGAGCAGGTTTTAAAACTTGTTTTGGGGCTTACGTTTGCCTTTTTGCTAATTAAAAAAGGCGTTGGATTTGGCGCAATGGGGGCAATGCTTGGCGTTGCCGTGGGAGAGGTTGTTGCTCTTGCCTATCTTTTTGTTTCCTTCATTGTTAAACGCGAAAAAACCGACATTCTTGAGCCAAAAAATAAAAAGACATTTTGGCAAGATTTTTGGATTTTCATTAAGCAAGTTTTTCCAATAACTCTTAATGCGTCAATTTTGCCTCTTATTTTGGCAGTTGACAGTTTTTTAATTGTCAATTTGCTTAATTCAAGCGGTGTTTCGTCGTTGTTTTCAACGCAAATGTTTGGTGTTTACAGCGGAATGGTAAATTCCCTAATAAATTTCCCAACAATTGTTTCAACGGCTCTTGCAACAGCGCTAATTCCTGCAATTTCGTTTCAAGATGAGCTTGGAAAAAACGAAAAAATTGAATCGATTTTCAAAATTATTTTCTTTGTTTCAATTCCTTTTGTTTTCATTTTTCTTGCATTTTCAAGGGAAATTATTTCAATTTTATATCCAAGCACAACGCAAGGCGAACTTCTTGAAATTGGCGCGCTTTTGCTTCGAATTTGCGCAATAAATGTGTTTTACATTTCAATTTTGCAAGTTGCAACTGCAATTTTGCAGGCAAAAAACAGAAGTTTTGGCGCGCTGTTAAACCTTTTTGTTGCGGGAATTGTTAAGGTTTTGTTAACTGTTTTTCTTGTTCAATCGCCGCTGTTAATTTATGGGGCAGCCGTGGCTTCTGTTATGTGTTATGCAATTTCAAGCGGGCTTAACATAATTATGCTTCGAGAAGAAGTTCGATTTGGACTTTCGATTAAAAGCGTTTGTTTCATTTTCTTAAATTCGCTTTTGGCAATTGGAATTGCTGTTGGGTTTAACGAACTTTTCCTTCTTGCTTTCTCGGGCTTTGTTTCAATGATTTTTGCGCTGCTTATTGCAGGTTTTTCATATCTTTTGCTTTGCATTTTCACTCCAATTTTTGAGGACGATGAAATTGAAAAAATTCCTTTTGGAATAGCAATAAATTTTTTAAGAAATAAGTTAAAAATTCGAAAAAATGGAAACAATTAGTTTATGAATAAAAACGAAATGATTGAATTTGTTTCAAGAAAAGCGCAACTTTCAAAAAAAGATTGTCTTTCCTGTTTGGACGCAATAACCGAACTTATTGGCGAGGTTTTAAAACGCGGCGAGGAAGTTAAAATTTGTGGTTTTGGGAAATTTGAGCCAAAAATCAGGCAAGAAAGAGTTGGAATTAACCCTCAAACAATGGAAAAGATAACAATTAAACAAAGCATGGTTGCTTCTTTCAAAAGTTCGAAAGAACTTAACGAAAAACTTAAATATTGAGTTATTATATTTGACTTTTTTTGCGTCTTTTATTAAACTTTTAGTTATGAAAATTGGCAATATTGAGCTTAAAAATAACATTTTTCTTGCTCCAATGGCAGGCGTTAGCGATGTTGGTTTTCGCGCGCTTGCATCTTTTTTTGGCGCAGAAATTGCCTACACGGAAATGGTTAGCGCAAAAGGGCTTATTTATGGCGAAGGGAAGGCGCTTAAATCGCCCTTAAATCCAAATTTCGCAAAAAATGAGCCAGAAATTGCGTCGAATAAATCGGCTTGGCTCTTGCTTACGGAAGATGTTGAAAAAGTTAAAGCAGTTCAACTTTTTGGGGCAGACCCAAAATTTATGGCGCGTGCTTGCAAATTAAAACTTCTTGAAAAGTTTAACATAATCGACATTAACATGGGCTGCCCAGCGCCAAAAATAATTCGAAATGGCGAAGGAAGCGCGCTTATGGACAATATCAATTTGGCAAGGGAAGTTATTGAGAATTGTCGAAAAGCAACCGAAAAACCTTTGACGGTTAAATTTCGAAAGGGTTTTAAAACTGACAATGCAATTGAGTTTGCAAAGATGTGCGAACAGGCGGGAGCAGATGCAATAACTGTCCACGCGCGCCTTGCAAGCCAAGGATATAGCGGGAAAGTTGACTATGCGCTCCTTTGTGAAATTAAAAAATCTGTTTCAATTCCTGTTATTGGAAGCGGAGATGTTGAAAACGAGGAAACTCTTCGAAAGATGCTTGAAACAGGCGTTGATGGTGTTATGGTTGGCAGAGCAAGTTTTGGAAACCCAGCAATTTTTAAAACGCTCAATGAAATTAAAGACGGAAAAGAGAAAGAGCCGCTTGATGCTTTTGTTCAAAGAGGAGATTTCTTCAAAGATGTTTTAACAAGCGAAGACATTGAAAAACTTTCGGAGAATGAGAAATATGTTAAGTATATTTGCGCAAAAAAGCATATTCAAATTTTAAGAAAATATTTTTCCGAGCCGTTTTTGGTTAAATATATGCGGAAACATATGCTTTGGTATTCAAACGGAGTTAAGGGGCAGGCGGAAAGTAAAAGAAAAATTGCGCTTTCAAACGACCTTAACCTTTCTCTTAAACTTCTTAAAGAAATGATTGAAAATGAAAACTGTTCTAACTAGGCAGTTTTTTTAATATAAATACCTCTGAATAACGGAGGATTTATGAAGTTGAAAAAGATTAAATTTAAGAAAAACAAGGAAGTTGTTACAGAAAAATCCGAAAGTCCAAAACTTTGGCTTAACATTTTGAAAGGAAGCTTAATTTCGCTTGCGCTTTCTCTTGTTTTAATTTTGATTTTTGCTTTTTTCATTAAATATGTTGCAGTTCCAGAAAAAGCAATTAAGCCAATCAACCAAGTTATTAAAGGAATAAGTTTGCTGATTGGAACATTTATTGCTCTTAAAAAGTCAAGCCAAATGGGGCTTATTAATGGTCTTTTAATTGGGCTTACCTACACGGTTTTGGCGTTTGTTGTTTTCTCGATTTTAGACGGACATTTTGAATTTTCAAAAACCCTTGTTAACGACCTTCTTTTTGGCGGCATTATTGGCGGAATTTGCGGGGTTATTGCTGTTAACTTTAAGAAAAAAACAGTATAATTTTAACAAAATTTTTAATTTAAAAGGCTTTCAATTTATGTTTGAAAGTCTTTTTTTTGTTTAAAAAGTATAAAAAACAAGCCACATTGAAATTTTTGCTTAAAATATTTTGTAATAATTTTTTTATGTTGTAAAATAAGTTTCGGTTGGCAAAACAATGCCTTCCAAAAAAAATAAATTTAGGAGAAAACGAATGGCAAAAAACAAATATGTCTACCTCTTCTCGGAAGGGAATGCGGACATGAGAAACCTCCTTGGAGGTAAAGGTGCAAACCTTGCAGAAATGACAAACATCGGTCTTCCTGTTCCACAAGGCTTCACTGTTTCAACAGAAGCATGTGCTAGATACTATGAAGACGGAAAAATGTTGGCAGACGACATAATCCAAGAGATTATGGAAGGTCTTGCAAAAATGGAAAAAATAACAGGCAAAAAGTTTGGCGACAAAACAAACCCTCTTCTTGTTTCTGTTAGAAGCGGGGCAAGAGCGTCGATGCCTGGAATGATGGACACAATCTTGAACCTTGGTCTTAACAGCGAAGTTGTTGAAGGTCTTGCTTCTTTAACAGGCAACCCTCGTTTTGCATACGACAGCTACAGAAGATTTATTCAAATGTTCTCGGATGTTGCTCTTGGTCTTGAAAAATCTAATTTCGAAAAAATCATCGACCAAATGAAAGAGGAAAAAGGTGTTAAACTTGACACTGAACTTGATGCAAACGACCTTAAAGAAATGGTTAAACGCTTCAAAAACCTTTTCAAAACTGAAATGGGTTATGATTTCCCAGAAGATCCAAAACTTCAACTTTTGGAAGCAGTTAAAGCAGTTTTCCGTTCATGGGATAACCCACGTGCAATTTATTACAGAAGAGTTAACGACATTCCTTCTTCATGGGGAACAGCAGTTAACATTCAATCCATGGTTTTTGGAAACATGGGCGAACAAAGCGGAACAGGTGTTGCGTTCACTCGTGACCCAGCAACCGGCGAAAAGAAATTGTATGGCGAATATTTAATGAACGCACAAGGCGAAGACGTTGTTGCAGGAATTAGAACACCACAACCAATTTCACACCTTGAAGAACAAAATAAAGCGCTTTATGAACAATTTGTTGCAATTGCCGATAAACTTGAAAAACACTATCGCGATATGCAAGATATGGAGTTCACAATTGAAAATGGGAAACTCTATATGCTTCAAACAAGAAACGGAAAAAGAACAGCAAAAGCCGCTCTTAAAATTGCCGTTGACCTTGTTAATGAAGGAATGTTAACAGAGCAAGAAGCGTTAATGAAACTTGAACCAAAACAACTTGATGCGCTTTTGCACCCACAATTTGACGCAGCCGCTCTTAAAGCAGCACAACCAATTGGAAAAGCTCTTCCAGCATCTCCAGGAGCTGCAAGCGGAATTGTTGCGTTCACAGCCGAAAGAGCAATTGAACTCCACAGCCAAGGAAAGAAAATTGTTCTTGTTCGTTTGGAAACATCTCCAGAAGATATTGAAGGAATGGCAGCAAGCGAAGGAATTTTAACCGCTCGCGGCGGAAGAACTTCCCACGCAGCTGTTGTTGCAAGAGGAATGGGAACTGCTTGTGTTGCAGGTTGCCAAGAACTTCTTGTTGACGAAGAAAATAAAAAATTCACGCTTGGCGGAAAAACATTTGTTGAAGGCGATTCAATTGCAATCGACGGCTCAACAGGTTACATTTATGGCGAGGCAGTTAAAACTGTTCCAGCATCAATTTCGGGCGATTTTGGAACAATTATGGCTTGGGCTGATGCAAATCGCGCTCTTCAAGTTAGAACAAATGCCGACACTCCAGCAGATGCTCAAACAGCATTTAACTTTGGAGCAGAAGGAATTGGTCTTTGCAGAACAGAACATATGTTCTTTGATGCCGACAGAATTCCAGCAGTTCGCGAAATGATTGTTTCAAAAACTGTTGAAGAAAGAAAACGCGCTCTTGCAAAACTTCTTCCAATGCAAAGAAAAGACTTTATTGGTCTTTACAAAGCAATGAAAGGAAAACCAGTTACAATTCGTTTCTTGGATCCACCTCTTCACGAATTCTTGCCTCATGAAGACTTCGAAATTGAAGCGCTTGCAAAAGAAATGGGCTTGACATTTGAAGAACTTAAAGCAACTGTTGAAGGACTTAAAGAGGTTAACCCAATGATGGGGCACAGAGGACTTCGTCTTGCAATAACATACCCAGAAATTGCAGAAATGCAAACAACTGCTGTTATTGAAGCGGCAATTCAAGTTAAACAAGAAGACGGATATGACATCGTTCCAGAAATTATGATTCCTTTAACATGCGACAGCAAAGAATTTAACTTTGTTCGCGACATTGTTGCTCGCGTTGCAGACGAAATTATCGCAGCAAAAGGCGTTAAGATGACATACAAAATTGGAACTATGATTGAAATTCCACGCGCTGCATTAACAGCCGATGAAGTTGCAAAAACAGCAGAATTCTTCTCATTTGGAACAAACGACTTAACACAAATGACATACGGATTTAGCCGTGATGACGCAGGAAAATTCTTAGACTACTACTATGAAAGAAAGATTTTCGAAAGCGATCCATTTGCAAAACTCGACCAAAACGGAGTTGGAAAACTTGTTAAAATGGCAGCCGACCTTGGAAGAAGCGTTCGTCCAGACATCAAACTTGGAATTTGCGGCGAACACGGCGGAGACCCAAGCAGCATTGAATTCTGCCACAAAGTTGGTCTTAACTATGTTTCGTGCAGCCCATATCGTGTTCCAATTGCACGTCTTGCAGCAGCACAAGCAAACATTCAATTCCCACGAAAATAGTCGAAAAAACAAAAACAACCTCGAAAAATGGGGTTGTTTTTTTATGCCACTTGGCATAAACATAGAGTATGTTTCAAAAGAAATAAGTTAATAATTTTGCTTGCTAATTATCTTATTTTGAGTTATTATATATCTGTAAATAAAGGAAACAATATGAGCGAAAATAAAAATGTTATCCAAAAATATAAGGGAAAAATAACTTGCAATCGAAGTATCTTGCTTTCGATAATAGACCTTGCAACTCGTGAAATTTGCGGAGTTAGCGGCCTTGCCTCGTCATTTAAATCTAAAATTTCAAGTGTGTTTTCAAAAAACAAAAACCCAAGCGTCCGCGTTCGCTTTAACGCAAACGGCTCGCTAAGTGTTGATGTTTATGTTCGCTTGTTCTATGGCTACAGTGTTCCAGACATTGCATATAAAATTCAAGAAAACATTAAAAACGGAATTTCAGCAATGATTGATATGCGAGCAACTCGTGTTAATGTTCATGTTATGGGTGTTGATTTTGAAAATGATGAGCCAGTTTCGGCTTAGTTTGTTTTAAAAATAGGGGGAAACAGATGAGAAAATCTGCAAGAGAAGTTGCATTTATGCTTATATATGAAAGCTTGTTCAACAAAGAAAGAGATGTTGAACTTTCTTTTGATTTCTTCTCGAAAGAATTTGAAACAGAAAAAGATGTTTTTGGCGAAAACGCGATTGACATTGAAGATGAGGTTTATGTTAAACAAATAATTTGCCTTTTTGAAGCAAACAGAGAGCAAATTGAAACGATGATTAAAAATAACATTTTTGGCTATGAAACAGACCGACTTTATAAAGTTGATATGGCTCTTTTAGACCTTGCCGTAACCGAAATTTACCACTACAAAACAGCGCCGGCGGTTGTTATTAACGAAATTCTTGAAATTGCAAAAAAATATTCAACCGAAAAAAGCGCAAAATTTATTAACGGAATTTTAGGCTCAATTTTAAAGGAATATCCAGTTGAATAGGGCGTGAAATGGAAGAAAAAGCAATTTCGGTTTCGCAACTTAGCGGTTATATTAAAGGAATTTTCGACGCGGAAGAGCTTTTGCATAACATAAGTGTTTATGGAGAAATTTCGGGTCTTTCTGTTTTGCGCGGGAATGCCTATTTTTCGCTTAAAGACGAAAATGCACTTCTTTCGTGCGTCTTTTTTGGCGCTGATGAATCCAAACTTAAAAATGGCGATTTAATTGTTGCAACCGGAACGCCAAGATATTATGTTAAAGGCGGAAAACTTAACTTTAACGTTGTAAAAGTTGAACCCTACGGGGTTGGAGAATTATATAAGAGATTTTTGGAAACAAAAGATAGATTGGAAAGAGAAGGTCTTTTCCTTCAAAGCCATAAAATCCAAATTCCCGAAAATGTTAATAAAATTGGTGTTGTAACGTCGGAAAAAGGTGCGGTTATCCGCGATATAATCAATGTTTCAACCCGAAGAAATAAATCGGTTAACATTGTTGTTTTTCCTTCCCGAGTTCAAGGCGAAGGCGCGGAAAAAGATGTTATCGACGGAATTAAATATTTCGACGCTCAAAGCGATGTTGACGTTATTATTGTTGCAAGAGGCGGTGGATCATTCGAAGATTTGATGCCGTTTAATGATGAAACTCTTGCGAGAGTTGTTTACAACTGCGGAAAACCAATTGTTTCGGCTGTTGGGCATGAAACCGACTTCACAATTATTGATTTTGTTGCGGATTTACGCGCGCCAACGCCTTCTGCAGCTGCCGAACTTGTTGTTTTGCCGCAAAGAGAAAAGATTTTGGAAATAACTTCAATTTGCTCGGCAATTTCAAACCTTTTAAATAAGAAATGTGAAAATGCGCAAAGAGATGTTTTAACCTATAAAAAAGATTTAGACAATGGCGTTCGAAATTTAATAAGTTTGTATGAATATGGAGTTGGAATGAGCGCGCAGGCGCTTGAAAAACTTAATCCAAATAAGATTTTGGAAAGAGGATATGCAAAAATTGAAAAGAATGGCGAAAATATCAACTCAATTTCAAAGGTTTGTGTTAAAGATGATTTGGAAATATACTTGAAAGATGGTAAACTTGATGTTGAAGTTAAAAATGTGGAGGAAAGAAATGGAAAATGAATTAACTTTTGAATCGGCAGAAAAACAACTTCAAGAAATTGCTCTTAAGCTTGAAGATGAAAATTTGCCTTTTTCCGAAGCGCAAAAACTTTATGAAAAGGGGAGCGAACTTGTTAAATTTTGCCTTTCTTCTCTTGACGAAGTAAAAGGGAAAATTACAATAATTAAAAAAGAGCTTGACCAATTTATTGAAGAAAAATTTGAATAATACTACAATATATTGTGGTGGTATGCATACATAACACCACAAGAACTTAGAAACAGGAGAAAAATATGGCTAAAAATTTTGTTGAAAAAATAACTGATATGGATTTGGATTTTCCGCAGTGGTTCACAGATGTTGTAACTCAAACCGAACTTGTTGATTATGGTCCTGTTAAGGGAACAATGGTAATTCGTCCTTATGGCTATGCAATTTGGGAGAATATTCAAAAATATTTGGACGCGGAGTTTAAAAAACAAGGCGTTAAAAATGCATATTTCCCAATGTTTATTCCAGAAAGTTATTTAAAGCGCGAGGCAGAGCACGTTGAAGGGTTTGCCCCAGAAGTTGCTGTTGTGACATATGCAGGCGGGAAAAAACTTGAAGAAAACCTCATAATTCGTCCAACAAGCGAAACAATTATTTGCGAAATGTATGCGAAATGGATTAAAAGTTATCGCGATTTGCCTGTTAAAATGAACCAATGGTGCAATGTTTGTCGCTGGGAAAAAACAACACGTCCTTTCCTTAGAACAAGCGAATTTTTGTGGCAAGAAGGTCACACTGTTTATCCAGACCATGAAGGCGCAGAAAAAGATGCGTTAACAATGCTTGGCGTTTATGAAAGACTTGGAAAAGATTGCCTTGCAATTCCTTTTTTCACCGGAAAGAAAACCGAAAGTGAAAAGTTCCCAGGCGCGGAAAACACTTATACAATCGAAGCAATGATGCACGACGGAAAGAGCTTGCAAAGCGGAACAACCCACGATTTAGGGCAAAAATTTGCAAAGGCATTTAACATTAAATTCCTTAATAAAAACGGGGAACTTGAATATGGCTATTCAACATCTTGGGGCGTTTCAACTCGCTTAATTGGCGCAATTATTATGGTTCATGGAGATAACCGCGGACTTGTTTTGCCACCACGCATTGCTCCAATTCAAACAATCATAATTCCAATTGGTCAAAACAACGAAAATGTTTCAAAAACCGCTCAAAATCTTGAAGAAGAACTCTTGAAACTTGGCGTTAGAGTTGAAACCGACAAAACCGAAAACTCGCCAGGCTGGAAATTCAATCAATGGGAAATGAAAGGTGTTCCTGTTCGCGTTGAAATTGGCCCACGCGACCTTGAAAACGGGGTTGTTACTCTTGTTCGTCGCGACACTCTTGAAAAAGTTACATGCAAAGTTGGCGACGCGGCAAAAGAAATTGTTAAACTTCTTGACGAAATTCACGTCGCAATGTTTGAAAAAGCGCTTAACTACCGCAACCAGCGAATTGAAAATGCGGAAAGTTTGGAAGAAATTTTGAAAGTTGTTGACGGCAAAAAATTTGCACGCGTTAACATTTGCGACCATGAAGATTGCTGCTTAAAAGTTAAGGCGGAAACTGGCGCAACATCAAGAATGATTGAAAACGAAAACCTTGAAAAAGGTCATAAATGCGCGCTTTGCGGCAAAGAAGCAACAAGAACAGTTCTTTTTGCCAGAAGTTATTGATAAAAAATTTAATAAATATATAAAAAACGCTTGCAAAAGTGTTTTTTTTATGATACTATTGTAAAGCAAAAGGACTTTACATTATGGTTGAAATTGAAAAAACGGTGTATTTTGGAAATTTGCTTGAACTATATGGAAATCTCCTTAGCGTTGTTCAAAAGCGAATTATGCAAGATTATTATGAGAATGATTTAACGCTTAGTGAAATTGCGCAAAACAACAAAATTTCAAGGCAAGCAGTTTATGACGCGGTTGTTAAGGCGCAAGCAAAGCTTTCGCAATTTGAAGAAAAAGTTGGGGCATACAAAGAAATTTCAAGATTAAAAGGAATTATCAATGGCGATATTTGAGAGTTTAAGCGAAAAACTTAGCCACGCGTTCAGCAAAATTTTGAACCGCGGGAAATTGACGTCGCTTGAAGTTAAAGATGCGATGAGAGATGTTAAAATGGCGCTTTTGGAAGCCGATGTTAACTATCTTGTTGTTAAAAAATTTGTTGCTGATGTTTCGGAAAAAGCGCTTGGAGATGAAGTTTTGAAAAGTTTAACTCCTGCGCAACAAGTAATCAAAATTGTTCGTGACGAACTTATTAACCTTATGGGAAGCACGAACCAAAAACTTGAAATAAGCCCTAAACCTCCAACTGTTATTATGATGTGCGGGCTTCAAGGCGCGGGAAAAACAACGATGTGCGCAAAACTTGCGGCATACCTTAAAAAGAGCGGGAAAAAGCCTCTTCTTGTTGCTTGCGACATATATCGTCCTGCGGCAATAAGCCAACTTCAAGTTGTTGGAAAGCAAGCGGGCGCGCAAGTTTTTGAAAGGAGAACTCAAAATCCAGTTAAAACCGCAAAAGAGGGTGTTGAGTTTGCAAAAAAACAAGGTTATGATGTTGTTATAATCGACACGGCGGGGCGTTTGCATATTGACGATGCCCTTATGAAAGAACTTGAAGAAATTAAGAAAGAAGTTTCGCCAACCGAAATTTTGTTAACAGTTGACGCAATGATTGGGCAAGATGCTGTTACAACGGCGGAAGAGTTTAACAACAGGCTTGACATAACCGGTGTTATTTTAACAAAGTTGGACGGGGACACCCGCGGCGGAGCGGCGCTTTCAATTAAAGCAATAACCGGAAAACCAATTAAGTTTTCGGGTGTTGGCGAGAAAATTGGCGATTTGGAACCTTTCCACCCAGACCGAATTGCGGGAAGAATTCTTGGAATGGGCGATGTTTTAACTCTTATTGAAAGGGCAGAAACCGCAATTTCCGAAGAGCAAGCAAAAGAACTTGAAAAGAAGTTCCGTCAAAACAAATTCGATTTTGAAGACTATTTGGTTCAAATGGAAAACCTTAAAAAAATGGGCAATCTTAAAGACCTTTTAGGAATGATTCCAGGGCTTGGGTCGAAGCTTAAAGGAGTTAACATCGACGAAAAGCAACTTCTTAAACAAAAAGCGATAATTCAATCGATGACGCCTTATGAAAGACGCAATCCAGAAGTTATTAAGGCAAGTCAAAGAAAGAGAATTGCGGCGGGAAGCGGAACAGGAATTCAAGATGTTAACCAACTTTTGAAACAACTTGAACAAAGCAAAGAAATGATGAAACAACTTAAAAATAAAAAAGGATTTGGAATTTGATATTAACATTCGAATGAATTTAATATATAAGAAAAAAAATAGGAGGAAAAAATGGCAGTTAAAATTCGTTTAACAAGATTGGGAGATAAAAAGACACCTTTCTATCGTGTTATTGTTGCGGACTCTCGTTCACCACGTGACGGACGTTTCATCGACATTCTTGGAACATACAATCCACTTGTTGATCCTGCTGAAATCAAAATTGATGCTGAAAAAGCAAAAAAATGGATTTCAAACGGCGCAAAACCAACAGACACAGCAAAAGCATTGCTTGTTAAATCTGGCGTAATTGAAAAATAATTAGTCGCGAAAAGGAGACGAACAAAATGAAAGACATTGTTGAATATATTGTTAAAGCTCTTTGCGACTATCCAGACGAAGTTGAAATTGAAACCGAAAGCGGCCGCGGGGCAGAAGTTATTAAAATTTCTGTTGCTGCTTCCGACATGGGAAAAGTTATTGGCAGAAATGGAAAAATTGCAACAAGCATTCGAACAATTGTTAAATCGCTTTCAAACAGGCAACACAAAAAATTTATTGTTAAAATTGAAGAGAAAGCATGATTGAAATTGGAAAAATTGTTAAGCCTCAGGGAATTAAAGGAGAAGTTAAGATAATTTCGGAGCGCGAACCTCAAACCTATCAAAATCTTTCAACAGTTATTGTTGACGGAAAAGATTTCGAAGTTGAAACTCTTTCGTGCCGAGATGCTCTTTATGTTAAGCTTAAAGGCATCTCAACAAGAAATGACGCCGAACTTCTTAGGGGAAAAACTTGCTATGCGCGCGAAGAAGAACTTGAAAATCTTAAAGAAAATGAGTTCTATTTCAACGACCTTATTGGTTCAAAAGTTGTTTCCGAAGACGGAAGCGAGATTGGAAAAATTGAAGATATCGAGCAGTATGGCGCGGCAGATGTTATTATAATTCGCGAGCGAAATTTGCTTTTTTCAGTTCCGTTTTTAAATTCAATTTTTAAAGAAGTTGAAAGAGAGAAGGTTGTTGTTTGTTTGGAAGAATACGACAATCTTAAAATTAACTATTAAAAAAATTAAAGTGGCAAAAAATTGCCGCTTTTTTTGTTTAAAATAATTGCGCGGAAAATTTTTATGTGTTAGAATAAAATTTGATTGAACAAAAGAAGGGGAAAAATGAGTTTTTGTAAGTTTGCGTCGCAAAGCATAATTAGTAACAAAACCGAAGTTGATAACATTTTTATCAGCGAATTTTTGCCATATGCGCCGGACAATGCTGTTAAGGTTTATTTATACGGGCTTTTTAAGTGTTCAAGTCCTTCTTCAAGCGATAATTCGCTTGAAAGATTTTCAAAAGTTTTGAAGATTGATGAAGATGAAATCATGGAAATTTTTGAGTTTTGGCAAAACGAAGGGCTTGTTCAAATTTTAAGTGACGACCCAGTTGAAATTCGCTATATGCCTCTTAAAAATGTTCTAACAAACACGAAAAAATATAACGTTAATAAATATGGAAATTTCGCTCAAAAAGCGCAAGAAATTATTGAAGGACGAATGATTTCGCCAAGCGAATTTGGTGTTTATTTCGACACAATTGAAACCTTCCACATCGAGCCAGAAGCGCTTCTTATGATAATGAAATATTGCGTTAACACAAAAGGCGAAAATGTTGGCTATCCATACATTATTACGGTTGCCAAAAACTGGGCATACGACGGAATTAACACAGTTGCCGAAGTTGAAAACAGACTTATTTCCTATCAAAACATAAGCGAAGATTTGAAACAAGTTATGAAAGACATTGGAACTCGAAAGATTCCAACAATTGAAGAAAAAGAACTCTTTCTTAAATGGACGGAAGAGCTTGGATTTGAACTTGGCTCAATTCGCCAAGCAATTAAACTTAATAAAAAACCAACAGTTAAATTTTCGTTTGTTAAGCTTGACGAAATTTTAATGTCTTATTATGAGATGAAAATTTTCTCAATTCCAGAAATTGAAGAATATGAAAAGAACAAAACTTTGATGTTCGCCCTTGCAAAAAAAGTTGCAAAGGAACTTGGCTTATATTATGAGAACTACGATAAAATTGTTGAAACATACATTTCAAAATGGGTTCAAATGGGGTTTGACGAAAGCACAGTTTTGAAAATTGCATCATATTGTTTCTCTTGCTCGATTCGTCAATTTCAAGGAATGGACAGAGTTATGCAAAAGTTCTATAAACTTGGGCTTTTAACTGTTTCAAGCCTTCAAAACTATTTTGCAGGAATTCTTTCGCAAGATGAAGAAATTAAAGAAATTCTTTCGCTTTGCGGCGCGGAAAGGCAGGTTAATTCGTTCGATCGCGATTTCTATCGAAACTGGAAGGAAAACTGGAAATTCCCAGTTGAAGTTATTAAGGAGGCTGCTTCCCATGCAGCGGGCAAGGCGCAACCAATGAAATATATCAACGGAGTTTTGGCAAACTGGAACGAGCAAGGCGTTAAAACTCTTGAAAAAGCAAAAGAACAAGGTCAATTTTTCGTTAAAGAAAAATCAACCGAAAAACCAAAAGCAAGAGCATACTCAAAAGAGCAGTTAGATGCGCTTTTCGACAGCCTTGAAGAAATTGAAGTTTAGGGCAAGAATATGAATACAATTTGCAAGCAAGTTGAAAATGTTTTAAGAGAGCGAAGAGAGTTTGCTCTTTCTTCTTGCAATAATAATCTTGCAAAAGCAAGAAAAAACAGCGAATTTTGCGAAATTGAAAAAGAAGAAGCCGAGGCAAAAATCAAGCTTGCAACTTTCCTTGCCGACGAAAACGAAAAAGAAGCGGAAAAAGCAAAGAAAAAACTTCTTGAAATTTCAAAGAGAAAGGAAGCAGTTTTAAAAAAACTTGGATTAAGCGAAAAAGACCTCATTCCTTCTTTCACCTGTAAACTTTGCAACGACACAGGAAAAGACAATTGTAAATGCAAAAACGAAATTAAAACAAAACTTTTAATTGAAAACTCGGGAATTGCAAATCGTTTAAACGAAAAATTTGAAACTGCAAAATCTGTTTCGAAAGAGTTTGATTTGGCGGCAAATTTCCTTAAACAGTGGTGCGAAAAATTCCCAAATGTAACCAAAAAAACTGTTTTTCTTTCGGGGCAAACAGGAATTGGAAAAACATTTTTGGCTGCGTGCGTTGTTAATGCTTTAATTGAAAAAGGAGTTTACGCATATTTCACAACGGCGTTTAATTTGAACAACATTTTCATTACATATTTCAAAGCAAAAGACGAGGAAAAAGACGAAATTCTTCAGCCGCTTTTGGAAAGCGATGTTTTGATTATTGACGACCTTGGAACAGAGCCAATTTTAAATAACATAACTTTAAACTACTTATATCTTGTTTTGAATGAAAGAATGATTGCTGGGAAATCGACAATAATAAATTCAAATTTAGATTCGGAAGAACTTTTGAACCGATATGGCGAACGAATTTTTTCAAGAATTTTATGTAAACGCGACGGAGTTGCTGTTAAACTTTCGGGCGAAGATTTAAGACTTAAAAAAGGAAAGGGGGAAAAGAAAAATGTTTGATGTTTTAATTGTTGGAGGCGGGCCAGCGGCTTTAACAGCGGCAATCTATTCAAGAAGAGCGGGAAAAAGCGTTCTTATTGTTGAACGAATGGTTCCTGGCGGGCAAATTGCTTTAACAAACACTGTTGAAAACTATCCAGGAATTAAAAAAACAGATGGAATGACCCTTGCAACAATGATGTTTGAACATGCGCAGTCGCTTGGAACTCAGTTTGTTTTTAGCGACGTTTTGGAGTTTTCGCTTGAAGGAAAAGTTAAGAAAATTCGAACCCACGAAGGAACATTTGAAGGGAAAGTTATCATATTATGTTTAGGAGCTTCGGCAAAACAACTTAACCTTGAAAACGAGAAAAAGTTTTTGGGAAGGGGCGTTAGTTATTGCGCAACCTGTGACGGAAACTTCTTTAGGGATAAAGTTGTTGCAATTGTTGGAGGGGGGAACACTTCGCTTGAAGATTCAATCTATCTTTCCAACATTGCAAAAGAAGTGTATTTAATTCATCGCCGCGATGAGTTTAAAGGCGACAGAATTTTAGTTGAGAAACTTCAAGAAGAAACTTCAAAGCCAAACAGCAAAATTAAAGTTCTTTATAACAGCCATGTTACGAAAATTTCAGGGACGGACAAACTTGAATCAATAACAATTGAAAATTGCGCAACAAAGCAAAGCGAAGAACTTGCGCTTGATGGTCTTTTCATCGCAATTGGAAGGAAGCCAGACACCGAACTTCTTGAAGGTGTTGAACTTGATAAAAATGGCTATATCATAACGAATGAAAAAATGGAAACAAACATTCCAGGAGTTTATGCGGCGGGAGATGTTCGTCAAAAACAACTTCGACAAATCATAACCGCATGCAGCGACGGCGCAATTGCCTCTGTTAACACAAATGAGTATATATTGAGGAATTTTTAGGAGCGCATTTTGCTTAAAAAATACTTTGGCACAGACGGAATCAGGGGAAAGTTTGGTAAAGAAATAACCCCAAAACTTGCCTATGAAATTGGGAGGGCGGCAGCCCAAGTTTTCAATCGAGAGAATGCTGAAAATGTTATTATTGTTGGGAAAGACACCCGTCTTTCCTCGGCGTCGCTTGAAAGCGCGCTTGCTTCGGGAATAACTGCAATGGGAACAAATGTCATTTTGCTTGGCGTTGTTCCAACCGCGGTTGTTCCTTTTTCAATCCCTTTTCATAAAGCGTGCGGCGCGATTATGATAACCGCTTCCCACAATCCTTCAACCGACAACGGCTTTAAATTCTTTAATGGAAACGGCTTTCGAATTTCAACAGAGCAGGAAAATCGAATTGAGAATCTGCTTGCGCATAAAACACGAAAAATTAAGCCTTATAATAAACTTGGCAATATCATAACAAAAAGAGAAAGTGTTGAAAATTACATAAAAATGGTTCGCCACGAACTTAAAAGCGGCGCGGAAAGCATTAAAGTTTGCATCGATTGCGCAAACGGGGCGTGCAGTGAAATTGCAAAGGAAATTTTTTCGAAATGTAATTGTCAATTTGTCTTTTCAAAGCCAAACGGAACAAATATTAACGATTTATGCGGCGCAATCCACTTGGAAAATTTGAAAAATGAACTTAAAAGCGGCAACTTTGACCTTGGATTTGCGTTCGATGGCGATGCCGATCGGGTTCGCGTTGTCATGGCAAATGGAAATGAACTCAGCGGCGAAGAAATTATTTATCTTCTAACAAAATACAATAATTTCAAAAGCATAGTTACAACAAAAATGAGCAACATTGCGCTTTCAATTCAACTTGAAAAAGAAAATGTTGCGTGCAACACTGTTGGAATTGGCGAGAGCGAAGTTATTAGAGGGCTTCTTGAAACAAAAAGTTTGTTTGGAGGAGAAAACAATGGGCATTATCTTTTCCTTGAAAAAGGTGAGAGCAGCGATGGGCTTATTGCTTGCGCACAACTTATGTCAATTTTCGCTTTAACAAGAAATTTCAATGTCCCTTTCAAACTCTTTCCGTATTTTGAAAGTGCTGTTCGTGTTAAAAATAAAAACGAAGTTATGAAAAGCAAAAATCTTGAAAATAAAATTGAACTTTGTGAAAGTTTGCTTGGTGAAAACGGAAGAATTCTTGTTAGGGCAAGCGGAACGGAAAGCGTTGTTCGAATTCTTGTTGAAGGAGAAGATGAAAAATTGATTGCTGAAATTGGCGAAACTCTTGAAAAAGAAATTTTGTCCTCATAAATAAAAAACACAATATAAAAGGGTGCTATGCTTGCATAACACCCTATATTTTGTTGTATTGCTTAAATATACTCTTTGTTTAATGCTTTATTTGCAAAGATTAAATCTGTTTTGCTTATGCCTTTTGGATTGTTGAGCGAAACCCACATTGGTTCGTAGTAGTTTTCGCTGGATTGTTTTTCAAGCTCTTCGCCGCCAAGATTTGGAGTTCCGTTTTTAATTGCGCAAGCAAAGTAGTGTTCTTGTCTTTCGTTGTCTTCGGTTTTTCCAAGATAGCCAAGAATTTCAATGTCAATGTTCATTTCTTCTTTAAGTTCGCGCGTTACATTTTGTTCCAAGGTTTCGCCGCTTTCTTGACCTCCGCCCGGAATTGCGTTGTATTCCTTCATAACTCCGTTTCTAAGAACTCTTCGAAACATTGTTAAAATTTTTCCGTTTTCAATTATGATTGCTCTTGAACTTACTCTCATATTTTTTTCTCTGTTTTAATTATGGTAGCATTCCTTTAATTTGCTGTCAAGTTTTTGCAAAATGAAAATATATATAGAGTATGAAAAACATTTTTCCGCGTTTTAAATTTATTGTTGTTGAAAAGAAAGCAATTGTTATGCTTCTTCTTTTGGCAATTGTTCTTTGTTGTTTTGCTTTCTTGCCAAGTGCTTTTGCTTCTTCGCCAAACAAAAAACTTAGGATTGTTGTTGACGCGGGGCATGGCGGAATTGATGGAGGTTGCGAAGGAAATTTAGAAGGAAGCAACGAACGCGAACTTAATTTAAAATATGCAAAAACTCTTAAAACCTATTTGGAAAGTTATGGAATTGATGTTGTTATGACAAGGAACACAACCGACGGGTTATATAGCGCGCTTGCATCAAACAAGAAAAAGGACGATATGAAAAAGCGCAAGGAAATTATCGAAAAAGCCAATGCCGATTTAATTGTTAGCATACACATGAACGCATTTCCGCAAAAAAGCGTTAGAGGAGCACAAGTTTACTATAACCCAGAAAGTGAGATTTCGAAGAGTTTGGCAACGGCAATTCAAAACAGTTTCAAAAAAGATTTGCCAAATGCAAAAAGTGTTCCAGCCGTTGGGGATTACTATATTTTAAATTGCACTTCAACGCCTGCCGTGATTGTTGAATGTGGCTTTTTAAGCAATTTCGAGGAAGAAAAGTTGCTTCTTTCCGAAGATTATAAGGAAAAGGTTTGCTATTCAATTCTTTGCGGAATTATTAAATATTTGGAATGATTAGAAAGTTTTTGTTTGTTGTTTTGAAAATTGTTCAAAAAAAAGAAATAATGTTGAGAATAAAAAGCTCAATGCTTTTTGTAGGTTTCAAAAATTATGGTTTAAATTTGCTTTATTTTTTTGTTAAAGAGTGGTAGAATTATTGCTGCTTGAAAAGGAGAGTAAAGTTATGGGAAAATGCGGATGCCGTTGCAATTGCGAGAACGAAAAAGTTAGAGATACGCGAGATAATCGTTTCACAAAAGACACAACAATTGGAGAAGTTTTGCAAACAAAGCCAGAACTTAAAAATGTTTTGGAGGGGTTTGGACTTCATTGTTTTGGCTGCCCAATGAGTCAAATGGAAACATTGGAAGAAGCATGCCAAGTTCACGACATTGAGCTTGATTTTATGCTTAAAAAATTAAATGACGAAAACGCTTGATTTTAACCTTTTTTTAGGTTAAAATTGTTTTTGTTTGGAAAGGTGTCAGAGTGGTCGAATGTGCCGGTCTCGAAAACCGGTGAGGTGAAAGCCTCCGCGGGTTCAAATCCCGCCCTTTCCGCCAAACAATTGTCGTTTTAACGAAAAATTAAACGGCAATTTTTTATGTTAAAATCTACTTATCGTAGACTTTTTTTGTGAAATTTTAGTATAATTCTAAAAAGAGTGATAAAATAAGTAGGTTTACTTTTCCTTTTAAAACAAATACAATTATTGCAGGAGGAAAAAATTATGAATAATGTTGGTAAAAGAATTTCTTTGCAAAGAAAGAAGATAGGTTTAACACAAAACGAGTTGGCTGAAAAACTAATGGTGTCTAATAAAGCCGTGTCAAAATGGGAAAGTAACGCAGGTCGTCCTAGTTTTGATTTTATACCTGCTCTTTGTGAAATTTTAGATTGTTCGGCGGATTATTTAATTTTTGGAGAAAACACTTTTGAGCAATACAAAAAAATTAAAAATGGTGTTTTAGTTACTATAGGAAAAAACGAAAAGGGAGAAGACCATTTTGAAGATATTTTAAAATTCCCACATTTGTTGGTTATAGGCGAAAAAGGCTCTGGTAAAAGCACTTTATTTCATAGTTTTATAGTTGACATTATTAAAAATTATACGAAAGAGAAAGTAAATTTAGGGCTAATAGATTGTAAAGGTGTTGAGTTCGGTATTTATAAAAGATTACCCCACCTAATGCAACCTGTTGCATCCAAAATAGAAACCGCTGTTGAGTTGCTTGAAACCGCTATGCTTGAAATGGATAGAAGATATAATTTATTTCAAGATTTAGGAATAAAAAACATACAACAATACAATGAAATGCACCAAGAAAAAATGCCTTACAATATAATAATTATAGATGAATTAGCAGAGATTATTTCAAATGCAAGAGCAAAACAATTAATTATACATTTAATCAAAATTGCCAGAGCTTCTGGAACTCATTTAATAATTGGAATTCAAAGATTAAGAAGTGATACCTTGCCTTACGAATTAAAAGAATTTATTCTAACAAGAATATGTTTTAAAGTTGATATTAGAGAACAATCTGAAGAATATTTCAAATTTGCTGGTGGCGAAGAATTAAATGGTAAAGGTGAAATGCTATTCTATAAATCTAATTACAAGAGATTGCTGAAATTACAAGGAAATTATTATAAGTTTAATGAAATTGCCGAAATTTTAAAAGAAAATGGCATTGAGTGTAATTATAAAATACAAAATGACGAGATTGACCCAAAACTTTTTGAATATCTTGAAAAAGTTCTAATGCATAAAGAAAAAATAGATACAAAAATATAAAAGGTTATAATTTACCAATTAAACAGTATCGTTTTACGTTACAAACGCCCCGCCAAAATTGAAAAACTAATGTTCCTTCAATGGAGAGAAATCTATGGAAAGAAAAAGTTTAATCGCGGAACTATGGTTGGCGGGCTTGTTAGAATTGCAATTGCTGCAGTTGCAATCATTATTGCAGTTATTGTTTTGGTTACCGCTGCGCGTTCGCAAGATCCAGACGACAACCTTGGGAACATTTTTATGTATATAGTTGGCGGCATCATGGTTGTTGCGGCAATTGGTTTTATTGCAAGCGGAATAAAAATGGTTATTGACGGAAGAAAATCGTTTATCGTTTCGCGCAAAGGGTATGCAGAAAATGGCAGAATAATTGATTTAACGGAAACTGAAGTTACCGAAAGGAATAATGGAACAGTTTCTAACTACACAATTTATAACTTGAAGTTTGAATACACAGACGATTTTGGGAAATTGTGCGAAAGCGAAGAGCAGATTAGCCAAGTTGTTTACATTAAATTGCAAACAAAAAATCTTGTTCCAATTCTTGTTTACGGCGAGCGTGCAATTTTTGACAGAAAGCGTTTTGAAGAGGAAAACAATAGCCCTCTTAACTAAAAAATTTTGTAACATCTATAAAAAATAAAACTCACAAGAAAAATATAATTCTTGTGGGGTTTTATTTAATCTTTTGCTAAAACGAAATGTTTGCGTGGGGCAATTTGAATTGGCAACTGCTTGGCATGGTTTATTAAATTACATGTTTTTTTCAAGTTAACAAGAGTTACATCTTCATCAATTTTGTTTTCGCTTGAATATTGAATTTTTGAGGATGTTTTTGCTTTATTAATAATTCCCATAGATTTTCTCTTAACTCAGTTTATTCAAAGAAAATATAAAAAGTTTTTATTTATGAATTTCACACTTTTTGTTTAAAAAATTTTGCGCATAACACTCTTGCGTGTTACAATTATAAAGAAAAATTTATAAGTTGAAAAATTTGATTAAATTTTGGTTATTATTAAATTATCTTGCTTCATTTAAAATCTTAAAGAAGGGGGAAAAATGAAAGATAAATTTTCAACAAAAAGTTACTTTGAAAAACTTAATAAATATTGGCAAGCGGCAAACTATATTTCCGCAGGGCAGTTATATTTGCTTGATAATCCACTTATGCGTGACCACGAACTTTGCATGGACGATATTAAGAAAAAGCTTGTTGGGCATTGGGGAACAGTTCCTGGGCAAAACTTTGTTTATGCGCATTGCAACCGAATTATAAATAAATTTGATAAGGACATTTTGTTTATTTCCGGGCCCGGACATGGTGGGAATTTCTTAACCGCAAACAGTTATTTGGAAGGTGTTTACAGCGAGGTTTATCCTGAAATTTCGCAAGATAAGGAAGGAATGAAAAAGCTTTTCAAACAATTTTCTTTCCCAGGCGGAATTGGTTCGCATTGCGTTCCAGAAACTCCAGGTTCAATTCACGAAGGCGGAGAACTTGGCTATTCTCTTGCCCATGCATTTGGCGCGGTTTTAGATAATCCGTCTTTAATTGCTGTAACCGTTGTTGGCGACGGCGAAGCTGAAACAGGGCCTCTTGCAACATCGTGGTTCGGCTGCAAATTTATCAATCCAAAAACCGACGGCGTTGTTCTTCCGGTTCTTCATTTAAATGGGTTTAAAATTTCAAACCCAACAATTCTTTCTCGTCTTTCGCATAGAGAACTTGAAAATTTGTTTGATGGCTATGGCTATAAGCCTCATTTTGTTGAGGGGAGCGACCCAATTAAAATGCACGAGAAAATGGCAAAAGCAATGGACGAATGTATATTGGAAATCTCAAAACTTAAAACCGAGAGAGGGGGCAAAGAAATTAAATTTCCAATGATCATTTTGCGAACGCCAAAAGGTTGGACTTGCCCAAAAGTTGTTAATGGGAAACAAATTGAAGGTTCGTTTAGAGCTCATCAAGTTCCTCTTGCAATTGAAAACGAAAAGGACCTTGAAATTCTTAAAAACTGGCTTTTAAGTTATAATCCAAATGAACTTTTTGACGAAAATTATAAACTTTCAAGCGAAATTGCCGAGATTTTACCAAAAGGCGAAAAGCGAATTACAGCCTCGAAATATGCAAACGGCGGGCTGCTTTTAAAAGACCTTAAAACACCTTCAATTGATAAATATGCCGTAAAATTTAAAGGGCACGGAACGGTTAAGGCTCAGGATATGCTTGAACTTGGCGGATATATTCGCGATTTGTTTGTTCTTAACAAGGAAAATAAAAACTATCGTATTTTCAGCCCAGACGAGGCAATGAGTAACCGATTATATAAAGTTTTTGATGTTGAAAACAGAGCATTTGACGCGAAAATTTATGATTTTGACGACAAACTTTCGCCTTCAGGAAGGGTTCACGACTCTTTCCTTTCGGAGCATCTTTGCGAAGGAATGTTGGAAGGATATTTGCTTACGGGTCGCCACGGAATGTTCGACAGTTATGAGGCGTTTATTCGTGTTGTTGACAGTATGGTTGCGCAGCACGCAAAGTGGCTTAAGGTTTGCAACGAAATTGAATGGAGAAAACCAATTTCTTCGCTTAACCTTATTTTAACAAGTAATGTTTGGCAACAAGACCACAATGGATTTACTCATCAAGACCCAGGATTTTTGGATCATATTGTAAGCAAAAAAGCGGATGTTGTTCGAGTTTATCTTCCAGCCGATGCAAACTGTTTGCTTTCTTGCTATGACCACTGCGCAAAAAGCAAAAACTATGTTAACACAATTGTTGCGTCGAAGCATCCTCGTTGGCAATGGCTTTCAATTAAGGAAGCAAAAGAGCATTGTGCAAAAGGTGTTAGCGAATGGACTTGGGCGGGAATGAACGACACGGCGCACCCAGATTTAGTTATTGCGTCTTGTGGCGACACAGCAACTGTTGAATCGCTTGCAACAGTTTCGCTTTTGAAGAAACTTCTTCCAAAACTTAACGTTCGTTTTGTTAACGTTGTTGACCTTATGAAACTTGTTTCAAACAAGGCGCATCCTCATGGCCTTACGGACAGCGAGTTTAACGCGCTTTTCACTTTGAACAAGCCAATCATTTTCAATTTCCATGGCTATCCAACTTTAATTCATCAATTAACATATAACAGAAAAAATCGAAATATCCACGTTTCGGGCTACCAAGAAGAAGGAACAATAACAACTTCGTTTGATATGTGTGCGCTTAACAAAACAGATAGATATAATCAGCTTTTGAAAATAATTAAATACATTGATTTGCCAAAAGAAAAAGCAAACGAAATTTCGAAATTTGCAAAAGATAAATTAAAACAAAACCACGAATATATTCGTAAGTTTGGTGTTGATATGCCTGAAATTGCGAATTGGAATTGGAACGAAAACTAAATTTAACAAAGAAAAGTCCAAAAATTAAATAGTCTTTAAAAATAATAAATCCAGGCTTTTGCCAAGTAAAAAAACAAACAAATGCAACTCAAAGCAAATTAAGCGCGGAGTGTTGCATTTTTTCATAAATTATAGTATAATACTTATGAAGGCGCAGTATTCTAGTCGAACAGACTTGCCCACAAGACGTTAAAAGCGTTAAATGGCACAACTGTGAAGTTTCTTGTGTTGGCTTTGGTTGCCCAAACCGGGGCTGATGCTGGAAGTTAAGATTTTTGGGAGCACTGTAACGGCATACAGAGCGCGGCCCAGATTTCGTGGAGACCCAAGTTTTGGTGGTTTCGCAAAGAAGGCACCTCTTGGGGAAGAACCTGCATTGCGGTAAAAAAATTGCTGTGTGCAGTGTAGCCAGCCTTGAGTGAAGTGTTGGGATGAAGTTAACTGGCTAATTTAGTTTGGCCAAACAAATTTAGTCAAAGCTTAAAACTGGCAAGCTTTTGAAATTCACTTTGCAAAAAAGGATAAGGACAAATCTCTGTTTGTTTGAGAAATTCTCTAGACTGTTCGCGTCAAGTGGCGCGGTTCGCTTCGGGGATTATAGTGTGGTCTAAGTGGCGATTCGGTGATGTCAACCCCTTAAAAGGAAACTGCTTATTCGGCGACGAAAAGTGGGGAAGCGGGAAATCCAACCGAACCTATGCTGCAAGGTTTACCCGAATTTGCGAGACCTTTAACGGAAAGAAGGAAATGTTACATATCCTTCTTTTTTTGTGCTTGTTATATAAAAGAAAATGTGCTATTATAATATTATATGGAAAATAATCTAGATAAAAACGAAAATAATTCAAGCCAGGAGACTTCGAAAGAACAAGAATGTTCTTTGCCGAAAACCGATTTAAACGAACAAAAAACCAAAAAGGCCGATTTAAAATCGGCGGCAAGCAAAGCAGTAAAGAAAAAAAATCAGCCTTGGTGGATTTGGCCAATTAAAATTCTTGTTATTGCAATGAGTCTTTCGCTTGCTTTTAGCGTGCTTAGCGAATTCTTGCTTTCAAATGTTGGAATTGCCGTTTCCGTTGTTGTTATTGTGTTCTTTGTTTCGCTTGGAATAATAACCGATATGATTGGTGTTGCGGCAACTGCTTGCGCAATTGAACCCTTTGCGGCAATGTGTTCAAGAAAGGTTAGAGGCGCAAAGGTTGCAATGTCACTTGTTAAAAATGCGGAAAAGGTTTCAAGCATTTGCTGCGATGTTTGCGGAGATATTTGCGGAATTCTTTCGGGAACGGCGGGGGCAGCGATAACTGTTAAGTTAATTTCCGAAAGTATGGGAAACTCTCTTCAAATTTTAATTGCGGGCGTTGTTAGTGCAACAATTGCGGGCTTAACAATTTTTGGTAAAGCAATGTGCAAAAAGTTTGCAATCAACAATTGTTCAAAAATCATTCTTGGCGTTGGAAAATGTTTCAGCATTTTTTCAAGAAAAAAGAAAACCGAAAAACAGGGCAAAAAATAAGCCTTGTTTTTTTTGTTTAAAAATTTTTAAAAAATTTTGGCAGACCCTATTGCAATTTGTTTGTTTGTGTGCTATGATTTTGATTGTTGAGATCAACTTGGCTTTTCGCCTTCCCGAAAATGTCAAGTTTTTTTAAACCCAAATTTAATCTAAAAATTTTAACAAAACATTTGGTTTTGTTGGGTTATAGTTAAAAATTGGGTTTAGGGCAAAAATCAAATCAGCTTGACGAAGAGCTGATTTTTTTATTCAACAAAATTTAAGGTGCTATGCAAAAGTTAAGAGATGTATGTTATGGGGCAGTTATGAATATTCATTTATATTTATAAATTTTGAATGTATGAAAATTGATATTATAAATTTTTATAAAAAATTGCATAAATTTTTATGCAAAAATCGCTTGCATATTTATAAATTATGATGTATAATCATTCCAAACCTTGAAAAAGAAGCTGAATATTTATGAATTTATAAATATTCATAATTGCTAAACAGCCCTAAAATAGGCGCGTATAGCGATTTTAGTTAAGAAAGAAAAAAGGTTGAAGTTAAAATTCAAATTTGGCAAAAAAGTTTGCATAGTACTTGCATAGCACCTGCTAAGAAAAAATTTAAGGAGAATTAAAATGGCGCGCTCAGTTAGACAATCGAAAATTTTGGAACTCATTTCAACAAGAGAAATTGAAACTCAAGACGAACTTGTTGAATGTTTACGCAATGCAAATTTTGATATAACCCAAGCAACAATTTCAAGAGATATTAAAGAACTTGGCCTTATTAAAATTTTGAGTGCAGAAACTGGAAAATATAAATACTCACTTGTTGATTCCGGCGAGCAAGCAATTTCAAACAAATATATTTCAATTTTTAAAGAAGCGGTTATCTCAATTAAACCTGCTCAAAACCTTGTTGTTTTAAAAACAATTAAAGCAATGGCTTCCTCAATTTGCTCCTTAATCGACAAATTAAATTTAGATTCTGTTATGGGCGCGGTTGCCGGCGATGACACTGTTATGATAATTTTGCCAACAAATGATGTTGCCCACAAAATTGTTTACACTCTTGAAAACTTAATTCATTCGAATTAGATCCCTATATAACCCCCTTTAAAAAAATCCACGGAAAGTTCTGTGGATTTTTATTATGTTTTAAATTCTGTTTATCTCAATTTAACCATTGTTGAGGCATTTCTGCGAATGTCATCGTCAATCGCGGCATAGTGTTTTTTTGTTGTGTTAACATCTTTGTGGCCTAAAACGTCGGCAACAATATAGATGTCGTGAGTTTCGCGATATAAACTTGTTCCATATGTGCTTCGAAGTTTGTGGGGGGAGATTTTTTTAAGAGGGGTCACCGCTTGCGCATATTTTTTAACAAGATTTTCAACTGCACGCGGGGTTATTCTTTTTCGTTGAAGGGAAAGAAAAAGCGCTTGTTCGTTTGGGCTGATGTCTGTTAATTTTTCTCTTGCTTCAAGCCAAGTTTCAAGGGATTGCTTAATTTCGTTTGAAAAATATAAAACAACCTCATTTCCGCCTTTTCTTGTTATTTTAAAACTGTTTCCTTCCAAGTTTATGTCGGAAACATTAAGCCCAACAAGTTCGCTGATACGAATTCCTGTTCCAAGAAAAGTTGTTAAAATCGCAACATCTCGTTCTCTTGTTTTGCGGTTATAAGTGATTTCGCGCTTTGTAAGGTTTTCAGGGCATTCTGCTTCGTCAAGAAGTCGAGCAACTTCGTCTGGTTCAAGGCGAATTATCTCTTTTTCGTGAATTTTTGGCGTTGCAATTTTGGTTATAACATTAGATGAAATAAGGTCGGAGTTAAAAAGGAACTTAAATAAACTTCGAATTGCTGAAAGTTTGCGTGCTTTTCCTTTTTCCTTGTTTATATGAACTTTTCCGTCCTTTTCAAAATAGGAAACATAGCTTAAAAACCTTTCAACATCGCGCGATTTAAGCTTGTCAAGGTCGGAAAGGTCAATTGATTTTGAACTTTTGTTATAAACGTTTCCAAGATACGTGAAGAAAAGTTTAAGGTCAGTTAAATAGTTTACTCGGGTTAAAGAAGAGGTGTTGTTTTCAATTGAAATGATAAAATCTTGAACATATGATGGAAAAAACATAAGTTCCTCTTGAATTTTCTTTTGGTTTATCAAATCTCTTTCTGTGTGGTAACTGACTTTTGCCATATAATAAATTATGGTATAAAACAACATAATTTGTCAAATAATTTAACAATATTAAAGAAAATTTAATGCATAACACACTATATCTTGTGTGCTATGCAAAGCATAATACACAAGTAAGTTAAGAAAATTTTTCATTATATTTGCAAATGCGTCTAAATTGTTTTATAATACTTAATAAGTTACACATAAGGAGAACAAAATGATTTCAATTGACTTAATTAAAACCGACCCTGAGCGCGTTACCAGGGCAATTGAAAAAAGAGGAATGAAAATTGATTTTAGCCCTCTTTTAGAGCTTGACAAAGAAAGACGCGAAAACCTTGTTAAAGTTGATGAACTTAAAGCAAAGAGAAATTCGGAAAGTGCAAAAGTTCCTATGCTTAAAAAGGAAGGAAAAGATTGCAGCGCAATTTTTGCCGAAATGAAAGAACTTGGCGAAGAAATTTCAAAGCTTGACGAAAAAGTTTCGGAACTTGAAAACAAAATTTTCGAATTTCTTGCTCCAATTCCAAATTTGGTTGATGAAGATATTATTGCTGGGGGCAAAGAGGCGAACCAAGAACTTAGAGAATTTGGGGAAAAACCTGAATTTTCGTTTAAGCCACTTAGCCACATTGACATTTGCAAAATAAACGGATTTATTGATTATGAACGTGGAGCAAAAATTGCTGGAAACGGAAGCTGGGTTTACACTGGCGAAGGCGCAGAACTTGAATGGGCAATTTTAAACTATTTTGTTTCGGAGCATCTTGCAGATGGCTATCGTTTTATGTTGCCACCTCATATGCTTAACTATGAGTGCGGCTTTGTTGCGGGGCAATTCCCTAAATTTGACAGCGAAGTTTATTGGCTTGACGAAAAATCTAAAACAAGTCGTTTCCTTCTTCCAACAGCCGAAACACCACTTGCAAATTTGTATCGCGGAGAAATTATCCCACAAGAACAACTTCCAATTAAGATGTTTGCCTACACACCTTGCTATCGCCGCGAGGCAGGAAGTTATCGTGCAGAAGAACGTGGAATGATTAGAGGACATCAATTCAACAAAGTTGAGATGTTCCAAATAACAACAAAAGATGGTTCCGATAAAGCGTTTGACGAACTTGTTGCAAAGGCTGAAAACCTTGTTAAGAAACTTGGTCTTCATTTCAGAACCTCAAAACTTGCCGCAGAAGACGTTTCTGCAACAATGGCAAGAACTTATGACATTGAAATTTGGATTCCAAGCATGGGAATTTATAAAGAAGTAAGTTCCGCATCTAATGCAAGAGATTATCAAGCACGCCGCGGAAACATTCGCTATCGCGACAGCGAAACTAAGAAAACAGAATATGTCCACACTTTGAACGCATCTGGACTTGCAACAAGCCGTTTGTTCCCTGCAATTTTGGAACAATATCAAAACGAAGACGGAACAGTTCGCGTTCCAGAGGTTTTGCAACCATTTATGCACGGCAAGAAAGTTATTGGAAAAGGAAAGAATGCCTAGATGCCAAAAGAAAGAAACATTATCGACAGGGGAATGATTGAGGAATTTGCGCAAGCCGTTTCAAACGAAAAAGCGCGAAATGTTTTCTATGCTTTAAGCGACGACCTTGACGAAGTTTCAAACGAAATTTCCCAAATTAATCCGCTTGTTAACGAGCAAAATGTTGAGTTGTTTCTTGCTGGAGACTTTCTAACAAACACCTTAACTCAAGTTTCCGAACTTAATTTCTATCTTTCAATTCGCAATGCTCAAATTGAACTTAATTCAATTGACATTATGAGCAATAAATGGAAAAATTTTTGGAATAAGGTTAAAAAAGCGTGGCAAAACAGAAATAAAAGCTCTGCCCGTGCAAGAAAAAAACAAGAAAAAAAACTTAAAAAAGCAAATTCCCAAATAACAGAAAGCCAACTTCGGGAAAAGAAAGAAAAGCCATATTCACTTGTCAGTTTTAAAAACGATTTTTATGAAGGGCTTGCAACAAAACTGACGAATTTAACGGTTTTATATAACTGCGAAGATAAAATTCGAATTCTTGGGCGCGATGAATTTGGCTATCGAATTAACCTATATCCTGTTATTAAACACGACGATTTCTTCCGAATTTGGGAACCGGAAAAGGGTAAATTCTGCGAAATTAAGCCTTTTGAAGCAAAAAGTCTTTTGGAAAAGAAAGCAAATGAAATTTCAAAACTAACTCTTTCTGGAAAGGAAGACGGCGAAATTCTTTACAAGGTTATACGAATTTTTAAAAACTTGTTTTATAACATTGAAAAATCAAATAACTATCAATTTATTGAAAGTTTGATTTGCAGCGTTCCTTCTGCGCTTTTTAAATATGAAGACGAAGAATATCACGCATATAATGTTTTCTTGAAAGTTTTAAATTATCTTTCAAATGCGTCAATTGGAGATGTTCGCTCAATTTATAATCAAGAAAAAACAATCTACAGCCAAGAAATGATTTCGGTTTTAACAATTCGTTCGTTCTTGAAAGAGGTTAAAAATTGTTTGTGTTAATCATTTATGTTTTGTTTTTCTCAACTTAACACAAAAAA
This sequence comes from uncultured Bacillota bacterium, assembly GCA_900544595.1. Taxonomy (GTDB): domain Bacteria; phylum Bacillota; class Clostridia; order Christensenellales; family UBA1242; genus UMGS687. Next base: position 119,495 of record UQVQ01000001.1, on the reverse strand, counting down.
AGAACTCAAGGTCTAAGTTAATTGAAACTAGTTAAATAAAAATTTTATTATAAACTTTGTTTATATTAAAGGCACACTAAATGCATTCTTATTAACATGTTTAAATAATAATATTTTTAAAAATATTAATTTTGTAATAAATTATCTAAAACTGGAGTAATAACCTTAGTAATAACCTCATAGCCAGAACTCGTCAAATGCCCACCATCTGAAGTGTATTCTGGCTTTATTCCGTTAGAATTATAATCGAATAGTGGTGTGTATAAATCTACAAAAGTACATGTGTATTTGTTTGCAATTAACTTTAATTTTACATTATTAAAAGCAGCTAATTCGTTATTTTTCCCCCACAACTCTCCACTCATTGAAGTCAAAGATAATAAAACAATTTCTGTATTAGGAAGATTATATTTTAAACCTTTAACAATACTTTCATAATTATCAAACATAGTTCCCAAATTATTAGCCCCAATTAGCATAACTGCGACCTTAGGTTTCAAATCATATACAGATACTTGCAAACGTTTTTCCAAATCAAATGTAGTATCTCCGCCTATTCCTCGATTAGAAACTAGATACTCTGGATAATATGATTCTACATTGTACCCATCAGTAAGACTATCACCTAGGAAGGCAACATCAACTTCGTAATCGTCATAATTCTCATTTTCTTCAATATATCTGCTAATTTTAGCGTTGCGATACTGCATAATTGCAAGATTCCTCTCATATTCTTCTTTACGATTTTGAATAACTCTACAGAATACAAATAATAAACTTATTATTAAGATTGCCAACATTCCAACACTCGTCAAAATTATTGTAAATTTTTTCTTTTGATTCATAAAACCTCCACAGTAACAATTTCTTAACTTTTAATTATAAATAATATATCATAAATCCTATAAAACTGTATTAAAATTTAAAATATTTTTAAAATTGCACTTAGACGTGTCATTGTCTTGATACAAGTGTTCTCGCTTCGCTCGAACAGACACGCAAACATCAATAAACTAAATTAAAGCAGAAAAAAAGCGAAAGTGTTTGTAAATGTAACACACTTTCGCTTTTTGCTGTTATATGTAATGGCTAATTTATTCCATGGTGTACTTGACAAGAGTCTCTGAAATGAGTTTTCTTTTTGCTGGTTAAGACAGAGAAACGATATTTGTGCTTACGCACTTGTTTTTGCCTTTCTCTGCCTTTTGATATTTTGCTTTCATTTCTTCTCTTGTCAAGTACCTTTCACGGCATAAAGTAGCCAAAAAAAAGAGTTAAGATATTAAATCTCAACTCTTAATTATTACACTAGTTTCAAAAGTGCTAGACTAAAAGAGTTCTTTTTTTTAAGTTTTTCCAAATCAAAGTTCACGGCCGTTATTTAATTTTGTTTGTGTTGATTTTGTTGGTTCAAATTCAACACCCAAAAGACTTGCAATGTCAACTTTTTCTGCAATTATGTTATTTTTTGTAAACCATTTTTCTGTTGAATCAATGAATGTAAATCTTTCTTTAGAGTTAACGGTTTGGAAATATTGGAATCGATCGCCTGAAATTTCTTTTCTATTAGGAACAATTTTTAATGAACCTTTATCATTTGCTGAATATTGGAAATTGTTAAGGTAAATTGTTTGATATGTTTTCCCGTTTACTGTTGTGTTATATAAGAAATATTCCCCCTTAAAAACTCTTCCTTTATAGAATGCTTTATACATTCCAAGATAGTCGGCATTTAAAACTACACGTAAATTCCTATCTGTGCTGTCCATTGAAATAATTTGATCTGGTTTAATTTCTTTTCCAGGGTTATATGTGTCAAGAATTTTCCTATTTTGTTTTATGTAATTATCAACAGAATCCTTGAAATCGTATTGAGAAATGGTTTCAATTCCCATAATTTGCTTATACATTGGAACTGTTACATTCAAGTTGTTTTTTGCGTGGCAAAACTTGTAAATTAAGGAGCGAACTTCATCATCGGTAAATTTAAAATAGTCTGTTATATAAGATTTCTTTCCTTTAGCTTCAATCATCCATTTACCTCGAGAATCTTTTGAAGTATGTCCAATGGTGTAATACATAACATCAAGTTGACCTAAGGTGTGGATAAAGCCATATCCGTGGAGCATTTCATGAAGAATAACTTTGTTAAGAGAAATTCTTTTTCCGTTAACAATAATTTCGTTTGCTTTATTTTTATTGATGTAAATTTTTGGGGGAGTCATTGGGCTTTTTGTTGTCATAGCCGCCGCGCCAGCGCCAGCGCCAGATTTTTCCATTTCTTTAATCTTGTCGGCATTGGCTTTACAGAAGAAAATTGAATCTTTGCAGAAGAGCTGGCTAATAAGCTTTGCGCTTCCTTTTTTAACTTCAATTGAATAGCCATGGTTAATAGTGTGGAGAACACTTTCAAGATAGGATGCGGCGCGTTTAATTTCTTCAACAATTTCGGAATCTAAACCGTCTTCATAATAAATGTAAGAAGTTAAGTAGTTATTTAAATCAACATATCTTCCACTGTCTGGATTTATTTGCATATGGTTTGCTTTCGAACTGAAGAAATCGGCTGGATAATCTATTGCATAGTCATAATAGTTTGTTTGATATGCAACAGGAATTTCAGGGATTACTTTTTGTTTTGGTGTTTGTGATGGAGCAGGAAGACTTGTTTGTTTGTTAACGTTGCAAGCAACAAGAGCTGTTGCTGCTGTTACTCCAATTAAGGCAACGGCTCCAATTTTTAAGCCCTTTTTAGTTTTGTATTTTCCGTCTTTCTTTGCTTCTTCTTTTCTTCTTTCCAGTTCTTCTTTAATTTCTTCAAGAGTTGTAAATGTTTTTTGTTCTTTCATAATTTTACTTCCTTATAGAAATTATACAACAAACAAAACTCAATTTCAAGACCTTATTTTAAGAGAAACAAGTGTTTCAACATGGCTTGTTTGAGGGAACATGTCGAAAGGTTGAACAAACTTAATTTCATAGGAAGAACAGAGCAATTTCAAATCTCTTGCAAGAGTTGAAGGATTGCACGAAAGATAGATTAAGTTTGGAATTTTAAGCGCAGCAACAGTGTTTAAAATTGAAGGGTTAATTCCGCTTCTTGGAGGGTCGAAAACAATGTGGGAAATGTTTTCGGTTTTCAAAATTTTTGGAATTTCAACTTTGCAGTCGCCGCAAATTGCCCGAACATTTGTTATATTGTTTTCTTTAAGCATTTCGCTGCAATTTGCGCTTGCTGCTTTGTTAATTTCAACAGAATACACAAAACTTGCACATTTAGCCATAATCGAACTTAAAATTCCTGTTCCGCCGTATGCATTAATAACTTTGCTTTCGCTTGGAATTTGCGAGTTAATTTGAGTGTAGATTTCGTTTTGAACCTTTTCGTTAACTTGCAAAAAAGACCCAGGCGAAATTTTGCTTTTAATTCCAAGAATTTCATAATCGAGTTTGTCGTTTCCAAACAAACATTTAACGTTTTCAGTTATGTTTGAACTGTTGGCAATTTTGTTTGTTGAAAGGAAAAGCGAAAAGGAAATTGAGAGTTCGTTTAAAAGGGAAATTATAAGTTCTTTGTGTTCAAGTTCATCTTCCTTTGAAACAAAAGTAAATTGATATTTTCCGTTTAAATTGCGAATGTGAAAAGCCACAACATTTGGCTTAGCGGAAGAAAGATATTTATTAACAGCCTTAATAATTTCGCTTAAATCGGTTTTAAAAAGAGGGCAGGATTCAACCTCGAAAAACGAGCCGTCGGCTTTTGCAAAGCAAAGTTTATTATTGCAAATTGCAAAGTTAACTTTGTTTCGATAGGCATATTCGTTTTCCCTTTTGCATGGCAAAACAGGAACGTCAACTTTGAGCGTTTTTTCAAGAATTGTTTTAACTTGTTTTGTTTTGAAATCAAGTTGGAATTGGTTTTTCATGTGTTGAAGTTGGCAGCCTCCGCACATTCCAAAATATTTGCAAAAAGGCAAAGTTCTGTTTTTCGATTTTTCAATTACACTGCCAAGTTTGCATAGGCAGTAGTTTTTTTCATGGGACACAACATCAAACGAAACTTTTTCGCCTTGAATTGTTAAAGGAACGAAACAAACAGCGCCGTCAACTTTTGCAATTCCGCTTCCGTTTGCGCCGTTATCAATAATATTTGAAACAATGTTTTTAGAAAGACCTTTTTCCATTCATTTATATTCTATCAAACATTCTTAGAATTTCAAAAAAGTTATGGGAAAGAAATAAAAAAACGCCAGAAAGGCGCAACAAAAAATGGTGCGGAAAACAGGACTTGAACCTGCAACTGGGAATTTCCCAACAAGAATCTGAATCTTGCGCGTTTACCAATTTCGCCATTTCCGCAAATAAAAAAGAAAAAACTCTTTTTTATTCTGCAATAACTTCAACTTTGAAAACAGCTGAAATTTCAGGATAGATTTTTGCGGTTATAGAGTAGGTTCCTGCGTTTTTGATTGGGGAGGCAAGAACAATTTTTTTCTTGTCGAGTTCAACTCCTTGCTCTTTAAGCGCGTTTGAAATTTCTTGCGAAGTTATGCTTCCAAAAATCTTGCCGTTTTCGCCGCATTTAACTTTAAGGAAAATTGTTTTTGTTTTAATAACTTCTGCCAGCGCTTTTGCGTTTGCAATTTCAACCGATTTATGATATGCGCTTGCTTCTTTTTGCTGCTTGTTTTCGTTAAGTGCAACCGATGAAGCCTCTTTTGCAAGCCCTTGTTTAAAAAGGAAGTTTCTTGCATAGCCGTCAGAAACATTAACAATTTCGCCTTTCTTTCCGCTTCCTTTAACATCTTTAAGTAAAATAACTTTCATAATTTTCTCCTAGAACAATTGTAAAACAAATTTAAGCGCAATGTCAAGGGAAAGAGGATTGAATAATAGGAAAAGAGATGGAAAAAATAGAGTATATATCATAAAATTTAAAAGGAAACAGGCGAAAATGGACATTAGATGCAGAAAAACAACGTGCGAATTTAATAATAATCACATATGTATGGCAAAAGAAATCTTAATTGGGGAGAACATTTGCTGCTCGTCATATAAACTTGCAGAGGAACTTTTGGGAACTCCAAACAACAAACAAGGCAAGGAAAACAGTCAAAAAGTTGGGGATAACACGAAAAATCTTTCCAACAAGGAAGTTTCGGAACTTAAAACGGAAGACTATTCAAAAAAAATGTTTAAAAAGGAGCAAAAAAATGCACCTTTCAGAAATCGAAAAACAATTAACATCGGTTGCAAGGCAGACTGCTTGTTTAACAATAATGGAGTTTGCCGCGCAAACGGAATAACTGTTAACGACACTCAAACCGAAAAGCCGGTTTGCATGGGGTATCTAAAAAAATAGGGTATGCGTTATTTAAAAGAGAACCGCAGAGTGCTTTAGAGTAAACTTTGTTAAAAACACAAAACCTGCTCACCTTCAAATTTAAAAAGTTTTTATAAGAAAAATGCTTTATGTTCAAAGCAAAAAAGGTTGCTTCAAGAAAGAATATATGCGAAAAATTGGAGCGGGGAGAGAAAAAAAGAAAGGTTTAATTTATTCGTAAAAGACACATTTTGCGAATAGTTAGTGACCTTTTTGCGCCATTTTTCGGTTTTTTTATTTTTTTACATCTTTTTTCATTTTATAATTATTTATGCATAATTTTGTTTAACAGAAAAATAATACATAATACTATGCAAAAAAAATAAGCGGAAAACTTGTTTCGCTCATTTCAATGAATACTTGTTCATATTGTTTTGTTTTTCCAAATGTTTAACAATGATTATTTTTTGTTTATAAGGTTTTCGATGATTTGAACTGTTTTGTCTGGATTATCGTTTTGAATTATCAAATTATAATTTGGTCTGTGGGCTCTTTCAAATTCAAAACGTTCCATTCTTTTTTCAATTTCTTCCTTTTTTTCGCCGCGGTTTGTTAAGCGGTTTATTAACTCATTTTTGGGAACATCAAGGAAAATTGAAATAATTTTAACTTTATTTGAAAGGCGCTTAACCATATTTTTTTGCCCCAGAACGCCAATGTCTTTAATATAATTATTGTTTGAAGAAATAACATTATTGATTGTTTCGGAAAGAAGTCCGTAATAGTTTCCGTGAATTTCTTCGTGCTCGAAAAGTTCATTTGCTTTAATTTTTTCTTCAAATTCCTCTTTTGAAAGATGGATATATGCGTGAGTTTGGTCGTCGCGTTGTTCTTTTGCGCGTGAGGTGCAAGATTGAAGATATTTTAAATTTGGGTTTCTTTCAAGCAAAAGATTTATAATTGTGTTTTTCCCCGAACCTGAGCATCCTGATAGTAAAATAAGCATAATAAAACTCCTTTATCTAAGATAGATTTTATCTTTTTTAAAGGAGTTTGTCAACTAAAAGCCTACCAGCGCGATATAATTTCTTTAAGACTTTCGCCATATGTTATTGCGTTGATATTTTGCAAAACAACAAGGTTAATTTCCTTAATTATAACGCCGTCTTTGCTTATTTTAAGCGTTCCAACAACGTTATTTGAATCAAGAGGTGCTTTAATTTTGTCGTTTAATTCAATGCTCATTTCGTAATTCGATTCCTCGCCTTTTCTTGAAACAACAAAGAAGTTTTCCGATGCGTAAACAGGCGCTTCTTTCGTTTTGCTTTTTAAAATTTCGGCGTTAGTAAGTGGATTTTCGCATGAAACAAGCTGCTTATTTTCAAAATTTGCAAACCCAAAGTTAAGCAATTTTGAGGTTTCGTTAAAGCGTTCATTTGCCGATTTTGCCCCAAGAACAACTCCAATAAGACGCATATTTCCGCGCTTTGCTGTTGCACTTAAGCAATAACCAGCTTCATCGGTTGACCCAGTTTTTCCTCCATCGCAGCCCTTGAAATATCTTATAAGCTTGTTTGTGTTAACAACATCTGTTTCGCGACCAGACGGATGAACAAGTTTATCCATCCAAATTGTGCTGTAATCGAAATATCTCTTGTGGGACATAACAATTTTAGTTAGTTTTGCAACATCGCGCGCTGTTGAATGTTGTCCAGGCTCTGGAAGTCCGCTTGCGTTTGCATAAATTGTGTTTGTTAGGCCAAGTTCTTTTGCTCTTTGGTTCATTTTCTTAACAAAAGCTTCTTCTGTTCCAGAAATCTTTTCTGCAAGCGCAACGCTTGCGTCGTTTGCCGATGCAACAATAACGCTTTTAAGCATTTCATCGATTGTATAGTCAACATATGGATCGATGAAAACCTGACTCCCGCCCATTCCCGACGCATTTTCTGTTGTTGTTAATTTTTCGTTAAGAGTTAAACGTCCTGCGTCAATTTCTTCAAAAGTTAAAAGCGTTGTCATAAGTTTAACAATGCTTGCAACTTGAACTTTTTCGTCGGCATTTTGTTCGAAAAGAACATTTCCAGAATCAAAATCAATCAAAATTGCCGATTTTCCTTTAATCGAAAGTTCAGGTTCTTCTGCGGCAACACTTTCAATTCTAACACAAGATAATGCGCATACTATACACATAATACCGCAACATATTCCAACAACTAATTTTTTCATCTTTAATTAACTCCTTTTAAAATCTGGAATTAGTTTGAGAATATGTTAAAAAATTATTCCTATAAAACCAAAATGATTCGACTTGAAAAGAGATATAACAAAAGAGTTTCAAGTCCGTTTATAACAAGAAGCGCAATATAACAAATTAAGAGTTTATCCCAAATTTTGCACGAAGTTCCGTATTTTTTCTTTGCAACTGCCCTCTTGCAAGAAAACGAACAAAACAACGCAAGCGCCAAAAGAGAAAGAATTTGACACGGAATAATGATAAGAAGACAGGTTAATATTCCTCCAAGCCCATTCACAATAATAATTAGAGAACAGTTAAGAGAGATTAGATATGCGCGATATGTTATAAGAATAAATCCGGCGGGAAGAAGAAACACACTGAATGAGGTTATGAAAATTATCAAAGTGCAAATTGTTGTTGAAAAAAGGCGCGAAAGAAAAAGGTCGCGCGTTCCAAGTTCCCCAGAAAGATATTGAGAAAGCGAAAAATCGTTAAAACAAACAAGACTTTCGCCGTTGCCGTAACGGATCGCCGTGAAAATTCCTGTTAAAAAACCAATCAGCGCAAAAATAATAAGAAAAAGAGTTGTTTTCTTATGCTGACTAATTGTGTCGACAAGTTTGTATTTAATTCCGCCCCATTTTCTCGACGGCGAAAAGTTTTTCATGCTTTAATATATTCAAGAATTCGACACAAAATGACAACTTATGCCGCTGCAATCATCCAATCAATATACACGCCATATCCTTTTGTTGGGTCGGAAACAAAAACGTGTGTAACTGCGCCAATAAGCTTTCCGTTTTGCATAATTGGGCTTCCGCTCATGCCTTGAATAACACCGCCTGTTAAATTGAGAAGACGCTTATCAACAACGCGGAAAACAAAACTTTTATCGCTTTGAGAAGGCTGATAGTTTGCCTTAATTATTTCAATGTCATATTCTTCACTGACGCCCGAAACATTGCTAACAATTTTTGCTTTTCCGGGTTTAACCGTAAGCCTGCTTGCAACGTCGGCGGTTTTGTTTGGGTCAATAAGTTTAGATTTATCGGTTAATGTTCCAAAAACACCAAATTGGCAGTTCTTTTCAATTGTTCCTTTTTGGTTTCTTCCTTGCATAAAAATTCCTTTAATTTCGCCCGGAGTTCCTTTTTCGCCTTTGCTAAGCCCAACAACGCTGCATGGAAAAATCTTTCCGCTTTTTGCAGGAACTGCCGCGCCGGTTTCATAGTCGGTTATTGGGTGTCCAAGAGCCCCAAATTTAAGCGTGTCGCAGTCAACAAATGTTAATGTTCCAACTCCTGCTGCATCATTTCTAACCCAAAGCCCAATCTTATATTTTCCGCTTTCCTCATCAAGCGCTGGCGTTAACCCAAGCATAAGAATTTCGCCCTTTCTAAGAACTTCCAAAGTTAGTTCCTCGCCGTTATATCCCGAATTTTCAAGAATTTTTTGAAGTTCCTCAAGGTTTGTAACTTTGGTGTTGTTAATGGTTAAAATTATGTCGCCAACTTTAAGTTTGGAGTTTTCAAATGGATTCACATAGCCGCTTTCCGTTGAAATATTGTTGTTTCCAAGAACAATAAGCCCGTCAACATCAATTGAAAGCCCAACGGGAATTCCGCCAAGATAAACTTCTTTTGTTTCAACGATGTTTGCGTCGATTGTTTTAATTGGAATAAAGCCAAAAAGTTTGAAAACAAGAGTTTTAATGCTGAACTTTTCGCCGCCAACATTAACGGTTTTTTCGTCCAAATTTGCCGTTACGCCCTTACCAAACGGCTTTTTAAGGTTGATGTTTTCAACGTCTTCATATGTCATTGGAAGGCTTTGTGGAAGATTATGTAAGTCGATAAGTTGAACGCTGAGGCATAAAATTAAGAGTGAAATTGAAATCACTCCAATAAAAACAATTAAACTTAATCTCTTTTTCATTCTTCCCCCGCGCCTAAGTGCATAATTCTTTTTTAGTTTGCGCGGGAAAAGAAATGTTATTCCAAAAAAAAGCCTTAATGATAAGGCTTAAATTTTATTTTTAATTTCTTTGTTTAAGGCAAGCATTTCGCGCGTGAGTTCAAGTTTTTTATCATCAACGCTTCCATATGTTAAAAGCGCAATTTGAAACGCAATTTCTTCGTTTGAAAGCATTTTAACTGAGGTTTGAGTTCTTTCGCCGTCGTTTGCTTTTGAAACAAAGAAGAAGCAATCGCCCATTGATGCAACTTGTGGCAAATGGGAAATGCAAAGAACCTGATAGGTTTTTGAAAGTTTTGCAATTTTCTCTGCAACTTGCGTGGCAACTTTTCCGCTAATTCCAGAATCAATTTCGTCGAAAATTAAAGTTGAAGGACCGTTTATATCTGCAATTATATTCTTAAATGCAAGCATAAAGCGGTTCATTTCGCCGCCAGAAATTGTTTTTGCAAGCGGTTTAAGTTCTTCCCCAAGGTTCGCGCTGAACAAAAATTCAGCATCTTCCATACAGTTTAATGAGAAAGTTTCAACTTCTTCAATTGAACGGACAATAGGAAAAAAGTTAACCTTAAATTGCGCTTTTAAAATTCCAAGTTCGGCAAGTGCTGTTGTAAGTTTTTGTTCAATTTCCAAAGCATGAGCGCGGCGAATTTTCCCAAGTTCGTTAAATTTTTCGGCTGCAACTTCAAGAAGTTTTTTCTTATCATTTTCAAGCGAGTTTAAAATATCTTTCGAGTTTTTAAGCATTTCAAGTTCTTCGCTTGCTTCGCTTAAATATTTCAAAACATTTTCCAAACTTCCGCCATATTTGCGTTTAAGAGAATCGAGGACGTCGCGTCTTTCAATCATTTGATTAAGTTCATTTTCGTTGAAATCATAGTCGTTTGAAAGCGAATAAATTTCTTCGCCAAGTTCGTCGATGTTAATTATAAACTCGTCAAGTTTTTGGGAAAGAATTTCAATTTTATCGTCATATCTTTCAACGCTTCGAAGATTATTTAGGCTTTGTTTAAGAGTTGAAATTGCCCCGTTTTCATTTTCAAGAAGTTCGAAAGCCGAGGAAATTGCTTCCATAATTTTTTCGGAGTTTGAAAGTTTTTTAAGTTTCTCTTCCAAAATTTCGTCTTCATTTTCCTGCAAATTTGCGTTTTCAATTTCATTTGTTTGGAATGAAAGAAGGTCAATTTGGCGCTCGCGGCTTGCTTCGTCGCCCCCAAGTTTTTTAATTTTTAGATTGAGTTCATTAAGCTTTTGGATTAAACCCTGAATTTCCTCTTTAACTTGAATTTCGTCTTTTGGTTTATATAAATCTAAAATTTCAAGGTGGTTTTTTTGTTTTAAAAGCGCAATGCTTTCGTTTTGTCCATAGGAATCAACAAGGGCTTCGCCAATTTGTTTAAGCATTGAAATTGCAACAATTTCGCCGTTGATTCTTGCTTCGCCTTTTCCGGTTTGGCTATATGTTCTTGAAAGCAAAACTTCGTCGGATTCGTCAAGCCCAAAGCCGCATAAAATTGATTTAACATTATTTGAAACATCAACAAAAAGCGCAGAAACAGCCATTGTTTCTTCGCCCGCTCGAATTAACGTTTTGTCGGCTTTGCTTCCAAGCGCAAAATTAAGAGAGTCGATAATTATGCTTTTCCCTGCGCCTGTTTCGCCAAGAATAACATTAAAACCGCTTTGAAAATTTATTTCAAGCGACTTAATTAACGCAACATTTTTAATGTTAAGTTTTTCAAGCATTTCCTTTTGTCCTTTGTTAATTTGTTTGAAAGAGAATTTTAAATGTAGTTATCTGGAAGGTCATTTTCAAAAAGAACAACATCTCCCTTTTGAGTCTTTTCTTTAAGCATAATTCTTGCTTCAATAAGCGTTTGTGCGAAGAAAATGTTTTCCTCGTTAAAACCTTCCAAAAGAAGCCCCTCTTTAATTGCTTCTTTGTTTGTTTTGTTAACAACAATAACATAATTTGCGTGCTTTGCAAGGTTTTTTCCAAAATTTATGTTTTCTTCCTTTTCCTTAGAGCCAAGTTCAACAAGTCCAGGTGTTATAACAAATTTATTACCTGTTTTGAATAAGTCTAAAACATTAAGTGCGCAAAGAGAACCTTCAACGTTTGAGTTATAGGCATCGTCTAAAATTGTAATTCCGTTTTCCTTTTTAAGTTCAAGACGGTGGTTAATTGGTTGTAATTTCGAAATTCCAACTTTAATTTGTTCAAGCGAAAGCCCAAGATTATAGGCAAGAGCCGCGCTCATTAAAATGTTTTCAAGGTTATGTTCGCCAAGAAGTTTTGTTTTGCATTCAACCTCGTTTCCATCGATAACAAGAACAAAGGAAATTCCGTTGCTTGAAATTTTAACGTTTTTTGCAAAGGCAAATGCGCCAGAATTTTCGGTTGTTGAAGTATAGAATTTTTTGACTTCGCATTGCTCATAAAGTTCCATACATTTTTCGTTGTTTCCGTTAAAAATTGCAAGTCCATCTTCTTTTGGAAGCGATTTAATTAACTCATTTTTTGTTTTAGCAATGTTTTCAAGTGTTTCAAAGGTTGCAAGATGTTGGCTTCCAACCGAAGTTAAAACACCATATTGTGGTTTAACAATGTCGCAAAGATATTTGATGTCGCCAACTTGCTTTGCGCCCATTTCAACAATCAAAACATCGTGATTTGGTTTTAAATAATCTAAAACAACGCGAGTGATTCCCATTGGTGTGTTAAAACTGTGTGGTGTTATGCAAACACTGTAATTTTGAGAAAGAAGTGTGTTAAGAATGTATTTTGTGCTTGTTTTTCCGTAACTTCCAGTTATTCCAATTTTAATTAAATTTGGATATTTTTTAAGTTTTCGCTTTGTCCAATGAATGTATTTCAAACAATTTAGGTTTTCAAATGGGACTAAAATTCCGTGGGCAATTGGAACAGTTATTGGAAGCAAAAGCGGAGTTAAAGCGATGCTTGAAAAACGAACATATGGAATGAATTCTGTTGTAACATAGATAAGTCCAAATGTAATTCCTGCCATCAAAAGCCCAAGAACAATGCAAAGACGCGTCATACGATGCGTTTGAACAAGCGGCGTTTTTTGAGGAACGTGATACATATTAACGATGAAAACAATTGTGAATGTGAAATAGAAAATTAAGCCAAGATAGGCAAAATAACTTTGGCTGCTGATGTATGAATCGAAAAGCGCAACCGTAACAAGCATGCATGCAAGGCTCATAAACGAAAGCATTGCAATTCGCCCAACATATTTTGCGTGCGTATCTTTAAGCCAAACTTTATAGCCCTGGATTTTATAGCCCGAAAGTTGCAAAACATGCAAAAATTTATATCCGCAGAAACAAAGCATAACTCCGTTTATAACCGAAAGCGCAATTGCAACATATAAATTTGGGTTTGATGGATCGAAAAATGACATATATTTTCCTTTTATTTATTTAAGATTATATAACAAAAAACAAAAAAACAAAAACATTTAACTTGTGAATTTCAAAAAAGAATAAATAATTGGAACAACTTGTGCTGCATTTTGAATATAGGCGAAATGTCCGGCATCCTTAATTAAATATAACTGGCTGTTTGGAATAAGTTTGTTAAGCTTTTTTGCCATATAAGGCGGCGTTTCTTTGTCGTTTTCACCAAAAATAATAAGCGTTTTCGCCTTTATTCTAGGGCAACATAGCGATAAATCCTCGTTTACAATTTTACTGAAAGTTTGTTTCATAACAGGAGAAAGAATTTTATAGTCGCTCGACCCAAATTTTTCTGCTTTCTTGCTTCCAATTTTCTTTAAAAATTTATATCTTGAAATCTTAAGTTTCGTTTTAAGCGAAAATTTTGGCTTAATTCCTGCGCTTGAAAGAAGAATCAGCCTTTTCGATTCAAATTTGCCTTCAGCCAAGCCCTTAATTGCAACTCGCCCGCCAAAAGAATGGGCAAAAATAGCTGAAACTGACTTGATTGCGGGCTTTTTCTTATTATCTAGACTTATAATGTCTTGTTCTTTCTTATTGTTTTGAAGTTGATTTTGCGCTTCAAAAATGATTTTTGCTGTTAGCTCAACATAATCGTTTAAATCCCAAGATTGGAGAGGTTCTTCACTTTTTCCAAAAGGAGGAAAATCAATTAAAAGGCACGAGTTGTCCTTTCCAACAGAAAACATAAGATTTTTCATAAGGTCTAAGTTTGCGCCCCAGCCATGAAGAAAAACAAAAAGCTCTTCGCCGCTTCCAATTATTTCATAATAAATTTTTGTTTCTTTAAACAAAGTTTCCATTAAAATTTTAGTATGAAAAAAAGCACAAAACTGTGCCTTTTATGTTTTTAAAATATGAAAATTATAATACTATGCAAACAATATATAGTGCTATGCAAATTGCATACTACTCAATATTAAGTGCTTTTTTAACTTTTTGCTCAATTTCTGTTTCTGCTTCTGGATTGTTTGCAAGGAAGGATTTTGCGCTTTCACGTCCTTGACCAATTTTGTTTCCGTCGTAGGAATACCAAGCGCCTGTTTTTTGAACAATGTCGTTTGCAACTGCAAGGTCAAGAAGGTCGCCCTCTTTTGAAATTCCTTTTCCAAAAACAATTTCAAATTCTGCTGTTTTGAAAGGAGGAGCAAGTTTATTTTTAACAACTTTAACTCTTGTTTTGCTTGCGATAACTTGGTTTGAAGAATCTTTAAGAGATTCAATTTTTCTAACATCAAGACGAATGCTTGCATAGAATTTAAGTGCTTTTCCGCCCGTTGTTGTTTCTGGTGTTGCGCCAAAGCCCATTGTGTTAAGTTTTTCACGAAGTTGGTTAATAAAGATTATGCAAGTGTTGCTTTTGCTTGTTATAGCAGTAATTTTTCTAAGCGCTTGGCTCATAAGTCTTGCTTGAAGACCCATGTGGGAATCGCCCATTTCGCCGTTGATTTCAGCTTTTGGAGTTAAGGCTGCAACAGAGTCGATAACAACTATATCAACTGCTCCACTTTTAACAAGTGCTTCGCAAATTTCAAGGGCTTGTTCGCCATTGTCTGGTTGAGAAACATAAAGTTCGGAAATGTTAACGCCAAGTTTTTCGGCATAACTTGGGTCGAGAGCGTGTTCAGCGTCGATGAATGCTGCAGTTCCGCCTTGTTTTTGGCATTCTGCCAAGATGTGGAGCGAAACTGTTGTTTTTCCCGAAGATTCTGGGCCATAAATTTCAATTATTCTTCCTTTTGGAACACCGCCAATTCCAAGAGCAATGTCGAGGGAAAGGCAACCTGTTGGAATGACATCAACTTTTTGAATTGGAGCGTCGCCAAGTTTCATAATTGCTCCCTTTCCAAATTGTTTTTCAATTTGGCTTATTGCCAAGTCTAAGTTTGTTTTGTTATCTGCCATATTTTTATCTCCTAAATTCGTCTTTTTATTACAGTAATATTATAACTCATTTTGCTAAAAATCGAAATCATTTTTGCGTAATTTTTTAATTAAATAGAAAAGCGCGGCGTTTGCAGCTGTTTCAATAACTTCCTCGCGTGTTCCGCTGAATTTGTTCTTGTAAACATCAATTCTGTTGCGGTTTCCAATTGCAATGTAAACAAGCCCAGCTGTTTCGCTTTGTTGAACGCTTGTTGCATAACCTGTTGTTGCAATTGCGATGCTTGCAGAAGATGTTTCCAAAAGACCTTTTGCCATATCGTAGGTTGTTTGAACGCTAACGCTTGTTTGTTGGTTGAGAGTTTGTTGTGAAACCCCAAGCCTGTTCATTTTTGCCTCGTTTGCATAGGTTACAAGCCCTTCAACAACAACGCTGCTTGCCCCAAGATTCTTTTTTATAAGGTTTGAAACAATTTGCCCGCCTGTTATGCTTTCGGCAGTTGCAAGCGTTAATTTGCGCATTTTAAGAAGCTCGAAAACGGTTTCTTCAAGGGAAATATCGGTTTCGGCATAGATATATTGGCTAAGTTTTTCAAAGATAAGCCTTGTCCAATCGAAAAATGCAAAATTATTTTCAGGCGCGCTAAGTTTTATTGTTGTTAGCAGGTTTTCGCCTTCAATTTCATATTCAACGCCGTTTGAGTTTTCAATTAAAGAAGAAAGAAGCGATTTAACATCGCTCTTTGAAACTCCAAAACATTTGAAAATCCCTTCTTTCATATCTGTTTAATTTTCCTTGTTTTCTTCTGTTTGTTCTTTTTTATCTTTTAAAACTGCTCTGTTTTTAATAAGATAGTTCATTCCCGAAACAATTGTTAGAAGTGTTGCAAGTCCAAGTAAAACCCAGTTTATAATCTCAAAGGCAAAAAGACCTTTTCCTGTTACAACTCCGCTTGAATAGAAGAAAGAAAGCAAGAAAAGCGCTGGAAGCGAAATGTCTTGAACAATTGTTTTAATTTTTCCATACCAGTCGGCTGCCATAACGAAATTTTTTGTTGCAGCAACTTGACGGAATGCGCTTATAATAAGTTCGCGTCCTAAAATTATGCAAGCGGCAAGAACTCCATATGGCGCTGGAACTGTTCCATCGCAAACAACAAGAAGAAGCGCTGCCATGGTTAAAAGTTTGTCGGCAATTGGGTCGAGAAATTTTCCAAGATTTGTAACCAAGTTTCGTTTTCTTGCAATTTGACCGTCAAGCATATCGGTTAATGCGGCAATGATAAAAATTCCAAGCGCAACAATTTTTCCCCAAGAGCCAGGAATAAACGATGCAAGATAGAAAAAAATCATAAATGGAATTAAAATTATCCTAACAAGAGTAATTCGATTTGGTAAATTCATTTAACACCTCAATTTAATTTATAAATTTAATATATCACTATGTTATCTTTTTTCAAAGTGATTTTTACAACTCTATTCTTGCGCAAGCTCTGCAATGAAATAGTAGTTTTCAAAAGAAATATATTTAACGTGGTAAAACTTGCCAATTTCAACATTTTGCGTGCATGGAATTTTAACGCAAAAGTCAACATTTGGGCTCATTCTTTCGCTTCGCGCTTCAAAATAGCCTGTTTGTTCGTCGAAGGAATCAACAATAACTTCTTCAATGTTTCCAATTTGTTCAAGATTTTTTTGATATGCAATTTGGTCTTGAATTTTTTGAACTTTTTTAAGGCGTCTTTTTTTAATAAACTCTGGAACTTGGCGCTTCATATAGAACGCTTTTGTGTTTTCCTCGCGGGAATAGGAAAAAAAGCCAACATTATCAAGTTGCGCTTCTTTAAGGAATTCGCAAAGTTTGTTAAATTGTTTTCGTGTTTCCCCTGGGAACCCAACGATGAAGGTTGAACGAATTGAAATGTTGTTTGGAAGGTCTTTAATTTCTTTAATTAGGTTTCGAATTTCATCTTCGCGGCTTCGTCGGTTCATTTCCTTAAGAATTTTATCGTCGATGTGTTGAAGCGGAATGTCAACATATTTACAAATTTTTGGCGACGAAGAAATAAGTTCAAGAAGTTCCTTTGAAACAAGTTCTGGATATAAATAGTGAAGTCTAATCCACTTTAAATCTTTAATTTTAACAAGTTCCTTCAAAAGTTCAACAAGTTTTGGCTCGCCATAAAGGTCGGTTCCATATCTTGTTACATCTTGCGCAACAACAATGAGTTCTTTTGCTCCGCACGAAACAAGTTGTTTGGCGCGCGCAACAACATCTTCAATTGGATTTGAAATATATCGCCCGCGAATTCTTGGAATTGTGCAATATGCGCATGCGTTGTTGCAGCCATCGGCAATTTTAAGATAGGCATAGTGTTTTGGTGCAATTAAATATTGCTTTTTTTCGTAGGAATATTTAACTGTTTCGCCGTATAAACTTGCAATTATTTCAACAATTTTGTTGTTGTCTTTAACTTCAACAAATTTGTCAACTTCTGGCAAATATTTTTCAAGTTCGTCCTTAAATCTTTGGCATAAACAGCCTGTTACGATAATTTTTTCAATTTGCCCTGCCTTTTTGAGCGCAGCCATTTCCAAAATGTTTTCAATTGATTCCTTTCTTGCTGGCAAAATGAACGCGCAAGTGTTAATTATAACAATTTGTGCACGTTGCGAATTTGCAAAGGTGAAACCAAAAGAAGAAAGATTATACATCATTTCTTCAAGGTCAACTCTGTTTTTATCGCACCCCAAACTTATGAATGCAATTTTCTTTTGTTTTAAATCCATGCTATTCAACATCTCCAAAAAGTGCTTTGTATTCGTCCATTGTCATAAACACTGGACGTTGTTTTGAGCCTTCTGCTGGGCCAACATAGCCCTTTTGCTCCATTTCATCAACAAGGTTTGCCGCGCGCGAGAAACCAATTCTAAACCTTCTTTGAAGCATTGTTATTGATGCTTGGCCGTTTTCAATGAAAAGTTTAAGCGCATATGGCAAAAGTTCGTCGCTTTGTTCTGGATTTGAGGCAAATGGATTTCCGCCATATCCTTTTGGCGCAGAAACAACATTATTTGCTTCTTCCATATCAAATTCATAGTTGTTGTGTTCCTTAACAAAATTAACAACATTTTCAACTTCTTTTCCGTCGATATAGCAGCCTTGAATTCTTGTTGGCTCTGCCTTATCTTGTGGTGCATAAAGCATATCGCCTTTTCCAAGAAGCTTTTCCGCACCTGCGGAATCCAAAATTGTTTTTGAATCGACAAAACTTGTTACTGCAAATGCAATTCTTGATGGGAAGTTTGCCTTAATTGTTCCAGTTATAACGTTAACAGAAGGACGTTGCGTTGCAAGAATAAGGTGAATTCCCGCCGCTCTTGATTTTTGTGCAAGTCGAGTTATTTTTTCCTCAATCTCTTTTTTTGCAAGCATCATAAGGTCGGCAAGCTCATCAATAATAATAACGATAAGAGGCATCTTTTCTTTTTCGCCCGAAAGAACTGCTTGTGTTGAGTTATATTCTGCAAGGTTTCTTGCCTTTGCTTCTTGGAACAATCCAAAACGACGCTCCATTTCGTTAACAGCCCACGTTAAGGAGTTAACTGCCTTGTCGGTTTCGGTTATAACATTTGGAAGCATAAGATGTGGAAGCCCGTTATACATCGAGAATTCAACGCGTTTTGGGTCAATTAAAATAAGTTTCAAATCGTCTGGCGATGACTTGAAAATCATGGAAATAATGATTGCATTTAAGCAAACACTTTTCCCCGACCCCGTTGCTCCTGCAACAAGAAGGTGCGGCATTTTTTCTAAGTTACAAACACGAATTTCGCCGCTAATTTCTTTTCCAAGAGCAAAAGTTAAAGGGTTTTGCGCATTTTGGAAAGTTGGGCTTGAAAGAATTTCTTTAATTCCAATTGTTGAAATTTTATCGTTTGGAACTTCAATTCCAACTGCGCTTCTGCCCGGAATTGGGGCTTCAATCCTAATTTCTCCGTTTGAAGCAAGGTTAAGAGCAATGTCGTCTTGATGGGCAAGAATTTTCTTAACCGGAACGCCAACAGGCATTTCAAGTTCATATCTCGTTACAGATGGACCAACAACAATTCGAATAACCTTTGCATTTATATTAAAGGTTTCAAGAGTGTTTTCCAATATAACAGCTTTCTTTTGAACGCTTTCTTGAATTTCTGTGTCGTCATTTTTAACATCAAAAAGAAGATCGCAAGTTGGCGCAACATATTTTTGGTGCTGCCTTGGTTTTGGTTTTTCTTCTTGCTTGTATGTTGGTTGAGGAGCAATTGGTTTTGCAGCTGGTTTAAGGTTTTCCGCGCTAATGTTAATGTTTGGTTCGTCTTTCATAATTTTTTCAATTATGTCGCCTGCAACTGCCTTACTTTCTGGAGAGTTAAAGCTGCTTTCATCGTCGAAATCAACAAAGTTTGTTGAAGATGTTTCCTCATTTTGAGACAACTGATTTTCGTTAAAATCATTTTGATTTTCAAAAGTTTGTGGATTTCCAATGGTTGGGTTTGCTTGAAAAGCAGAAAAAGAATTTCCCTCCTTAATTGAATTAAATGTTTCGTTAATTTCTCTTGTTGAAGGATTTTGTTTTATTTCGTTTTCGTGAGAAAAGATTGTCATTTCGCTAAGCGAAGGCGGCGTAAGCAAATAATCTCTTCTTGAAAGTTCATGCTTTTCAAACTTTTCGCGAAGAGTTGGTTCTTTTTTAACAGGCTGGGAACTTGCAATAACTGTTCCTTTCTTCATAAGCCCAAGTTTTTGCTTTGCGCTGTCCGATTTTGAAAGTTCTTTTTCTTCCTCAATTTTTGCGTTAAGTGTTATTTTTGGTTTTTCTTCGTTATTTTTTCGGCGTGCAATTGCCCTATCAATTTTTGAAAGCGTCTTTGCGTGAATTTCCTCATCTGATGCGGAAAAAAGTTCGCCATCGCGCCCAACAAGATTTCCGTCCTTGTCTAAAATCCAATCACTTGTTTTCTTTTCTTCTTTTTTCAATGTTTTTTCTGCTTTCGCCTCAGCTTTAAGTTGTTGTTTTTGTTTTTGAAGTTTAATTGGTGCGTTTTCTCTTGCTTTTTTTCGCACATAGAGCAAATAATCGGCAATTAAACACGAAAACACAATAAGCAAAATCGAATAAATTGCATAAACACCTGCGTTGCCAAGAAGATATCTTATTGGTGCAATAAAAACACCAACAATAATTCCGCCAGGCGTTAGTTGTTTGAGATAGTTATATCCAAGAAAATCGAAAAAACCGCCCTCAAACGAGCCAACAATAATGTTTTGTATAATTGCTAAAAGCGAAACAAGCGCAAAAGAAATGTAAACGGCATAGCGAGCGCCAAGAACATACTTTTTTTTGTTAATAAGCATAAGTCCAACAATGAAAAGGACGATAAAAAGAGGATAGGAAAAAAGCCCAAAAGTTCCAAGTAAGAAACGTTTTATGGGTTTAATAAGCCCCGTGAATAAAACTAAAAAAGCAAACGAGCATAAAACAAGAAGGCAAATTCCTGTTATAAGTAAAATTTTTTTCTTTTTCTCATAAGACAAGTTTCTCATACTTATTGATTATAACACATTAAATAGAAAGATAAAATAGAAAAATTGAATTTTTTAGAATTTTTTTGAATATACTGCTTAAAGGTGCACATACTATAAGAGTAAAGAAAAGTTTCCATATTTTTCTTTCTTGGAAAAACTTTCTTTACCTAGCAAAAACGCCAAGGAAAATCACACTGTCCTTGGCGTTTGTTGTTATTAAATTTTATTTTTTTGTTTTGGTTAAGATAAAAATTGCTCAAAACTTAATTAAGTTGTTGCATTTTGGTCTGTTAAAACAACTCTAAAATGATAGTTTGTGTCAACTTGTGCACTTTGTGATGTAACAGAAAGTGTAAATTTTATTGTTACCTTGCTGGTTCCGCTGCCTGTTGATGGTGGAAGAGTTTTTGAAGCCGGTGAAATTGTTCTTGTTAGATTTGGAGTTGTTGAAGAAAGGTCGGCTGTTGTTATTGTAAGGCTTCTTTCTGTGCTTAAATTTTCAATTGTCATTGAAATTTCAATGTTATTTGCAGTGTTTTGAAAATTTAGGTTGTTATTCCAAGAAGCAAGTTGAGCTGAGGTTGGGGTTGAATTAAATGAATAGTTTAAAGTTTGATATGTTGGGTTTTCTTTCGCGCCAGAAACGCTTCCTGTAACTTTTGCGTAAACTTGATTTGCTTCGAAAGTTATTGTTCCATTAAGTTCAACATCTGCTTTTTGGGCAGCAAAAACACCAACGACAATAACTGCCGAAAGCAAAAACACCTGACAGATTATGAAAAGCAATTTCCACTTAATTCTTGCAAGACTTTTTTTCATGATTTCCTTTTTATTGTAGCCCAAAAGGAGAAAAACAAATCAATTAACTGACTAACTTTTCCCCACTTTCGATAACATATTATCACAAAATAAATATTTTACAAAGTAAAAACATACTAAACCTTAAGAATTTTAAGAATTTCTTTTTTAATGTTTGCAACCGAAAAGCCATATTTTTTATAAACTTCGCTTCCTCGCCCGCTTTTTCCATATTGTGTTACATTTATTACTTTACCCTTTTCGCCAATGTATTTATACCAAATGTTATCGGATGATGCTTCAATTGCAACACGAGCCTTAACATCTTTGAAAAGAACAGAATTTTTATATTGTTCAGTTTGTCTTTCAAATTCTTCAATGCATGGGAAGGAAACAACAGCAACTTTAACACCAGATTTGTTAAATTCTTTTTTAACGCCTAACGCAAGATCAACTTCGCTTCCAGTTGCATAAAGAACAAGGGAAACTTTCCCTGGGTCTTTTTCGAGAACATAGCCGCCTTTGAGAGCTCCTTCAACGGTTGATTTTTGCACTTGAAGATCTTGCTTTGCAAGAACAAAACAAGTTGGGTTAATTCCATTAAGAGCAATATCGTAGCAAGCAATAAGTTCATTCGTGTCGCAAGGGCGACAAACATTAACATTTGGCATTGTTCTTAGCGCGGCAATTTGTTCAATTGGTTGATGCGTTTCGCCATCTTCCCCTGCCATAAGAGAGTCGTGGGTGAAGAAATATAAAACAGGTTGATGCATAATTGCACTAAGTCTAATTGCTGGCAAAAGATAGTTTGAGAATGAAAAATAGGTTGAAACAAAAACCCTAAGTCCTGCATAAAGACTTATTCCATTTGCAATTGCGCCCATTGCGTGTTCGCGAACGCCAAAAGCGATGTTTCTTCCGCGGCGGTTTTCGGGAGAATATAAATCTCCTTCCTCAATAAATGCTTGTGTTGAAGAGGCAAGGTCGGCGCTTCCGCCAACAATATTTGGATATTTTTCTGCGAGAATGTTCAAAATTTTATGGTTTGCATCTCGCCCGCTGATTTTCTTTTCTTTAATTTTGTTTCCAACAATTTTTTCAACGTCAATTGTTTTTTTGTCGAGAAATTGCGAAAGTTGCTTATAAAGTTCTGGGTTGGTTTTTGAATATAAATTCACCTTTCTTCGCCAGTTCATTTCAATTTCATAGTTTCTTTTTGTTGCAACTTCACAGAAATTTTTAACATCTTCTGGAACACTCCAGCGCTCTTTAATTTCAAGCGAAGTTAAATATTTTGAAAGCTCTTCTTCGGAAAGTGGCTTTGCGTGGATTTCTGGTTTTCCGGCAAGCTCTGTTCCATAGCCAATAATCGTGTCGAAAACAATTATTGTTGGCTTCCCTGAAGATTGTTTTGCCTTTGAAATTGCCTTTGTTACGGCGTGGTAGTTGTTTCCATTAACATTTGAAATAACATTCCAGCCTTGCGCGCGGAATTTTGCTTCAACATTTTCATTTGTAACTTTATTTATTTCGCCATCAATTGTTATTTTGTTTCGATCGTAAAGAAGAATTAAATTTTCAAGTTTAAGTTTTCCTGCAAGGTTGATTGCTTCAAGAGCAACACCTTCCATAAGGCAGCCGTCACCAGCAAAAACATATGTTTTGTTGGAAAAAATTGGGTCGTCTAAAACGTTAAACCTTTCGGCAAGCATCGTTTGAGCAATTGCAAAACCAACTGCGTTTGCAATTCCTTGGCCAAGAGGACCTGATGTTGATTCAACTCCTGGAGTTTCGCCGTAATGTGGGTGTCCAGGTGTTTTGCTTCCAAATTTTCGAAGTTGTTTTAAATCGTCAATTGAAATTGGAAAACCAAACATATGTTCAACTGAATATAAAAGCGGACAAACATGGCCAGCCGAAAGAATAAATCTATCTCTGTTTAAAAATAGATTGTCGGAAGACGAAAAAATTAAATGGTCTTTAAAAAGCGCAACTAAGATTGTTGCTGCTCCAATCGACGAGCCGGTGTGCCCCGAATTTGCATTTGAAATTGCTTGCGCTGCAAGAGCGCGAGCGGTGTTAACACATTTTTGTTCAATTTTCATTTTAACTCCGATGTAAGCGATTCAAGTGTTTCAATTAAATCGTCTAGTTTAGATATATCATATTTAACAAAAAAATTACAATTTTTTTTGAGATAATTATCACGTTCCTTAAAAACGAGTTGCATAATTTCATATTTCCCAAGAAGTTGCTTGCTAATTCCAAATTTTTTAAGATTTTCCAAGCGTTTATTAAACTGGGAAGGCGTTTGTCGAAGATATATAACAATGTTATTTTGAGAAATTGCGTCGATGTTGTTTGAATATGTTTCGCAATTCATCGAAATTATTGTTTTTTCATATAAGTTAAGCCCGGAAATAACTTTTTTTTCTTGCTCTTCGGCATATTTTATCCCACAAACTTTTTTCATTTTTTCTTCGTCAAAAAGCGAATATGCAATCATATCTTCACAGTTTAAATAGAAAAAATCAAGCTTTTGTGCAAATGCAAGCCCAATTTGTTTTAAATCCTCATCAATTGCTCCAACTAAAACTATGTTTGACATTAAATAATTATTTCCCCCTAAAATCAGTTTAGCATAAAAAAGATAATTAAAAAAATGAATTTTAATATTATGTAAAAATTAAGAAAAAAAATCAAAAAATTTTACAAAATAAAACAAAAAAAGCGCAAAATTATGCGCTTCTTAAAAATGAATTTTTAACATATTTTTTTGCAATTTCAAGTGCTTTTTCAAAATCGTTATAAGAATGTGGAATTGTTATAACATTTTCGTTTGGCGGATTATATTTTTGAATTGCAAATGCCTTTGCGTTTGAAATTAACTTTGAAACTTCTTCAATGTCGGAAAGCGAAACATCTGGGGCAAAAGTTGTTCGAAATTCATAGTTTATTTTTGAGTTCTTTAAGAGTTCAATGCTTTTTTTAATCTTTTCAATGTCAACTTTTCCTTGCGTTATTTCTTCATATTTTTCAAGCGATGTTTTAACGTCCATTGCAACAAAATCAAGCAAGTTTTTTGAAATAAGTTTTTCAAGAACCTCGGGATTTGAACCGTTTGTGTCGAGTTTAACCAAAAAGCCTTTTTCCTTAACTTTTTTAATAAAACTTTCAAGGTCGTTGCAAAGTGTTGGCTCGCCGCCAGAGATAACAAGACCGTCAAGTTGCTCCTTTCTTTTGTCAAGGAAATTTAGAATATCGTCTTCGCTGTATTTTTCAATTTTTTCACCTTCAATAATTCGCCTGTTGTGGCAATACCAGCAATTAAAATTGCAACCAAATGTGAAAACAACCGCCGCAATGTTGTTTGGGAAATCAACAAATGAATTTTTAACAAGCCCTGCAAATTTCAATTTTTTTCTCCATTTTTTTAATTAACTTATTTGTTCATTTCGAATAACAAACTTTTTGCGTAATTCATATTCTTCGCGTTTACATTCGTTATAGTCTTGAACCATTCTTAAATAGCCAACAACCCTGCTCCAAACTTCGGTTTTTGCTCCGCATTTTGGACATGAATAATGTTCGCCCGCAATGTATCCATGCTCTGGACAAATGCTGAATGTTGGGGTTATTGATATGTATGGCATTTTGTTGTTATTAAAGATTTTTTGAATAAGTTTTTTGCAAACTTCCTTATCTTCAATTTTTTCTCCAAGATAAAGATGCAAAACTGTTCCGCCTGTGTAAAGCGATTGAAGGTCGTCTTGAAGGCGAATAACCTCAAAAATGTCGTCGGTATATTCAACAGGAACTTGTGTTGAATTTGTGTAGCAAACTTGTTCTTTTCCTGCTGTTATGATGTTTGGGAAACGTTTTTTATCAAGTTTTGCAAGGCGCGCGCTTGTTCCTTCGGCTGGTGTTGCTTCAAGATTATAACTGTTTCCTGTTTCTTTTTGATATTCAACCATTTTTGCACGAAGATGATTCATAACCCTCTTTGCGAATTCTTGCCCTAAATCGGTTGTTATGTTTTGCTCTTTTCCAAAAAGATTCATAATTGCTTCGTTCATTCCAACAATTCCAATTGTGTTGAAGTGATTTGCCCAATATGACCCAGAACGTTCTTTAACATTTCGAAGATAGAATTTGCAATATGGATAAAGCCCGTCTTCTGTTTGTTTTTCAACAACTTTTCTCTTGATTTCAAGCGAATCTTTTGCTGCGTCGGCAAGTTTATCAAGACGTTGCATAAACTCTTCTTCGTTTTGAGATAGATATGCAATTCTTGGAAGGTTGATTGTAACAACACCAATCGAGCCCGTTAAAGGATTCGAGCCAAAAAGCCCCCCGCCGCGTTTTTTAAGTTCGGAAACATCAAGACGCAAACGGCAGCACATTGAAACGGCATCTTCTGGGGAAAGGTCGGATGTTACATAGTTTGCAAAGTATGGAATTCCATATTTGCAAGTCATTTCCATAATTTTGTCAACAACTTCGCTGTTCCAATCTAAATCTTTTGTGACGTTGATTGTTGGAATTGGGAATGTGAAAACTCTGCCCTTGCTGTCGCCTTCAAGCATAACATCGCAAAATGCTTTGTTGAAAATGTCCATTTCGGCTTGATAGTCGCCATAGGTTGTGTCTTGTGGCTCTCCGCCAATGATAACCGGTTGGTCTTTAAGTGTTTTTGGAACTTTAATGTCCAAAGTTACGTTTGAGAAAGGACATTGAAAACCAACGCGCGTTGGAACATTCATATTAAAAACAAATTCTTGAATTGCTTGTTTAACTTGCGCATAGGTTAAATTGTCTTTGCGAATGAAAGGTGCGCTGTATGTGTCGAAACTGCTCCAAGCCTGAGCCCCTGCTGTTTCGCCTTGAGTTGTGAATGTTGCGTTAACAATTTGACCAAGGAATGAGCGAAGATGCTTTGGTGGATTCGAACTAACCTTTCCGGCAACCCCCGTGAAACCATCGGTTAATATTGCTCGAAGGTCCCAACCAACGCAGTATGCTCCAAAGAACCCAAGGTCGTGGATGTGAATTGCACCGCTGTTATGAAGTTCGCGAATGTAATCTGGATATACTTCATTAAGCCAATAACTTTTCGTGAACGCCTCGCGAACATAATTATTAAGCCCTGCAATGCTTCTTTGCATATTAGCATTTTCTTTAACTGCCCAATCGCGCTCGGAAAGATATTTGTCGAACATATCAATTGTTGCGCCAATTAAGGCATTGTTTTCGCGGGCTTGCTTGCGTTTTTCGCGATATAAAATATAGGATTTTGCAACTTGCGCGTGTCGATTTTCAATTAAAACCTTTTCAACGCAGTTTTGAATTTCTTCAACGGTTGGAATTTTTGAACCAAACTTTTTTTCCAAAGTTTCAACAACTTCATTGGCAAGATTTCTTGCAGTTTCTTCGTCGTTTCCTCCGCACGCTCTTGCTGCTTTGAAAATTGCCTTTGTTATTTTTTCAACATCAAAATTTTGGAATGTTCCGTCCCTTTTATAAACTTGTGTTATCATTCTCTTCTCCTTTTTGCTTTTCACAATATATTGTTTTTTGTGTTGCAAAAATATGCTACCACAACACAATATGTGGTGTCAAACAAAAAATATGACTTTTTTAAAATTAAGCAATTTTTGTTGTTTTTCAACAAATTTTTTAATGTGGTCAATTCGTCTTTTTCCCTTTAGAAATAGGAGGATAAGAAATATTTTGGATTAACATTTTTAACAAAAACAATAAAAATTTTTAATTGTTTTCCATCTAAAAGTTTGTCAAACTTCGACATCATTCGGCATATATATACACAAAGAATTGCGGAGTTGAATTATGGTTTTTGAAAACTTTATAACATTTATAAACAAAATATTGTGTTTTTCGTCTTTTGTTAACTGCGCGTCGGGGTTCCCAAAACCGCTAAGCCCAGAAGAAGAACGAGAATATTTCAAAAAATTTAAGGAAGGCGATAAGAAAGCAAAAGACATTTTGATAAATCATAATTTAAGGCTTGTTGCACACATTGTTAAGAAATATTCGGGCGCGGGAGAAGCGGACGATTTAATTTCTGTTGGCGCAATTGGGCTTATTAAAGCAATCAACAGTTTTGAATATGACAAAGGAACGCAACTTTCAACCTATGCCGCGCGCTGCATTGAAAACGAAATTTTAATGCTCATAAGAGTTAATAAAAAGCATAAACAAACGCTTTCCCTTCAAGAAACGCTTGGGCAAGACAAAGAAGGCAACGACATTGAACTTATGGACGTTATTCCTGGAATCGAAGATGAAGTTGAAGGGATTGTTGAAAGCAACATTTTAACAGAAAAAATGGGAGAACTTATTGAAAAAGTTCTCCCAAAGCGTGAATTTGAAATAATTAAACTTCGTTTTGGGCTTATGGGAAACAAACCTCTAACCCAGCGCGAAGTTGCAAAAAAACTTGGAATTTCGCGTTCATATATTTCACGGCTTGAAACAAAAGCTATGGAAAAAATTAAGGAAGAAGTTAACAAAAGAGGAATTTTTTCTTAGTTAGCAATTTGTCCAAATTCTTTAATTCGCGTTGCAACTGCTTTAATTTCAAAGCAAACTCTCCCGCGAACGGTTGTCATTCTAATTTCAATTTCATCGTCAAGCTCGGCATATGACGAAATTACATTTGTTATTTCGCTTTTTAATATGTTGATAATTCGCGCTGGGCTTTGATTTTTGTCTTTAACAAGGACGTTGATAAGCCTGTCGTTTCCAATTTCTGCAATTGTTTTCATTAAATTTTCCTTTTAAGACTTCGTTTAAGCGCACCAAAAATTCCGCGGTAGCGCATTGTGTAGTCGTAAATTTTTTTTGTTCCTTCATGAAGATTCTCGCAAAGAATTGTGAAAGCGCGCCCCGCTGTGTTTCCGCTCGCAAGCCCTCCAACACTTGCAAGAGCGCAAATGTCGTCGTCTTCTGGGATAACTCCCAAAAGCGGAGTTTTAAGAGCCCTTGCAATTTCGTCAACCGAAAGCATTTCGCCGTTCATAACTAAATCGCCGCGAATTCGATTAACAATTATTGATTTGCTCATAAGCTCATATCCAGAAAGAATTGAAAGAACCTTATCGGCGTCGCGAATGCTTGAAATATGAGGAGTTACAACAACAATTGCCTCGTTTGCAGCGTAAACTGCCCTGTGGAAGCCCGCTTCAACTCCTGCCGGGCAATCAATTAGGATGTAGTCAAAAGTCCCGTCAAGTGACATAACAACCTCTTTAATCGTGTCGCCAGTTATGTTTGAACTTCCGTAACTATGGGCAGACGGCATAACATAAAGCGATTGAATGCGTTTATCTTGAACAAGGGCTTGTTTCGCGCGGCAACGTCCTTCGGCAACATCAATAATGTCGAACATAACACGCTTTTCAATTCCCATAACAACATCAAGGTTGTTAAGCCCAATGTCAACATCCATCAAACAAACTCTAAATCCAAGCGAAGCAAGCCTTGCGCCAAGATTTGCGCAAATTGTTGTTTTTCCAACGCCGCCTTTTCCGCTTGTTATAACAATTTTTCTTGCCATAATCTAATTCTAAAATTGCAAAAGGAAAAAACAAAAGCCTTTTCTGGCGAAAAAAGGCTTTTTTTTGATATTTTTATTTAATTAGAAAATTCGAATGTCGTCTTGGTTTTTTGGAAGGTCTTTAATTTTTTCTAAAAGTTGTGGGAAACTTGTTTTAATATAAAAAACGCAACTCCGCTTGTTTTTTTTGAGTTGCGTTTAGGGTTTTAAAGCCTTTGTTATTCGTTGTTTGTTGCAAGTTTTTTAAGAAGATTTCGTCTTTCTTTTGCGCATTGTTGTGCTTTTTCGAAAAGTTCTTTTGAAAGTTCTGGGTTTGCTTTTTTAAGAGCAGAAAATCTTGTTTCGCCTGCAACAAATTCCTCATAACTCATTGTTGGTTCGCCGCTGTCGAGCGAAAGCAAGTTATTGTTTGGATTATAACGGAAAAGCTCCCAATAGCCGCTTTCAACGGCGCGTTTCATTTCCTCTTGCGATTTCGACATATCAATTCCATGATTAACGCAAGGCGCATAGGCAATTATGATGCTTGGGCCGTTGAATTCTTCGGCTTCTTTAAACGCTTTAATTGCTTGCTCATAGTTTGCGCCCATCGAAATTTTTGCAACATATGCATTTTTGCTCATCATGGCAAGGGTTGCAAGGTCTTTCTTATTCCCAGATTTTCCGCCCGAAGCAAATTTTGCAACTGCTCCGCTTGGAGTTGATTTTGATGCTTGCCCGCCTGTGTTGGAATATACTTCGGTGTCGAGAACAAGAATGTTAACGTTTTTGTTTGAATAGAGAACATGGTCAAGCCCGCCATAGCCAATGTCGTATGCCCAGCCGTCGCCGCCAACAATCCAAACACTTTCGTTTTTGCCGTTTGCTTCGCGTCCAAGTTTAATTCCAAATCCAAATTCTGCGTTATCTTCAAACAAACTGTTTGCCCATGCAGGCCCGTTTCCGTTTTCATCTTTTGCATATGGGCACGAAGGATATGACCCGCCATAGATGCTTGAGCATCCTGTTGCGTTTGCAATTATCATATTTTCTCCAAAAAGTTGGGTAAGAAGGCGAATGTATGGAGTTTCTCCGCAACCTGCGCACGCTCCGTTAAATTCAAAATATGGCTTTAAGAATTGCGCGCCTTTTGTTGAATATTTGTTAAATGGCGAAGGAAATTGCTCAAGAGTTTTGCTATATTCATAGTTCTTAACTTCCCCGTTGATGTCTTTTGCTTCTTTCATAACAAGCGCCTTGTTTTTTGCTGGACAAACATTTGCACAAACTCCGCAACCAGTGCAATCAAGAGGGCTAACTTGAATTCGATATTGCGCACCTTTAACACCAAACGCAGCAACGGTTATAAAGCCGTCTGGCTTATCTGAAAGGTTGTTTTCGTCAACTAAAACTGCTCTTATTGCAGCATGAGGACAAGACATTATGCAGCGCCCGCATTGAATGCAATTTTCGCTTAGCCAGTTCGGGCATTTAAGCGCAATTCCGCGTTTTTCAAATTGCGATGTGTTTGTTGGAACAACGCCGTCTGGTGAGAAACTTGAAACAGGAAGGTTGTTTCCTTCGCGTTTTGAAATTTTTTGCATAATTTCGTTTGCAAATTTACATTCTGCTTCAAATTTAGAACATTTTGAGCAAATGCCGCTGCAAGAATCTGCCTCGAAACTTTCGGTTTTGGAATATGATTTTTCGTCAAGAAGATTTAAGTTAACTTCTTTAATTTCGTTTGCGCAAAGAACAGCTTTTTCGTTTGCTTGAACAACTTTTTCGCCTTTTCTTCCATATGTTTTTCGAACAGCCTCAATCATTTTTTCTTTTGCAAGTTCAAAATCAATAACCTTTGAAGTTTTGAAAAAGCACGATTGCATTATGATGTTAATCTTGTTCCCAAGACCAAGTTCATTTGCAATTTTTTGTGCGTTAATTATATATAACTTTGCGTTCTTTTTAATTAGGTCTTTCTTAAAGAAAATTGGAAGATTTTCGTTAAGTTCCTCTTCGGAAAGAACTGTGTTTAAAAGAACTGTTCCGTTTTGTTTTAAATGCCCCAAAATGTCGAATTTGTTAATGAAACTGTAGTTATGAATTGCAATGAAATTTGCCTTTCTAATTTCATATGGCATCAAAATTTCGTCGTTTGAAATTCGAAGGTGGGAAACTGTTAAACTGCCCGATTTTTTCGAGTCATATTCAAAATAACCTTGAACAAATTTGTTTGTTGAATTTCCAATAATTTTTATGCTGTTTTTGTTTGCGCTAACTGTTCCGTCCGACCCAAGCCCAAAGAACATAAGTTCAAGCAAACTGTTATTTTCAATTTCCATAAATTTTGAAATTGTTTTTGAGGAAAGAGGAAGAGAAAGATTTGTAACATCGTCGAAAATTCCAACTGTGAATGGGTTTTTCTTTTCGCCAGCAAGATTTTCGAAAACTGAAACAGCGTCTTCTCTTGTAAGTTCCTTGCTTCCAAGCCCATATCTTCCGCCAATTATGTTAATATTCTTCCCAAAAAGGCTTGCTTTAACATCGGTAAGAAGTGGCTCGCCAAGCGCACCGCTTTCTTTTGTTCTGTCGAGAACGGCAATGTTTTTAACTGTTTTTGGAAGTGCATTTAAAAGCGCGTTTGCGTTCCAAGGACGGAAAAGACGAACATTTAACACGCCAACTTTTCCAAGGCAATCAAATTCTTTGTTTTCTTCAAGAGTTTTAACAACATCTTTGAATGTTTGGCTTGCGCTTCCCATAACAATAACAACATTTTCAGCATTTGGATTTCCGTAATATTCGAAAGGACGATATTTCCTTCCAACAACTTTTTCGAAATCCTCCATTGTTTTTTCAATGATTGAATATGCTTTATCATAATAGACATTTGATGCTTCTCTGTTTTGGAAGAAAACATCTGGATTTTGCGCTGTTCCGCCTTGAGATGGGTTTGAAGATGAAAGCGCGCGTGCTTTAAATTTCTTAATTTCTTCAAGAGGAAGAAGTTTTTGAATTTGCTCGTCGGAAATGTCGTCAATTTTTTGAATTTCGTGAGATGTTCTAAATCCATCGAAAAAATGAATAAATGGAAGGCTTGTTTTAAGCGATGCAACGTGGGCAATTAACGCGTCGTCTTGCGCTTCTTGAACAGAAGACGAGGCAAGCATTAAAAAGCCTGTTGAACGCGCCGCCATAACATCGGAATGGTCGCCAAAAATTGAAAGAGCGTGGGTTGCAACCGCTCTTGCCGAAACATGAAAAACAGTTGGCAAAAGCTCGCCAGCAATTTTAAACATATTTGGAATCATAAGCAAAAGTCCTTGGCTGCATGTGAAAGTTGTTGTTAAAGCGCCCGCTTTAAGACTTCCATGAACTGCCCCAGCAACACCCGCTTCCGATTGCATTTCAACAAGTTTAAGTTCTTTTCCAAATATATTTTTTTCGCCTGCGTTAACCATTTCATCGCACGCTTCTGCCATTGGGCTTGAAGGTGTTATTGGATAGATTGCACTAACCTCGCTAAGTTTATATGCAATTTTTGCGCATGCCATATTTCCGTCAACTGTAATTTTGCTCATAATATCTCCGTTTACATTGATTATTATAGACATTTTTAGTTTTTACTCCAACAAAAATTTATAAAAATATAAAATATTATATAAAAAACAAAAATAATGCTTGCAAGCAAAAAAGAAAGGTGTTAAAATGCTTGGCGATGTGGAGTGCAATTTTAGACGCAGTTTTAGACACTTTAAAGATAGTTCCAGCGCTTATGCTTTTCTATCTTCTAATTTCATATCTAACCCACCACAAGGAAGAACCATATAAGTTTTTAACAAAAAAAAGCAAGTGGTTTGGGCCTTTTTTTGGCTCACTTCTTGGAATTGTTCCTCAATGCGGATTTTCTGCTGTTATGGCAGATCTATTTTCAAAACGCGCAATAACTCTTGGAACTCTTTTTGCCGTTTTTCTTGCAACAAGCGACGAGGCTGTTCCAATTTTGCTTTCAAATCCAGCTTGGTATAAACAACTTGGAATAATTATTGGTGTTAAGTTCTTGGTTGGAATCATTTTTGGCTATGCAATTGATTTCATTCTTTCGTTAATTGAGAAATCGAAAAGCAAAAAATCTTTTGCAAAATCTCTTAAAGAAGAAGCAATGGAGCTTCATGGCAACCTTCGTCATGTTGAGGTTGAACATTCCCACGAACTTGGCTGCTCCTGCAATCAAGAAAATAATCATAAACACGAACACGAACACCATCACACAGGCCACGATTGCTCGTGCTGCGCCGATAACATTTTTCTTGATGCGCTAATTCACACCGCAAAAATCTCGGGATTTATTTTGATTATAAATCTTGTTTTAGGCATAACAATTTACTATGTTGGCTTGGAAAATTTTATTAGTTTTGTTTCAATAAATAAATATCTTCAGCCTCTCGTGACCGCTCTTATTGGCTTAATCCCAAACTGCGCCGCATCGGTTTTCCTTATTGAACTTTTTATGGAAGGCGGAATAACTCTTTCCGCAACAATAGCCGGGCTTTGCATTGGAAGCGGTGTTGGAACAATTGTTCTGTTCAAAAATAATAAAAACTTTAAACAAAACATTTTAATTATCTTTGCTCTTTATCTTATTTCAATTGCTGTTGGGCTTGCGTTAACACCTTTGCTTGGCTAAGAAAAATAAAAAAAAATCAGGAAAAATTTTAAGATTACTTGAACTGTTAATAAACTAATTTCTACACACAATAAATAATAAAAAAGGAGTTTCACTGCTAAAGCAAAACTCTTTTTTTATTTCAATTTTTTGTTATCTTAAATTCTTTCTTTGATATATTCTTTCAATTTCTCGCTGTATTCTGGGTTTTTAAGCGCATAGTCGAAAACAGCGGTTAAATAGCCAAATTTGTTTCCAATGTCATATCTTGTTCCCTCAAATTCATAGGCAATTAAACCTTCGTTTTCTGCAATCATATCGTAGGTGTCGGTTATGCAAAGTTCGTTGCAAGTTTGGTTAATTTTAAGTTTTCGGCAATAGTCGTAGATTGAAGGAAGGAAAATATAGCGGCCAAGGGTTGAAAGCGTTGATTTAATATCTTCAAATTTTGGCTTTTCAACAACGCGGGTTACAACATGGCTTCTTCCGTTTTTGCTTGAATATTCAACCGACGAGCAACGAACAACCTGCTCTTTTGGAATGCTTTGACAACCCAAAACTGCTTTCCCTGTTCTGTTATATTCGTCGATAAGTTGCTTTGAAACGGGAACATCGCTAAACATCAAATCGTCTGCAAAACACATTAAGAAAGGTTCGTCTTTGGTGAAATCTTCGGCAAGAAGAATTGCCCCGCCCGTTCCGTTGATAACTTTTTGTTCAACAAACGAAACCTTTGCTTTAAGTTGGTTTGTTACTGCTTTAAGATATTCTGGCTTATCTTTAAATTTTTCTTCCAAAATTTTGTTAGATGAAAAATGCGATATAACATTTTCTTTATTAAACCCAACAATCATAAGAATTTCTTCAATTCCGCTGTCAACAAGTTCATTAACAATAAGCTCAATTGTTGGAGTGTCGATGATTGGAAGCATTCCCTTATAAACGGATTTTGAAAATGGCAAAAATCTTGTTCCAAATCCTGCTGCAAGAATAACTGCTTTTTTAATTGGTTTCATAAATTCTCCTTTTAAGTTTTTTAATTTTATCATAAGTTTTAAAATAAAACAAACTAAAATTATGCATTAAAAAAAGGTCTAGTGTTAACAAAAAAGGAACTTTCAAACAAAATAGTTCCTTTTAATATGATATTTAATTGTTTTCGTTATAGAAATCAAATGATTTCATAATTTCTTCCAAATCTTCCTTTGGATTTATTGCTTCATTAAGGTCGAATGCACCTTGATTTTTTGCGTAGTCTGGAACATTCAAAATCCTTGCAAAAGTGTCGGGAACTTTTTCGTCGCTGTCTAAAAATTTATCAACAAGGTTTTCATATTCTTCGCCTTGTTCCAAAGTTAAAGACGAAATTGGTTTAATTTTTGTTTTTTCGTCAAGTTTTTCAAGATCGGTTTTTTGAGAACTTGAAACATTATTTCTTTGAATTGTTTTAACAACTGGCGAATGTTTTGCTGCTCCTTCAAGTTTTGTTCCCATAAGTTTGTTAAGAAGGTGGCGAATAGGGTCGGTTGTTGGGGTTTTTGTTATAAGTTCAATGTTAAAGTCGTCTTTAAGAGCACTTTTAATTGAGGTTTTTAAATTTTCCATATCTTCTTTAATGTTTGTAACTTCAACAACATCTGGTGCTTTTTTAATCATTTCGCTTAGCAAAATTTCCCATTTTGCATATAACATACTAAGTTGTTCAAGTTTGAGTTTATAAATTTTTTGCGAACTTTCTTCAATATCTTTTGCTTTGTCAATTGCAGCGGTTAACGCAAGAGCAACAGAATTTTCTTTTGCTTTTGCTGCTTCAACATCTTGTTTAAGCGAAGAAATTTCTTTGTCTTTTTGCGCTAACTCGCGCTCAAACTTTAAATTTGCCAACGAAATATATTCGTCAACTTCCTTTTCGCAATACCCATTTTTTTGTTTGCTAAAATTCATACTTTCCTCGTGTTTGCCTTAATTGAAACAATTGTTAAGGCTAAAATTACTGTTCCCGTTATTGAACTTAAAACAATAAAAGGAACAAGCGTTATAAGGTTTTCACCAAACGTCACTAGTAATATAACACATAAAAGCACAAAAACAAAAACTTTAAAGTGAAAAATTTGCCGAAATTTAAGAAAAATTGTAAGCGAGGAAATCCCAAAGCACGCGACATAAAGACCAATTAACGTTATAACATTAAAAACAAAAACATAATTTAAAATTCCAACTGCGCCCGAAAAACACAGCCACGTTCCAAGAAACAAATTTGAATCGATGTTGTAACATAAAAATCTAACAAAGAAAATTGTTCCAAGGCAAACAAGAAAAGTTGAGAACCAAATTTCGTGGAAGGTTATGTTTCCAAAAATACTTAAAAACAACAAAAAAAAATATATTGCAAAAGCAAAACCTGTGTATACCCTAAAAAAAATAGTTCTTTTCACAAGAACTATTATTGCCTTATTTTTTTTGTTCAATAACTTTTGCAATTTTAAGAAGTTCAGATTTAACAAATTCGTCTTCTTTTTGATTTTCAAACGCAATTGCATGAGAAGTTATTGTTAGATCGCTTGAAATTGCTTTTCCAATTCCAACAAGTTTTTTAACAAGTTGGACGCTTGAAATTTTATGCCCCATATACTGTCCTTCCTCGCTTGCAAAATATTGATCCAAACGCGTTAAAATTCCAATAACATCAAAAACAAAAATTCGAACGCTTTTTCCGTCTTTCAAAAGCGACGCGCAATGGTTAATTGCGTTAACAACTGCCTCATAGCTTTCGTCAAGATTGTTGTAGTAAGTTGTTGCAAACATTTCAAGGTTTT
Organism: uncultured Bacillota bacterium; assembly: GCA_900544595.1. Lineage (GTDB taxonomy): Bacteria > Bacillota > Clostridia > Christensenellales > UBA1242 > UMGS687. The sequence continues at coordinate 83,191 of UQVQ01000001.1, read as the reverse complement.
TGTTTTGTTTTCCATAATAAATTACTTCTGGGGAAAGTTCAAGACCAAGGAAAACAAGCTTTTCTTTGAAATGTGGGTTTTGACTGAAATCTTCAATTTCTTTAACAATTTGCAAAATTGCGTTTTCTTCGTCGCCGAAGAATGTTATTGTTCTTTCGCCAAGTTTAACAATTTTTCCAAAAATATCTGTTAATTTACTTGGAATTTCGAAATTTGAAATGTCAAAATTATTTCTAGATTGCAAATAGATTTGCGCGTCTTTTCCGTTAATTTCCAAAACGTCGCTTAAAATTCCGCAATAATATGCATCGGCAAGTTTGCCAACGCCCAAAACCCTGTCGCCTTCGCGAAGGTTATATTTGTTTGCAACATCTTTTGGAACATAGAATAGCATCGATTTAAAGTTCCCTGTTGTGCTAAGATTGTTAAGATAAAAATTTCCGTTAACGGAATTTAAGTAGCCATAAACTTTTGATGCATCTTCTCCGGAAATTTGATTAAAAAGAGTTGTGTTTTGAGCAAGACGCAAAATGTTTGAATAGTTTTCTTGTTCAATTGGTTTTCTTAAAGATAAAACTTCTTCTGGAATTGTTTCTTTAACAATGTTTGAAATTTTTGTTATTGTTTTTGGAGGGCGTCCTTTGTTTGTTTGTTTTGTTTCAATTTTGCGTTTTCCCGAAGAAATTTCCAAAATTTCCGTGCAAAGTTGCGCTCTTTTTTTTGTTGTTGGAGAAACAACACCAAGAGTTCTTGCAAGTTCTCTAAGTTCATAAACACCAAGATCGTTTAACATTTCTTTTGAGATTGTTTTTCTTTCATTTTCCATATAGATTTCATTATAAAGTATTTTTTTACAAAATACAACATTTTTGATAAAAAAAAGGAAATTTTGTAAAAAAACTTCCTTAATTTTTTGGATTTATCTAATAATTAAGATAAAACTTATTTATTAACCTCAATAAGTCCATATTCGCCATTTTGACGACGATATAAAATGTTGATTTTCCCTGTTTCTGCGTTTAAGAAAACATAGAAATCGTGGTCAACTGCTTCAAGCATAAAAACTGCCTCGTCTTCGGAAACAGGAGTAAGCGAAAAGCTTTTTCTCTTTGAAATTTTCGAAGGTTTTTCTGCCGGAATTTCCTCCAAGAACAACAGTTCTTCTGGCAAAGTTGGGAATTTGAAATCCTTTTTCTTCCCCTTAAATTTTAAAATTTGTTTTTCAAGTTTTGGAAGCGCAACATCAAGGTTGTTATACATATTTTCGCCGGCAACTTCGGAACGGAAGAACGCGTTTTTTGCGGCAATGCTTATTTCAAGTTTGAAAAGATTCCCCTCTTTTTTGCAAACAACTTTGCATGAAGTGTTTTTGTCGAAATACTTGTCAAGTTTTCCAACTTTCTTTTCAATCAACCCTTCAAGTCTTGTTCCAACATCATAATTTTTTTCAACAATATCAATTTTCATATTTTCCCCTCCAAAAAAATGATAGCAAATTTAATTAAAAATCCAAAACAATTTTCTATATCTCGCCTTTAAAAAGTTTAATTTTATTTTTAACAAGTTCCTTAATTTCTTCTTTTGCTTCGCCAAGGAAAACACGTGGGTCAATTTCACTTGGGCTTGCTTTAAGCGTTTTTCGAAGTGATGCGATGAAAGTTAAGCGAATGTCGGTGTCAACATTAACTTTGCAAACGTTGTGTTCCTTGCAAATTTTCGCTATATCGTTTGGCAAAACCCCTTTTGCGTTCTTAATTTTGCCTCCTCGAGAGTTTATTTGTTTAATAATTTTTCCATCTATGCTTGATGCACCATGAAGAACAATTGGAAACTTTCCAATTTCTTTTTCAATTAAAGCAAGAATGTCGAAGCGAAGTTTTGGCTCCCCTTTGAATTTATATGCCCCGTGGGAAGTTCCAATTGCAACAGCAACAGAGTTAACTCCTGTTGCCTTAACGAAATAATTTGCTTCAATTGGATTTGTATATCTTGCGCCATTTGCACTAACTTCAACGGTGTCCTCAATTCCAGAAAGCGTTCCAATCTCGCCTTCAACAAAAACCCCGTTTTTGTTTGCATATTTAACAACTTTTTTTGTTAAATTAACATTTTCTTCAAAAGTAAGACTGCTTCCATCAATCATAACCGAATCAAATCCGCTGTCGATTGCACGTTTACAAATTTCGAACGATTTGCCGTGGTCGAGATGAAGAAAAGCCGGATATTTTTTCTTTTGAACAAGTGCGTCAAATAAAACAACTGTTGCATCAATGCCCATATATTTAAGCGCACCTTCGCTAACAGAACATATAACTGGCATACCCATTTCCTCGCCTGCCTCCAAAATTGCTTGAAGAGTTTCAAGGTTATAGAAATTAAATGCACCAATTGCATAGTGTTTTTTTAGTGCCTTTTCAAAGCTTACAAAGATTGTGTCCATATTTCCCCCAAATTTCAACATAACTTTATCAAAAATTCCAAAAAATGCCAAATGATTTGCCTTAGTGCAAGCATAGAATTAGTTTGAGGTAAAAAATGAAAAAATATTTAATCATAATTGGGTGTGTTGCTCTTGTTGCTTTCATGGTTGCGCTTTTCAGCGGTTGCAGTTTGCAATCTAATAAAGAAAATATTTCCGACATAAGATATGGAATTTTCGATGGAGAATGTGAAGAATATAACGCAACTTTTGTTTATGGAATAAGAGAAAAACCATATGTGCTCGACGGAATATCAAACAAAGGCGTTGAATTTGGAATTATAACAGTTGTTTTCTCTAATCGTCCTTCCGAAAACGAAACTGTTTCCTATTCTCTTAAAATTGGTGACGAAACCTACTCCGGAACGCTTGAAAAAAGCCCATATTCAAATGAATATATGGCGGATATTGGCAAACTTGCAACTGAAGATTCCAAGATGTTTCTTTCTGTTTGCGTTGGAAGCGAAGAGGAAACAACAACAAAGCTTGATAATAAAAGCAAATCATGGCAAATTTCATCGTCAAAAGCAAAAGAAATTGGGCTTAAAGCGCTTAAATCCAACATAGAAAAAATTGAGAACGAAAAACAAAACTATGAAATTTATGTTAAGATAATTTCTCAACAACAAACAAACTTTGGGAAATACTACTGGAATGTTAGCATCGTTTCCGAAAAAGGCGAAAAACACTCTGTTTTGTTTTCAACAAACAGCGAGGACATTCTAGTTAAAAATTAAAGGTTGAAAAATTAAAAAGAGGTTCAAATATGAGCCTCTTTTATTTTGTGAACAAAAAACAATAAATTTTTGTTTTAACTTTTGCGCGATAAGTAAAATTACATAAAAGCAAAATATTTTTAGAAAAGTCCTTCAATTTTTCCGCTTTCATCAATTGTCATATTAACTGCGGCTGGATTTTTTGAAAGTCCTGGCATAAGAAGCATATTTCCAAGAAGAACAACAAGGAAACCTGCCCCGCTTCGAATTTCAATGTTGCGAACAGTAAGTTCAAAATCTTTTGGCGCGCCAAGAAGCTTTTGATTGTCGGAAAGGCTATATTGCGTTTTAGCAACACAAATTGGAAGGTTTTCAAAGCCAAGTTTTTTAATTTCTTTAAGCGATTTTTCCGCCTCTTTTGAATATACAACTTTCGTTGTTCCATAAACTTGTTTTGCAAGTTTTTTAATTTTAGTTTTAACGCTGTCGGAAAGGTCGTAGGAATAGGTTAATTTTGAATTTATTTTAGATTGTTTAACAACTTCATCTGCAAGTTCAAGCGCTCCTTTTCCGCCCATGCCCCAAACATCGCAAATTGCAAATCCAACCATTTCGCTTTTTGCAAAATTCTTAACAATTTCAATTTCTTTTTCTGTGTCGGAAACATATTTGTTAAGTGTAACAATAAGTGGAACATTAAAATTTTTTAAATTATTTATGTGCGCACGCAAATTTTCAAGACCAAGTTCAACAGCTTTTAAATTTTCATCTTTAAGCAATTTTTTATCTGCGCCTCCGTGAAGTTTAAGCGCAGGAATTGTTGCAACCAAAACAGAAACCGATGGTTTTAAAGAACCTTCGCGGCAAACTATGTTAAAGAATTTTTCTGCACCAAGGTCACTTCCAAAGCCCGCTTCGGTTATTGCAAAATCGCTGTTTGACAAGGCAAAATTTGTTGCAATAAGGCTGCTGCAACCATGCGCAATGTTCGCAAAGGGCCCGCAATGAACAACCGCTGGGGTTTTCCCAATTGTTTGAACAAGGTTTGGATAGATTGCATCTTTAAGCAAAATTGCCATTGCGTTTTCGGCATTAAGGTCTTTTGCAAAAACAGGCGCACCTTTTTTGTTATATCCAACAAGAATGTTTCCAAGACGAATTTTAAGGTCTTGAAGGTCTTTTGCAAGACTTAAGATTGCCATAATTTCGCTTGCAGCGGTTATTGTGAATTCATCTTCTCTTGGCGTTGCATTATTGCTTTTTGAAACTGTAACTTCGCGAAGTGCACGGTCGTTAAGATCTAAACAACGCTTGAAAACAACTTCTTTAATTCCAAGTTCGTTTCCTTGGAAAATGTGGTTATCAATTAAACTTGAAAGCAAGTTGTTTGCGCTTGTTATTGCGTGGAAGTCGCCCGTGAAATGTAGGTTAATTTCTTCCATTGGCAAAATTTGGCTTTTCCCGCCTCCTGTTGCCCCGCCCTTAATTCCAAAAACAGGGCCAAGCGAAGGTTCTCTAAGCGAAAGGCAAACTTTTTTTCCTTTTAGAGAAAGCGCATCGGCAAGTCCAATTGAAACTGTTGTTTTTCCATTCCCAGCCGAAGTTGGGTTAATTGCCGTAACTAAAATTAACTTTGCGTTCTTCTTTCCCTTTTTTAAATTCTTAATTTTTGCAATGTAATTCCCATACGAAAACAAATCGCGTTTGCAAAGCGAAAGTTTTCTTGCAATTTTTAAAATATTTTCTTTTTTAACGTTTCTTGCAATTTCAATATCTGTCATTTTCACCTCAATCTTTTTAATTTTAGCATAAAAGAAAAAATATTAAAAACTTTTAATTCAATGTTTAAAAGTTTTGTTTAACATTGCTTATTATGATATACTTTATTAAGTAAACTTAAGGAGAAAATTCTTATGAGAGGCTTTGAAAGAGTTAAAGACGAATTTGTTAAATATGACGAAAAGGAAACAAAAATGCCTGTTCGCGCAACAAAAAATTCTTGCGGATATGATTTTTACAGTCCAATTGATTTAACAATTAAACCAGGCGAAAGCGAGCTTATTTGGACAAATGTTAAGGCTTTTTTTAACGAAAATGAAGTTCTTTTTTTATTTGTAACAAGCAAGATGGGTGCAAAACACATTATGATTGCAAACGGAACTGGAGTTATTGAATGCGACTACTATTCAAACCCTTCAAACGACGGTAATTTAGGTTTCCGCCTAATCAACCTTGGAAAAGATGATTATGTTATAAAACGTGGCGATAAAATTGGTCAGGGAGTTTTCACGTATTTCTTAAAAGCAGATGATGAAAAGGAAGTTACAGCAGTTCGCCAAGGCGGTTTTGGCTCAACAAGTAAAGGTTTTTCAAATTAAAAACAGTTGCACTAAGATTTTCCGCCCCTCCGCTTGCCTCTGCTGCCCTTTCTTTCGCCTTGCAAGCAAGTTGGTTCTGTTGTCTCAGTTAACCCTCTAACAACAAAAACATTGCCGCATTTTTTTATAAATGCCCTAACATTTTTCAAGTTTGTCATATTTTTTTTACATCTTTTTAACACACAAACTTTTTCAAAAATACTAAATCAAAATTTCTAAAAAACAGTTGCAAAAGAAAAACAAATATGTTAATATAACAAAGTCGATTGGCAAGCAAGTTTAACAATTGACAAAAAAAATTAAATATGTGGAGGTTTGGCTGAGTGGTCTAAAGCACCGGTCTTGAAAACCGGCGAAGTGAAAGCTTCCTAGAGTTCGAATCTCTAAGCCTCCGCCATTAGAGAGTAATCCGAACTTTTTGAGTAGGATTGCTCTTTTTTATTGCTTTCAAACAAAATTTCACTATCAACATCAGGTTGTTCTTTGAGTTTGAGTTGTTTAGATTTATCGCCATTTGTGTTGAAATAAATCTCGCAATAGTTATCATATAAAATAACTTTGTTTATAAACATATCAACAAGTCGCTGGCAAGCGAGTTGGTCTGTTAGGTCAATATCTTTAAAAGAACACAAGAAGGAATAAATAACATTTTTATCAAGTGGTTTAATAACAAGCATTTCTCGGCTTGTTATTTTTTCTTGCAAATCTTTATTTGCTATTTCAAGTTCTCTCATTCTTTCATTTGTTGTATCGTTAAAAATTCCACTTTCTATTGCACGAACAAAGTTTGCAAGTTTTTTGTTGTTTTCTTGCAATTGTTTATTCAAACTTTCCAAAACCTTATCTTTTTCAATGCTTTTGTTGTATGTATCAGCAAGACAATTTGAGAGTTCATTTAAATCAGTTTGATTTAAAAATTCTTTTGTGGCTTGCAAAACTATATTTTCAATATATTCTTGTGAGATAGACTTTTTATCGCAAAGGTCTTTATTCTTTTTCTTTGTAAAGCATTTGTAGTAGTTGTAAATCTTGCCCATTTTACCTTTGCCACTATCTCCAGTCATTAAACCACCGCATTTGCCACAAACGAGTTTACCACTTAAAAGATAATTGATATCGGTCTTAAAGTGTGCAGAAGTGCGTTTTGCGACTTTTAAACGAGCATTAACTTCATCAAACACTTCTTCACTTACTATTGAAGGAAAAATATTTGTGTAGCAGGTGTTGTCAGCATAAACACAGCCTTTATAGTTTGGATTTCTCAAAACTCTTGAAACCATATTTATTGTCCAAGGTTTGCCATACGAGTTTTTTAATCCTTTTTCTGCAAGCAAAGTAACAATTTCTTTGATTCGCTTGCCACTATAATATTGATTAAACATATACTCACGAACAATATTTGCTTGTTCTTCATTTATGCTAGCTTTTTTGTCTTTTACATTGTAGCCATAAGGAGTTGGACCACCAGTAAACAAGCCTTTAATTCTGCTTTCTTTTAAACCACGCTTAACCTTTTGAGAAAGTTCGGCAGAATAGTATTGGTTCATACCTTCAAGCAAACTTTCAAGTATTATGCCTTCGGGAGTGTCAGGAATATTTTCCATTGCCGAAATAACTTTAACACCATTTTGTTTTAAGGTGTGCTTGTGCAAGGTTGATTGATATTTATCTCTTGAAAATCTGTCAAATTTATATACAAGAACATACTCCCACTTTTTGTTAAAGCTGTCTTTAATCATTCTTTGAAAGTCTGGACGATTGTCATTTGTGCCAGTCATAGCCCTGTCGATATATTCAGCAACAATTTCATAGCCATTCTTTTCAGCAAATTCTTTGCAAACTCTTAATTGCCCATCAATACTTTGTTCGGTCTGACTATCGCTAGAATATCTTGCATATATAACAGCTTTTTTCATAGTTTACTCCTTTTATTTTAACCAAGTGCAGCCCTCATTTATTAACGTTGTAATTATTTTATTTTTTACAGAATCATAAATATTTAGTGGGAAAATAATTCCTTTAGCTTTTATTGTATTAATTAAAGTATTTAATTTATCTTCATTAATATTAATACTTAGTTGGTCAAAAAAATCTTTAAAACTTAAAAATGAAGATAAATTAATATTTGTATGCTGTGTTTGACTTCCTGTTGAATTATAGTTTCTCGAATTTTCAAAAAAGGAATGACCTTTTACTGGACATTTGGAACAATCTACCATACCATCTTTTCCATTACATCTTAAACATTCTATTTTATCAACAAACTGTGCTTTCAGTATATATGGATTATATGTAGTTGCAGAAACAATAATTGTATTCGGGAACAATGTTCTATATGCATTCCAAGCTTCTCTAGCAATTAATCCGATGTCTGAAATATTAATATCTCCATGTATTCTTCTAATTTCTTCCAGATTTTTTGACGCCCACAATGGTGTAGCAGAAACTTTTATTTCTAAAAAGTATATAGACTGTGGTTCGCTCTTTTTAAAAAGTATAAAATCAGGCAAAAATTTAACAAGCATTGCCGCATGAGATAAATTTGCAATTTTAGAATCTATAAATGATTTTAGATTTGTTTTATCATAAAAAAGATTTTCAAAACCAAATGGAATTAATTCAATTTCATTACTATCAAATAATTCATTAATTGAATTAGATAGAAGATCCCCAAGGTTATATCTATTTTCAAAAGTGTTAGTATTAAACATCTTTACAGCTCCTTTTTTAATCTATCAATTGACAAGTTAAAATAATTTTTATCCAATTCAATTCCAATGAATCTTCTATTTAAGTTTAGACAAGCAAGCCCAGTAGTCCCACTTCCCATAAATGGGTCAATAACAATATCATTTTCATTTGTATGTATTTTGATTATGTCTTGCATAAGTTGTAAACTTTTTTGTGTTGGGTGACTTGTTCTCTCATTTCCAGACACTGTGCTAGTTTCAAACATGCTACGCATGTATGGTTTTTTCTTATCTTTGTTAAAAACCCATTTTGCACCTTTTTTTACACCCCAAATAGCAAATTCCATATCTTGAACATATCTTCTTTCAATGTTCCTTGGCATTGGATTTGATTTTTTCCAAACCAACACATCTTTTACTTCAAGATTGCTTTCTTCCATTGTTTTGATAATAAAACTTATATATATATAAGAACAGAAGATTATCATTGAGCCATTTTTGTCCAATATTTTCTCATATTTTGGTATCCATGAAAACAAATCAAAATTTTTGTCCCATTCTCCGAAATCAACACCTTGTCTAGGACATTTTAAGGTATTGAAATTGTTTTCATGCGAAATATTATAAGGGGGGTCCGTAATTATGTGATTAACTTTCACATTATTTTTTATAAGTTCATCAATAATTGTATAAGCATTACCTAAATACAATTTGTAGTTCTTTTCTTCAACAATATCATTCTGTAATTCGTTTGCTATTTGTTCCCCAATAGCTTTTGCAAGGAGTGGTGGGACAGCATTTCCAATTTGCTTGCAAACTGCAACCTTTGGTCCATAGAAATAGAAATCGTCATTAAAACTTTGTATTCTTGCCGCCTCTCTTGGTGTAATCGCTCTATTTAAAAATGGATGTGAGTTTTTACCATTTGATGGTGTGTCAAAACGAGTATCTATTGTTGGGCTAATATTATCCCATTCAAGTCTTGACCATGTTGTAGAAAACTTTTGCTTACCCAACAATTCTTTTGGCAAATACTCTTTTCCACATTCTGCTGGTATCATTTTTAATTTTTCAATAGCAACCTTTGAATGTTTACTTGCTTTGTGATATTGCAAACATTTTCCTCGAAGTTGCTTTTGATATTCGCTTTGTGGTTTGTTAATGTAATCAGAAATAACTTGACCTTCACCGCTTTCAAGATAAGCCAAGTCTGAAATCGCATCTCTAACAGTTGTTCCTTTTTCAATAGGATTTGGGAAATTTATAAACTTTGTTTTAGAAGCAATAAACAATGCTCTTTCTCGACTTTGTGGCACTCCATAATTTTTAGCATTAACCACGCCAAAATTTACTATATATCCAAGTGCTTTAATTTCTTTTAAAATCTCATCTCTAAAATAATGATTTGATGAATTTAATATATTTTTAACATTTTCAATAATAAATACATCTGGTTGTAATTCTTGGACGATATTTAAATATTCTTTAAATAAAAAGTTTCTGCTATCATCAAGTCCCAAATTTTTTCCCTTTAAACTAAAACCTTGACATGGTGGTCCACCAACAATCATATTTACTTTTCTTGCTTTTGAACTTTCAATAACATTCTTTTTTACATTTGCATCTAAAATATCCCCACAAATAGAAATTGCATTTGGAAAATTTTTTGAAAAAGTTTCTATTGCATATTTATCAAAATCCAAACCTACTTGTGTGCTAAAATTTTTCACTTGGTCAAGACCGGCAGAAAAGCCACCAGCACCACAAAACAAGTCTAAAACTCTAAATTCCATACATTTCTCCTTTGTGAGGGACTAAATATTTTTACCTCACAAAATATATTATCACATTAAATTGGAAAATACAACTAAATTTGATATAATGTGAGTGAAAATTGGAAAATATGGGGGTTTTATGAAAGTTAGTGAATTTTTAAATAATAATGATATTCCTTCTTTTTTATTAGGTGCATTTTATGGCAGATATGAATTTACAAAAGATAATGGTTATATTTACACATATTCTGCTTATAGAAATTGGACAAAGGTTTATGATAATCAAGAATTATGCGATAAATCAAAAATAAGTTTCTTAAACCAATTAAATAATATTTGTGAGCCTTTCTCTTTTTGGATAAAAGGAACAAAACAATTTCCTAAAACAGACATAGTTTTTGCTTTAGAAAATGATTTAAATTTATCAAAGGACAACTTTTTCAACAGATTAAATAGAAAGATTGTAAATGCTGATTTTATATATGAAACAGGTTTAACAGAAACAAAGAAAATGTTTATTCGTGGATTTTCAGAACTTCGTGGAAGTTTGGACAGAAATAGAAACTTACTTTCCATGGATTATGTTAAGAATAGCCAAGCAGAAACAAAAAGAGTTAGATTACTTATCGACAACTTAAATGTTCCAGTCCATGTTGTAAATTATAATTTTAGAGAATTTCAACCAGATTTTCAACAAGGAAAAGAAAGAGAAACTCAATTAAGATATAACGTATTTTGGTATGCACAAAATATTGGCTTTATAAATGAATATAGAATTGCAGCCTTTAAAGAAAATTTTTACTATACAAACATTAGAAAAGATGGTGATGTTACATATTTTGATTGTCCACAACCATTAAAAAGCGACAACACTACTTTTGAAAACCGCATAGCTTATTACTCTCATAATGTTTTTGGTAAAAAATTAACAAGCAATGACATGAGCAAATTTAAAGAATTGATAGGTGCAAATGATACACAATCCGAATTTAGACGAGACGCTTCAATTGTAAATGCTATACATTACGGAACTGATGATATTTGTGCTTGTTGCTGTGATGATTATGATATAAAAAATAGAAGTCATATTGAAAGGAATACTGGCAGATACCATTTTGAAATCCATCATATGATTTCTGTTGGCAAAAACAAAGAGCTAGATGATATTGATAATCTTGCAAAGATTTGTCCAGCTTGTCACGCAATTCTAGGTCGTGGCAGTGCAGATGAAGAAACACAGAAAAATTGCATTAGAAAGATATTTAAACATAAACCAAACATTCTTCAATTTTGTAAATCATATTTTGATGAAAACGACTATGAAAAAGTTGTAGATTTAGTTTGGAAAGCACTAAAATAGCAATAAAAAATATCGAGCAGGATAAGGAATTGGCTCAAAATCGATTTTTGAACCCCAAAAAGCCCCATTTTATCGGGCTTTCCGGCGACTCACACCAAAAATATAAAAGAGTCGATTTTGAGTCTATTCCCCAAAGCTTAAACCAAGTGTGAAACCCACTTATTTTTTGTTAAAAATATAGTAATTTTTACTTGTTTATGTTATAATAAATTTAGACTTCAAAATTGAAGTCTGGATTGAAATTGGTATCACTGCTAACAAGTTTTTATATGAAAATATAAAAGCTTATGACTGATACCAAAACAAAATGTTTTGTTGATTGTGAAAAATTACAAGAGAACACAGCCAAATTTAATTTTGAAGATAATACTTTAAAATTAGGTCCAGCAAGTATGTCTAATCAGCAACTTAAACGAATAAGTTTAATGTTTACAACAGACTTAAAAAACTTTGCCGAAACCTTTGGCAACTCTCAAAATCTTACTGCAAAAGAAGTTTATTCTCACTTGCAAAACAATCAATAAAACTAAAAGGAAGAAGTTGAAAATACTTCTTCTTTTTTGTATTGTATATTCAATTTGTATTAAATACGCTTGACAATACAATACACATGTGATATAATTCAATGTATACAAAGGAGAATGGTTATGGATTTAAAAGAAAAAATAGACATGTTAAACGAAATATTGGATACTATAAAAAAGTATCCTGAAAACTTGCAGGAAAAAGTTTTTGATTTTTTATTGGATAATCAAATAAATACAAACAATCAAGAAGCTGGTTCTGACAACATTCAACAAGGTGATATAAATGATGATAAAATAACAACATCAAGTAAAAAGAAAAAAAAGAAAGCGACTACTACAACCTCTTATACAAACAGCTATAAACCCCAACTGGTAAAAAATTTAAACTTGCGTCCAGATAATACAAAAACATTAGCTCAGTTTTTTGAGGAAAAATGTCCAGAAGGAAACATACAGAATTCTGCTGTTATGACATATTATCTTGAAAAAATATTAAACATTGATGGTATAACTCCTGACCATATTTTTACTTGTTATATGGAATTGGGTAAAAAAATCCCAGCAGTATTAATTCAAAATTTGAGAGATTGTAGTAGCAGTAGGTATGGTTACATTGATTTTGTAGATGGTAAAATTACCACTTCTATAAAAGGGATTAATTTTGTCACTCAAGACTTGCCACATAAGGATAAGAAATAATGTATACAAAGGATACTATAGAAAATTTTGTTTTTACAATAGAAAACTTTAATGAGATTACACCAGCAAAACAAATAGATTATTTTGCGTACTTTTTACATTTAAACAATTTTGATAATTTTTCAACAAAAGATATTCAACAGTGTTTTGAAATGCTAAATTGTCCGAAATATTCCAATATATCTGCATATTTGAATAATAATTGCAGTGGTAAAAATAAAAAATTTATAAAAAAATCTTCTGGTGTTTTTACAATTACAAAACAATTACAAGATAAATTTAATGATGAATTTAATAATCATAAAGCACCACCTCCATCTAATAATCTATTTCCAATAGAATTGGTAAACGAAACAAGGGGTTATATTCAGGAAATTTCTAGTCAAGCAATCTGTTGTTATGACCTAAAATTATTCGATGCATGTTCTGTAATGTTAAGAAAGTTGATTGAAACATTAATTATTGAATGTTTTGAAAAACATAAATTGGACAGCGAAATAAAAGACAAAAATGGCGATTTTTTCTATTTAAGCGATTTAATAAATAAATTGCTGATAGAAAAATCATGGAATATAAGTAGAAATGCTAAACAAGGATTTAAAAACATAAAAAATATAGGCGACTTAGCTGCACATAATCGTCGTTTTTGTGCAAAACAAAGTGATATTGATAAAATAAAACAGGATGTAAGAATTTGTATTCAAGAATTGATTAGTTTAATTGATTATAAAAATTGGAAATAAAAGGAGAAAAAATGGTAGTTAAATATAAAAATAATAACATCGAGTTTGAAATTGAAGGTTCAATTGATGAGGTAAAGGAAATATACTCTCTCATACAAAGTATTACCATTGACAATTCAACTAAGGAAAGTACTGATAAAGATGTTTTAAATGAACAAGAAAAAAAGAATTATACAAAAAAGAAAACAAAAACAACATCCGGCAGTAAACCCATGAAATTAGAAATAGTTGATTTGAAAATCAATAATGAGCGAGAATTTATTGAAGAATTTAAATCATATTCTTTGGCAAAATCTATAACTCAAAAAATATATATATTAGTCTACTTATATAAGAAACACACTGGAAATGAGATTATTAATACAGATATCGTTCATAGTTTATTAAATTTTGCTCAAATTGACACTCCAAAGCATTTAAAACAAATGCTACGAAATTTTGTAAATCAAGAGAAGACGTTTAATAAAATTGATGATGATAATTTTAAAATGAAATTTCAAACAGAAGATGAAATAAACAAATTAAAACCTTAAAACAATTTTCACCCACCCAACGCCAACATATATTTTGGTGTTAGGATTGGATAACGTTCTCTCCGCCAAAATAAAAAAGTCTTCGTTTTGAAGACTTTTTTTGTTGCATCATTTTGCTATGGTTCAATTTTTTCCCATGTGAATTCTTGCCTTCCAAAATGTCCATAGCAGGCTGTTTGCTTGTAAATTGGTTTAAGTAAATCAAGCTCGCTAATTATATTTGAAAGGCTGAAATCGAAGTTTTCTTCAACATACTTATAAATTTGTTTAAGCGGTTTTTTCTCTGTGCTAAAAGTTTCAATGTTAATTGCAATTGGTTTTGAAAGTCCAATTCCATAGGCAACTTGAATTTCACATTTGTCTGCAAAGCCGTGGGCAACAATGTTTTTTGCAACATAACGCGCATAATATGCACCCGAACGATCAACTTTTGTTGCGTTTTTGCTTGAAAAACATCCCCCGCCAACGCGCCCAACTCCGCCATAGGTGTCAACAACAATTTTGCGCCCAACACATCCGGAATCACCTTGCGCGCCCCAAATTGTGAACTTTCCGCTTGGATTAACAATGAAATTCGTCTTTCTTGCAAGGGATTTATATTCCTTCATAACTTCGTTTATAACATTTTCTTGAATTAAGGTTTGAATTTCGTTTAATGTAAGCGATTTGGCGTGGGAAACGGAAACAAGAACGGTTGTTATTTTTCTTGGCGTGTTCCCTTCATATTCAACCGAAACTTGGCTTTTTGCGTCGGAGAAAAAGTCACTTCGCTTTTTTCGAAATTCCTCATATTTTTTCATAATTTTATGAGCAACTATAATTGGCAAAGGCATAAATTCTTTTGTTTCATTTGTTGCGTATCCATAAACAATGCCTTGGTCGTTTGCGCATAGTTCTTCGCGAACAACTGCTTGATTTATGTCTGGACTTTGCTCGCTTATTTCCTTAATTATTTTGAATTTATTTTTATATCCAATTCCCTTAAGAATTGATTTTGCAATTGAATTGTAGTTGATTTTTGCTTTTGTTGTTGCTTCTCCATAAATAAACAATTTGTTATCTTTAATTGCACATTCAACTGCCATTTGCGAATTTGGGTCTTGAGAAAGAGCCGCGTCAAGGAAAGAATCGGCAATATAGTCGCAAGTTTTGTCGGGATGACCAATGTTAACGCTTTCGCTTGTTATAATTTGGCGCATATGTTTTGCTTCTTTTGAAGCATCTTTTTCTTTTGTTTTTTTCATTTTTTTATTTCCCTTATTTTTTATATTTCCATAAAGGGATTAAAAAATCCCATCGTTTCCGACAGGATTTTTGATATTGATTTTTCCCCATCGGTCAGCCATTAGCACCTTGCAATTTGCAGGTTGCTGTGTGGTCAACGGGGCTGTCCCTCGCACACTCTCTATGGATGTTTTTATATTACTAAATTTGAATCAATTTGTCAAACACTTTTGATTAAAGCAATTCAATTTCTTTCTTTTTGCAATCTTCAAGGGTTTCCTTGTCCCAATAGGACGCCTGAACTTCGCCAATGTGCGCTCTCCCAAGAAGAAGTTGGCAAAGTCGACTTTGTCCAATTCCTCCTCCAATTGTTAAAGGAAGAGATTCGTCGAGGATTGATTTATGATAGTCAAGTGCAAGTCTTTCTTCTTTTTTCGATTTTTTAAGTTGAAAAAGCAAACTTTCTTTGTCAACGCGAATTCCCATACTTGAAATTTCAAGCGCCATATCCAAAACTTCATGATAGAACATTAAATCGCCGTCTAATTTCCAATCGTCATAATCTGGCGCGCGAAGGTCGTGTGGGAAACCATCGGATAAATCATCGCCAATTTGCATTATGAAAACTGTTTTATATTTCTTAACAATTTCATATTCGCGTTGCTTTGGTGTTAAAGTTGGATATAAATCCAAAAGTTTTTGGCTTGTTATGAAATACACTTTGTCGGAAAGATGCGCAAGTTCAAGCCCGTCTTTTTTAAGATATTTTTCTGTTGCAATAATTGCTTTAACAATTTTTTTAACAGTTTGTTTAAGATATTGAACTGTTCGATCTTCGCGCTCAATAACTTTTTCCCAATCCCACTGGTCAACATAAACAGAATGGATTTCGTCAAGTTTTTCGTCGCGGCGAATTGCTGTCATGTCGGTGTAGATTCCTTTGTGGGTTGGAATTCCATATTTTTTAAGGGCATAGCGCTTCCATTTTGCAAGCGATTGAACAATTTCAAGTTCTTTTCCGTCTTTCAAAATGTCGAACGAAACCTTTCTTTCAACGCCGCTTAAATCATCTTGAAGCCCAGATTCTTGCGTTACAAGAAGTGGAGCCGAAACACGAATTAAATCAAGTTGTTTTGCAAGTTCTCTTTCAAATTTGTCTTTAATTATTTTAATATATTTTTGTTTGTCTGTCATGCTTAAATAAGCATATTTTTCTTTAATAAATTTCATAAAATTTCTCCTTAAATTTGTTTTTTATTTTTGTTTTCTATTTATTTTTAACGCATTTAAGGATAAATTTATTTTTTAATTAAATCCTTAAATGCAAAATATTATTTCCCTCGCCCGCTACGGCATTTGCTTGTTTTTCCATTTTGCATTACTCCTTTTTTTGAAATTAAAAAAACACCTTTCGGGGGGTTCCAAAGGTGTTAATTTATTTAATTATTTAATTTGTTTTTTAAATTAAATCAACAACAAAAAGAAACCCACAATTTTGTGCGCTGTTTGAATTATTATTGTTGTTGAATAATAATTGAAACATAGTTTCTCCTTTTGTTTGTCTAAAAATAATATATGCCAAAAAAAATCATTTGTCAACACTTTTTTTTAAAAAAACACATTTCGCTTTGAAATGTGCAATTTTTTAATTTTTAAGACATTGTAACTTTATAAGTGTTTGTTGCTTCGTCAACTAATGTTGAAGTGTAACTTTCTGGAAGAAGTTTATAGCCGTTTTCCATTGGGTTTGCTGGGTCGAATCCAACATAAGTTCCGCCATAAACCTTTAAGGTCGTTTTGCCGGCATCGCGGTTTTGGTCGTATAAATTGATTAAAAGTTTATGCCCAAAATTCTCGCTAAGTTGCTCGATTGAGAATGTTCCGCTTCGAATTTCAACATCGCCTTCATAGGAATAGACCGCAGTTACGTTTCCAATAATTTCCGTGTTTTCAATAACAAGTTTTCCCCCATCGCGAGCGTCAACGCCATAGCAGTCGTCTTTTTTTGCAACAATTCTTCCGTTTCCAGTTATTGTTAAATCGCCGTTTTCGCCCGAACCTATAAGCGAAAATTGATTTGTTTTAAGGTTCCAAAGGTCTTTTGAATTTGAAAGAGTTTTTCCGTTTAAATCGAGTGTTACTTTTCGATTAACAAAAATTTCGCTTGTGACATCAATGTCATTTGTAAGTTGAACAATATCGCTTGTTCCGCCAAGCGCTTTAACAAGTTCGTCGAAGGTTGAAACTTTTGAAATTGTTTCGCCGCAGGCAGCAAACAAAATTGAAACAGGCGTAAGAATAAATAATGCAAGAGCAAAAACGATTCCTTTTTTAATTAGTTTTTTCATTTCTAATTCCCCTTTTAAATTTTTTAAAAAACTTTTTTTGTTTTTCAGGTTGATTTTTAACATTTAATTTTTTTTCATACCCTAAAAATTTTAAAATAAAAAAAGACCCAAAAATTATTGAGCCTTTTTTATTATATTTAATTTTGTTTATGCAGCTTTTTCAAGTCCAAGAACTGCAGCCATTCCGTTGAATAGGTAAACATTCATATAGCCTTCTGCTGCTGCAAAAGTTGCGGAATCTGGGGCGCTAAGCCAACCGTCTGTTCCTGGAACGCCAACTGCTCCGTTGAATGTTTGCAAAATTGCCATTTGTTCCAAAGTTTTAGCAATTTGCTCTGGCGTCATACCACCTGCTGCAAGTTGAGTAATAATTTGATTTTTAGTTGCTTCAACACCAGCATTTGAAAGGTCTAAACCATTTGTATATTTTTCATCTGTATCGGTGAATGATCCGCGGATTTTGCTTTGTGTTAAGCCTTCTGCCGAACCAGATTTATAAACTGCAATAAGGTTGATTTTTTGACCAGATTTATCGCAAAGCGTGTTTCCAGATGGAGTTACAAGCTCGTTCATTGCTTTAATTCCTTGAACTATTGCCCCAGAACCTGAATAAGTGTTGAACCAACCTTCAGTTCCTGCAACATAAGATTCAAGAATTGAATCTGTTGTTTTAACATTTGTTATATATCCGCCTTCGCCTGTTGTTTGATTGTTTCTAACGTGGTCGCAAATCATAACTGGGCCGCCAGCGCCAATAAATGTTGAGTTTTGGATTCTTACATCTCTTGTGCCCCAAACATAAAGAAGAGTGTTATATGCATCGAATGAGTTAACATGGTTCAATGTGTTTACCATTTTGTCGTCATATTCGGAAGGTCCTTCAAAGAAATAACTAATGAACCAGCATTGTGAAAGGTTGTTATATGCTGTGAAATTAAGCCCCCAAGATTTAACAAATATAACTCCACCTGAAAGTGTTGCATCTTCAGATTTTTTTGTGTTTCCATAAAGAGAAATGTTGTTCAAATGACAATTTGCACTCTCGCCCTCTGGGTTTGATCTGTCGCCACAGAAAGCAAAAAGTGTTGTGTGAACAGTTAAAGCTTCATCCTTTTTTAAAATCTTTAAAACTCCATCAACCTCTTTAGTTACAATTAAACTAAGATTTTGAGCGGAAAGAGTGAAATAGTTGCCTTCAATTGTGAATTCTTCGCCGTTTTTAAGATTTCTTTGATAGATATATCCAATTCCCTCTTTTGTTGAGTCAATAAGCGAGCCAAATGCTCTGTTATAATCCTCTGAACCAACCTCGGCAGGAATGTCGCTTGGATTTGTTAAGAAATGGACAGAAGGAATATCACTGTCGGAAATTGTTATGTTAGTGTGAAGAATAATTCTTCTAATATTTTTGCTTATTTCAATTTCTTCTGCCGATTTAAGTTCGCCCCATTTATTGTTAACGTTTGCGTTATCAATAAGAGAGATGTCTTTTGCTGAATATGCGTTCCAGCCATCAACAACTCTAAATTCAAAGGACTTTGCTTCAATTTCAGCAGCTTCCGAAGATGTTAAACCATATGGAAGAATAGTTATTTTAAAGCGTTTTGTAAGACCTTTTTCTGTGAATTTAAAGGTGTGTTTAATTTCGTCAAATTCAACATAACTTGCAAGGTTTTCGCCTTCCAAAAGTTCATAGGTTCCTGTTATCTCGTTTGTGCAAAGATAAACTGAAATGATTGCCTTATATTCAGCAAAATTTTTGTATTCGCCGTCTTTTGTTCTAACTTGCATAATTGGCGAGAAAATGAACGCATTGTCGTCGCCAACAAGATATTCGTTGTTTGTAACGCTAAAACCTTTTTTGCCTGTTGAACCAGTTTTGTTAAACTCATTTGCATTAGCTTTATTTGCGTTATAAAGCGTTACGAATGCTGGGTCGCTAAATCCCATAACTGTGTATGTTTTTTTAACTTCAACCTCAATTGCAGGCGAAGAAAACTCTTTAAATGTTGCAACTAGGTTTTGTTTTCCAACTTTTGTTGTGTCAATTGTTGAAACGGAAATTTTGTCCTCCCCTTCCAAATGGTCGGAATAGTTAAGAGTTGCTGTTAAGCCGTTTTTGTATGTAACAACAATTTGCAAGTTTGAAACATTATAAGTTTCGTTTTGATAGACAGAAGTTGCAACGGAAGAAGGAACAATTGAAATTGATTCAATTTCCAAGCCGATAACATCTGCCCAAGATTCAATAACATGAACTTTAACAGAAGTTGATTTTCCGTTATAAGAAACTTCCAAAGTTTTTTCGCCAAGTGTTGAAGTGTCAACAGTGTTGAAAGTTACTTCGGAGTTTTTTAATGTAACTTGATTTTTGCTATAGAAAGCAACAACTTTGAACTTTGAAAGATCAAGAGTTTCGCCTTGAAGAACATAACCTGTTGTTGCATCGGCAGGATTAACATATTGAACACTAATCCTTTCGAGTTTTTCATAAACGGTTATTTCAATTTTTGCTTCGTAAAGACCATAGGTTACTGTTAAAGTTTGTTTTCCTAAAACAGTTGTGTCAATTTTCGAAAATTCGCATTCCTCATGGCTAAGAACTTGTTCTGTTCCGTCCGAAAGTTTTGCAGTAACTTTAATGTCGTCATAGTTAAATTCAGTGCCATACAAAATTTCTGTTTGAACAGAATCTGCATTGATGCTTATTTCTTTAACAGTTGGTTTTCCGCAAGAAACGCAAAAGATACCAACGCAAATGCAAGCAAGAAATGAAAGCAAAAATGCCACAATTTTTTTGTTTTTCATATGAATTTCTCCTTTGTTTTATCTTTTGAAATAAATTCAATATTATTTATTATACATAAATAATTTTTTTCTCAAAGCGATTTAACAACAAAAAAATTTTGGCGTTTGCCAAAATTTTTAGTTAACGTAAACCGAGATAATTGCTCCCGTTCCGTTTCCGCCTTTCGACGCAGGGTCAACATAAATTATGAATGCAATTCCTGTTTTGAAACACAAAAGCTGTCCCCTTTCGGAAAGCGAAACATATTCTTTGTCAACAAAAACCTCGTTTGAAATGCTATATTTAATACTTTCCTCTTCGGAGTTTGCAACATCGCCCGTGTCATAGGTTACATAAGGAATTAAAGTTAAAGGGATATATTTTCTCTCTTCTGTTATTCCGTTTTTGCGCGTGAACGAGCCAATTAAATAGTTATCAAAGTTAATGATAAGTTTATATGCTCTGTTTCCTGTTGCCGCGTCAACCCCCTCGTCGATAAATGTAAACATATTTTCATTTTCAGCTTCAACGCTCATTTCAATGTTTTTAACGTATTTGATTTCATCATAAACTTTAATCTTCATACCAAAAAATCCAATCACAACGATTGAAGCTAAATATATTAAGATTATTAGAAGAATTGTCGACTTTTTCATTTTTCTTATTTTTCCTTGTAATATAAATTAACTCTTGTATAGAACAAATATATTCTTGCTGCGCAGAATGCAAAAGAAATTAACAAAAGTTTAACAAAAACAATTTGAATATTTTCGCTCATAAGGAAGAAGCTTATGAAAGCAAAAATTGCAGAGGTTAAAAACGCAATTATTGTGCTCTTAATTTCGTTTGGATTTTTTTGTTGCTTTCCTGTTGTTTGATAGAGCCTGTTTTGCGGATTCATAATATCAAGTTCTGCGCTCCAATAAAGATGCGCAAGATAAACTAATATAAGCGAAATTGAAAGAAGAATTGTTGCAACGGCTCCAATATGCGCAAAAACATCAATTAAAACAGTTGAAACAATAATTGAAACTATACAAATAAATGCATTTGTTAGGAGTTTTCCTGTTAACGGAATTCCAAACGCAACAGGAACAATTTTGTTGAGATAGGCAGAATTTCCTTCGCTGCTGTAAACACTTGCCAAAATAACATTTGAAGCAAGCATCATAAGCAAAATAATTAAAATGTTGAAGGCAATTCCCATATAGTTTCCAAGAATTCGAGTGTCCATTGCGGCAATAATCTTGTTTTGAAGGAAAATTGCAATTGGAGTAAGAAGCGCAACAATTGCGATGCTGTAAATTATGCTTGGGGTTCTAAGTTCGCGCTTCATATGTTGAATTGTTGAAGAAGGAAGAGCCGCAAACTTGCGATTTTTGCGTGGTTTTTTCTTTTCGTTTTTCTTATATTCAAAAGGTGTGCTAACCATTTTTAAGAAAAGTGGTTTTGAAAGGACAACAATAAGACCAATTGAAACAAGAACAATTCCAACGCAAATTCCAAATGTTATTGCATTTTGCGTGTTAAAAGGCGAAAAAGCCGTTCCGTTATAGACCATTCCGGTTAGAAGTTGAAGGAAATAATCGAAAATAAAGAAAATTTGGGCAAAACGGGCAAGAAAATTTTGAATTGACCAATAAATTTTTCCCCAATCTCGAACGAGGTCAAGGTCGGTTGGAAGAAGACCAATTGTGAAAACAACAGCGGTTGTTATTCCTCCAACAACAAGTCCAACAACAATAAATTCAAGAATTTTATTTCGTTTAAGAAGAATTGTTATTCCCATTGCCGGAATTGAAAGAAGTCCGCTTAATGCAACAATTATAACAGTTATGAAAATAAGCGAAAGAATGCTCCAAAGGAAGAAGAAAAACGAAAGTTTCATAACAAGCCCATAAGCAATGAAGAAAGGAAGAATATATGTTACATTCTTTATTAGTTCATAGATAAAGCAAACAATAAGTTTAGATGAAAAAATTGTTCCGTTTGAAGCCGGCATCGTCATTAAAACTTGATTATCTTTCGAAAAATACAGTGTTCGAGTTACGTTGAATAAACACGAAAAGAACGACAAAATAAACAAAACGGTCATTAAAATTAACAGCGCGCGGAAATTGAAAGTTTGAAGGAACGAAAAAAGCCCAAACTTAACAACAAGCGAGAACATTAAATAGATTAGCGCAGTTAAGCCAACAAACCATAAAATTGAGTATATAACCTTAAAAATTGTTTTTCTGGCGCTTTTAAGGAAAGAAAAATCAATTTTATCCTTAAGTTGAAGCATAACAAGAGTCCAAAGAGACTTGATATGTCTTTGGGCTTTTGAAGGTGCTTTTTTAACCTTAACCTGGCTTATTTCCTTTTGTTTCTTTTCTTTAAGTTTCATCTTTTCCCTAAGCTTTTAACTCACTTTTTTTCGACTTTTTATCTCTTCTTCTAAATTTTCTTTCTTTTTTGTTCTCGCCTTCTTCCAAAGTCTCTTCTTGCTTTGGTTCGTCAACTTGAACATCAACGTGTTGTTCAATTGTGTCCATATAGAATTGTTCAAGCGAAACCCCGCTCTCTTCAATTTCTTTAACCGATTTGCAGGTTAAAATTGTTCCCTTTTTAATTATCGCAATTCTGTCGCAAATTCTTTCAACAACGTCGATAATATGGCTTGAGAAGAAAACAATGTTTCCTTTTTTTGCGTGCTCTTTCATACATTCTTTAACTTGGAAAATGCTGTTTGGGTCAAGTCCAGTTAAAGGTTCGTCCAAAATCCAAACTTTTGGGTCGTGAACAAGAGCGGACATGATTGCAATTTTTTGTTTCATTCCGTGGGAATAGGTTTTCATTTGATTGTCGAAAGCCGTTTCAAGTTCGAAACGTTTAACATATTCGTCAATTCTCTTGTTTCTGTCTTCCAACGAAACTTCATATAAATCGGCAATGTAGTTGATATACTCTCTTCCAGTTAATTTTTCATATAAAGCATAGTGGTCTGGAACAAATCCAATTTGTTTTTTTGCTTCAACCGATTGATTTTTAACATCATAACCGCAAACAACAATTTCCCCGCTTGTTATTGGTTGAATTCCAACAACAGTTTTAATGATTGTTGATTTTCCCGCGCCGTTTGGCCCAAGGAACCCAAAAATTTCGCCGCCCTGAACTTCCAAATTTGCGTCCTTAACAGCATAAACATTGCTTGTTCCATATTTCTTTGAGAAATTTCTTAAAATCAATTTATTTTCATTTTCTTTTTCCATAGGTTCTTTTAAACTCCTTCCCCCAACTTTTGCTTCAAGCGCCAATCTTTCAAGTTTAATTGCTTTTTTGCGCTGTCTCATATCTTCAAAATTTCTTGCAATGTCATAGGCTTGTTCATAGATGAACCACATTGCAAAGCCAATTCCAATGTAAACGATAAAGAAAATCACTTGGTAAACTGGATAGAACGTCATTTTAATTCGGCCAACCGGAATAACCCACTTAATGTCCATAAGCCGAACGCACCATTCTCCAAGTTTGTCGGCAATAAAATCACTGTTAATGAAGAAGAAATCGGTTGCCGCGCTCGCAAGCCCAACTTCGTGAAGCCCCGTGAACATTGCGTTTAAAACAAGAACAAGAATGAAATATCCTAAGAATCCAAGCATTGAATAAACAAATTGTTTAAATTTTGGCTTATTAAACATTCCAAGCGAAACAAACAAAATTGGCATAAAGAATGCGATATAGTGATTGGTGTAGAAAATTAAAATTCGCGTTGAAAACATATTAAGCGATTCGCTGTAGTTTGGCATAAACATCGCAAAAAATGCGCCAACAACGTTGATAAAATACGTGAAATAGAAAAATCTCTTCATTTTGAAGATTAAAACAATTGGCATGATATACATTGCCGTGTTGCAAAGGTGCAATGGCCAATTAACTGGGTCTAAAAACGATTGGAACTTATGGTGGAGAGAGAATGTTATGAGCGTTCCAAGGCAGATGAAAAGAAGATAGAATTTTCTTTCGCTAAATTCTTCTTTTCTAAGCGAAAAATGAATAATGAAAGGAAGAATAATTCCAATGTATAAGATAATTCTGTGTGGCAACTCAAAACTTTTTGCAAGAGCCGTTTGATGGATAAACCCAAAAAGTCCTTGGAAGGTGTAGGCTGGCATAAGACTGAAAAGAACAATTATAACGGCAAAAATTGGGAACCAATATTTCGAGAAAAACCATTTAATTTTTTCCCAAACTAAATCCCAAACTTGAGCAAAAGTTTTCTTTTTTGCGTTTGCGCGAATCGCCTTCTTTTCCTCTTTTTTAAGCGCTTTTTGTGCCTTTTTCTCTGCTCTTTTTTCTTTTTTTAATTTCCATGTTTCCTTTTTGAAAAAGGAAACGAAATTTGTCCAACCCTTGCAAAGCTTTTCCCAAACATTTTTCCAATTTGTTTTCAAAATCAAAACAAGAAGAGAAAAACCAAAAACAAGACCAATTTCCGCGGCAAAAATAAATCCACGAACGCTATATTCATTTATTGCGTTTTCGCCAATTATTGCCGTGAAGTGGAATTTCATAAAACACAAACTAAGCAAACTTACTGGAAACGCAAAAAATTTGATAAAGTTATTTAAAAATTTAACTTTGAAAAATCCATAAAGTGAAAGCAAAAGAGCCGAACTGTAACTAAACCAAACAAGGAAAATTGCAAAGAAGTTTTCCGCTTTCGTTGGAAATGGCGTTCCCCCAAGCGCAAGCATATTCTCAATTGCGTCCGATCCATACATATATCGAACAAGAAAAACAGCCGCAACAAGAGAAGAAGCAACAATCAAAAAGATTTTATATGCTTTTTCGCTTTTTTTGTTTAGAAGAATACCAGCACAAATTAAACTGGCCGCGCAAACAAGGGCAACAACATAATATACAAAATGCGACATTTTCCACCTTTTTCGAACATTATACATTAGTTTGCACAAATTATCAAAATAAATAAACGCTTTTGCTAATTTTATTTTAAAAATGATATTTTTAATATTAAAAGGACTTTTATCTCTTTTCTTTAAGTCTAACAAAAAAATATGCTTTTTAAATTTATCTTCAAAATTTGTGTTTAAAACGATGAACTTTATGTTCTATTTTTTAAATATTAAAAAATTTTTAATTTTTACAAAATTTACACTATATATTGTGGTGTTATTTATGCATAACACACAAGTTAAAATGCATAGCACCTGCAATTTTGTTGACTTTTTTGTTATATTTTGTTATATAATTTTTGAGGTATATATATGGACATAAATGAATTCCCACGTGGGCAACTTAACCCAACAATACTTTCCTGTTTGGTTTCGGGCGATAAATATGGCTATGAAATCATTGAAGAAATTAAAGCAAAAACAGGAATTGAAATTAAACAACCCTCTTTATACAGCAGTTTGAAAAGAATGGAAGTTCAAAAACTTGTTTCGTCATATTGGAAAGACAGCGCAATTGGCGGGAAAAGGCACTACTATTGCTTAACAAACGACGGAAGAAAATTTTTGGAAGAAAACCCAGTTGATTTTTCTTTCTATGGCATTTCAAATCAACCTGCCAGCCCAATTGAAGAGCAAAAAGAATCAAACACATTGGAAGAAACTAAACTTGATGTTGAAAAACACGAGGAATTTAAAACAGAGCCAGAAACTTTTGAAAACTCATTTGATTTGAAAGAAACAGAAGAATATCGCGTGCCAAATGAAAGCGGGATTGTTTTAAACAGCGCTAAACCTGTTTCAATTGTTCCAGAAGGAACAAAAGAAATTGAAGTTGAAAACGAACCAATCCAAATTGCTGCGCAAGAAAACATCTTTAACCTTGCAAAACAAGAGGAAGAAAAGGTTGAACAAGAAAAAGCCCCTGCTCTTGAAGATAAAGCGCAAGAGGAAAAAGATGTTAACCAAGAGCAATATGATTTGTTTAGCGAAGTTGATATGGCGGCAGACGACGGAAAATTTATAACCGAAACTTTGGAAGACTACTCTTTCCCAAAATTTGAAAAATTTGAACCTGCAACTCTTAACATTGAGCAACGCAACACGTCCTATTTAAATTCAAAACTTAAAGAAAAAGAAACAAAAGCCGACCGAAAAGAAAAAGAAATGTATCAGGAAAAAATTTCAGATTTAATGGTTAAACCATTCGACCACGAAAAATCTATGGCGAAAATTCAACATAAAATTGATGAATTTGAAGCGCAAAAGCGCAAACAAAAAGAACTTGAAATGTCTTCTCGTCCTTCTGCTCCAGCTCAAAAACAACAACCAAAACCAAAGCGCGAAGAATTTGACAAAGTTGAAAACACATATATTCGCGAAAAAAGCGATTCAAAAATTTTCAACAGTTATTCAAGCCTTGAAACATATTATGGATCGAAAGGAATTGGATTTTCGCAATATCGTGGGAAAGACAAAAATGCTTCGCAATATGTTAATCCAGCCTTAACTCGCCTTATTCGTGGAAGTTTGTTCTGTCTTTTAAGTTTAATTTTTGCTTTTGCCTTCTATTTCGGCGTTAAAGCAGATTCAATTGGCAAAGTTATTTACATTATTATTCCTTGTCTTTCGCTTGTTGCTGTTGGGCTTTATGCCTACCTTTATTATAAATCTAAAGCAAGAAACATAATTCAAATGAAAAAAGAAAACCCTTCGCCATGGCTTTTTGTTCTTGCCGGCGCTGCAATAATGCTGGTTGTAATTGGAATCAACTTAATTATTGGGTTCCGCGCCAACACAACTCTTAAATACTTCCCTCTTCTTATCTATCCAATTGTTCTTTCCCTTCATATTGTTGTTTTTCCATTCATCAATATGCTTATTGAACAAGTTGTTAGAAAAGTAAAAAGACTTGTTAAGTATAAATAAACTCTCTTTTTAAAAGGCAATTAAAAAACATTATCGGATTTGATAATGTTTTTTTATATCAAAGGGAATAAGCACAAAAAAAGAGCGGACTGCTCTTTTTAATTTTTATAAATTTTTGTTCTAGTTATTACTAATTGAAGATTTTTCGTCCTGTGCTTTAATTTTTTGAACCTCCGCAACTGCAAGTTTATCACAAAGATTATTAAGCTCGTTTGTTGAATGCCCCTTAACTTTAACAAAAACAGAAGGGTGGAAAGTAAGAAGGTCTAGAAGTTTTTCCCAAAGGTCTTGGTTTGAAACATTGTCTTTCGCAGAGTTCTTCCAGCCGTTAAGTTGCCAATTTGTTATCCAATCGTTATTAACCGCATTAACAACATAGGCGGAATCGCTGTAAATTGTTACATTGCATTTTTCTTTAAGCGCTTCAAGCCCGCGAATCACCGCAGTAAGTTCCATTCGATTATTGGTTGTTTCTCTTTCGCCTCCAGAAAATTCTTTTTGTTTTCCTTTGTAAATTAAAACAGCTGCCCAACCGCCAACGCCTGGATTCCCGCTGCATGCTCCATCAGTGTATAAATCGACATTTTTCATAAATATATTTTATCATTTTTTGCCGCGTATCGCAACAAAAAAAAAGAGCAAGTTTTTGCTCTTTTTAAATTGTTATTTTGCAGTTTCTGTGAATCTGCTTTCGCGAATGACATTAACTTTAATTTGTCCTGGATATTCCATTTCGTCTTCAATTTTCTTTGCAATATCTTTCGCCATAAAAACTGCCATATCGTCGGAAATTTCTTCTGGTTTAACGATAATTCTAACTTCGCGTCCCGCTTGAACCGCATATGATTTGTCAACGCCCTTAAACGAATTTGCAATTTCTTCAAGTTTTTCAAGACGTTTAACATATGCTTCAATTGTTTCGCGGCGTGCGCCTGGACGAGAACTTGAAATTGCATCGGCAACTTGAACAAGAACCGCCTCAACGCTTTGGAATTCAACGTTAAAGTGGTGCGCTTCAATGCAGTGGACAACCGCTGGGCTTTCCTTATATTTTTTAGCAAGGTCAACACCAATTGTAACGTGTGTTCCTTCCATTTCGTGGTCAAGCGCTTTTCCAATGTCGTGGAGTAAGCCTCCGCGGCGAGCAATTTTTTCGTCTGCCCCAAGTTCTGCTGCCAAAAGCCCTGCAATATAGGATGTTTCAAGGCTGTGTTTCAAGCAGTTTTGACCATAACTTGTTCTATATTTAAGGCGGCCAAGAATTTTGATAAGTTCTGGGTGTAAGTTATAAATTCCTGCGTCATTAGCAGCGTTTTCGCCTGCTTCCTTAATTTTTTGATCAATATCTTTTTGTGCTTTCGCAACAAGTTCTTCAATTCTTGTTGGGTGAATTCTTCCGTCCATAATAAGTTTTTCAAGAGCAACTCTTGCAACTTCGCGGCGAACAGGGTCGAAACAAGAAACTGTTATTGTTTCTGGTGTGTCGTCAACAATAAGGTCAACGCCAGTTGCGGCTTCAAGCGCACGAATGTTTCTTCCTTCGCGGCCAATGATTCTTCCTTTAAGTTCGTCGTTTGGAAGAGCAACGGATGTTACAGTTATTTCACTAACCATATCGGTTGCGCAACGTTGAATTGCCGAAGCAATTATGTTTTGTGCTTTCTTTTGTCCGTCGGCTTTTGCCTCTTCTTCAATTTCTTTAACTTCTCTTGCGGCGTCAATTTTTGCTTGGTCAACCATTGAGTTAATTA
This sequence comes from uncultured Bacillota bacterium, assembly GCA_900544595.1. Classification (GTDB taxonomy): domain Bacteria; phylum Bacillota; class Clostridia; order Christensenellales; family UBA1242; genus UMGS687. Next base: position 54,296 of record UQVQ01000001.1, on the reverse strand, counting down.
AAGATTGTTTTGCTTCTTCTTTTGTCATTCGAGCAACTTTTTCAAGTTCCGCTCTCATCGATTCAAGAACTTTGCTTTCATTCTCTTTAAGTTTTTCAACTTCGCTTTCACGTTGTTGAAGTTTGTCTTTCATCTCTTCAATTTGTTCTTGTTTTTTGTCGAGCGAAAGCTCTTTTTTCTCAACAAACTCCTCTCTTTGAGAAAGTCTGTCTTCCGAGCGTTGAATTTCAACGCGGCGATCTTTAACTTCTTTGTCGAAATCAACACGAAGTTTATGAACTTCTTCTTTTGCTTCTAAGATCGCTTCTTTTTTTGCAGTTTTTGCTTCTGCATAGGCTTCTTCAATTATCTTAGCTGCCTTAGTTTTTGTTTTTCCAATTTTTCTTGAAAGAAGGAAATAAGCCGCGAAAATGCCAATCGCAATTCCAGCAATTCCACAACCAACTCCAATAAGGCTTGCGGCTAATGAAGAAACACTCAATAATGCTATTGTCATATTTCTTCTCCAAAAATAAATTTTAAATCTAACTAAAAGCCCAAATTTGGCCGAATTATATTAAAAATGTTTATATGCTAAGCTAAATTCAATTAGCTTTTAATTAAACTTACAAAGTAATTGTAACCTATTTTTCCAAATTTGCAAACTCTTTTTAGATTTTTATTTAAAAATTTTGACAGATAAAATAAAAAAACGGCTTATTTGCCGTTTTAAACTACTTACTTTCAACATTTTCATTTTGTTTTGACGTTGTTTTTGATGTGTTATTGAATGCACTAACAAACGAAAAAATTGCTTTTTGATTTAAAGTTAAATTTCTTTCTTTTTGTTTAACAAGCAAAAGAGCTTCAACCTCAGCAGATTTTTTTGTTATCTCATAAATCTTATTAGATGCTTCTTCTTCATTTTTTATTGAATTCTTAATGAATCTTAAGTCGCTTTTTAGAACTTTTCCCCACGCTTTATTGCGAATGCCATCAACAAATTCCTCGGTGAAAAATTTTGAATCAAGTTCTTGAAGTGAATTTAAAAATGTTGTTGATGAGGTTGGAATATATTTTCCCTTTCCCTCGTTAACTAAAACTAAATCATTATTTTCATTGATAAATGCTTTTTCAATTGAAAGCGATTTTTCAGGTTTTTTTGAGTTCATAACATTATAATCTTCGCGTCTAATCATGTTTTTTCTCCATATACAGGTTTATTATACTCTTAAAAATGTTAAGTGTCAATGTCTAAATTCTAACTATTTCCATATTCTTGATTGCTTCATCAACAAGTTTGTCAATTTCCAAGTGTCGCTCTTCTTTTTCAACATTTTCGATTCTTGGCTTAATTATTGGATTTTTTGGCAAGAAAACCGTGCAGCAGTCTTCATATGGCAAAATTGATGTTTCATATGTTCCAATTTGTTTTGCAATTTCAATAATATCAATCTTATCGAACGCAACAAGAGGGCGGAAAACTGGCAAAAATGGACTTAGAACACTTTCTGTTGAGGTCATACTTTCAACCGTTTGAGAAGCAACTTGCCCTAAGTTTTCGCCTGTTATAACGGCTTGAAATCCGAATTTCTTTGAAAGTTTTTCGCAAATTCTCATCATAATTCGGCGCATAATTGTTATCATATAGCCTTCTTTGCAATTTTTATGGATTTCTTCTTGAATTTTCCTGAATGAAACAACATAAAGATTGAAATTTCCCGTGTATGGAACAAGAAGTTGCGCAAGAGAAATAACTTTTTCTTTTGCAAGTTGGCTTGTGTATGGGAAAGAATGGAAATGGACAGCAGAAAGGCTCATTCCTCTTTTTGCCATCATATATGCCGCAACTGGACTGTCAATTCCGCCCGAAAGCATAACAAGACCTTTCCCGCTTGTTCCAACTGGGATTCCGCCGGCGCATTTGATTTTATTTGAGAAAATAAATGTTTCGCCGTTTTCACGAATGTCAACATAAATTGTTTTTTCTGGAGTTGTTAAGTTAACTTTTAAGTGTGGAAATTTATTTAAAACAATTCCGCCAAGTTGGCGTTCATATTCCATGGACTGAACCGGGAATCTTTTATCCGCGCGTTTAACATCAACCTTGAATGTTTTTGCTAAATCAAGACCAAATTCGTCTTCTTCCAAAAGTTTTTCAAGGCAGGTTTCAATTTTTTCTTGACTTGAAGAAACAGCTGTTGCAATTGAAAGCGAAACAAGCCCGAAAACCTTTGAAACTTCGGTTGAAAGAGCAAGTAAATTTTCTTCGCTGAAATTACAAAGCAAATATCTCCCGCCAACTTTCTTAATCTTTGCGTTTTCGTCAATTTTATTTGCTGTTTGCAAAATATTTTTTATGAGTTGGTTATCAAAAAACCCGCGGTTTTTCCCTTTAAGGTGGATTTCACCATATCTAAGAAGCAAAACTTTTTCCATTTTATTTCCTTTTTATTTTAGTTTTTCTTTGAGTTTTAAGTATGAATCATAAATTATGTTGCACGCTTGTTTAACTTCATCGAGAGTTGTTTCTTTTGAAAATGAAATTCGAACAGCTCCTTCATTTTCTTCTTTTGTTTTGCCCATTTCTTCCAGGGTTCGATTGAGCGCACCTTTTTTGCTTGAACACGCGCTTCCTGTTCCAACTATAACGTCATCGCCTTCCAAAACGTGAACAAGAGTTTCGCCGCGAACACCGCAAAAGGATAGGCTTAAAACATATGGGCTTGCATCTTTTGGCGAGTTAATTTCAACGCCATCTTTATTCTCGAAAAAGTTTCGAACATAATTTCTTATTTCGTTTGTTTTCTCAAAATTTTCCTTAATTTTAAGGTTTTTTGCAATTGCACCAAAAGCAAGAGTGAACATCGTGTTTTCAGTTCCGCTTCGAAGTCCAAATTCCTGCCCACCGCCAAAGATTATTGGTTTAAGTTTTTTAATGTTTTTAACATAAAGCGCGCCAATGCCTTTTGGTCCGCCAATTTTATGGGCGCTTATTGAAAACAAATCAACATCCATATTTAAAACATTTGTTGAAATTTTTCCAAAGGCTTGAACTCCGTCGCTGTGGAAAATTGCATTTGGGTTGGTTTTTCGAACAAGTTTGGAAATTTTTTGAATGTTATTTATTGCGCCAGTTTCGTTACTAACGGTCATAATTGAAACAAAAGCAGTTGGTTTTTCCAAAATTTTTGAAAGAATTTCCAAATCAACTTCCCCAGTTTTTGCAAGCGGAGCAAAAACAACATTAAATCCTCTTGCTTTAAGTTCAAGGGCGCAATTATAAACAGAAGGATGCTCCCCCGCGCCAAAAACAAGTTGGGAATCTGTTTTTTTAATGCTTCCAAAAATTGCAAGGTTGTTTGCCTCGGTTGCGCTTCCCGTTATTATTAAATTGTTATTGTATGAAACGCCAAGAGCGCGGCAAATGTTTTGTTTTGCCTCGTCAAATTTTTTTCTTATTTCAAGGCTTTTCCCATAAACAGCCGATGGATTATAAAACAAATCGTGAGATTTTTCAATCTCACTTTTTGCCTCATCGCAAAGACGGGTTGTGCTTGCATTATCTAAAAAAATCATACTCTAAGTGTTGCTCCAAATAATTCGCCTGTTCTTCGAAGAATTTTATCAATAACCTTGTTAATATCTTCTTCGGAAAGGGTTTTTTCATCCGACAAAAGTTTAATTCGGAACGCTAAACTCTTTTTGTTTCCAAGTTGTGCTTTGTTGCGATAGATATCGAAAAGTTTAACATCATTATAGTTTTTTCCGCAACATTGTTTAATTATTTCTTCAATTTGACCAACTGTTATGTTTTCATCAACAACAAGAGCCAAATCTCTTTCAACAATTGGGAATTTTGATATGCGCTTAACTGCAAAAGTTTTAACTTTAAGTTCGTTTAAATTGTCGCAATAAACTTCGCCATAGAAAGTTCTTTCTGGAATTTCATATTCTTGGGCAACTCTTGGGTTAATTTTCCCAAAGCGCGCAATAAGTTTTCCGGTTTCTGCGTCGATAACATCTGCGCTTATTCCAGGGTGTAAGAAAGGTGCTTTTGAATAGTCAAGAGCAAGTTTGAAATCATATTTTTCCAAAATGTTTTCAACAACACCTTTAAGAGTAAAGAAATCGTCGGATTCGGCAATTGATGCAAACGCAATCATATTTTTTTCAACAGGGAGTTCGGTTATTGGTTGTCCTTTTGCGTGGTAGGTTCTTCCGCTTTCGAAAATTCTAAAATCTTTGTTATTACGTTTAAAGTTGTATGCAATATTTGAAAATAAACTGTGTGCCATTGAAATTCTTAAAACGCCAAGTTCGTCGCTAAGCGGATTGCTTACTTTAATAACTTCGTTTTCCATGTCGTTTAAAAGAAGTTTCAAGTGTGCATTTGTTGGAACAAGAGAATAACTGTTAATTTCATAGTATCCACGCATAATTAAAATTCGCTTAATTTCGCGTTGCATAGCCAAAATTGGGTCAAACTTCCCTTCCATAACGCTTGCACCTTCAAAGAAAGGTTTTTTGGCATCGTCATAAACATCGTAGCCATACATTCTTATAACTTCTTCGGCAACATCAGCGTCGGTTTCAATGTCGAAACGGTATGGTGGAACACTTAATTTAAGAGTGTCGCCATTTGTTTCGCACGAAATTCCAAGACTTTTTAAAATTGAAACGATATCTTCTGTTTTAACTTCAATTCCCAAAATTCCATCAATTCTTTTCTTTGAAACAACAACCTCAATGTTTTTAACTTCTTCTTGTTTTTCGTCGATAATTCCGTTTGCAATGTCGCCGCAATTAAACTTACAAATTAAGTTAAGCGCTCTTTTCATTCCAAGTTCTTGGCTTAAAAGGTCAATTCCCTTTTCAAAGCGCGCGCTTGAATCGGTTCTAATTCCAAATGAGCGCGATGTTTTTCGAACTTGCGAACGTTCAAAACTTGCTGCTTCAAAAATAACGGTTTTTGTGTTCTCATTTATGCAAGAGTCTGTTCCTCCAATAACTCCAGCAATAACCATTGGTTCTTTTTCGTCGGCAATAACAAGGTTATTTTGCGAAAGGTCATATGTGTTTCCGTTTAAAACAGCAATTTTTTCGCCGTTATTTGCTCTGCGAACAACAATTTTGTTTCCTCCAATGTTGTTTGCGTCGAAAGCGTGCATTGGCTGGCCATATTCGAAAAGAACATAGTTTGTTATATCAACAATATTGCAAATTGGGTGAACTCCAACTGCAAAAAGTCTTGCGCGAATTTCAAGCGGGCTTCTTTCAATTTTAACATTTGAAACAGCGCTTGCCATATATCTTGGGCAAAGGTCGAACGCTTTGTTTTCAACAGAAACAAAATTTTCAACTTTTTCGTTTGTTGTTTTGAACGAAAGGTCTTGCTCCTTCATTTCCAAACGATAGATTGCATTAAGTTCTCTTGCAATTCCAACAACGCTCATTGCGTCTGGGCGGTTTGCTGTTATTGAAACATCAAGAACAACGTCGTTGAGGCAAAGAGCCTTTGCAACAGGAGTTCCAGGAACAAAATTATCTTTAAAAATTAAAATTCCGTTTATGCTTGCCCCGTCATAAAGTCCATCGGTTATTCCAAGCTCTTCGCCGCTGCAAAACATTCCTTCCGAAAGTTCGCCGCGAATTTTAGAGTTTTTAATTTTAATTCCGTTTGCAAGGTCTGCCCCGTCAAGAGAAACAGGAACAAGCGCCCCTTCAAAAACATTTGTTGCGGAAGTTATGATTTGAACATTTCTTTCGCCAATGTTAACTTGGCAAACAAAAAGTCTTTCGGCGTCCTTATGTTTTTCAATTTTTTCAATTAAGCCAACAACAACACGATTTAAAAATCTGTCGGTTTGTTCAATTTCTTCAACTTCAAACCCAACGCCAGTTAATTTATCTGCAATTTTTTCGGCAAGTTCGAATTTTGTTTTTGTTTTTTCAATTTTTTCAATTTCGTCTAACTTAACGAAATCGTTTAACCAATTTATCGAAATTTTCATATTTTTTCCTCTTACTTAACTTGATTTAAAAATCTTATGTCGTTTTCAAAAAGCATTCTCATATCTGGAATTTTGTCCATAACCATTGTTAAACGGTCAATGCCCTGTCCAAAGGCAAAACCTGAATAGACTTTTGAATCTATTCCGCAACCTTCCAAAACTTTTGGGTTAACCATTCCAGCGCCCATAAGTTCCATCCAGCCCGTTTTTTTGCACATATAGCAGCCATCTCCTCCGCAGTTTGGACAAGAAACGTCAACTTCAACGCTTGGTTCTGTGAATGGGAAATAAGACGGACGGAAACGAACTTTCGTGTCTTTTCCAAACAAAAGTTGCAAAAGTTTTGTAAGCATTTGTTTAAGGTCGAGCAAACTTATGTTTTTGTCAACAACAAGCCCTTCAATTTGATGGAAAACAGGCGAATGGGTTGCGTCATTATCAACGCGATAGGTTCGCCCTGGGCTTATGATTTTAATTGGTGGTTGGCGTTTTTCCATAACGCGCGCTTGAACAGGCGAAGTGTGCGTTCTAAGAACAATGTCGTCTGTTATATAGAATGTGTCTTGCATATCGCGTGCTGGGTGGTCTTTTGGCATATTCAACATTTCAAAGTTATAGTGGTCAAGTTCAACTTCTGGACCCGTAACAACTTCGAATCCCATTTCAACGCACGCATCAATAAGTTTGTTAAAAGTTCTTTGAAGAGGATGAAAACACCCTGTTTCGCTGTTTTTTGATGGCTCTGTTATGTCAATCTTTTCGCTGCTCAACTTTTCGTTTAAAGCGTTTTCATGAAGTCTTTTTTCAATTTCTTGAATTTTTGTTTCAACAAACTCTCTAACCTCGTTAATAAGCGAGCCAAGAACGGGACGCTCCTCTTTTGGAACATCTCTCATTCCTCTCATAAGTTCTGTTAAAAGACCGCTTTTCCCGCTGTATTTAACTTTGAATGCATTAAGAATTTCCAAGTTTTTAATGTTTTTAATTTCTTCTTTAATGCTTTCTCTAATTTCTAAAATCTTGTCTTTCATATTTCTCCTTATAATCAACTTGAATTGATTATAACACACTAAAATAAAAATTGGAAATGGAAAACGGAAAAATATAAATTTTTTCAATATTGATTTATTACTTAAAAACAAGTTTTTTATAATAAAAAACCCTTTTCCCAAGGTTTTTCAAAACGGCATTTCAAAAGAAAAACAATGCCTTCTTGCTTTTTAAAATTTTTCAAAATATGCGAGCAAGCAACTAATTAACTGCTTTAAAGAAATGTTTGTGATATTAACTCTTGCTCTCATAAATGTTTAAATTTTCCGAATTGTTAACTCATTTTTTATTAAAACTTTTTTACAGCACAATTGGTGCACCACGAGGGATTCGAACCCCCGACACCTGGTTCCGAAGACCAGTGCTCTATCCAACTGAGCTAGTGGTGCATACAAACAACAGAAATATGTTACAACAAATTTTCAATCTTGTCAAAAATTTTTAAGTTTTTGTCCATATTGATTTAATTTTTTCAATTTAAATTGGCTAACACATTTTAAACTAATTTAAAATTGAGATTAAAGAAGGATAATATCTAAAATTTAATAAAAGACGGCAAGCTTTTAATTCGTTTTTAAATTTTTTAAAAAAATTTTACTTTTATATAAAATTTTTGTATAATAAATTTTGGAAATAAATTTAAGGAGGGGAAAATGACAAAAAAATTAAAATTTTCAATTATTATTGCTTTTGCGCTTATGCTAACACTTTTTGCTGGTGTTCTTGCTGGATGCGGAAGCGGAAACGACGATAATGCACAAATTGTTGTTAGAAGCGACATGATTAAAACCGAATATGTTGTTGGCGAAAAACTTGAAATAACAGGCGGGGTTTTGGAATATGTTTTAAACGGAAAAACAACACATATTCAAATAACAAAGGAAATGATTTCAAACTTCTCAACCGAAAAAGTTGGCTCTTATGCAATGATTGTTACATATAACGGAAAAACAACAACAGTTGGCTACACCGTTAACAAAGGATTTGACTTATCAAAATTTTACTACTCAAATACTATTAGCCCTGCATGTTGGATTAAGTTTGACGAGCAAGAATCAAAAATGTATTTTGTTCAAGGTTTAGAAACTGCTCCAGAAGATATTGCAACATGGGGACAATATGGAACAATTGGAACATATGTAAAATCATTTAAAGACGGAAAACTTAACATTACTGTAACTTGTGTTAACCCAAATCACACAACATCTGTTGCTGAAATAAAAACAATAAGCGAAACTTCGTTTGATATGACAACTGAAGGCGAAACAATAAACTTCAAAGCCGCAAAAGAATTTGATATGACAAAGGTTTACTACTCAGATACTATTAGCCCTGCATGTTGGGTTAAGTTTGACGAGCAAGAATCAAAAATGTATTTTGTTCAAGGTTTAACAACTGCTCCAAAAAATGATGAAGAATGGGAACAATATGCAACTGTTTCAAGTTTCACAAAACACTATAAAAACGGCAAACTTTTTGTTAGTTTAGTATTTAATAACCCAGACCAATCAACAGTTACAGGCGAAATTGAAACAATAAGCAGTTCAAAAATAAGTTTAACTACCGACGGAACAACAATTGAACTTACGGCAGTTAACTAAATAAAACTTAATTTTAGAAAAAGCCAGCAAAAACGCTGGTTTTTTTATTTATAAAAAAGAGAAACAAAGTTTAAAAATATGTGGTAGAATGAACATATGAAAATGAAACTACTTTCCCCAGCGGGAGATTTTGAAAGTTTGAAAATGGCAGTTTATTATGGCGCCGACGAAGTTTATCTTGGCGTTAAAGATTTTAACGCACGAAACATTGAAGGCTTTAACCTTGAAAGTTTGAAACAGGCAATCGATTTTGCTCATATCTACGGCGTTAAAGTTCATTTAACAGTTAACATTCTCTTTTCCGACGACGAACTTCAAAGCGCGCTTAATTTAATTGTTGATGCATATAATCTTGGCGTTGATGCGTTTATTATTCAAGACATTGGACTTGCAAGTTTGGTTCACAAATTCTTTCCGGAAATTGAAATGCACGCGAGCACTCAAATGGGAATTCATAACCTTGAAGGCGCAAAAGTTGCAAAGGAAATTGGTTTTAAAAGGGTTGTTCTTGCTCGCGAAACTCCTCTTTCCGAAATCAAAAGAATTAAAGACAATTTAGACATTGAAATTGAATATTTTGCTCATGGCGCGCTTTGCGTTTGTTTTTCTGGAAACTGCTATTTAAGTTCCAAACTTCTTGGAGCAAGCGGGAACAGAGGAAAATGCAAACAACTTTGCCGCCTTCCATTTTCGCTTATGAAAGACAACAAAAAACTTAAAACTGGCTTCCTCCTTTCCGCAAAAGATTTTAATATGCGCAAACGTCTTAAAGACCTGGAAGACGCTGGGGTTTGTTCAATTAAAATTGAAGGGCGCGCAAGAAGACCTTTTTATGTTGCGGCGGCAACTGCTGCCTATCGAAGCGCACTTGACGGGAAAAATTTTGATGAAAAAAGTTTGCTCCTTGCTTTTAATCGAGATTTCACCGAAGGATACTTTAACGGCAACTCAAACATAATTTCCAAGTTTAATAATCATATTGGAATTTTTGTTGGGAAAATTAAGAATGTTAAATATGGAAAAAATTTCAATGAATTTACTTTTTCATCAACTGAAAAAATAAGCAAAAAATCTGTTATTAAACTCTTTAAAGATGGAACTGAATTTTCAACAATTTCGCTTTTCGACCTTCAGGAAATTTCCCCTTTGCTCTACCACGCAACAACAACCCAAAAAGTTGAAACTGGGCTTGAAGTAAGGCTTATTTCCAATTTTGACATGGAAACGGAAACTGTTTCAAAAATTCGCAAACTTGATGTTTCTCTTTCAATTAAAGCAATTGAAGGCACGCCAATTAAAGCAAAAGTAAATTATAAAAATATAAATTTTGAACTTGAGGGTGAAGTTTGCCTTAAAGCGCAAAACCAACCTCTCTCAAAGAGCGAAATTGAAACTTGCTTTTCAAAAAATGAGTTTTTTATTCCACAAATTAACTTTGAAACAGATAATGCTTTTTTAACAAAAAAACAACTCAATGAATTTAGAAGAAATGTTTACGAAAATTTAATTGAAAATTTAACAACAATAATTCATAAAAAAATTGAAAAAATTGAATTAAAAATAAACAAAAATATAAAAAAATTTGATAATTTTCAAATAATTGAAAATATTTACGAAAAATTTATTGAAAATAATATAATTTATTCGCCAGAAATATATTTACTTAATGAAATAAATAAATTTAAGGAAAAATGCGACGAAGAAAATAAAAATGCGTTCTTATTCCTTCCAAATTTTGCAACAGAAAAAGATATTATTCTTTTGGAAGAAATAGTTTCAAAAACAAAAGTTGGAGTTGTTGCAACAAATTTATACGCGCTTCTTTTTAAAACAAATCTTGTTGCGGGCGGCGAGCTTAACATATATAACAGCGTTAGTGCAAATTTTCTTAACATTCCCGTTCTATCCGCTGAAAACAATCTTTCAACAAAAGTTGAAGTTCCTTTTATGACGCTTAAACACTGCCCAATGAAAGAGCATCTTGGTGCAAAATGTAGCGCATGCCCATACACCAACGGATTTAAATATGTTATGCAAAACGGAAAAACCTTTTCGCTCAAACGAAAAAAACTTTCATCTTGCACATTCTATCTTGTTTAAAAAATAAAAACGCAATAAAAAACTCTCAAAAATTTGAGAGTTTTTTAATTTACAAATTACATATCTTGGGTTGGATTAGAATTGAGTAAAGGTCTTCCTTCTCTTTCCGCAATAACATCATATATTGCGTCAGATTTTGCAGTCTTTTTATCTGCTTTAATTTGATAATGTGTATACACCGCAGACAATCCTTTCTTAGTGTAGTAAGTTGAAGCAATTCCAACAATTCCACCAACAGCAACAAGGTTTCCGCCAAATTCATTTCCAATTTGTTGTTTCGACATTTCTGGGAAAAGATTTTGCCATGGTTGAATAAATGTGTCGGCAAGTTGGTTGTTGTTTGCAATTGTTAATGCTCCAAGTGTAATCAATGCTGCGCCAGCAAGTGCTAAAAAGCCATGAAGAGCTTTAATTCCAACTGTTCCGCCAAATGTGCAATATTTATCAAGTGCCATATCTGCTCTGTCGGCAACATCTTCATAAACATCGGCTGCAAAATCAACTTGTTTTTGTTTTCTTTTTAAAGATTTAGTTGAATATTTTGGATTTGAATACTTTGTCTTATATTTGTTGTAGTAAAAATCATAGTTAAGCGCATCAATTTCGTCATCCAATTTTTCGTGAAATTCGTCATATTTCTTTTCGCATTTTTCATCAAGTTCTTTTAAATTCATATTATTAGTCCTCCAAAATTGACTATAGTATAAATCAAAGAAATTGCTCTGTCAATACCCAAATTTTTATTCATTGAAATAATGAAACTTTAAAATATGCTGCGCATATAAATAAATGTGAAAATTTTTTCAAAACGTTTAAGCTATTTAAACCGAGAAAATTCAAAGAAAAAATCGTCATTCAAACAAAAGGCAACAATTGTTGTTGTCGTTTTTTTGCTCCTAATTATTGCAATAATTCTATATCTAAACTATGTTGTTAATCCTGTTATTATCTCAATGAGCGAATCGAAAGTTCGAAGTCTTGCAACAAAGGCGGTTGGGGGCGCAATTTATGAGATTGTTAACCAAGGAGACATCTATAACGACCTTATAACAATTTCAAAAAACAACGAAGGCGATGTCTCAATGATTCAAGCAAACTCAATTCAAATTAACCTTTTAACGCGAAAACTAACTCGCCTTGCAACCTCAAACCTTGAACAAATTGGAGTTCAAGGAATCGACATTCCAATTGGAACATTCAGCGGTATGCCAATTCTTGTTGGACGAGGGCCAAGCGTTAATATTAAAATGATTCCAATTGGATCAATTTCAAGTTCATTTAAAAGCGAGTTTTCGAATGCTGGAATTAACCAAACAAACCACAAGATTTATGTTACAATTAAATCCAAAATTAATGTTGTTTTGCCAACTGCAAATCAAACCGTTGAAACCTCAACACAGGTTTTAATTTGCGAAAATATTATAATTGGGAAAATTCCATCAACCTATTTATATTCCGATTCTCTTGACGAAATGATGAACTTAATTCCAAATTAAATTTTATGGATTGAAAATTGCTTTAAAAACAAAAATTTTTAATAAAAAAAAGTCTTTTAGAAAGACTTTTTTTAAATGGTGGGCAGTAAGAGACTCGAACTCCTGACTTTTTCCACGTCAAAGAAACACTCTACCAACTGAGTTAACTGCCCAATTTATTTGCATATTATATCACAAATATTATAAAATGCAAATAAATTTAACCAGTTATGATTTTAATAAACTCTTTTGGATCTAAACTTGCTGCGCCAATAAGCGCGCCACAAATTTCTTTATTTTTAAAAATTTGTTTTGAAGTTTGCGATGTTAGGCTTCCGCCGTAAATTATTTGTTGATTTTCTGCGGCAGGTGTGGAATAATGCGCTGCAATAATTTTTCTAATTAGCTTCGATGCATTTGCAATGTCGGTTATTGGCGCAACAATTCCCGTTCCAACTGCCCAAACAGGCTCATACGCAACAATTATGCTGCTAAGTTCGTTTTCATAAATTCCAACAAGCGCTTCTTCAATTTGCTTTGTTAAAACGCTTTGCGTCATTTTTGCATTGCGCTGTGCTCGTGTTTCGCCAACGCAAAGAACAACTTTCATTCCATGGCGAAGCGCAGTTTTAATTTTCTTGTTAATCCTTGAATTTGTTTCGCCATAAAGTTTTCTTCGTTCGCTGTGGCCAAGCAAAACAAACTTAACATTAAAATCTTTAAGCATATTAACAGAAATTTCGCCAGTGTAATTTCCAAACTCGTCCTCATGCATATTTTGCGCGCCAAGAACAATTCTTTCATCAAAATTTTCGCCAAGATAAAGCGATGTGTATGGCAAACAAACACCAATTTTACATGGAAGTTGTTTTGGTAAAAGTTTGTTAAGCGCCGAAATATATTCAAGCGTTTCAAAATTTGTTTTGAACATTTTAAAATTTGAGATGATAAGGTCTTTCATTTTTCCGCCCTCGCTTTTATTTAAACATCGGTTAAAGCATCGTAGCCTGGCAGTTCTGCTCCTTCAAGAAGAGCAAGCGTTGCCCCGCCTCCGGTTGAAATATGGGATATTTTTTTCGAGAGTTTATAAAGTTTAACGGCCGCAACCGTGTCGCCTCCGCCAACAATTGTTAAGCCTTTGTTTTTTGAAATTGCTTTTGCAACTTGATAGGTTCCAGCGGCAAACTCTGGGAATTCAAAAACTCCCATTGGTCCATTCCAAATGATTGTTTTTGCTTCTTTAATTTTTTGTTTAAAAATTTTGATTGTTCTTGGCCCAATGTCAAGCCCCATATAGTTTTCTGGAATATTTTCAATTTTACAGAATCTTGCCTTTGAATTTGGGCTGTAATTCGTGCTTACGGCAACATCAACTGGAAGAATAAGTTTTTTCCCTTCCTCTTTTGCTTTTTCTAAAATTTCCTTTGCAAGTTCAAGGCTTTTTTCGTCAACAATTGATGTTCCAACATTAACACCTTGCGCTTTAAGAAAGGTGAATGACATTGCCCCGCCAATTAGAACAGAATCTGCTTTTTCCATTAAGTTTTTAACAACACCAATCTTATCGGCAACTTTTGCCCCTCCTAAAATTGCAACAAAAGGACGGTCTGGATTTTGCATTGCCTTTTCAATTGTGTTAATTTCTTTTCCCATCAAGAAACCCATTCCGTTGTTTGGAAGAAGTTTTGCAACACGGTGGATTGACGCATGTTTGCGGTGAATTGTTCCAAATGCGTCGTCAATATAAATATCTGCCATGCTTGCAAGTTTTTTTGCAAAATAAAGGTCGTTTGCCTCTTCTTCTTTATGGAAACGCAAGTTTTCAAGAATTAAAACTTCGCCTTCTTTAAGGTTTTTTGCTTTTTGAATTGCATCAGGGCCAACAACATCAACTGCAAAATGAACTTTGTTAATCAAATATTTAATTAACTGTTGTGCAACAGGAAACATTGAATATGTTTGATCAAACTCACCTTTTGGCCTTCCAAGATGAGAACAAATTATAAGTTTTGCCCCTTGTTTAAGGATATAACGAATTGTTGGAAGTTCTTCGAAAATTCGTGTGTCATCAGTGATATTTCCAAATTCATCAAGTGGAACATTAAAATCTGCTCTTAAAAGAACAGTTTTTCCTTTCATATTGATATCTGTTAGCATTCTTTTCATAAATTCCCCCTAAACTTAAGTTTATTTTATCATTTTAGTTCAAAAATAACAAACAAAATTGTTTGTTTATTTGTTTGCGAAATGAAAAATATGAGAGTATAATGAAAATTGCTATTTAAAGGAGAAACAAATGGATTTATTTAAAAAATGTGAGGACTACACTCGAATTGAAGACCTTAAAGCAATTGATTTATACCCATATTTCCATCAGCTTACAAGCGGACAAGACACAGTTGTTCAAATGGAAGGGAAAAGAACAATTATGATTGGTTCAAACAACTATCTTGGTTTAACATCAAACAAAGAAGTTATTAAAGCAGGCGTTGAAGCTCTTGAAAAATATGGAAGCGGCTGCTCTGGTTCAAGATTTCTTAACGGAACTCTCGATTCCCATGTTATGCTTGAAAAAGAACTTGCCGAATTTTTACATAAAGAAGCGTGCGTAACTTTCTCAACAGGCTTCCAAAGTAATCTTGGAATTATAAGTTGCATTGCAGGAAGAAATGATGTTATCATTTCCGATAAGGAAAATCACGCAAGCATCTACGACGGCTGCAAACTTTCCTATGCCCGTCTTTTAAGATATGAACACAACGACATGGAAGACCTTGAACGTCAACTTGCCTCTGTTGGCGAAGACAAGGGAATTTTGATTGTGACCGACGGCGTTTTCTCAATGAGCGGCGAAATATGCAAACTTCCAGAAATTGTTAAACTTGCAAGAAAATATGGCGCAAGAGTTATGGTTGACGATGCACATGGTCTTGGCGTTATTGGCGAAGGCGGGCGCGGAACTGCATCCTACTACAACCTTGAAAATGAAGTTGACATTATTATGGGAACATTCAGCAAATCGCTTGCATCTCTTGGCGGCTACTGCGCATGTTCCGAACGCGTTGCAAACTATATTCGCCACAACTCCCGTCCTTTCATTTTCAGCGCAAGCATAACCCCAGCAAGCGTTGCGTGCGCAAGAAAATCGCTTGAAATTTTAAAACGCGAACCAGAAAGAGTTAAGCGCTTGGAAGAAAATGGTAACTATTTCCGCGAAGGTTTAACAAAGCGCGGTGTTAAATTTATCCCAGGAAATGCTCCAATTGTTGCAATTTGGACATACACCGATGAGAACTCATTTAAAGCTTGCAAAATGCTTATGGAAAAAGGAGTTTATGTTAACCCAGTTATTTCCCCTGCTGTTCCTGTTGGGCAAAGTATTTTAAGAACTTCATTCACAGCAACCCACACAAAAGAGCAGCTTGACGAAGCAATGGACAAGATTGAGGAAGTTATTAAAGAGCTTTTGAAAGACGATAAAGAACATCAATAAAATTTAGTTAAAATAAACAAAAAAAACAGTCTTAAAATTAAGACTGTTTTTTATTTTTTAACCTTCAAAAGTTGTTAAATTTTTATTTAAATTTTTGGTTGTTTTAACTGAATTAACAACTTCGCGCAAATCTCTTAAACACCCTAAAAATCGCCTATCTCTCTTATATTTTTCAAGTGGCATTTTTGCATTTCTTTTAACAAGTTCTGCGCACATTTGTTTTGTTTTTAAATCTAAAAAAGCATTTGATTTATAACAAATTTTTGGCAAAATACACGCCGCAAGTTCAAGCGGAAAAACTTCAACATAAGGCTCGCTGACGTCCTCCCCTAAATAGAAAGTTGTTTTTTTGTTAACGTTAATTTCTTTAAGAGAACAAAGAAACTTAACTGCTTCAAAATTTTTAAGCCAAATTGCAGTTCCAAGAAGAGTTTCACCAAACTCATTTTCTTGATTGATGTCGATTTGACCTTCTCTAATCGACTTTTTAAGCCGAGCAACATCATTATTTGCAATTGCTGAAAAAGCATCGTTGATTGACCAAACTGAATCTGGATAAGACATACTCTCCTCCTATTCAACGGAAATTATATAGTAGTAAACTGGTTGCCCCCCATAAATTGCCGTAACTTCGCACTCTGGATATTTTTCTTCCAAAGATTCGCGCAATTTTTCAGCATCTGCTTCGTTAATGTCTTCGCCATAGAAGAGTGTTATATTAACGCTGTCGTCAGTTAAAAGTTTTTCAACCAATGCTTCGGTTGTTTTTTGAACATCAGAGCCTTTTGCCAAAATTGCTTTGTCGTCAAGACCAATAATTTCGCCAACAGAAAGGTCGAATCCGTCAACGTGTGTTGCACGAACTGCATATGTTACAGAGCCTGCTTTAACGCATTCAATTGCTGTTGTCATTGCTTCCAAGTTTTCTTCCGCGCTTGCTTCTGGGTTGAAAGCAAGAGATGCCGCAATTCCCTCTGGAACATTGCGCGTTGGAACAACGTGAAGCTTGCGGTCGGTTAATCCTTTTGCCTGTTCTGCTGCTAAAATAATGTTCTTATTATTTGGGAAAACAAAAACATTTTCCGCTTGAACTTTTGCTGCCGCATTTGCAATATCGGCTGCGCTTGGGTTCATTGTTTGCCCGCCTGCAATAATTTGGTCAACGGTTAAATCTGTGAATAAATTTGCAAGCCCGTCGCCAGGAGCAACAGCAACCATTCCCATTGGCTTAAGTTCTTCAACCTTTTTCATATTCTTTTTAAGTTCACGGTTTTGCTCGCGCATATTTTCAATTTTAATGTTCCAAATTTCGCCAAGTTCAAGAGCATAGCCAAGAGCGCGGTTTGGATTGTTTGTGTGGACGTGAACCTTAACAAGACTTAAATCGCCAATACAAAGAACAGAATCACCAATTTCCATAAGTTTTTCACGGAGTTTATCGATGTCCGCCTCGGTTGTTTTTTTAAGCATATGAATAATCATAAACTCTGTGCAATATCCAAATTCAATTTCTGCAAGATTGTTGATATCCGCAATAACATCGTCAACAGATTGAACAGGTTTTGCGTCGTCAAAGTTAAATGTTAGGGTTTCATCGCCGCAAAGAGCTTTATAATAACCTGTGAAAAGAACAATAAGCCCGCGTCCGCCAGCATCAACAACGCCTGCTTTTTTCAAAACAGGAAGCATCTCTGGGGTTTTTTGAAGGATTTCTTCGCCCTTATCAAGAACAATTTCAAAAAATTCCTCAAAATCTTGATGTTTCTTTGCAGCGTCCAAAGCGGCTTCTGCCATTGTTCGAATAACAGTTAAAATTGTTCCTTCTTTTGGCTTTGTTACGGCTTTATAAGCAACATTTGCGCCTTCTTGAATTGCTTTTGCAAAGTCCTTTGTTGTTGCTTCTTGCTTTTGAGAGAGAACAGATGTTAAACCTTTTAAAATTTGCGAAGTTATAACGCCACTGTTTCCTCTTGCCCCACGAAGCGCACCTTTTGCATATGCTTCACAAAGAGAATCCATACTGTTGTTTATGCAATTGTTAACTTCTGTTGTTGCATTTTTAATTGTTAAAAACATATTAGTTCCCGTGTCGCCATCTGGAACTGGAAAGACGTTTAAAGCGTCAACAAGTTTTTTATTTTGTTCAAGCAGGCTTGCCCCTGCAATAATCATTTTTCTAAAAATTGATCCATTGATTGTTTTTTGCATATATTTTTTCCACCTATAAACTAAACACGGACACCAACGACATGAACATTAACTGTGTCAACAATCATGCCCGTGAAATTTTCAACACTATATTTGACAGCGCTTTTCAAACTTTCTGCAACAGCACTAACCGAAACGCCATATTTAAGAATGCAAAATATGTCAATAAAAATTCTGTTATCAACATTAGAAATTTTAACACCTTTTGAATATTGTTGTTTCTTGAAAAGTTCTGTTAGGCTATCTTTTAATGAGTTAGCAACAAGGTCAACAACACCATAGCAATCAAGCGCTGCATATCCTGCAACGATTGCTATACATTCGTCTGAAATTGTTATTCTTCCATAATAGTTTTTTGTGTCAACCGTCATTTATAATAAAATCCTTAAGTAAGCGCACTATCTTACGTTAATTACTATACACCAATATTTCATTTTATGCAACAATTTTCAAGCAAATTTACATATATAACTTTAATTGTATAAACTAAATATATCCAAAAAAATTTTTTCTAAAGCCTTAAAAACATATTTAGAAGAAAATTATTTAACTTAAAAGCAAATTTTGCTTGCATTTTCAGTTTTTTTATGTTAAACTTACGCAGTTAGTTTAAGAAAATTAAGTGGAGGAAACCTATGAGCAAAGTTTGTGAAATTTGTGGAAGAGGAAAAATGACTGGCAAAAATGTTAGCCATAGCAATAGAAAATCAAACAGAACTTGGGATCTTAACCTTCAACAAACAACAGTTGAAGTTGATGGAAAAGAAAAAACTGTTAGAGCTTGCACAAAATGTATTAAAACACAAAAAAAGGCTTAGTTATAAGTCTTTTTTTTATAAAAAGCCGCAAGAAACTGCGGCTTTTTTATATTTAAAACATAATGGTTATTTATTTTCTGGCTCAATAACTGCCTTAATTCTTCGAACTCCAGCGCCGCTGCTCTCTTCTTTAACGATTTTGAAATGTCCAAGTTCGCCTGTGTTTTTAGCATGTGGACCTCCGCACATTTCCTTGCTTACAGTTCCAATTGTGTAGACCTTAACAATTTCGCCATACTTATCTTCGAATATTCCAGTTGCCCCGCTTTCGCGCGCTTTTTCAATTGGCATTTCCTCGCAAACAACAGGAATTGCCTCTTTAATATGGCTGTTAACTTCGTTTTCAAGAGCCGAAATTTCTTCTGGTGTTAATTTTCTGTCGAAATTAAAATCAAAACGCAAACGTTCTGGAATAATGTTCGAGCCACATTGGTGAATTCCCCCGCCAAAAATCTTGTTAAGCGCTGCCAAAAGAAGGTGTGTTGCAGTGTGGAGTCGTGCGTTTTGTTCGGACGAATCGGAAAGCCCGCCCTTGAATGTTCCAACGCTTGCACGGCTTTTTTCTTGGTGTTCTTCAAATGCCTTTTTAAAGCCCTCTTCGTCAACTGTGAACCCATTTTCTTTTGCAAGTTCCGTTGTGAGTTCAAGAGGGAACCCAAAGGTGTCGAAAAGACGGAAGGCCTTGTTCCCAGCAATTTGTTTAACATCTGGCGCAAACTTAGTTAAATTTGCAATAAGTTTGTCAAACTCCTTAATTCCTTGTTCAAGAGTTTTTTCAAATTTGTTCGCCTCTTTCTCAATTTCTTGCAAAATATATTCTCGTTTAAGTTTTAAATTTGGATATGCTTCGTTATAAACCTCGTCGATATAAACTTTTGCAACTTCCTCCAAAAGCGAAACAGATCCTCCAAGTTGTTTAACATAGCGAATTGACCTTCGCATTAAACGGCGAAGAACATACCCCGCCCCAACATTGCTTGGAACAATTCCTTTTTCGTCGCCAATAAGCATAACTGTTGTTCGAACGTGGTCACAAATAATTCTTATTGCACGAGTTGTTTGTTCGTTTTCGCCATATTTAACGCCGCAAGCCTTTTCAATTGTTTCAATTGCGCGTGTGAAAAGGTCGGTTAAATAGCAGTCTGTAACACCGTTTAAAAAGGCAAGGTTGCGCTCAAACCCAAAACCCGTGTCAACATTTTTTTGAGCAAGTTCGCGATATTTCCCTTCCCCAAGTTGTTCATATTGCATAAAAACATCGTTCCCAATTTCAACATATCTTCCGCAATCACAGTTGATGTCGCAAGATTCGCAGCATTTATTATCGTTTTTTGGATAGAACCATTCGTTATCTGGCCCGCATGGAGTTCCAACGGTTCCTTCCAAGTTCCACCAATTTTCCTTAAGGAAATATATGTTTTCTTTTCGAACTCCAACTTCTTCCAAGTATTTTGCAGTTTCCAAGTCTTTTGGAACACCATGGTCGCCCGCAAAAACTGTTGCGCAAATTTTGTTCTTATCAAGGCCAAATTCCTTTGTTAAAAGTTCGAAAGTCCAAGCAGTTTTTTCTTTCTTGAAATAGTCGCCAATGCTCCAATTCCCCATCATTTCAAAGAACGAAAAATGGGTTTCGTCGCCAATGCATTCAATGTCATTTGTTCGAACGCAGCCTTGAATGTTGCAAAGTCGCTTTCCTTTTTCATGTTGTTTCTTTCCAAGAAGATAAGGCATAAGAGGTTGCATTCCCGCAACATTGAACATAACTCCTGTTTCCCCATCGCCAATAAGAGAAACGGCGCCAATGTCTTTATGCCCCTTGCTTTTATAGAAATTCAACCATTTTTCTCTTAATTCTTTTCCTGTGATTTTCATATTTTTCCTCTTTTTGTTTATATATTTTTAAAACATTTTTGTTTTTCTTGTTAGGAATGTCCACCATAAAATTGAGCGCAAGAAATCGCCAACATATGTTAAAAATGCCGCGTGCAAAAGGTCTTTTGCCATTTCAAGCTCGTCATCGTCGAGAGCCTGCGTTTTTTCAATTATTTTAAGACCACGTTTTGAAGCATCTTTTTCAAGCGGAACGCACGAAAGTTTTAACGCAACCGCTAAAAGAAAAATTAAAATTGATGCGCCCAAGAACGCAAAGCCAATCGCAAGAATTTCTGGGAAAACAAGCAAAAAGAAAATTCCAAGAACTGCAAGCGGAAACATAAAATAGCCAAGAACTTTGATTGTTCGAGTTAGCGATTTATTAAGTCTTAGTTTTTTCGAGTTTGTTAAATCTTGGCTTGCATGTCCAAATTCATGAGCAACAACCGTCAGCGCAGCAACGCTTGCAACATCACAAGTTGCTTCTGAAAGGACAACCATTTTCGATTTTGAACTGTATCCATCGTTTAAATAACCTTTCGTTCGCCCAACTTGAATTCGGCTTTCGAAAAGCGTGTTTGTTATGTGAAGAGCAAATTGCCCTCCTGTTATTTTTTTGTTGCAAGGAACATGATTATATTTTTCAAATGTGTCTTGAAGTTGCGCATTTGCATAGGTTGCAATTCCAAGCGCAACAGCCAAAAAAACAACAAAAATTCCAAGAATCACAAAAATCATACGATTTATTATATACTTATATAATTTAAAAAACAAGCAAATTTTTTGCTTGTTTTGTTTTATTTTGATAAATGATTTCTTAGTCTATGTAATTTCTAACTGCATCTTCAATTTGATTTTTTTGACGCAATCCAACAATTTTTTCTTGTTCATCTCCATCTTTGAAGATTATCATTGTTGGAACGCTCATAATTCCATATTTTTTTGCAACATCATAACTTTCATCAACGTCAATTTTAACAATGTTAAACTCGCCTTTTGAATCCTCTTCAACTTTTTCTAAAATTGGGGAAAGCATTTTACATGGCCCGCACCAAGTTGCAAAAAAATCAACAATTGTTGGCTTGCTTTCGTTAATTATTTTTTCAAATTCATCTTTTTGAACAATTTTCATTTTCCTCTCCTTCTTTAATCGCAATAAACTTATTTTCTGGCATTTTCCCAATTGTGAAGCGCAAAACAAGCAAAACTAAAATTCCAAGCAAACTTGCGCCAAGGGTTACCAAATAATGCGTTAAACTGTTTTTGAAAAAGAACCCAAACCCAAATGATAATGCAAAGAAATATAGCGGAATTAAATATAAAAATATTTCAAGCGCTTTTGGAAAAGTTGCCGCTTTAAAAAGCGAAACTCTTCCGCCTTTTTCAAGTTTTTTGGGAGTTCTTGCAACAATTTTGTTTTCGCCCGCTTGAATTAAAGCAGATTTTTCTCCCGCTTCCAAAACAATGCAATTTTCAAAAATTGGTTTTTGTTTTTTCTTTTTCATACAATTTTATTTTACCACTAAACCTTTTCTTTAACAAATAAATTTCATTCATTTATAAGTTTTAAAACAACAAAAGCAGAAATTGTGCTCCCACACATTGAAGGCGAATATGCCGTTGAACCAATAACTTTTTCATTTGGATTTGGAATTGACTTTTCATCGCAAAAACAAACATCAAGGCTTTCAATGCCCCAATCTCGAAGCATTTTCCTAAATTTTCTTGCAAGCCCGTCGTTGTATGTTTTATAAACATCGCAAATTCTAAAAACGGGAATTTGGGTTCTATTTCCCGCGCCCATTGCGGAAATTATTGGAATATTTCGCTCTTTTGCAGCTTTAATTAACTCAACTTTTCCTTCCAAATTGTCGATTGCGTCAACAACATAGTTAAATTTTGAATCAAAAACTTCGCCGATTGTTTCTTTATTTACTTTAAGCAATTTTGACGTTACGACGCAATTAGGGTTGATTTCTTTAATTCTCTTTTCCATAACCTCAACTTTTGGAAGACCAACTGTTGAAGAAAGCGCAATGATTTGGCGATTTATGTTTGAAAGCGAAACAACATCAAAATCAACAATTGTAAGCGCCCCAACACCGCTTCTTGCAAGCATTTCGCAAACATAGCCGCCAACTCCACCAACGCCAACAACAAGAACATGGGCATTATATAACTTGTCCATTTTTTCTTTTCCAAATAAAATTTCGGTTCGTTTAAATCTTTCCATTATAAAACATACTTTTTAAGGTCATATTTTTTTCTGTCTTCGCCAAAAGCATTTTGAACATAGTTTTTGTCGATAACAACTTTAACAAGAGGATTTTCGCCAGTTGCGTTAAACGAAATGTCTTCCAAAACTTTTTCAATTATGGAATGCAGACGGCGTGCGCCAATATTTTCGTTTGTTTCGTTTTCTTCTTCGGCAATTTCGGCAATTTCTTTAAGTGCATCATCGGTGAAATCAAGGTCGATGTTATCAACCTTTAAAAGTTCGGCATATTGCGTTGTTACAGAAGTTTTTGTTTCGGTTAAAATCTTATAGAAATCATCTTTTGTTAAGTTCTTTAGCTCAACCTTAATTGGGAAACGCCCTTGAAGTTCTGGAATCATATCCTCAATTTTTGAAACATGGAATGCCCCTGAGGCAATAAACAAAATGAAATCTGTTTTAACATTTCCATATTTTGTTGCAACAGTTGAGCCTTCAACAATTGGCAAAATGTCGCGTTGAACACCTTCGCGCGAAACATCTGGGCCGTTTGAGGTTGCCGCTTTTCCAATAACTTTATCAATTTCGTCGATAAAAATTATTCCTTCTTCTTCCGCGCGTTTAATTGCCTCGCTGTTAACACTGTCCATATCAATCATCTTGTCGCATTCTTCGTTTGTTAAAAGTTCGCGTGCTTCCAAAACACTAAGTTTGCGGCGCTTTTTTCTTTGTGGGAAAATTCCGCCAAGCATACTCCCAATGTTAATTTCAGCAACTCCGCTTGTTAGGTCGAGCGGCTTTGGAACGTCTTGAACTTCAATTTCAACGGTTTGCTCATCAAGTTTTCCTTCGTCATAAAGAACTTTAAGTTTTTCCTTAAGTTCGTCGGCATTTGAATTTGGATTTTTTGCAAGTTCCGATTTGTAAATTGCGTCAAGCAAAATTTTATCAACAGTAACTTTTGCTTTCTTTTCAACTTCGTGTTGTTTTTCGTCTTTAACCATTCGAACCGAAGTTTCAACAAGGTCGCGAACCATACTTTCAACGTCGCGTCCAACATAGCCAACTTCAGTATATTTTGTTGCTTCAATTTTGATGAAAGGTGCTTTAACAAGTTTTGCAAGACGTCTTGCAATTTCAGTTTTTCCAACCCCTGTTGGACCTTTCATAATGATGTTTTTTGGTGTTATCTCGTCACGCATTTCTTTCGAAAGTTTACTTCGACGATATCTATTTCTAAGGGCAACAGCAACCGCTTTTTTTGCTTCATCTTGCCCAATTATATATTGATTTAATTCGTCAACAACTTGTTTTGGTGTTAAATTCATTTTTCTCTCCTTAAATTTCCTCAATTGTTAAGTGGTCATTTGTGAAAACACAAATTTGCCCAGCAATTTCAAGTGATTTTTTTGCAATTTCTTTTGCGCTAAGTTTTGTGTTTTCAATCAAGGCTTTTGCCGCCGCCAAAGCATAGTTTCCGCCCGAGCCAATTGCGCAAACGCCGTCGGAAGGTTCAATAACATCGCCCATTCCTGAAAGAATTAACATTTGTTCTTCGTTTGCAACAATCATCATTGCTTCAAGTTTTCTAAGAACCTTATCTCCGCGCCAAAGTTGTGCAAGTTCAACCGCACTTCTCATCAAATTTCCCGAATATTTATTAAGCATTTCTTCAAAGCGCTCGCAAAGACTGAATGCATCGGCAACGCTTCCGGCAAAGCCAATAACAACTTTCCCGTTATAAATTCTTCTAACTTTAACCGCATTGTCTTTAAAGATAACACTGTTTTGCATTGTAACTTGTCCATCTCCTGCAATTGCAGTTTTGCCGTTTTTTCTAACAGCACATATTGTTGTTCCTCTAAGTTCCATTTTTTCCTCCATACACTGTATTATATATCTTAAATTTGATTTATCAAAATGAAATTTTCAAATCTTTCCTCTTTCCGCCATAAAATAATGGTTTCCTAATTTTGGATTTATAACATAAAAAACAGCAATTTTTAGTTTGCTGTTTCTTCTGTTTTGTTTTTCATTGGATTTGCGAACGCATAGAACTTACACTTATTGCACGCATAATACATTCTTCCTGCTTTACTTCTTCGAACTGTTATATCTCCATCTTTGCATTCCGGACATTTCCCAATAACTTTTGGTTCATATTTTGGTTTTTCTTCGCTTTGCGATGTTTGAGCATTAAGTTTCATAATATTATTGCATTTTGGATAGGCGCTGCACCCAAGGAATTTTCCATATCTTCCTTCGCGAACAACCATTGGAGCGCCGCATTTATCGCAAACGATATCAGTTTTTTCAGGTGCAACCTTAATTTTGTCATAGTTTGCGCCGGCTTTTGTTAAAAGACCAGAGAAACTGTTCCAAAAACTGCTTGCAACCGCTTGCCAATCTTTTCCTTGTTCAGCAATTTCATCAAGACGCGTTTCCATATCCGCTGTGAATTTAACGTTAATAACTTGATGGAAATTTTTTGCTAAATATTCATTAACAACTTTTCCAAGTTCTGTTGGATAGAGATATTTTCCGTCCAAAGCCGTGTAGGAACGAGTTGCAAGTGTTGTTATTGTCATTGCATATGTTGCAGGTCGACCAATTCCCTTTTCTTCCATTTCCTTAACCAAACTTGCTTCTGTGTAGCGTGCAGGTGGCTTTGTGAACTTTTGTTCCATGTTGAATTTAACAAGTCCAAGCGTTTCACCAACAGAAAGAGGTGGAATTTTTGAAGGGTCGTCTTCTTTTTCAACGTAGTTTTTATAAACTGCCGTGTAACCTAAGAATTCAACAGTTTTCCCAACTGCTTTAAATCCATAGTTATTTGCGGAAATATCAACGTTAACATTGTTATAGAGCGCATCGCTCATTTGGCTTGCAAGGAAACGTTCGTAAATAAGTTTATAGAGTTTAAAGTTATCTGGCGAAAGCGAACTCATAACACTTGCGGGCGTTCTTTCAATTGAAATTGGGCGAATTGCCTCGTGGGCATCTTGCGCTGTTTCTTTCGTTTTATAGATGTTAGGTTTTGAAGGGACATACTTATCGCCATATTGTTTTGCAATGTAGGCAAGAGTTAATGCTTGTGCATCTGGCGAAACACGCGTGCTGTCGGTTCTTATGTATGTTATAAGAGCAACCTTTCCTTCGCCTTCAATTTCAACGCCTTCATAAAGTTGTTGTGCGCAAAGCGACGTCTTTTTAAGGTTCATTCCAAGTTTGTTAAGCGCGTCTTGTTGCATTGTGCTTGTTGTGAAAGGTGCTGGAGCGTGCGATTTTGTTTGAGTTTTCTTAATGTTTGCAACAACATATGATGCGCCAGAAAGGTCTTGTTTAATTTTGTTTGCTTCTTCTTCGTTTGAAACCTTTGCTTTTTTGCCATCAATTGTGTTTAAAGCTGCTTTAAACTTTGCTTTTTCCTTGTTCTCAAGGTCGGCAGATATGTTCCAATATTCTTCTGGAACGAACGCGTTAATTTCATTTTCACGGTCGCAAACAAGTTTTAAAGCAACAGATTGAACACGTCCTGCGCTAAGTTTTGGTTTGATTCTTTTGCAAATTATTGGTGAAAGTTTATAGCCAACAATTCTGTCCAAAATTCTTCTTGTTTGCTGAGCATTAACAAGATCCATATTTATTGCTCTTGGTTTTGATAAAGCTTCGGTAACTGCTTTTTTCGAAATTTCGTTAAACTCAATTCTACACTTTGTTTGTGGGTCGATTTCCAAAATGTTTGCAATGTGCCAAGCAATTGCTTCCCCTTCCCTATCTGGGTCGGTTGCAATCAAAACTTCGTCTGCCTTTTTTGCTTTCTTTTTAAGCTCTGCAATAAGGTCAACCTTGTCCTCCATAATTTCATATTTTGGAACAATTGTTCGAAGGTCAACGCCAAAATCTTTTGCAGGAAGGTCGCGAACATGACCTTTTGTTGCAAAAACTTCATAGCCTTGTCCTAGATATTTTTTCAATGTTTCTCTTTTACCTGGTCCTTCGATGATAACTAATTTCATTCTCATTCTCCTATATCTTTAAATTAAAACATATGTGTTTCCCGGCAACTGTTTAACAAGCCCTTTAATTTCAAGCATTGTTAAAAGCGCGTTAAGTTTTTGAATTGGGAAGCCAGTTTCTTCTGTTAATTCTTCAATTGTTTTTTCGCTCCTTTCAAGCACGGAAACAATTTTTTGATCGTCAAAACTAAGTTGCGAAAGCTTAACAGTTGAAGATTTTACAATGTTTTGACGAAAAACGCAAACAATATCTTCAAAGTCTAAAACACATGCTCCTTGCGCGCTTCGAATAAGCCGATTTGTTCCTTTGCTCATAAGGCTGTTTATGTTCCCCGGAACGGCAAAAACTTCGCGGCCAAGTTCAAGGGCAAACTCTTTGGTGTGGAGCGCGCCACTTTTTTCCCCTGCTTCGGTTATTAAAATTCCAAGCGAAAGCCCTGCAATAATTCGATTTCGAAGAGGGAAAGTGTATTGCGCAGGAGTGAAACTTGGACGATATTCGCTTATTAAAAGTCCTTCGTTTGAAATTCTTTTTGCAAGTTCAATGTTGAACGAAGGGAAAATATGTTCAAAGCCGCCGCCAAGAACCGCAATTGTTTTTCCGCCGTTGTCAAGCGCAGTTCTATGGGCAATTGTGTCAACCCCAGCAGCAAGCCCGCTAACAATTGTGAAATTATTTTCGCAAAGCCCTCGCGTAAATTTTTCGGTTACAATCTTTCCATATGGCGTTGGAGTTCTTGTTCCAACAACACCAATGCAATCTGTTCCAAGAAGCGAAACATCGCCAAGACAGAAAAGTGTTTGAGGAGGAAAATCAAGCTCTAAAAGTTTTTTAGGATAGTTTTCGCTGTATGGCGTTAAAACAAAAATATTTTTACTATTTAAATTTTTTATATAAGACGAAAGCAAATTTTCATTAAGCGCGTCTTTCATTTGCTCAACGGTTTTATGCGTTTCTCCATTGCCTGCCTTCGAGCCATTTCTCATTCCTTTTGAAAAAAGCGCGTTAATTTCTTTTTCACGTTCAAAAAAGGTTTCCAAAAGCTCGCTTGGGCTTTCGAAAAGAGAAAGAAGTTCAATCTCCTTTTGAGGAACAATGTCGAACAAACTTAAAAAAATTAGTGCTTTTTCGTTTTGCGTGTATGTTTTTTCCATATCAATTCCAAAACAATATATCACAAAGTTTCAAGAAACAAAAACTTTTTTTTGAAATTTAATTTCTCTCAACTTTAACAAAGTTCAAACTTTCATAATATATTTTTGATAATGACAAATAATATTTTTTGTGAAGAAGGCAAAGAAAATTAGTTTAATTATTGTTGCAAGCATTTTGGCACTTTTGTTTATTGCTGCAAGCGTTTTTGCATCAATTTTCTTTTCAATTTCAAAAAGTGAAACATTCAACCAAAACAAACTTATTAACGCAAACATGAAAATTGAAGTTTATGGAGATGACGGAAATCTTCTTTCCGACAAAAGCCTTTTTAACAGCCAATACATAAGCCTTTCAAAAATTCCAAAAGAAACAATTGATGCCTTCATTTCAATTGAAGACAAAACATTTTATTCTCATAACGGAATCAACCCAAAACGAATTGTTAAAGCAATTTTAAACAACATTTCAAAGGGAAAAGCATCGCAAGGCGCATCAACAATTTCTCAACAACTTATTAAAAACACCCATCTTTCAAGCGAAAAAACATATTCAAGAAAAATTAAAGAAATTTCGCTTGCGCTCGAAATGGAAAAGAAACTTTCAAAAGATGAAATTCTTGAAAACTATCTTAATGTAATTTATTACGGAAACAACATTTATGGAATTGAAAATGCTTCTCAATTCTATTTTTCAAAAAGTGCAAGCGAACTTAATCTTGAAGAAGGCGCAACGCTTGCTGCAATCATAAAATCTCCAGGTTTTTTCGACCCAATCCAGCATAAAGAACGCTGTCTTAAACGAAGAAACCTTGTTCTTTTTGAAATGGAAAAAGACGGAAAAATTTCGAAAGAAATTGCTCAAAAAGCGCGCGAAACCGACCTTGTTCTTAAAATCAACGAAACATTCGACCGCGGGCAAAACACCTATTCGCAAGGTGCAATTATGGAAGCCGAAGAAATTTTGAAGATGCCCGCGAAACAAATTGCAATTGGAAAATATAAAATCCACACTTACTTTTCAAAAGAAAAACAAGATGCGCTTAAAGCCGCAATCTACTCCGAAGAACTTGGTTTCGACCAAGCAGGAATTTCAATTAACAACTTAACCCACGGAATTGAAGCGTTCTATGGGAAAAGCGCCTATAATGTTTTAAAAACAAAGCGTCAACCGGGCTCAACAATCAAGCCTCTTCTTGTTTATGCCCCAGCGCTTAACGAAAACATTGTTTCTCCCGCAACAAAAATTTTGGACGAGGAAATTAACATCAACGGATACAAACCTCAAAACTTTGAAAAAACTTTCCGCGGACATTTAAGCACTCGCGAAGCCCTAAGCCTTTCAAGCAACATTCCCGCAGTTAAAATTCTTTCATACGTTGGAATTCCAAAAGCAAAAAGATATGCAACGCGTCTTGGAATTGAGTTTGACGAAAACGACAACGGCTACGCCCTTGCGCTTGGCGGAATGACATATGGAACAGACCTTAAAACTCTTGCCGCAGCATACACAACTTTTGCTAACAATGGAAAATTTTATGGCGCGAAATTTATTAAAAGAATTGAAGATGAAAATGGAAAAACAATTTATGAAGCAAAGTTTGTTCCCGACGAAGTTTTTCGCGAGGACTCAAACTATCTTATGGTTTCGATGATGGAAACTTCAGCAACAAAAGGAACTTCAAAACGTCTTGCCTCCCTTCCTTTCCAAATTGCTGGGAAAAGCGGAACGGTTGGCGTTGGCGTAACAAACTCCGATGCATTCTCGGTTGCACTAACAACAAAAGACACAGTTGCAACTTGGGTTGGCGATTTAACAGGAAATAACATTGGTTATTTAACCGGCGGGAAAACCCCAACCGACATGATTAAAAACTATTTCAAAGCAATTTACAAAACTGAAACACCAAAAGATTTCAGAGTTCCGTCAAGCATCACGGAAGTTGAAATTGACGCGCTTGAATATGAGAAAAACAACATTGTTCAAACCGCAAACGATTTCATACCTTCGCGCTATAAACTTACCGAAGTGTTTTCAAGATTTAACCTTCCAAAAGAAAAATCAACAAACTTCCTTAAAGTTGAACCCGCAACCTTAAACGGAAAAATTGAAAACGGGAATTATGTTTTTGAATTCGATGCGCAAAGCCATATAACCTACGAACTCTATCGAATTGAAAACGACGAAAATAAACTTGTTAAAACCTTTGGCGGGCAGAACGGAAAAGTTACCTACACTCTTCCTCAAAGTAACAAAGAATCCAAATTTTTCCTTGTTTCAAAAATTAAAAATTTCTCAACAAACGAAGAAGTTTCAAGCGACAATTCAAATGTTGTTCATTTCCTTGGAAAAGAAGCAAAAACAACTCAAATTTCTCAAAAAAGATGGTATATCTAAAAAAAATTATGCATTTTTTGCATATTTTTTTATCCTAAATCAATTTTTTTTAATAAAAGTCGTTATTGTGCTTTTTAAAAAATAATTTATTTTTATGAAACATTTTCAAAAAAAATATGTTAGTTAAATTAACCATAAAAAAGAAAAAGCAAAAGGTTAATTTTGCTTTTCCAAAAATTCTTTTGTTGCCTCGCTTGCGGCTTTCGAATATGCCCTTAAAAGCCCGCCAGCGCCAAGTTTAATTCCTCCAAAATAACGAACAACAACAATCAAAACATTTGAAAGATTTTGTTTTTGAATGACATTCAAAATTGGTTTTCCTGCCGTTCCGGAAGGCTCGCCGTCGTCGAATGCTTTTTCCAAAAACTCCGCCCCAACAATTCGATAGGCAAAGCAAACATGGGTTGCTTTTTTGTTTTCTTTATTGATGGTTTCCAAAATGTTTGAAACATCTTCCGCGCTTTTAACTTCGAAGCATAAACTTATAAATTTTGATTTTTTAATTTCAACAAGTGCCATTTTTTATCTAAACCAAATCAATTTTAACAAGATTTTTCTTGCCTTTTTTCAAAATTGCATAACCTTGGGCAAAGTTTTCGGCTTTAAGAAGTTCGTTTGGATTTGTTATTTTTTCGTCGTTCAAAACAATCGCACCTTGCACAACAAGACGGCGTCCTTCCGAAAAACTTGGAACAAGCGAAGCGCGAAGAGCAACTTCCAAAACGCGAATTCCGTTTTCAAGTTCTTGTTTGGAAACTTCAACTGTTGGTGCGTTTGAAAGGTCTGCCCCGCCGCCAAAAAGCGCTTTTGAGGCTTCAACTGCTTCGTTTGCATCTTTTTCGCCGTGAATAAGTTTTGTTATTTCATATGCCATAAGTTGTTTTGCAGCGCGAATGTCTTTTGAAGCAAGTTCTTCAATGTCTTCAACATAATAGTTCGTGAACAATTTTAAAAGTTTAACAACGT
The DNA here is from genome assembly GCA_900544595.1 of uncultured Bacillota bacterium. Lineage (GTDB taxonomy): Bacteria > Bacillota > Clostridia > Christensenellales > UBA1242 > UMGS687. The sequence goes on along the minus strand of UQVQ01000001.1, from coordinate 22,936 downwards.
CTTTATCGTCAACGTTAAGGAAATATTGATAGAATTCATATGGCGAAGTTTTGTCCTTTGAAATCCAAAGCGCACCTTTTGATGTTTTGCCCATTTTCTTGCCATTATGGTCGGTTAAAAGAGGGCTTGTTAAAGCTTGGAAAGTGTGAGGGTCGTCATTCCCTGCAAGGAAATTAAGTTTTCTTCCAAGTTCTGTTCCTGCAACAATGTTTCCCCATTGGTCGCTTCCGCCAATTTGAAGTTTGCAATCATAATTTCGATTAAGATAAACAAAATCGTATGCTTGAATGAGCATATATCCCATTTCAAAGAATGTTAACCCGCCCGCTTTCATTCTGCTTTGGCAAGACTCCGAGGCAAGCATATGTGCAACGTTAAAGTGCGTTCCAACATCACGCATAAAATCAACATAGTCATAACCGCGCATCCATTCTGCGTTGTTAACAATAATTGCTTTGTTTTCTCCCTCTAGGTCAACCGCTTTCCCAATTGTTGCGCGAATTTTCTCATAGTTGTTGGCAACAAAATCTTTTGAAACCATATCTCTCATGTCGTTTCTTCCGCTTGGGTCGCCAATCATAGCTGTTGCCCCACCAAGAAGAACGATAACTCTGTGCCCTGCTTGTTGGAATTTTCGAAGCATTAAAAGCGAGAAAAAATGTCCAATATGCAAACTGTCCGCCGTTGGGTCATAACCGGAATAAACAGTTATTGGCTCCCCATTGCAAAGTTTTTTAACTTCTTCCTCGTTTGTTGTTTGATAAACAAATCCTCTTTCTTTAAGGTGCTCAAACAAATTTTCGCGAGTTACTTTAACTTCTCTCATATTTCTCCTTATGTTTAAGTAATTTAAAGATTAAATTAAAAAAAAATTTTTGTCAATCAAAAAGGTGTGATATACTTAAAATTATGAGCGAGATAACAAATTTAATTAAGCACGGGAAAGACACATATTCAATTTTCCTTGACGGAAGTTTTTTTTGCAAACTTAACGCGGAAACAATTGTTAAAAACAACCTTAAAGTTGGCGAGCATATTTCGAAAGAAAAAATTGAAAGTGCGCAAGCCGAAAATGAAAAACTAATTGCGTTCGACCGCTGTCTTAAACTTCTTTCCGTTCCAAAAACAAAAAAGCAAATTAAAGACTATCTTTATGGAAAGGGTTACACTTCAAAAACTGTTGCCTACTGTCTTGAAAAGCTTGAAGAATATAATTATATCGACGACGAAGCCTTCGCAAGTTTATATGTTAAATCCTATTCTTTCAAAAAAGGCAAACGACTTTTAGAGTTTGAACTTAAAAGCAAAGGTGTTTCGCAAGAAATAATTAACAAGGTTTTGGAAGAATATCAATTTAAACGCGACGATTTAACTGCCCTTGCAGAAAAATTTATCAAAGGGAAACCAAAAGACAAAAAAACCGCGCAAAAACTTTCTGCTCATCTTTTTTCAAAAGGTTTTTCTCTTGAAGAAATTAACCCTGTTGTTAAAAATTTGATTTATGATATGTTAAATGAAGGAGAAGAAGATGAAAGTTGGAATTGATGTTTTGGAAACAAGCCGTGTTAAAACAGACGACAAGTTCCTTAAAAGTTTTTTAAACGAAAGCGAAATTGAATATGTTAGCAAATTTGAAAACCCAACTGAGAGAATTGCAGGGCTTTTTTGCGCAAAAGAAGCGGTTTTTAAAGCACTTTGTGAGAAGCAATTTTCTCCTCATAACATAACAATTTCCCACGATGAAACAGGAAGACCAAAGGTTGTTTTAAGAGGGAAATATCTTGAACAATTTAATAAAAAATTCAAGTCGATTGACCTTTCAATTTCCCACTCCAAAACAATTGCAACAGCAATTTGCCTTGCCGAAGAAAAATAAAAATAAAAATAAAAATAAAAACACACAAAATGTTATTTCGTTTTGTGTGTTTTTTTAGATTTTGAAGAACTCACGTCAATTTTTTCAACAACTTGTTTGTTTTGAATTGAAATTTCGTTATGCTCTGGCATAAGTTTTTGAAGGATTCTCTCCTGCTCTTTATAGTTTTCGTTAATTTGATTTAAGTCGGATTCAATTTCTTGAAATTGTTTGCTGTTTCCAACTTTAATTGGTGTTTTTGTTTTTCCGTTTCTAAGTTTTTCAACAACTTTTTCAATTTTTCTAACTGGCTTTGAAAGCCCGCTGTAGGTTAAATATAAGAAAAGAACATAAACAGCAACAATAACAATCATCCAAATATAGCGCGTTGTTGGGTCGCCAATTCCAAGACTAACACGGACGGCGGTTACGATGTCGGTTTGCTCGCGCATTGTTATTGTGAAGAAGAAAAGCATAAGAAAAACAAAGGTTGAAGTTGGAGGAATTGTTGAAAAGAAAATTTGACGATTAAGCGGCTGGACGCGAATGAAGCGGACAAAAACAATTGTTCCGGCAACGTTTGCAAGAACAAACATTGCAAGTCCAACATAACTTTCCCATGTAAACTCGAAATACAGCCCCGCCGCTCCATATTTAATTGTGTCGAGCATAGGGCGGAAAAAGTATAGAAGGGCGACGTTTGAAATAACCGTTAAAATAAGCCAAATTTTAGTTGAGGTTCTCATAATTTTAGGGTGTGCAACGAATATTTTTTTATGCGCGCGCAAATACTAATTTCAAAGGAGAAAACAAAAAAAATGGAAGAAAAAGAAAAAACTAATGAGTGCAAGCAAAAGGAAAACAATGCCCTTCTTTTAACCTCAATCTATCAAAATGTTCAAACTGCTCTTCAATCGTTCGATAACATTTTGCCAAGTGTTAAATGCGACGCGCTTGCAAGCGAAATTGCGAAGCAAGAAAGCGAATATTCCATCATTTCGGAAGAATGCGAAATGATTGCAAAAAGCGATGACATCGATATTAAAGACAACAATATGTTTGAAAAAATAAGGCTTTGGAGTTCAATTAAAATGTCAACAATTTCCGATAAATCAACAACCCATATTGCCGAAATGCTTTTAATTGGAACATTTATGGGTGTTTTAACTTGCATTAAGGACCAAGGCGACCACGCAGCAGCCGACGAAGAAATTTTAAATCTTCTTTCAAAACTTCAAAAACTTGAAGAAAACAACATTGAATCGCTTAAAACCTATCTATAATTTTTTTTGGCGTCACCCCAAAAATTTTTAAGAAAAAACAGCAAAAATTGCTGTTTTTATCTTTATTTTTTCTTATTTTCAACAAACTTATCTTTTTGCCGTCCAATTGAAAAAGAGTTGTTTGGAAGGTCTTGCGTAAGCGTTGTTCCAGCAGCAATAAAGCAGTTGTTGCCAATTTTGCGCGGCGCAATTAAATTGCAATTGCAGCCAATGAAAACATCGTTTCCAACCTTGCATCTGTGTTTATTTTTTCCGTCGTAATTTGCAAAAACAACGCCGCATCCAATGTTAACTCTTTCCCCAATTTCTGCGTCGCCAATGTAAACGAGGTGCGCCGCTTTTGTCCAACTTCCAAGGGTTGAATTTTTGATTTCAACAAAATTTCCAATCCTGCAATTGTTTGAAATTTTTGAGTTTGCTTTGATGTTGGCAAAGGGCCCAACAGTTGTTTCTTGCCCAATTTCGCTGTTGGAAATGTAACTTGACCTAACGATTGCGTTTTTGCGAATTACAGCATTTTCAAGGTGGCATTCGCCAAATATAACTGCGTTATCTTCAACAATGCAGTTCCCAACAAGCGATGCCCTTTTATCAATTTTTGCCAAAGGCGAAATTAAACTTTCTTTGCTTATATTTTTCATATAAATATTTATTTATATATTTCAAAAAATGTTAATCTTTGGTTTGACATTGAAATTTAACAATGGTATAATTGCCCAGAAAATAAGGAGAAAATTATGGCAGATAAAACTATGGACAAAATTGTTGCACACTGCAAAAACACGGGATATATTTTCCCAGGAAGCGAAATTTATGGGGGTTTGGCAAACTCTTGGGACTATGGCCCTCTTGGAGTTGAACTTAAAAACAACATCAAAAAAGTTTGGTGGGAAAAATTTGTTCAAGGGCGCGAAAATTCATATGGAATTGACGCTGCAATTTTAATGAACCCACGCGTTTGGGAAGCAAGCGGACACGTTGCTTCTTTTTCCGACCCACTTGTTGATTGCAAAGAATGTAAAGCTCGTTTTAGAGCGGATAACTTAATTAGCGATTTTTCAAACAAAGAAGTTAACCCCGACAAAATGACTCGCGAAGAGATGAACGCATACATTGCCGAAAACAAAGTTCCATGCCCTCTTTGCAAAAAAAGCAATTTCACACCAATTCGTGAATTCAATCTTCTTTTCCAAACACACCGCGGCGTAACGAAGGAAAGCCAACAAGACATCTATCTTCGCCCTGAAACAGCGCAAGGCGAATATGTTAACTTCCTTAATGTTCAAAGAACAATGCGCGCAAAAGTTCCTTTTGGAATTGGACAAATTGGAAAGGCATTTAGAAACGAAATTACCCCAGGAAACTTCACATTCCGTCAAATTGAATTTGAGCAAATGGAATATCAATTTTTCTGCCACCAAGGACAAGACGAGAAATATTATGAGGAATTTAAACGCGCTTCAAAAGAATTTTTCATGAGCCTTGGAATTCCAGAAAACAAACTTAAATTCCACGACCACGACAAACTTGCGTTCTATGCAAAAGCAGCGTGCGATGTTTATTATGAATTTCCATTTGGCTGGGACGAAGTTAACGGAATCCACAACAGAACAAACTATGACCTAACACGCCACCAAGAATACAGCGGAAAAACAATGCAATATCTCGACCCTGTTACAAACGAAAAATTCATTCCATACATAATTGAGAACTCATATGGGCTCGACCGTGCAATTCTTGCCGTAATTTGCGACAGTTATGAAACAGAAAAACTTCCAGACGGCGAAGAACGCGAAATTATGCATCTTTCTCCAAAAATTGCGCCTTTCAAAGCCGCAATTCTCCCACTCGTTAAGAAAGACCTTGCCGAAAAAGCGCACGAAGTTTATGCAACCCTTTCAAAACATTTCCGCGTTGCCTACGACGAAACAGGTTCAATTGGAAAGCGCTATCGCCGTCAAGACCAAATTGGAACTCCTCTTTGCATAACAATCGACTATGACACACTTGAAAACGGAACAGTTACCGTTCGCGACCGCGACACCATGGAACAAATCCGTTTGCCAATTAACGAGCTTGAATCGCATATCAGAAAAATTGTTGAGGGATAATTTTGTTTAATAAAAAACAGTCTAAGTTTAGACTGTTTTTTTAAATTAATTCAACAATGATTGAATTTTCAAGCAAAACGCCTTTATCAGTTAACTTTAAAAATTCATTTTCAAATTCAATTAGACCTAAATTTGTTAATTTTTCAAGCGTTTTTGCATTTTTTTTGTTAAAATCATAAAATTTTTGGTTAAATTCAGTTAAATTAAGCCCTTTTGCTGTTCGAAGAGAGAGAAAAATAACTTCTTCTGCCTGCTGTTCTTTTGAAAGCTTTTCTTTTGCTATTGGTTCATTCATTAACTTTGGATTTTCATTTTCCCAAAATTTAATATATTCATTTATGTTATTTGTGTTTGTTATTCTTTCTTCAAAAGAAAACGAACTTGCGCTTGGGCCAAACCCAACATAGTTTTTTCTTTGCCAATACACTTTGTTATGTTCGCTCTCAAAGTTTTGGCGCGCAAAATTTGAAATTTCATATCTGTGGAAATGAAGTCTTTTAAGAGTTTTAACTGCTCTTTTATATTGCTCTAAAATCAAGTTTTCGTTTCCTTTTCCATCAAGCATTGAATATAGTTTAGTTCCATTTTCAACTTGAAGCATATAACACGAAAAATGCGTTACGTATGGCGAAAGTTGCTTTAAAAATTGAGAGATTTCCCGTGTTTTTTGATATGGAAGCCCTAAAATAAAATCTGCGCTAATGTTTTGGAAACCAACACGTTTTGCATCGTTTAGGCAAGAAATAACTTTCCTTCTATATTCTTTTGCCTGCTCTTTTGTTTGAAGACGTCCAACATAAAGCAAGGACTTTTTGTTGAATGTTTGAACACCAATTGAAAGACGGTTAAAACCTGTTTTTTTATATGCAACAAGTTTTTGGAGCGAAAGTGAATTTGGATTTGCTTCAATTGTTATCTCGACATAAGGTGAAATTTTGAAATTTTTCTTTATCAAACAAAGGAGTTTGCTAATTTTCTTTTCGTTAACAACCGAAGGAGTTCCGCCGCCAAAATAGATTGTTTTAACAACAAAACTTGAAAAATTTTTGCTTTTTGCTTTAATTTCTTTTTCAATTGCATTAAAAAACCGATTTTGAGTTGTTAAACTTTCTTCCCACGAGCAAAAATTGCAATAGAAACATTTGCTATTGCAAAATGGAATATGCACGTAAATTGAAAGTTCTTTTTCCATTATTTATTATCGTCAAGTTTCAAGATGCTCATAAAAGCTTCGGAAGGAAGTTCAACCGAGCCAATTTGACGCATTTTTTTCTTTCCAGCTTTTTGCTTTTCAAGAAGTTTGCGTTTTCGAGAAATATCTCCGCCATAGCACTTTGCCAAAACATCTTTTCTCATTGCTTTAACTGTTTCTCGGGCAATAACTTTGTTCCCAATTGATGCTTGAATTGGAATTTCAAAAAGTTGGCGAGGTATTACCTCTTTAAGTTTTTCGGCAATTGCTCTGCCCCTTGAATATGCCTTATCTTTATGAACAATTAAACTAAGAGCATCGCAAACTTCGCCGTTAAGCATTATATCAAGTTTAACAAGGTCGCTTGGTTCAAACCCAAGAAGTTCATAGTCCAAACTTGCATAACCTCGTGTTCTTGATTTAAGCCCGTCGAAAAAGTCGTATATCATTTCGTTAAGTGGCATTTTATATTCCATTCTAACACGTGTTTTTTCGATGTATTGCATATCTTGGAAAACTCCGCGCTTATCCTGGCATAAATCCATAATTGCCCCAACATATTCTGGCGGCGTGAAAATATGGAGTTTAACCATTGGTTCTTCAATTCTTTCAATGTCGGTTGGTTTTGGAAGAAGCGAAGGATTTGAAACCGAAACCATTTCTCCGTTTGTTTTATAAACGTGATAAGCAACACCTGGCGCTGTTGTTATCAAATCTAAATTAAACTCACGTTCAAGACGTTCTGTTATAATTTCCATGTGCAAAAGCCCAAGGAACCCACATCTAAATCCAAAGCCAAGAGCTGTTGAATTTTCGGGCGTGAATGTTAAGGACGCATCGTTAAGTTTAAGTTTTTCAAGCGCGTCTTTAAGATCGCCGTATCTTGAACCATCAACAAGGAAAATCCCGCTGAAAACAACTGGTTGAACAGATTTATAACCTGGGAGAGCTTTGGAAGCTGGGTTTTCAAAATCGGTTATTGTGTCGCCAACCTTTGTTTCCGAAACATTTTTAATGCTTGCTGTTATATATCCAACATCACCTGCTTGCAAAACTTCGGTTTGCTGCATATGAGGAGTGAAAACCCCAACTTCGGTTACTTCAAAAACCTTTTTTGTTTCCATCATTTGAATTTTTGTTCCAATTTTAACGCTTCCGTCCATAATTCGAACAATGCAAATTGCGCCTTTAAAGTTGTCGTAAACGCTGTCGAAAATAAGTGCTTTAAGCGGCGCATTTTCGTCTCCTTTTGGCGGCGGAACTTGGCTAACAATCATATCGAGAACATCTTTAATGTTTGTTCCTTCTTTTGCGGAAATTGCAGGTGCATTTTCTGCGTCAAGCCCAATAACATCTTCAATTTCTTTTCTTGTTCTTGGAACATCGGCGCTTGGAAGGTCAATTTTGTTAATAACAGGCAAAATTTCGAGGTTGTTATCAAGCGCAAGATAGCAATTTGCAAGCGTTTGTGCCTCAACTCCTTGGGCAGCATCAACAATCAAAATTGCTCCTTCGCATGCAGCAAGAGAGCGCGAAACTTCATATGTGAAGTCAACGTGCCCCGGCGTGTCGATTAAATTTAAAGTATATTCAACCCCGTCTTTAACATATTTCATTCTTGTTGGCGTTAATTTAATTGTTATTCCTCTTTCGCGCTCCAAATCCATACTGTCGAGAAGTTGATTTTCCATGTCGCGCTTAGCAACAGTTTTTGTTTCCTCCAAAAGTCTGTCGGCAAGGGTGCTTTTCCCGTGGTCGATATGTGCAACAATTGAAAAGTTGCGAATTTTGCTCATTCTGTCGTTCATATTGTTTATATTATAAAATAAACGTGATTTTTCGCCAAGTTTTTTTCCAATCTTTTGCAAAATAGTTTTCGAGTTATAATTTTTTGTGTTATGATTATTATATACGCAAAAAGGAAATAGAAATTATGGAACTTTTTAAATCATGGCTTGTTGAAAAATATGTTGCCCACCGCGGTTTGCACGATGAACAATCTGCCGAAAATTCTCTTTCTGCTTTTGAAAAAGCAATTGAAAACGGATATGTTATTGAACTTGATGTTCAACAAATTGCCGACGGAACAGTTGTTGTTTTCCACGACAGCAGTCTTTCGCGCCTAACTGGGCAAGACGGCTATGTTAAATATCTTTTAAAAGAAGATCTTTCTGCGTGTTTTCTTAACGGAACAAAAGAAACAATCCCAACTTTTGAAGAGGCTCTTAACTTAATTGCAGGGCGAACACCAATTATAATTGAGATTAAGAACACCGAAAAGCCTGGGAAACTTGAAAGCCAAGTTTTGGAAATTTTAAGAAACTATAACGGCGAATTTGCAATTATGAGTTTTAATCCATTTGTTTTAAAATGGTTTAAAGACAATGCTCCAAGCATAATTCGCGGGCAACTTTCGTCTTTTCTTAAAAACGAAAAACTTGGATTTTTCAAAAAAATTGCGTTAAAGAAAATGCTTCTTAACAACGTAACCCACCCAGACTTCATTGCATATCAAGCGCAAAACTTGCCAAACAGATATGTTAGAAAATGTAAAAATCTTCCCCTTCTTGCCTGGACAGTTCGCTCACAAGAAGAATATATGAAAGTTGTTAAATATTGCGACAACATAATTTTTGAGGGATTTCAGCCAAAAATTTAGCTGCAAAAATTTTGCAGTTATTTTTTAATCTTGACAAAAAAGGAGTTTTCAAATACAATAATAATATGGTAAGCAAGAAAAAAACGGTTCGCCTTGCAATCGACAACAATGCGCTTTGCTCGGTGCTTGGTTTAGTTAAAAAAATTGATGAAATTCAAGAAAAATTTGAAATTGATGTCCAAAAAATTAACATAAATTTGCTATATCCACACGGCCAATCAAAAAAACAACTTGAAAAACTTGATTCGCTTTTAAGAAAACTTAAACAAGCCTATCGCGGCGAATTGCGATTTGTTATAACTCCAACTGTTCTTTCCGAAATTTTTGACACTCGCATTAAATTTTCAAAAAACGGTCCAAACGAATTTTTCCATAACTTTTGCGTTGAACACGTTGCTTTCACGGAAAAAGAACAAATGCTTATCGACGAACTCACAAAAGACCTTTTAACCCCAATTGTTAAAACAAAAATTCACGACGGACACGAATATCAAAAGAGCGAATTTCCTTTCGTTGGAAATCATAATAAAAATCACGACCACGACGCCCGAATTTTTTCAGAAAGCATTTTTGCAGGAACAAACCTTTTTACCTTTGATGAAGATTTTAAAAACAAAGAATTGATTTATGAAACAGTTCAAAACTTTGAAAAAAAGCACCCGGAAGTAAACGGAATTTCATCATTTAGAATTATCACTCCTTGTTCTTGCATAAAGCAAACTCCAAAAAAACAAAACTACAACTATCAAGATATTGGTATGGATTTATAAACTAAGTTAAAAAAAACGCCATTTGGCGTTTTTATTTTTTATTTTCCCATTTTTTTAAAACAACATTTTTTTCGCGTCCATTTTGTTTTGGAACATAAAATTGCTCATCTTTAATTTCATCTGGAAGATATTGTTGAGCAACAAATCCGCCAAAGTTATGAGGATACTTATATTTAATTTTTTTCGTGTCGTTTGTTGAAGGATGGTTGCGAAGATGGAAAGGAACTTCCAAATCGGCATATTTTTCTGCCATTTCGCTTGCTTTTTCCATTGCAATTAAAACTGAGTTAGATTTTTCCGCCGTGCAAGCATAAATTATTGCATGAGAAAGATTTAAAAGACCTTCTGGAACGCCTAAATTTTTTAAGGAATCAAGCGCACTTAAAGCAAGCAAAAGCGCGTTGGAATCTGCCATTCCAATATCTTCGCTGCAATGAGCAATAAGCCTGCGAGCAATAATTAAAGGATCGCAACCCGCTTTAATAAGGCGAAAGGCATAGAACAAAGCCGCATCGGGGTCGCTTCCGCGAATGCTTTTGCAAAACGCACTTAATATATCATAGAACTTTGTTTCATCAACGGAAAGAGCTTTTTTTTGAATACAGTTTTCTGCAACGGAAAGGTCAACAACAACTTTTCCTTTTTTATCTGGGGGCGTTGTTAAAAACGCGAGTTCCAAAGCGTTAAGTGCGTTTCTTAAATCCCCTCCGCAATAGAACGCGAAATGTTCAAGTGCTTCGTTTGAAACTTCAACATCAAATTTTCCAAGCCCGTCTTCGCATGAAATTGCTCTTTTAAGCGCTTTAATTATATCTTTCTTTTCAAGTGGCTTAAACTCAAAAATCATACATCTTGAAACAATTGCAGGCGTCATGGAATGGTATGGACTTTCGGTTGTTGTTCCAATGAAAACAATTGTTCCGTCCTCAACTGCTGGCAAAATGCTGTCGCTTTGCGCTTTGCTCCAACGGTGGCATTCGTCAAGAAGCAAATATGTTTGGCGCGAAAACAAACTTTTGTCTTTTCTTGCTTCATCAATAATTTTTTTAACATCGGCAACACCGCTTGAAACCGCGTTTAATTTTTTGAAAATTCCATTATTTTGATTTGCAATTATGTTTGCCAAAGTTGATTTTCCCGTTCCAGGAGGGCCAAAGAAAATTGCGCTTCCAAGAGTTCCGGCTTCAATTGCACGCCTGAAAAAAGAACCTTTTTTTGCAATATGTTCTTGCCCAACAAAATCATCAAATGTTTTTGGTCTCATTCTTTGAGCCAAAGGAATTCGTTTTTCTTCTGTCATCATATAAAATATTATAGCATAAAAACCCTAAAAACAAAAGCAATTAAACACAAAGAGTTGCAGGTTTTGAAAGCAAATTAAGGTTAATTTGGTTGCAACTGAGAAAAACAGTTTCGCCAATTTTAACTTGCTTTTCGCCTTCGTTTTGAACAAAAATGCTTTTATATTCTCCATCAACATAAACAATAAGTTTGAAATCAAATTCACATTTCTTTTTAACTTTCAAAAACCCATTCTTAATTTCAATTCCAAGCGAATTTTCAACAATGTTGTTATAAAGCAAAGTCCCAGTTTTAATTTTTGCAATATTAGCGTAATCTTCGCGCAGAAAATTTGAAATAAATCTTTTGTTAAAAATAAAATTGCTTTTTTTAAAATAATTTTTTTCATACAATTCTTTTTTAACTTGATTTTTTAATATAAAATTAAAAAAATTATTAAATTTTTGATTTTTTGTATATATTTTAATATTAAAAAAATTTTCAAAAAACATTTTTTCTTCAAGTAATAAATTTTTATAAAAAATTGGCTCTTTATCGCATAATAAAAGGCAATCCAAATTTTTATTAAGTTTAATTTTAACGCATAAATATGGAATAAAATTATAATTTATTGAATTTATTTCCAAAATTTTATTATTTGAAAAATATCTTATTTTTTTATTATTAAAATATGTTATTTCAAATGAATTATTTTCTTTTTTTAAATTAAAAAGAAAAGAATCTAGTTTAATAAAAACGCAAACTGATGTGTTAAATTTTGAATTAAAACAATATGAAATTAAATTATTTTCGCTGGCAATTCTTTTAACCTGAATTTCTTTTTCGCAAGAGAAATCTTTAAAAGGAAGTTCAAGCTTTTTGTTAAACAAGGGGTCATAGTTAAGGTTAATTTTGCAAACATCTTCAAAAAGCTTTAGGTTGAAATCTTGAAGGAAAATGTTTTTATAACCTTCAACTTTTTCGCTTTCGGTTTCTGAAACAAAGATTGGCAAGAAACAAACTTTTTGCTTCAAAACGTTTAACGCAAAAAGAAGATTTGAAAATTTACGCTGCTCTTTTGGCTTTTTTAAAAGAAAAACACACGAGTTAAACCCCGCGTTTGAAAGTTTTCCAAAATCCACGTTTGCGTTAAATTGAATCACATTTGAAACAACTCTTTCATAAATTTTGCTTATTAAAATTTTTCTTCCAATTGGAACTTGAATATATGATTTTTCGTTTAAAAACTTTGCGAAGATTTTCACGGAGCAAAGATTGTTTTTAAGTTTTTTTCGATGCAAAACCCTTTTTTGTTTAACAACTTGAAACAGTTTTTTTTGATGTTTAGGTTCTGAAGATGAAATAATTTTTTCTTTTTCAAAAAACAAACAACAAGCATTAAAAAGTTGTTTTATGAATGTAAAAAGAAATATAAGAGCAATAACAAGGCAAACAACAACAATGACCATATTGAAATTGTTGCCATTTTATGTAAATCTTATAACTTTTCTTCTTCTTTTTTAGTTTCGTTTTTTGTTTCTTCTTTTTCGTCCTTTTCTTGTTTCTTAACAAAAGGTTTTAGCAAAAAAGAAAGGAATTTTGGAGCTTTAAAACAAAATATTTTCATTCACACCTCTTCTTCTTTTAAGTTTATGAAATTGAAACAGATTGTGTTACGAACTTTTTAGCCAGATAAATTATAGAATGGAATAGCACGAAAAAATCGTGAAATCGTTGATTTGCAAAAGAAAAATGATATTGATTAAAAACTTTATGGAAGAAAGATTAAAAATGGAAAGCCAAAGAAAAGAAATTTTGAAGTTTGAAAATGTGTCGCTAACCTACCACACAAAAGATGACGAAATTCTTGCCCTCGACGATATTAGTTTTAGCGTTTATGAAGGTGAATTTGTTGCGATTGTTGGTCCTTCGGGGTGCGGAAAAACAACACTTTTAAGCCTTATTTCTGGAATTTTAAAACCAAGCCAAGGTCGAATTATTTTAGATGGGCGAAATATTTGCGAGCCAAAATCAAAAGAAAAGAACAAAAAACAAAAACAGCAAAATGCCGAAATTGGATATATGTTCCAGCGCGACCAACTTTTCGACTGGCGAACGATTTGGAAAAATGTTACGCTTGGTCTTGAAATTCAAGGAAGAAAAGGCGACAAGGAAATTGAAGAAAAACTTAGCAAATTGCTAGATAAATATGGGCTTGGACCTTTTAAAAACAAGAAGCCAACCCAACTTTCGGGCGGAATGCGTCAGCGCGTTGCACTTATTCGAACACTTGCGCTCGACCCAAAACTGTTGCTTCTTGACGAGCCATTTTCTGCCCTCGATTTTCAAACAAGATTGAGCGTTTGCAACAGTGTTTCGGAAATTATTGAGGACGAGAAAAAAACGGCAATTCTTGTTACGCATGACATTGCCGAAGCAATTTCCATGGCAGACAGAATCATCATTCTTAAAGCGCGCCCAGGAAGCGTGAAACGAATTGTTGAAGTTAATTTAAAACATCTTGGCTCGCCTCTTAAAAGACGTGAGAGCGAACTTTCAAGCCAACTTTTCGATGAAATTTGGAAGGATTTGATTGTTTACGACGATTTTTCTTCAAGCGGGGAGGAAAAAAGTGAAAAATCTATTTAATAAGATTTTTTCAAAATTTAAAAAGAAAAAACAAATTAACTATTCAAAAGAACATAAACTTTATGTTAAAAAACTTACAACGGAAAAATGGATTATAAGGCTTATTCAAATCTTAATTCTTGTTGTGTTTTTCGTTCTTTGGGAACTTCTAACACGCTGGGGCGCGCTTGACCCTTTCTTTATAAGTTCCCCATCAAGAATGATTGAAACTCTTAAAAATTTATATGCCTCGGGCGAACTTTTCACGCACATTGGAACAACCCTTTATGAAACAGTTGTTGGATTTGTTCTTGCAACCGGAATTGGCTATGTTTTTGCCGTTTTGCTTTGGCTTAGCGAACGACTTCGAAAAATTTTCGACCCTTATATTGTTGTTTTAAACAGTCTTCCAAAAATTGCTCTTGGCCCTTTAATCATAATTTGGTTTGGCGCGGGAACAACAGCAATAATTGTTATGTGCATCTTAATTTGTGTTATAATAACAACACTTAGTATGCTTGGCTCGTTCCTTGCTTGCGACAAAGAGAAAATTTTGCTTATGCAATCGATGAACGCAAAAAAATATCAAATTTTCTTTAAACTTATTGTTCCAAATTCAATGCCAGATTTCATTTCAATTTTAAAAATAAATGTTGGAATGAGTTGGGTTGGAACAATTATGGGCGAATATCTTGTTAGCAAGGCGGGGCTTGGATATTTAATTGTTTATGGAGGAACGGTTTTCAAACTTGACCTTGTTATGACAAGCACTCTCCTGCTTTGCATTCTTGCCGGCGGAATGTATTTCATTGTTAGCCGAATTGAGGCAAGGTTTAAGCGTTAAATTCCTAAGAATAAAAAGCATAACAAAGCCAAACCCACCAATAATTGGATAGACATATTTAATTATGTCGTTAAACCCAAGAAGACTTGTTAAAAAAATTATGATAAGCGAAATTAAGGAAGAAAAAATTTTCTTCCTTTTTTTTAGTTTCTCTTCCAATATTCGCGAAAGAGAATATTGCGCCGTGAAAAGCGTTGTTGTTACGCTTAAAAAAAGAATAATTGAAAAAGCAACTCCCGTCCAATTTGAAATTAAAAAAGCAAGATAGATAAGAGGCATTGTTGAAAACAAAACCATTTCGTCGTTAATTAAAATTGAAACAATAACTGTTCCAATTAAAAGCGTTAAAATTAGCGCAGAAACAACAGAAATAAGTTTAATTTGCTTTTTTGAAAGACCTTCCCCGCTTTCGAAAAGAACCTTGTTTGCCGTAACTAAATTACAACAGCAATAGCCAACAGCGCTTAACGAAAGTAAAACAAGATTTGATAAATCGGTTGAAAAAGCAGGCGCGGAAAGCGTTGAAACAGTTGAACCTTTAATGCAAATATAAACAATTCCAACAATCATAACAGGAACAAGATATATGCTTAAATTAAGAAGTCCTTTAATTCCAAAATAGCCAATTAAAGTTGAAATGCAAATTAAAATTATGCTCCATAGCGGAAAATGGAAATCGAAAACATATTGCGAAAAAAGTGCGTTTGCCCCAGCAAGCATCGCCGAACTTATTGCGATGAAAATGAAAAATGAAAATCCATCAAAAATTGCGAAAACTTTGTTTTTCTTGAAATCAATTTCATAGCAGTTTTTTCCAAAGCATAAAAACTCTCGAAATCCAAAATAGAAAAGAGCAAAAACCGCTATTAAAAAAAATAAGCTAACAAAACCATATTGAGCAAAAAAAACAACAATTTCTTGCCCACTTGCAAGCCCAGCTCCAATTATTGTTCCAACAATAAGCATTGAGAATTTGAACACTTTAAAAAAGCTTTTCACATAAATAAATTATTAAGATAAAAGAAAATATATAACAAAAAAGACGGAAACATACTCCGTCTTGCATAATACTTTTGCTTAGAAATTATCAACAATTTCGGAAAGCAATTTTTTATTTGAAAGCAACTTTCCCGCTGCAAGAATTGGTGCGTTAATTCCGTCTTGAATGACATTAACTTTAATTGAAAGGCGTTTTGCAAGATATTTTGCAACCCCGCCAATTTCGCAAAGTCCACCCGAAATAAACAATCCTTCGCTTGCAACATCGCCCGAAACCTCTGGAGGACAAACATTAAGCGTTGTTTCAATTGCGGTTATAATGTTTTGCATAAATGAAGTTAAAATTGGAAGAATTTCCTCGCTTGTAACAACAATTTGTTTTGGTTTTCCAGTTGATTCGTCAATTCCAACAACCTCGGTTGTTCTAACATCATTTTCAATTAAAGAACCAACTTTTTCTTTAATTCTTTTTGCGCTTGCAATGCTTATTTCAATTTTATGTTTTTTGGAAATGTATTGAGCAATTTCAATGTCCAAATATCTTCCGCCAAGTTCAATTGAAGCGCCTTTCAAAATTGTGTTCATATTGATTGCTGCAATGTCGGTTAAAGTTCCGCCAATGTGCGCAAGCAAAATTGTTTTGCTTTGGGACGCAGGAACAGATGTTGCATAAGATGCCGCAACAACAATTGGAACAAAGGCAATTTTCCCAAGCCCAGCAAGTTTTCCAACTTTTCTTAAATCTTCCTTGTTTTCCTCTGTAATCCCCGTTGGAACAAGGAAAATTGCATTTTCTCGAGGAAACTTTCGAACTTCAATTTTATTTAGGAAATATTTTAACATTTCCGAAGCATATTCAATGCTTTTAACTTCTCCGCAAACAACTGGACTGAAAATATAGGTTGTGTCGTTGGTTTTACCTTGAAGTTTTTCGGCTTCATTCCCAATTGCTTTAATTTCATATTGCTCGCCAACGCAAGACGCGCAAACAAGGCTTGGTTCTTTCAAAACAAGACCCTGATTTTTCTTATAAATTGAAGTGTTAACTCCGCCAATTTCAATTACTAAACTAAACATTTCCCTAGATATTCATTGTTAAACTAACAATGCTTCCTCCTCTTTTAATTTTGAAAACTGCGCTTTGGGCATATAACAAACTTATTCTTGCATACAAAAGCGTGTTACTGTCGCGAATTGCAAGGGAAGAGGTTGTTCCGTCTGGCAAAGTTATTTCAACCGAAACAACATAATCTCCTTCTTGAATTCCCCTAACTAAGCAATCTTTGCTTACTTCTGTAACATAAAATCCGCTTTCAGAAACATTATAGGAACTTCCAGAAAGATGGTCTTTGTCTTTGTCGATTCCAGTTATTCCAAGTGTTAATTCCTTGGTTGCACTTCCGTCGGCGTAGTAGTTCTCAACAACTTTGTCTAGAACAACAATTGCAGGATAGATTGAAACAGCAAAGAAAAGTGAATTTGCGTCGTCATCGCCAAGCGTGTTAAGTCCAATAACGTTTCCCTTAAGGTCGATAAGCGCGCCGCCACTGTTTCCGTGGTTGATTGAAGCATTATGTTGAATTAAGTGTTCATAAACATTAGATGAAGAACTTGCAATTCTAAGTTGCGTTGAAGAGATTGTTCCAGTTGTTGCCGAAGCATGATAGGATTTTTGATTTCCAACAGTTATAACAGTTTCCAAAAGCCCAATTTTTTCGCTTTCTTGACAATAGATTGTTCTGTCTTTAAGTTTTGCTGCTTTAAGAGTTGCAAAATCTTTGCAAACGATAATCGCCATGTCGCACATACTGTTGCTCCAAAGAATTTGCGCTTCATATTTTGTTATTCCGCCGTCTTGGCTAACATAAACCTTATATGATGTTTTTGTTTCTCCAAGAGCAGTTGTTGCATATTCAGGATTTGCAAGCGCATTTTCAATAACATGATAGTTTGTTAAAATAAACCCGCCTTTATGAACAATAAATCCGCTTCCGTAGCTTGCAAGATTTTCGGCTGTTGTTGTTTTTCCGTTTGAAGTTGTTTCAACAACTTGATAAATTTCAACGGTGAATGAAATATCTATGTATGATTGTGCAATTTCGCTTGCACTCATTTGATTTTCAACTGATAAAGTTTCATTTTCTAAGTATTTTTTTGAGGAATAATATTTTGAACTGCTTGAACCTCCTCCATTTCCAGAAAATGAAAGATTGCACCCCGTGAAAATTAGGATGCAACAAACAAGCAAAGCAAAAATACTAAAAATTTTTGTTTTTTTCATTAAATTACCTCAATAAATTTCGTGAAAACTTTTTTAAAGTTTGTGTTAACTTTCATTGCCTCTTTAATTTCAAAATCTGCTTCTTTATTAACAATTGTTTTCATTATAATTGAGTCGCCAAGAATGTCGCAAGTTAAATCGTCAACCGCGCCGCTCTTGCTTGCATCAAGCGCAGCAGAAAGTTGAACAAGAACGCCAATCTTCTTAACCGCAAGAGCATCTTCTTCGCTAACAATTGTGCTATATCTAACCCATTCCGAAAGGTTGAAATTATCTAAATCTTGAAGCATACAAGCAAACGCGCCCAAAAGGATTTCTTTTTGCGAAACCCCTTTAATTTTTGAATTTATAATAACTTCAAATGAATTTTTAACGGCATTTTCAAAGTTAATTCTCTTTCCGCAGTCATATAAATATCCTGCAATTCGAAGAGGTTTAACATAGTTTCTTGGCAACTTATGAATAACTTTAAGCTGTTTGAAAACATTTATGCAAAGTTCATAAACCTTGCAATTGTTTGAGTTTGGATTTGAAAGGAAGGCATTGATGTTTTCAAGACTGTGGGTAAACATTTCGCTAAGTGGTTTTTCGCAAATTTCTGGGAGAAGAGTTGTTGCAACGTATCCGTCGAACAAATCATCGCTGCTTATTGAAACTTGCAATGCCCCAAGGTTTTCGATGAAACATTTTGCCAAAATTGCGCCTGCAAAAATTTTATCCGAACTCTCGCTTGAAATTCCTTTAATTTTCTTTGTTTTGTCAACACCAAGATTTTCAATTAACGCATAAACATTATTGAAATTTTCTGTTGAAAGAACATAGTTATTTTCAAGGTCGAGAGGATATTTTGTTGCTTTTCTTGCAATTTTTCCAATTGAGCGCATTAAATTTCCGTTGCAAAGAACTTCAGTTTCGCTGTCGACTTTCTTTCCAAAATCAATTTTTTCATAAAATTCATTAAAAGAGTTCGAAATTGCTTTAACTTTCTCGTCCAAAGTTCCTTGAGAAGCAAGAACTTTTGTTGCGTCATAAATTCCATATGGAATTAAAGATGCGTTAAGCATGTTTCGACGATTAAATTGAATTAAATAGCAAGAATGTTCTCCAACATAGAAATACATTCCTTTTTGAACGTCGCTTGCGTTAACTGCCCCGGTGAAGATGTTTTTCATTTCTTCTTCTTGGGTTAAAATTGTAAGTGAAAAGCCGCATGTGTTGTAAATTTCTTCGCTAATGCTCTTAATGTTTTTTGCTTTGTTAAAGAAATTTCCAACAAACATTGAAATTTCTGTTATCGAGTTGTTGTCGCAAATTCTGCGATACATTTTCAAAATTTTCAAAAGTTCTTTAATTGTAACAGGTTTAATGATTTCATTTTCTTCGATGTCCTCAACAAGAGGAAGAGTGTCGTAAAAAACATCAATTATGTTGTAATAAACTTGTTCTTTTGTTTCCAAAAGGACAAGACTAACTTTGTTGTTTTGAATTTGAATAACTGCTTTTTTGCTTATCATAAATCTCCTAAAAAATAAAAAATTTAGTCTTCAATTGTTATAGCACCAACTGGGCACATACTTTCGCATGAATGACATTTAATACATTTGTTTGGGTCAATTTGTGCTTTTCCGTCTTCTCCCCAAGAAATTGCGCCAACTGGGCAAATATCGATGCAAGTTCCGCATGAAATACACATTTTTTCGTCTACCATATTTTTCTCCTTATTTATTCTTCAAAAGTTTAACATAGAAAAAAATATTTGTAAAGCAAAAACAAATACTATATATTATCTTTTTTTAAACTCAGCTCTAATTTCCTTGCGTTAAAAGGCAGCAAATTTCATAAACTGCAATCAAAATTAAATACGCCCCAAAAAGCGTTTTCAAAACTTCGTTATCAAGCAAACTTGCTAAAAACGCGAAACCAACAGAAGCCATTATTCCCGGAATTATAATCCAAATAATTCCCTTTGTTTCAACCATTTTATTCTTAAAATGAATGATTAACGCAACAATTGCCATTGGCAAAAAGGCAAGAAGATTTATGCTTTGGGCAAGTTTTTGAGGAACAGAAAGAAAAATTGTTAAAAGAGGAATTAAAAGCGTTCCTCCGCCCATTCCCATTCCGCCAATAATCCCTCCAAGAATTCCAAACAAAATGTATAAGAAAATTTCCATTTTTCCCTCTTAAATATTTAGTTATTTTAACTAAATCAAAAGTCTTATTCCAGCCGCCAAAACAACAGCAATAAAAATAATTCGAACAACAGTTCCGCTAAGCTTTTTTAAAAGCAGCGCGCCAACCGCTCCTCCAACAACGAATCCCCCGCCAACAAAGCCAAAAGTTGACCATTCCATCGGAACTCGAATTAGATAAACAATAATTGAAAAAAGCGCAATTGGAAGCATAACTGCAAGCGCAGTTGAATGTGATTTTTTGTTGTCGATTTTTAAAATTTTTTCTAAAAGAGGAACGCAAATCATTCCTCCTCCGCCTCCAAAAAACCCGTTAACAATTCCAATTGTTAATCCGCTTAAAATAAGTTTGAACTTGTCTTTAATTTTTTTCATCGATATATTATCCTTAAATTTTTAAATTTTATTTAATTTATTTTGTTTTTTAATAAAACTTCGATATACTATGCAAGACTAAAAATTAAAAGGAAAAAGAAAAATGAAATCAAAAACATCAAAAATTCTTCTAACAGTTCTTTGCTTTGTTTTAGTTTTTGCGTGCTTTCCTTTCTTGCATATTGCAAGCGTTTCGGCAGATTCGGCTACAGTTGCAAATTTCATAAGGGACTTTGGCGCAACAAGCGAAAAAAGCCAAGAACTAACCTCAACTCTCAACTCGTCTTTCACAACCGATTTTGGCGATTCAACTGGTGTTGGAACAACAAATGGCTGGTCGATTCCTTCGTTTTCTGGAACTGAAATTAAGCAAGTTAATGCTGGGGATTTCACTTCGGACGCAACAATTGGATACGAAGCACAAAAAGATCCTAAATTTTCTGAAATTGGAACAGACGGAAATGAAGGCAACAGATTTGCCCTTCTCTTCCTCCTTAAAGAAAAAGGAATTGCCGGAATTGAAAGCGGAGAAATTAAAATTCCAGCTCGCGGCCTTTTCGTTTTAACCTTCAACGCAAAAGTTGGAAAACTTGCAAACTTAGCAACAAACTATGGAATTAACGCAAAGATTTTGGAAGTTTCCGGAGGAAAAACCGTTAAAACCTATTCCATGGACGCAATTAAAACAGTAACCGAGGATTATCAATCCTATGCTTTTGTTATTCAAGGAAACGAATATGAAGAAAAAACAATTAAAATTCAATTCCTTTTTGGAAACGCAGTTGAAGAAAACGGCGTTACAACTAAAAACGAACAAATTGGATACGCAGTTGTTGACACAATTCATTTCTTTGGAGCAACATATGCGCAATTTAACTCTCTTGCAACCGACAAAAACGCAAAGAAAGTTTCTTTTTTAAGTGAAAACAGCAATTATGTTAACATTGGAAACGGCTATTTTAACATAACAGAAAATCAAAAATGGAATTTAGCCGATAACACTTCTCTTTCCGATTTTCGCCCATTAAAATGGACTCAAGAAGGCGGCGAGAACGCAACCTATGGAATTGTTAACACAAATTCCGCAGCATTCACAGAAAGAATGACCCAACTTGGAATAACCGCTGTTAACCCAGAAAACGGCTCAACGAGCAATAACAATGTTTTGATGATGTATAACAGCAGCGCGTCCTATCAAACAATAACAAGCGAAAGCTTCAAACTTTCAAGCAAATCCTACTATGAAATTTCCTTCCGCTTTAACACTCCTGCAAACGCAGAACAAACTAATAATCTTAGTTTCTTCTTGGTTGATAAAGACGGAAAAACAATCTATTCAAAAGAAAATATATTTTCCTATGTTGAACACAGCGAAAATGCAAACGAATGGGCAACTTTCCATGTTTTCATTAAAACAACCGACGACGCAAAAGAACTCAATTTTGTTATAAAATTTGGAACAAAAGAAAAACAAACCTCTGGATATGCTTTTGTTGATGATGTTCGCCTCTACACAACAAGAACATCAGATTCAATGTTTAATAACACGCAAAAAGACACATTTGAGCTTGTTAAAGAAGAAAACGAAACAGAAACAAAATATCTTAAAGAAGGCATTGTTTCTTTCGACGAACTTAAAAAACTTAATCAAGAAAGCGCAAGCAACCGTTCTATGAGCGTTTATGACTACACTGTTCCAATAAACAACAACACCACCAACGACGATAATAAAGACGATAACAATAAAGACAACAATTCAAGTAGCTCATCTCTTGCTTGGTATGTTGTTCCTTCTGTTCTCTTTGCCGTTTGCTTAATTGGCGGACTTATCATCTTCTACACAAGAAAAATTAAAATTAAAAAACATCCAAGAAAGAAAAAAACTTCCTACGACAGAAAAAAGACGTTAAACAAACAAGTTGAACAACGCGAAAGAAGCGAAGCAGCTCTTCAAAAAGGAAACTACGAAGCACAACTTGAAAACGTGAGAAAAGAAATTGAAGAACTCGAAAACGAATATGAAAAGAGCGAAAAAGACAAGAAAAGTCCTCTAGCCCTTGAAAAATATCTCGCAAAACGCGAAAAACTTCAAAATAAAGAAACAAAACTTGTTGAGCAAATTAAAAAACTTAAATAACGGTTTTGAATTAAGAAAAGATGCAAAAAACTTATTTTGCATCTTTTTTTAAATTTCGCTTGCTTTTTTATATAAAAATGTGATAAATATATATAATAGAATATTATTAGACAAAAAAAGGGAGCAAAGAAATGCGCAAAAACAGAGAGAAAAAAAGAGAGAGTAACCGCTTCGCTTCTCGCGAATCTTCTTTTTTCGCGCATGAATTTAATACATATACTTTAGAGAAACTATTGTGCAAGAGCGCAGCGGTTTCTCTTTTTTGTTAACCTAAGGAGAAAATATGAAGTTAATGAGTTTTTGGAGTAAGTTTTTCATAGCCCTTGCAA